>JAYSRA010000001.1:0-48772 GCA_043721275.1 Burkholderiales bacterium
AAAGCCGGTGATCGGCATATCGGCTTTTTTATTGCCGAACGCGTAGTCCTTGTAGCGATGACTAATGCCACGCTCGATCACTTCGTCATCGAGTGCGAGGACAAAGGCGAAGCTTTCGACGTTGAAGACCGTCTTGATAAGTTCGAGTACGGCGACTGCTTTTTCCGGCAGGCAGCGGTCTAGGTCGTCTACGAAAACCACGAAGTTAATGTCGAGCTTGTCGTGTTGGCTATGTTGGCCCTGCGTGTAGCCCTTCGCGTGATTTCCCTTTGTCGCTGGCCGTGTGACGGCTTTTAAGTGCTGATGAACTTCGTAGAAGTAGCGGCCCTCGTCGCTGTAGCGAATGGTGGCGGGGAGGTTTGGTTTGTCGGGCGCTTTGCTGGGTAGCTTCGAAAGCAGCCACTTCACAACGCCCATCGCCGGAATACTTGCCAGCGACGCGCCAACAGTCACGGGTGCGGTCGCCAAAGCGGTGGCCGCAAGGAGCTTTTCAAACTCTGCAACGGCGGGTTTCATATGCTGCACGAGCCAGTCACCGCCTTTATCAAAACCCTCTTTCGCACGTTCGGTAATCGGCTTAGAGGCGGCGAGATCGCGCTTCAAAGCCTCCAGAATGTGCAGCATGAGCGGCACATGCAAGTGCTCTTCATGCTCGTATTTCCAGGGCTGAAACAGCACCGGCACGGTCAGGCCAAAGCCTGCGTTGCCTCCAAGCATGCCGCCCTTGCGAAGATCGATTCGACCTTGTTCAAACTTAAATGCGTGCTTGAGAATTCTGCCCAGCAGAAACGATTTACCCGCGCCCCATTCGCCGAAGATGCCAACGACGAGGGGATCATCGCCCAGCTTGCCTGTGATCACGTCGCGATTTAGCGCCTGCTCGATGCGTGCCCAAAGCGTTTTCGCGTAGGCGTCGTAGCCTAGCGAATCATCGTCTGGTGTTTTGTCTTTGGCGTCGTCCGGCGCGACTGCGGGCGTTGGAGTAGTGGCCGACATGATGTCCCCTTTGGTTGGGGTTATCGTAGCAGCGTGCCGTAGGATTCGTACCGCCCCCTCACCCCAGCCCTCTCCCGCGAGGGGAGAGGGGACACGCCGGTCGAACGCTCAGACTGTTTCGACGAGTGCGGCGCGTGGAACTAATGCGGCGATCAGTTTTGCGGGCTAAACCTGAGCTGGCAGTTCATCGCCGGTGACGGGCGCTTCGTCAGCGTTGCACGCCCACGCCGCATAAAGCGCCCGCGTCATGCCGCCGGGTTGCGCTTTGGCGCGAGTGATGCGTTCTGCAAAGAATTCGTAGGGTGACTGTATGGGCTCGGGCTCATTCATGGTGAATACTTTTTGGTTGCATGTTGATGCAAGGATACCAGTCGATGTGGGGGTTCGGTCTGGATTCCCGCCTTCGCGGGAATGACAGGTGAGGTAAATAGACTCAACGCCACAACAGGTCAACCGACGTTGCCCGTTTCGCTCTCGTGCCAACTGCCCAGCGCCCACTTCGACAGCGCACCCATCAGTGCAAATAGCACGACACCAGTGAGCGTAATCAGTGCGAGCGCGGCAAACATACGCGGGATGTTGAGTTGGTATCCGGCTTGCAAAATTTGATACGCGAGGCCAGTGCCGGTGCCGCCGGTTCCGGCTACGAATTCGGCGACCACTGCGCCGATCAGCGCGAGTCCGGAGGAGATGCGCAGCCCGCCAAAAAAGTACGGCAATGCACTCGGAATGCGCAGTCGGATAAGCGTTTGCCAGCGCGTCGCACGGTTCAGTTTGAACAGGCTTTGTAGGCCGCGATTGACGCTGCGCAGGCCGAGCGTGGTGTTGGCAATGATCGGAAACAACGCGACCAGTGTGGCGCAAATCACCAGCGATGCGGTGGGGCTTTTGACCCAGATGATGATGAGCGGCGCGATGGCGACAATCGGCGTGACTTGCAGCAACACGGCGTACGGAAAAAACGCGGTTTCGATCCACGGACTTTGCACAAAGGCGAAAGCGATGAGCACCCCGAGCAGCACCGAGCAGATGAGCGCGAGGAAGGTGACCTTGAGCGTGACCATCAGCGCGCTGCCGAGTAGCGACCAATCGTTGATGAGTGTTTGCGCGACAACCAACGGGCTGGGGACTAGGAATTGCGGGATGTCGTAGGCGGTGACCCACCATTGCCAAAGCCCAATCAAAATGGCGGCCACGAGCGTGGGCAACCCTACGCGTTGCGCCTGAATGCTCGTCACGCCAGCGCGTCCTCAACGCGGGCCGAAGCACGCAACAAACTATCCTGCAATCGCTTCGCGTATTCCGCAAATTCGGTCGACACGCGAAACGCTTCATCGCGTGGAATGGTGGGCGAGATCGCAAACTCTTCAACCACGCGCCCTGGCCGCGCGGCCATGACGATCACGCGTGACGACAGGTACACCGCTTCGTGAATCGAGTGTGTGACGAAGATCACGGTGAGCCCTTTCGCACGCCACAACGTGAGCAGCTCATCATCCAGCCGATTGCGCGTGATCTCGTCCAACGCACCGAACGGCTCGTCCATCAGCAGCAACGACGGATCAGTAACGAGGCTGCGCGCAATCGAGGCGCGCATTTGCATGCCACCGGAGAGTTCGCGTGGATAGGACTCGCTGAATTTGTCGAGGCCGACGAGTTTGAGCGCGTTGCTCACGCGTTGATCGGCTTCGGCGCGTAGCACGCTTTGCAGGTCGAGCGGCAGCCTCACATTGGCAGCAACACGGGCCCACGGCATGAGGGTGGCATCTTGAAAAACGAATGACATGCGATGATCGGTCGCGCCACGTTTCGTGTTGGCAACGGGCGATTCGCCCCACACCAAAATGCTGCCGCTGCTCGGGACAAGAAGGCCTGCGACCATGTTGAGCAATGTGCTTTTGCCGCAGCCGGATGGTCCGAGCAGCGTGACAAATTCGCCTTGCTGAGCGTTAAGGCTCACCGGCAGTAAGGCGCGGGTGCCATTGGCGTAGATTTTTGCGGCGGCGCGAATCTCGACCGCAGGCGCGGAGACCATCATGGGCTAATTTTCGTCGTTCCTACGAAGGCAGGAACCCAGCGACTTAGAGGGTTTGCGGTCGAAACGAGCGTAGAGAAAAGACGCTGGGCTCCGGCCTTCGCCGGGGCGACGAACCGCTGAGCCCCGGCCAAGGCCGGGGCGACGAACAATAGATGCGCGCACCGCAACACAAACAAAAACACTAAGGCATCACCTTCAAATCGCGAACAAATTTATCAGTCCACGCATCAGTAAATTTCACCTTGGTCGTATCCACGAGTTTGTTCTGCACCATCATGTCCCAAGTCTGCTTCATGCGCGCTTCGGTAATGATGCCGAGCCCGAGTTTCGCGGCGTCGCCGCCGTCGACAATGCCCATTTCTTTCATCTTTTGCAGGCCATACGCAAGCAGCTCATCGGTCATCGCTGGATTGTCTTTTTTGATCAGCACATTGCCTGGTGCCGGATTTTTGAGATAGCTCTTCCAGCCTTCCATCGTGGCCTTGACGAACGCCTCGATCATCTTCGGATTGTTGTCGATGGTTTTCTTGAGAACCGTGATCGTCTCGGTGTACGGCGGATAGCCTAGATCAGCCAGCAAAAACACTTTCGCGTCCTTCACGCCGCCCTTTTGCACGGCCAGCGTTTCCGACGTTAGGTAGCCCTGCATGGCAATTTTTTTGTCTGCAACAAACGGCTGCACGTTGAACGTGTAAGGTCGCGTCTGCTCGTCCTTGAACCCGTATTTCGCCTTTGCCCATGGCCACCAGTTGGTCTGACCGTCGCTGGAGACGAGCATCGTTTTGCCCTTCAAGTCCGCGAACGTTTTGACATCGCTGTGCGCGATGACAACGATGGGGTCTTTCTGGAAAAAAGTGCCGACGCTGACCGCCTGCACACCCTGCTCCCACGCTTTGTAATTTTGAATATCAAAGCCCATGAAGATATCGACCTGCCCGACCGCCAGCAATTGCAGGCCGTTGACCTGAGGGCCACCCATTTTCACAGTGACATCGAGGCCGTACTTTTTGTAGGTGCCTTCGGCGACCGCCTGATACAAGCCGCCGTGCTCGGCCTGTGCGAACCAGTTGCTCTGGAAGGTGACTTTTTGCTGGGCGCTGGCCATCGTGGGGGCCACAGCGAACGCAATCGCGAACACCGCTTTTGACATGGCAGAACACGAAAGTAAGCGGAACATGGCATCTCCTGATGCAAAAAATCGTCTTTAAATTATCGTTGCTTCTAACGGCGGAGATGACAATTTGTTGCCAGCAGATCGTAAATCCGTCTTACTAATCGCAATCAGCTTTTCCGTTAAACCTTTATTGCACATGGGCTAAGCAGCATTTTCGCCAAAAGTTGACTAAAGCCTAAATTAACACTTAAGCCCATATTAAATAAGGGTTTCAGCAATAAGTTGTTAAATAAGAAACGTCGTTATATGCATACCATTCGATCATGAGCACATCCACCGTCAGCCCCCACCCATCGTGGGGCAAACGCATCGGGGTCACCTTTGGGTGGCTGCTGATGGCGATTGTCTTCGGCATTACCGGTTGGTTTTTCGCGATCAAACCGCTGGTCACGACCTTGGGCAACTGGAACGTGGCGCGTGACTATCAGCCGGTCGAGGCCACTGTCGTTGAGCGCACCGGCAAGGATGACGGCGGCTCGTTCAACTGGTACGCCGCGCGCTACGACGTGGCGGGCAAAACGTACGAAACCGAGCGGCTGACGGTGCTGGACGATGAGGCCATCGATCAGCCGGTCAACGCCGTCGTGCTCAAGGCGCTGGCGAAGGCGCACAGCGAGCAAAAACCTGCAACCATCTGGGTGAGCCCGCGAAGGCCGGATGTCGCCGTGGTGTCGCGTGATTTGCCGGTGGGTTCGCTGTGGCCTCGCGCGATGCAGGCGGTCATTTTCACGGTGTTCGCACTCGCAGGCGCGTTCGGCGCGATAGGCGCGCTGGCCAATTTTTCGTACTACCAGCGCATGCACGACGCGGCTGGCATCTGGCTGTTTGGCGCGTTGTGGTGCGGCTTCATCTTTCCGATATTTACGATGGTGAGCAATCAGCCGACCGTCGAATGGGTGGCCTCGGTGGTGGTCGGTTTGTTCGCGCTCATCGGTGCGCTGTTCGCGTACGGCGCAGTCGCCGCGTCGCTCTGGGGCACGCGCGATCCGTCAACGCTTCCGTCGCTAAGTTCTCGCAAAAACAAACTCGATAAAAACGCGCTTGCTACCAGCTGGGGGCCGAAAGGCAAACCGGTGAAAGGTGATGTCAAACGCGGTGGTGTCGGCGGGCGTGGCGCGGATTTTGATAAAGACTGAGTAGTACGAACTGCTGGCGCGGCTGTGCTGCGACCACATAGGCCAAGTCCGCTAATCGCGGTGGCCCGCTCCCGCGCTGCCTGTTTAAAAATCACTACGAACTACACGACAACATCGAGCAACCCGCCTTGTGCCGCGCCCAATCCGGACGCTTCTGTGCGAACACCTCAAAGCCCGGTTGCTCGTCGTACGGGTGACGCATCACGTCGAGCAACTCCGTGATTTTTGACGTGTCGCCTGCATGCGCAGCATCAATCGCCTGCTGCGCAAGATAGTTACGAAGCACGTACTTCGGATTCGCCTCGTTCATGCGTTTGATGCGCGCTGCTTGCTGTTCGGACGTCGGGTTCTGTTCGTTGCAAAGTGCACCATAACGCGCGAACCATGCGGCCAATTTTTCGCGCGATTGCTGCCATTGACCTTCGAGATAAAACGCATCGGCAAACTCGTCCACCTGACGCGCAGTCGCGAGCGTGCGGAAGAAAATCGTCATGTCAATTTCGGCATCATTCATCAGCGTGAATGCGTCATCAACGAGATCACCCTCGGCATCGTTCCATTGGTACAAGCCAAATTTTTCTGAGAAGACTCTCGTGATTTCGACACCGTAGGTCGACTCAAATTTCGCCAGCGACGTCGCCAAAGCTTCAGCCTTTACATCGAGCGTGGACAACGCATCCCCCAGCCGAGCAAGATTCCACTGCGCGACGCCGGGCTGCCGGCCGAACGCATAACGCTTGCCGCCCGCATCGGTCGTGTTTGGCGTCCAGCCCGGATCAAAATTGTCGACCCAACCATACGGGCCGTAGTCAATCGTGAGGCCAAGAATCGACATGTTGTCAGTGTTCATCACACCATGCACAAAACCCACGCGCATCCATTGGGCGATCAGTTTTGCGGTGCTGACGCACACTTCACCGAACCAGGCGGCGACGCGCTCGCCTTCAGGCAGCGGAGCGAGGTGCGGGAAGTAATTGGTGATTGTGAAGTCGACCAGCTGCTTAAGCAACGCCGTTTCACCGCGCGATGCAGGCAATTCAAAGTGGCCAAAACGAATGAACGTTGGCGCGGTTCGGCAGACAATCGCACCGGGCTCGGGGGCGGCGTTACCGTCGTAAAACATATCGCGCTCAACCTCGTCGCCCGTGAGCACCAGCGACAGCGCACGCGTGGTAGGCACGCCCAGATGATGCATTGCCTCACTGCACAAAAATTCGCGAATTGATGAACGCAACACCGCCCGACCATCGGCACGACGCGAATACGGCGTAGGGCCTGCGCCCTTCAATTGCAACTCGTAGCGTTGCTTATCAGGTGCCACCGCTTCACCCAAAAGTATCGCGCGGCCATCGCCCAGCTGCCCCGCCCAATCGCCGAATTGGTGACCGCCATAGACAGTCGCGTAAGTCTCCATGCCGGGCAGCGTGCCATTGCCTGAAAGCGCGTTCACCAGCTCGGTTGAATGCATCTGCGCATCGCTCAAACCCAGTGTTGCTGCGACTTCCGGCGAATAAGCAATCAACCGCGGAGCCGCAACCCGCGTAGGCTCAACCCTCGACCAGAAAGCACCTTGCACCTGCCGCGACTGATTGCGCAGGTTGGCGTCGCCGGGGAGAGATTGCAGGAAGCGGTTGTTGAAATTCAGCATCAGTGAATTATCAGGGCTTTTTCGCACGGCAGCCTTGCGCGCTACGTTGGTCAAACATAGTCGCGCCCGTACTGACACAAACGGTTTGCTATTACCGGTGGCTGGTTGATCCGGGTCGCCCACAGACCGCCTCCACGGTCGCAATTCTTGGTTGTAGACAACTGTTGACACAATCGCCTTCTGCAATGACAATGACATACAGCACAAATTTACGACGCTTGAACATTCAGCCGAGTACGGCGGGTAGGTTCTTAGTGAATTTGCAATTTCATTAACGTACGTTGTTGAGAAAGCTACACATGTCAACTATCGCCCCCCCCGTCGCACAACGAGCCGCACAAAAGCACTAGTCAACCGCGTAGCGCACAGCGCAATCACTTGCGCAACCCTCGGCGCATCGTTAGCTTTGCTCGCGTACGCACCGCTGTCAAACTCGCAGAACCTTACTTCACCCAAGCAGGCAACGACACGCGGAGATGCCGCTGCCATCCCATCCCTGACATTGCCAGCCGAGGTTGACGTCGGCAATGCTGCAGCGTCAGGCACCCCCAACGTTTATCGCAGTCTTGACTCAAAGCAAATCCTGAAGCCCAAGTCACCCGGAGACTATCTGCGTGAATCGCCCGACGCGATTGGTAAACCACAACTCGTAATTGCCCACTACAACCTCACTGACGGCCTGCTCGCTGCTTACCAGTCAGTTTCTGGCAAGCGCATTTTGCTGCGAACTCAGTGGCGTGCCAACGGCACTGTAGATCCACAAGTTGCTCACCGAAATCCAGTTACGGGCGAAATCGAACTATTGATGGGCCGCACAAAGCAATTGAACCCGAGGACGGGGAAACGCGCCAAAATATTTGAAGTGGCAGGCATGGATTTCATGTCACAGCTCGATCATGCGCGACGCAAGAAAAACTCCGTCGACGAGCGAACGATGAAAGAGTTTGCCGACGGCGATGCCGGTCAAGCATTTGCTGAAGCAATGCCCGCGCTGTACGCGGCGCTAGAACCATTTGAAACTGATTCGAAACTCGTCGAGTTGCAAGCCCCTTTCGGAGGCGTGCTTACAGCGCTGCAACTTACCACCGGCACGATTGCTGGCTTCGCACATGCTGAGGGGACATTGGGCAAAGATCGTTCAAATAGCCTGCGTGGCAATTGTCGAAGTGAGTGCCAATATCGTGGTCGCCACTTCACCATTCAAAATTCCGGATTGTTTGATGTTCTTGGTAAAAGTTCGGAGGTGCTTGGAAAAAAGTCCCTTGAGCGCGGAAGCGATGTCTTACAAACTCCGCGCTCACTGCTGCAGACACTAAAAGATGTCCGGAAAAACGGGAATGGTATCTGTGAAATACGTGGTGGCTGCTTCGGGGGATGCGGGCCAGGGTGCGCCACACCGGGAAACATTTACACACCAGAGTGTTACGGGCACGACATGTGTGTGTGCAAATGGGGGGATGCAGCTTGCGCGGTGACAATACCGAGCGGTGATTGCAGCGATTGCAATACGCTGATAGACGCGATCGGAAGCTACTTGGCTGCAATCTTTAAGCGCATGTTTGAGTACGACGATCCGGACGAGCAGCCCGGAACTCAGTGGTGGTGAATAGTGTGCACAATACTACCGACCGCACGGTTTTGAGCGCTTGCAAGGCGGCACAGGGAACAAGTCTATTGGCGGTGCTAGTCTGCTCTTTTGCTGGCTTGATCGGCTGCGCGGGAACAGTTGTCGTTGACTTCGCAATCGAGGCACAGGTGAGTCGACGCGATTTCACAGGGCAACCTGAGGTGCAACGTTCTCAAGCAACTTCAACTGTGCCACGACCCGCAGGATTGCTATCGCCGTTTGACGCTGTCCGGTACGAGACAGAGATATTGGCGTGGACATTTGGCACTGGCACGGATGGCTTTGGTGGCGGCGTGACCAACCTCACCACCGGCCCGCTGTGTTTCCGGTTTGACGAAGCCCGTCTTGCGTCGAACCTGCATCCGGCTGAAATACCGCTCAGCGTGTCTTCGTTGGCCCACACCTTAACCGGGCGCTGGACGGTGCTGGGCTCGACCGATCCAAAGAAGCTGCGCTACTTCGCGCCTCCATCGCTTTGCTTTGCGCCCAATAAGCGTGCTTCCCTATCCATTGGGCCCGATCTATCATCGTTGTTTCCGAATCTGACGATGTTTAACGTCAAGTGGCCGGACGGGGAGCCCAATCTCACTGAGCGTGGCATCGGAAACTGGCTAAAAATTGTGGTGCCTATCGAGTATGACGGTAAGCGCGAAACACTGGACGTCAAGCTTACTGCGACAAATAGCAAAGCCAGGCTGAGTAACTATTGATGCAGTCACCGTCGATTGCATACGAAGCTACATCGCGTTTCTAATCGTCAGCATCGTGCACCCTTAAGGCTGTTTGTAAGGGGTGCTGCCGAAGGCAAGCACCGCGCTGCCGTCTTTCGTTTGGCCTGATGGAGCATTGCTTGAACAATCCGCGACGCCGTGAAAACTTCACTGTGGTCGTTGACGCGCTGCTTGCATCCATTAAAAAACGCGCGGTGGTTATAGCAATGTCGAATCGTTGTGTAGTCGACCGCTCGGGCTCAGAGGGGCGTCCATCCTCACGGCTTTCGCTGTGCGGTGGTTGACGCCGATGACGCAGCGACAACCCGTTCCTCCCCACACTCCGCTACAACTAAAAGAGTGCCGGTACGCGCCGCCAGTTCGCGCGCGCGCTGAGCCGCCCGCGCGAGCGCATGCGGCACCGCGCGCAAGTCTGCGTCTTTTGCGGTTTCGATCGGTTCAGTATTCATGTCGTTTCCTTCCAGTCAATCAGGCGTGGCTCTCGCCCGCCATTGTCGTAGAGTGACCACGCATCGACCAACGGCGCATAGAGTTGCGTGAAATTGCGCAGCCCTGCGACGAACCGACGGGCAATGACATCGGTCGGCACGTCATGGCCACCCTGCCGAATGCGCTCAGCTACGCGAGCAATGGCTTCGTCTACGTTATCAAGGCGAAGAAAAATCAGCTTAACGCGAAAACCGTCATGTTGCCATCGCTGGATGCGGCGGACGTAATTGCGGCCCGAGAGCGTTGTCTCGAACGCAAAACTGTGACCAGCGGCGAAGTGACGATCTAGCTCGGCAAGCATCACGCGACCGGCCTGAATGGCGACCGACGACGGAGCAAAAGGTGCGAGCCCCGCTGCGATCAGGTCTGCGTTGACGAACACCGGGCAATCAGCCTCGTTTGGTAGAAATTCACGCGCGAAGGTGGTTTTGCCTGCGCCGTTCGGGCCAGCGATGATGATGACTTTGCGCTCGGAAGACACCACTACAGCCCTATGCTTCGCGATTGTGATGTTGACATCGAAAAAGGTGGATTCCGCATCCATTCCATTCTAGGGAACAGGGCGTCCCTGCGGGCAGTTGGCTCGCAGCACGCCGCCACGACTGGCCACGTTTCTGCATTCCCGACGCTCCGCGTCGAGAATGACGACGTTGAGTGAAGAACGGAACCTACACCAGCAACGAATTAACCCGCTTCACGTAAGCCGCAGGATCATCCGGCAACCCGCCTTCCGCCAGCAGCGCCTGGTCAAAAAGGATGTGCGCCAAGTCGCCAAACAGGGCCTCGTTCTCCGTCGATGCTTCCAGCTTTTTTACCAGCGGATGCTCGGCGTTTACCTCAAGAATCGGCTTGGTTTCCGGTGCGTCTTGACCGGCTTGTTTGAGCATGCGCGCTAGCTGCGTGGACATGCCGTGATCCTGTACAACCAAGCACGCGGCGGAGTCAACCAGGCGCGTGGTGACGCGAACATCTTCAGCTTTATCTTTAAGCGCTGCTTTCAATTGGTCGAGAATCGGTTTGAACGAAATCGCCGCGTCTTCTGCCGCTTTTTTCTCGGCGTCGTCCTGCAACTTGCCCAAGTCAACCGCACCCTTCGCGACCGATTGCAGCGACGTGCCGTCAACCTCGTGCAGGTAGTTCAGCGCCCACTCGTCAACGCGATCAGTCATGAGCAAAACTTCGATACCTTTTTTCTTGAACACTTCAAGTTGCGGGCTGTTTTTGGCACCTGCGATGGTATCGGCGGTGATGTAATAAATCGCCTCTTGACCTTCTTTCATGCGCGATTTGTAATCAGCAAAACTCACGCTCACCGTGTCAGTCGTGCTTGACGCAAAACGCAGCAATTTCGCCAGCTTTTCTCGATTACTGAAGTCCTCGCCGAGGCCTTCTTTAAGCACTGCGCCGAACTCGCCATAAAAGCTTGCGAACTTTGCCTTTTCTGCGTCATCACCACTTGTCGCCAAGTCTTCCAGAATCGTCAGCACGCGACGCGTATTGCCTTCGCGGATTGACTTCACATCGCGGCTCTCTTGCAGCAATTCACGCGACACGTTGAGCGGCAAATCGGCCGAATCCACCACGCCTTTAACGAAACGCAAATACGAAGGCATCAACGCCTCCGCATCATCCATGATGAACACGCGCTTGACGTAGAGCTTGAGGCCCGCCTTCTTGTCGCGGTTCCACAAATCGTGTGGCGCTTTGGCCGGTAGGTAGAGTAGTTGCGTGTATTCGGTTGCGCCTTCAACGCGGTTGTGGCTCCATGCGAGCGGTGCCTCGCCGTCCATCGCGATTTGCTTGTAGAACTCGATGTACTGCTCAGCCGTGATGTCTTTCTTTGGGCGCGTCCACAGGGCGCTGGCCTTGTTGACGGTTTCCCATTCGCCTGTGGCGACCATGCCGCCGTCTTTGCCGTCTGCGCCTTCTTTCCATTCCTCTTTCACCATCAAAATAGGCAAAGAAATATGGTCGGAATACTTGTTGATAATGGACTTGAGGCGCCATGCGCTGGCATAGTCCATCGCGTCGTCGCGCAGATGCAGCGTAACGCTCGTGCCGCGTGCTGCGCGGATGATGTTTTCCACCTCAAATTCGCCGGTGCCGCCGCTCACCCAACGCACCGCTTCCGACGGCGTTAAACCCGCTTTACGCGACTCCACCGTGATCTTGTCGGCGACCATAAAGCCGGAATAAAAGCCCACGCCAAACTGGCCAATCAACGAGCCTTGTTCCTTAGCGTTTTCCTTTTGCTCCGCACCGAGCTTGCTCAAAAAATCGCGGGTACCGCTCTTGGCAATCGTGCCCAGATTGTCGATGGCTTCCTGTTCTGTCAGGCCAATACCGTTGTCGCTGATGGTGAGCGTTTTTGCATCTTTATCGAACGTAACGCGCACCTCAAGATTCGGCGCGTCTTCCCACAACGAGCCATTGTTCAACGCCTCAAAACGAAGTTTGTCGCAGGCGTCAGACGCGTTTGAAATCAATTCGCGCAGGAAGATTTCTTTGTTTGAATACAGCGAATGGGTGACGAGGTGCAACAGCTGTGCAACTTCGGCCTGAAAGTTTAGGGTTTGTTTGCTCATGATTTCTTGGTTTTACCGGCTCGCCCAGAATTCGCGCCTGCGAAGTGGGTCACGCCGGATGACGGAAGCGTACTTGAGGAAACAAATCAGGGCGAGGACGAAACTTTCAAGCCCTTACGGCACAGCCATTTAAGCTGCGCCGAACGACCAGCCTAGGGTGCCGTGGCGATGAACATCACCTGCCCGGTGTAGCTGCCCGCCGCAGTGGCGACGGTGTTTGCGAAGCTGAATTTCCAGTTCGCGCTGCGGTGGGTCACTCGGCCACCAAACGCCGTGGGCGCAATATTGACCGCATTGCCGGTATCGGTATCAGGAAGCGTCGGCGCGGGTAAGTTTGTGGTGTCCGAGACCAGAACGATTTGCGACATGGGAATGGTGTTGGTGCCGCTGGTTAGTGCGCTGACCACCTTGGCCTTCAGATTCACCGGCCCGGCGTTGCTTTTCACCGTCACACCTAAGCTGCGGTTTGTGCTGGCATCCACAGGACGACCGTTACCAAAACAAATGGGCAACGGCGTGGCGGTGCAGGCGGGCGACGCAAGGCTTGCGAGGTCAAAACCCACCGTATCAATTGTTGCGCCGGGGCTGCCGACTTGCAGCGACAGAAAGCTGCCCAGCGTCACCGCAAAGTCCAGCCGCGCGCTGGCTGACACGGCGGCGCGGGGGTGCGAGTGCGGTGCGGTTTTTGAGTTGAACTCGGCATGCGCGACGCCCGCCAGCAAGGGCGTCAGGCACAGCACCGCAGGCGCCCAATGCAACGCACGAAGGGTATTCATTGCTTAAACTCGGCCGCGATTTTGAAGCTGCCGCGATCCCAATCAAGCGCGCCTTTGGCGTTCATGGGATACGCGGGAACGACCGGGGCTGCCTTACCTTCGGCCTTTGGTGCCAGGCCAATCAAGCGCGTTTGCCCCGGCAAAATCGGCGTGCCGTCGGGCACCAGCTCAAACTCCACGCCGTTGGCGTCTTTCGCCTCTAACGAGCCATCGAGCCGCCCATGCGCGTCGCCGGTATTGGTCACCATCACCACCGGTGTGCGCTTGCCATCGCGGTCAATCATCTTCACTTCTTTGAACTCAAGCGTAGGCTGCGCGCCGTTCACGGCAACATACACCGCCAGTGCAAGGCGCCCGCTCACCGGCAAGCTCAAGCTCGCACCGCCACTCTCAATCAACGCTCGGTGCGCGGGCTCAATGCCTTCCACTGCCAACATAAATCGACATTCGCGCTTTGCCGCGCCCTCGGGCACCTCCACCTGAAAGCGAAACGCCTTTTTGCTGCGTGCGCCAATCTTGACCGTCTTCCGCTCCAGCGTGACCCATTCGCGGCAACTGTTCGGGAGCAACTCGTCATGAAAACCAATCCTGCCGTCCTCGCTGTAAGTCCAATCAATGGTGCGCACCGACACCTCGGTAGCTGTGCCCCCGACGTTGTAGATGTCGACCGACTGCCCGACGCGCTGCGCGCTTTTTCCGGTGAGCTCAAAGCGCGCGGGCGATGCTGCCACCTCAAACGACGCCGCGAAGGCACGCGTGGAGAGCATGGCCGCAGCGCTCAGGATTACGACCGTCACGCAGAGCCCGAGCAGACGCATCACGCGGCGTTCACGCGCATCTCGTTCTGCACCGTTGATGTAGCGGGGGTAGCGCATGGGCACATGCTCGCGCAAATGGCGAGGCGGTGACGCGATTTTTTTTGCACTGTGCGCACGGAGCGAAATTACGGCCATGATTAGTTCACCTCAATTTCAAAATAACTTTCAAACCGGAGCGGCCCCTGCATTTCAGCGAGCGCCAAGCCCATTCGCAAATCCAGCGACTCCTCCATGCGAGGGCTGGTCACCATGCCGCTCCACACCAAACGGCGCTCGCCCGCGCGAGCGCTGCCCGACGTAAAGGCACTTCTCCCGCGCCACTCAACTCGCAAACCGTGTGGCGAGCGCAGATTACCGATCACGGCAGGCACTACAAAATAAATGCGCGCGTTCTTTCCCATGTATTTCGCTGTATTGAGCCGGTATTCCACCCAGCCGAATTGCAACGCTGCCTCGGTGGGCGGCGCGCCGTCAAACACCGAACCGTTGGTGCTCGTAATCGTGGGTTCCACACTGCTGCGCGGCGACGAGGAGTCGTCTAAGCGCTCAGGGGCGGCATGGGTCAGCGTGGTCAGACAGAGCGCGGCGATGAACGTGGTCACGCGCATGCAGCTGTGCCGACGCTTTTGCTGCTTAGCACCGACGGGGCGGGGGCAAACTGGCGTGAATTGTTTTGTGCTCATGGCATGCTCGCTGTGTAGGTCACGCGGCCCTGATAGCTGCCTGCGGGGTACACCGTGTTGTTGGCGTATTTGAAGGAGAGGCTGCTGCTCAGACGGCGGTCGGACGGAAACGACGCGATGGTTTGCGATGCGCTGCCGTTAAAGCTGCCGGGTTGAATGTTGAAATTGGGCGTTGCGCCGCTGGGCGCGCTTGCGTTGCTCACGGTCCAGCGGACGCTGGAAAACGGGATGATGGCACTGGCGCAGCGACTCGGCGTTTGGCAGGTCATTCCGAGCGCCGAATCGGCGTTGACGGTGACCGTGCGTTCGCAATCTGAGGCTGTAAACGCACGCACCGCCACCTCTACCGTGCTGGGCGCGGCAACAGCAGTGCCATTGCCGACTTGGTTGCCAGCGATGGTGCCGAAATTAACGGTGTCAACAGCGCTCTGGCTGCCGACTCGAATACTAATGGAGTTAGGTAGCACCGCTGTACTTAAACTCGTAAAAACCGCCTCGGCTGGCGTGAGCAGGCCGAGGGCAGTGGTGCTCGTGAGAGCCACGCGCCACCCGCGCCTTGCCGACGCGCGCGCTGCGAGGAGAGCGAGGAGGATTGGGTTGGGTGTGCGCGTTTTCATCGCTTTATCGCAATCCTAGATGGCCGACGCCGTGTACTTCACTTGCGAGCTGTAAGTGCCGGCAACGTACCCGGTAGGCGAACCAATAAAGTTGTACGCCCACGTGTCCGTTTTAACCGCGCCGACAGGCGTGTACGTAACGGTTGGTGCGCCGCACTGCGCGCCTAAGTTCGCGCCCGCAGGATGACCGATACCGCCGCCAATGCTGGCTGCTTGCACGTCGCTTGCGACGATGGGTGACCCACCAGGCAGAACTGCGCAGGTGACGGTGCCGCCGCCGGAAATGTTGGTCCAAGTCCACATTTTCAGATTGTTACTTGCGGTGGTGTTGTTACTGTTAGCGTCGTTTGCAGTGGTTCCAGAACCAAACAACGACGCCACTGTGGGGTCAGAGGCGTTAACGCCCCAGTTACCGCCCACCGCGCTTTGCGTGAAGGTAATGGTGTTGGCCATCGTAGCGTCACCGATACGCAGCGCGATGATGCGTGGAACAACGAGGCTGAGATTGACGTTTGCCTTCGCTTCGAGCGGGCTGGTTGAGCCCGTCGAAATTTGCGAATCAGCCCACGCCGAACCCACCATCAAAGTGGCAGCGCCGAGCGCGATTGAGAGTGCTTTTAATTGCAGTTTCATGATTTCAATTTCCTTTTTTTTCACACTATCGAACGCAGGCTGCCGCCGTTTCTGGCAACGCGCGCGCGTTCGGTTTCTTCAATCGGGCGCTTTAGCGATAATTCGCCTCGGACACCCGGCCTGGGTTGTGTGTCCCCCAGCGGCGGTTTTGATGCGGTGGTTGGCTGTCAAATTCACCCTCCACATCGGGTCGCTTAGCTGGGTCTCTACACAAAGTTCGTTGCATGGCCCTACTCCCCCACCTTCACCACAGGGATGTTGGCGGTGGCCGTACCACGCAGCGGAACGTCGACCCCGAGCCCGCGCTCCAGTGCTGCCCCCCAGGGCAGTGGAACGCTATCGAGCACGAGGGTAATGCGGTGCTGGCCCGTGGGCACCAGCGGAAATTCAAAGCGACCGTCGCGGTCGGTGGTCACGCGGTAGCGCCCGTCGAGCACCACCTCAACGTTGGGCACGCCGCGCTCATCGGCCTGCTGGCTGCCGTCGCGATTGGCATCGAAGTACACAATGCCGGACACGCCGCCGCTGCCTGCGCTGCCCGCCGTGCGCAGGCCAAGCGCGTTGTAAGGCGTGCCGCTCGCGCCCTCCCACCGCACATACAAAAACACGCTTTTACTGTTGCTGCGGGTGGTGCTGACGGTGCCTGCGCCGCTGATGCCGCCGGGGAGGGTCGTGGTGTCCACACGCGCCTCGTTAATGCTTGCTTGCAGGCCGACTCGCCAGCCGTTGTTGAATATTTTTTCGCTCATGACGGCACCGGATAGGCCACGGCTGGTGGCGAGGTTGCCGGTGCGGGAGGTGTAGCGCAAATTGCCGCCAAAGCTCCAGTCGGCATCCCAAAAGTACTTCCACTGCACGCCCGCCGTCGGGTAGCTTTGCACTTGACCGCCGCTAGTATCGCGGGCGTAGCCTAGGGTGGTGACAAATTCCGGGCGCATGGTCTCGTACTTGCCGCTGACCCAATCGTGCTCCCACTGCACTTCCTGACCGCTGGCGGCGAGGTCGTTGGCAACCAAGACTTGATTGTGGCGTAGGGTTGCGGTGAGGCGGCTCCTACCCCAGTCGGAAAATCTTGTTTGATAAAAAAGGCTTGCGTTGTAGCTGCGCGTGCCGTCACCGCTGACCGGGTAGACATCGGCATTGGTGTATTTAACGTCGCTGGCGTTGGCCGATCCACCGATGCTGCTGTCGCGGTCTAGTCGATATTGCGCATTGCCGTTAACGCCGATGCGGCGCTGCGCCAATCGGCTCGCTTCGCGGCTCGGATTGGTGTCTTCAAAATCAAGCCCCATTCCCCAGAACAGCCGACCGGCATTGCGATCCACGCGCCAATACGCGCCCCGACTGTCGCTGGCAAGTGCCGCATCACCAAACATGAGCCCGACCTGCGACCAATACGCGCCGAATTCATGGCGATAGCCGCCGATGCGACGGCCCGCCTCGGCGAAGACGCCGGCACCACTGCGCCCGCTGCCGTCTGCGCTAGCCGCACCCGAGCGGTTAGACGCAACCAGCGTGACCCGCGCTCGACTCGAACCGGCGTCGACCAGATCGCTGCCATAGCCCACGGCCACCGCACCCGAGCTGGCGGCGTAGGGGTCGGAGAGCCCACCGAGCACGCTGGTTGGAACATAAGATTGCAGGCCACTGGCGTGACTCAGTTGCGCGCCAAAAAATGCATCGGTGCCGAAGCGTTGCGTAGCGCCAAGCCACGCCAGCGCGCCGTTGCTGCGTTCAAATCCTGGATACGGCCCGCCGGACAGTACGCCGCGCTCGCCCAAGCCCATCCGCACATCGAGCTCACGTGAAAACAGATGCGCGCTGACTCCGCGCACCGTGCCACTGCCAAGCGACAAGCGATATGCGCGACTGAATGCGTCGGTCACCTGCACCGATTGATCGCCGAGCGCAGTGTCGGCGAATAGCTGTGTGGTGATTGGGAAGCCGAGGTTCCGCAGCGTGACACGGGCGCTGGTCTTGTTGTTCGCTGCGCTGAGCAGGCCAATGCTCGCGGTGCCGTCGCCCTGACGGGTGCGCACGTCAGCCTGCGCCACGAACTCACCGTGGTTTAAGGTTTCGTGGCGGTACTCGGTGCGCACGCCGAACTCGGTTGATCGCGGGCCCGTGCTGTCGTCAGCAAAACCGATGCGCGTCTCAACCAGATAGCCGCGAAACCCGGCCGCATCGATCAAAGCAGCTTCGGTGTTGTCGTCGCGCTGGGCGGGCAGCGTGCTGGCGTCGAGCACCTTGTCTTCGTAGGCCTTCGGCTTGCCGGCCATCAGCTTTTTCAGACGATCTTCCTCGGCCTGCGCGCGATCGAGCGTGGTGACCTGCGCGACAACGGTGTCTGTGCCGCCACCACCGGCGGCGTCGGTGACCGGCGCGTCCGGCAACACGGCGGCTGTGGCGAGTGCGGCCACGCGTGTCTCGTTGGATGCTTGAGATGCGGCGGCTGTGGCGCTCACCAAGGGCAGCGCCTCCACGAAGAGCCCTCCGCGCAAGCTCGCGCTGGTTAATTTATCCGGCAACGGTGTGTTGAGCGCGGTGATCATCCACGGCGATAGGTGTAGCGCGGTGCCCTTCAGGAGCACGGCGCGGCCCGCGCGTTGCTCGCTGCTCAGGACGTTTGCGTTCAAGCGCTGCAAGTCGGCGAGCGCGTTTTCAATCGCACCGGGGCTGTTCGGAAAAAGCAACGCTGCAACCTCAGGCAGAGTTCCCGCGCGGGGCATGGTGTGCAGGCTGCGCATGTCGGCGCTGGGGGTGGCGTTTGTTGCGGCAGTGGTGGAGGTTGAGGACGAGTCGCGGCGATCCACCATCGACAGCGGAAGCCATAGCCGGAATCCAGCGCCCACACGTGACGCCTGGCCACCCGGAAAGCGGCTTTGGTTGAGCGAGAGCACGGCGGCTAGCGCATCTTGGTAAGCAGCCCGTCCGTCTGGCACCAACCGCTCAACGATTTCGCCCACCGTCTGCCCGACAAGCACGACCACTTCGTGGTGCGATCCGTAGACGCGATCCGCAGCGTTCGCTGTTGAAACGATGCCAACGGCGGCCCACGCTGCGGCCAATGCGGCAACACCGCCGACGGTTGGCCTTACTCTACGTTGATGTTGACTCTTCGTTAACAAGAAACCCCCCCGGGTTCTTTAGGGACAAACCTTGGCGGTGGGTTGGGGCTGGTATTGCCCGCCTGCTGCTTTGGCGCGATTTGCGTAGCCGTTTCGGCTTCCAGGTCGCCAATATCTCTGTTTGCAGCGCATTTGCATATCACCCAGTTGGGTGAGGCGAATCAGATAATTAACGTTAACGTGCCTCGAACGGGCACAGGCAGCACGTCATTTTTCGCGTTTTTTGGCAGGGCGCGGCGGGTAACAGCGGCACCCATTTGGCATGTGTGCGCCGCGAAAACGATTCTTTTTCGTCGCCGATGGGTCACATCGGCAAGCTTTATGCGTGGGATATCCTGCTTGATATTGCCAGATGTTTCCGATGGTGCTACTGTCGCGCACGAGCCTAAAAAATGTGCAGCAAGCGCGATAGAGGCCACACAACCGGAGAGAGAACGTGAGCACCCCGCTTAGCAAAAAAGGCGCGTTGGATGCGCTAGACCGATCAGACGAAGATCGCTCGGCGAACAAAATATTGGCGCAAGCCCAACAAACTTTGTATGTTGCCGCGACACCGAAGATTCAACGTCCGTATCGCGACATGTCTGCCACCGAACCGGCGGCTCACACCAAGCTATTTTTATCGTCAGAAAACGCAGCGAATTGCACCGTGATTGCCAATTCATCGGGCGTTCGGCTCGCTCATTCGCGTACACACACCCCGCCAACGACGATAGCGTCGGTGTTGGTGATTGATGCTCAGCCGTTGATGCGAGAGGCGCTGGCACGGCTTCTCGCGCAGCATCACGCCAACGTGGACGTGATTCTGGTGGCGAGCGTTGCCGACGCAGCCGCATACGCGTCAGCGCAATTTGATCTGCTTGTTCTCGACTTAAACCTGCCTGGCTTCAATAATTTTGACGGCTTGCTTGCCATGCGCGGCCAACGTCCGGCGGTGCCTATTGTGGTGATGGCAGCGGGTGAAGATCAAAGCACAGTGCTCGGTGCCATTGAAGCCGGCGCAATGGGATTTATTCCCAAGCATTATTCAAGCGAGGAAATTGGTGACGCCTTGAGCATTGTGCTCGCGGGAGGTGTCTACCTGCCGCCTATTGGCGCGCATGCCGCTGAGCTGGTGCCGCACCAGTTTCGCCGCAGAGCCAGCGACAAACCGATGACCACGGAGCGGCGCAGTGGCGGTCGACGCGCCGCTGACGTGACGCGCTCAGCACCGGACGCGAACGAAAGCGACGGCAAATCCCTCTCGCCAGCGCCTAAATTAGCCATCACGCCGCGGCAATCGCAGGTGCTCTCGCTACTCATCAACGGCCTGTGCAACAAGGCAATTTCAAACAAGCTATCGCTGTCGCAGAACACCGTGAAATCGCATATCGCTGCGATTTTTCGCGCGATGGGGGTCAACAATCGCACCCAGGCAGTGGTTGAGATGAGCCGCAAGGGCTATCAAATGGTGCTCGACTAGCGGCTGAATTAGCGTTGGATTAACGCGGCTTGTTTTGCGCGCGGAGCATCTCTAGTTTCTCTTTGATCTTCGCCTCCATCCCGCGATCTACTGGACGATAGAACTGCTGCGGCTGCATGTCGTCGGGAAAGTAGGTTTCGCCTGCTGCAAAGCCGTCCGCTTCGTTGTGCGCGTAGCGGTAGCCTTCCCCGTAGCCCAAGTTTTTCATAAGCTTAGTCGGCGCGTTTCGCAGACGTAGCGGGACGGGTCTAGTGCCGCTTTCAAGGGCTGCTTTTCTGGCTTCTTTGTAGGCGCGATAGATGGCGTTACTTTTCGCGGCGACCGCCAAGAAAACACACGCTTCTGCCAGCGCTAAATCACCCTCTGGCGAGCCGAGGCGTTCGAACGCGGCAACCGCAGAGAGCGTAATTTCTAGCGCGCGCGGGTCTGCTAAGCCGATGTCTTCTGAGGCCATGCGAATCATGCGACGACCGAGATAGAGCGGGTCTGCACCGCCCTCCAAAATGCGGCAAAACCAATACAGCGATGCGTCCGGATCAGAGCCGCGCACGCTTTTGTGCAGCGCGCTGATGAGGTCGTAGAACTGCTCGCCGCCTTTGTCGAATCTGGCGCGGGCACGGGTGAGTGAGCTTTGCACAAATTCGCTGGTGACGTGCTCGACCTTGCCGGAGCGCACGGCGGCGTCGAGCTGTTCTATGGAATTCAAAAAGCGGCGACCGTCACCGTCGGCGTAGTCGATCAGCAGTTGCTGCGCATCGGCGTCCACCGAATACTTCGCATCGAGCGCGGCGACTGCGCGGGTGAACACGATGTTGAGCGCCTCATCGTCGAGCGCTTCGAGCACATACACCTGCGCACGTGAAAGCAGCGCCGAGTTCACCTCGAATGACGGGTTTTCGGTGGTCGCGCCGATGAAGGTGAATAAGCCCGATTCGACGTGCGGAAGAAACGCGTCTTGCTGCGACTTGTTGAAGCGATGCACTTCGTCGACAAACATGATGGTGCGGCGACCAAACTGGTCGCGCGTTAACTGCGCACGCTCAACCGCTTCGCGAATATCTTTGATGCCCGCCATCACGGCGGACAAGCCAATCATTTCCGCGTCGAACGCGTCGGCGAGCAAGCGCGCGAGCGTGGTTTTGCCGACCCCCGGTGGGCCCCAGAAAATCATCGAGTGCGGCACGCCTGCATTGAGGGCGTTGGCCAGCGGTTTGCCGTCGCCGAGCAGGTGGCGCTGCCCGACGACATCAGCAATGGTTTGCGGGCGCAGGCGCTCGGCTAGCGGGGCGTTGGTATTTTTACTTGCAGCGAGAGACATGATGCAATCGTAACAAGGGGGGCGCTAGCCCGCGTTATCGCGAATGAACTGATCGACTCGATCAACCAATTTGCCATCACCGCGCAGCAGGCGCGTGAATTTCCCAATGATCGCGGCGTGACTGATGCCGGGTAACAAATCGAGTTCAACTTTGACCCCTTGGGCCTGCAATTCGCGCGCAAGGTTGACTGAATTTTTAGGCAACACGCGCTCGTCTTCAATCCCGTGCAGCAGCAAAACCGGAGGTGACGTTTTGCTAGCAGCCGGCGCGTAATAAATCGGTTGCGTCAGCGCAAGGTTTGCCTCGCTCGCAAAAAGCGCGATCACGTTTGGTTCGGTGAGCGGCAAAAAATCGTACGGCCCGGCGAGCCCAATGAGCCCCTTCAGCGACTTTCGCGGCACGTTTTGCGCGTCTAGATACGTGTTGTCTAGCGCGAGCATCGCGGCGATATGCGCGCCGGACGAGTGACCCATCAGGAAGATGCGTGAGCGGTCGCCGCCGTAGCGATCAGCATACGCTGCCGCCCACGCAACGGCTGCCGCTCCGTCGCGCAAAAACTCCGGGTATTTCACCTCGGGATACACGCGGTAGTCGGGCACCACCACCACGTAGCCGCGCTGCGTGAGCGCCTCGGCAACGAACAAATAATCACGGCGCGAGCCTTCTTGCCACGCACCACCGTAGAAGAACACCACCACCGGGCGCGGCGTAGCGGCGAGCGCCGAATCGCTCGGTTGATAGACGTCGAGTTGATGGCGTGGATGGCCGCTTGGGACGTAGGCAATGCTCGCCGTTTTAACGTAGGAGGACGACGGCGTCAGCGCGTTAATCAATGCCACCGGGGAGCAGGCGGCGAGCGCGCCAAGCAGTATCAGCAGCGCCAACAGCGCCGCCGACCCACCGATTATTCTGGATTTAACGGTCGATTCGCGAGTGAAAAATGCAGCTTTCATGCCGCAAGTCTACGCAGCAACGGCGCCTCTGGTTTGCGCGGCGCGGCTACCCGCGTAGCGCGGCGCTGAAGGCGCAATTAGCGCCATACGCAGCTCCGCTCGCGTGCCGCTCGTGCCGTGTGAGCCCTTTAGTTTGATACAACACAGCGTGGGCAGAAAATAGCGGGCGCGTACTGCATTTTTAGCTACACAAAAAAGTCGAAAAATCGAACGCGCGCTAAAGCGCAAGCGCTCCGCTTCGCTCCTCTCCATTTTCCACGCAAGACGCTCCGCATGTTCTCCTCGCTTCGCACCGCTCTGCTCGTCCCGTTTACCGCTGTGGTGGTGCTGGTCGCGCTCGCGATCTCGCTCTTGTCGTACCAAACCGGGCTTAAAGCGGTTGACGCGCTATCCGAGCAGCTGCTGCTTGACATATCGAACCGCGTCACGCAGGCCACCACGCGGCACTTAGCGACCTCGTCTTTGGTGCTGAGCGCCATCGCGCCAGATTCGGGCACCAGTGCTGCCACCTCGCAGCCGCTGATTGATTTGGTGCCCGATAGCTTGCCTGCATTTGAGCGTCGTTTATGGATCGCCTCGGGCCTGTATCCGGAAGGCAATGGCTACATTTATTACGGCTCGAACGCGGGCGAATTTTTGGGCGTGAATCGCGGCGCGGGGCTTGAAGCTGAGGTTCGGGTGCGTGAGTTGGGTGCGTCAGAGCGCACCGTGTATGCGACGCGCGGGCCCGGGGAGCGGGGTAAAGTGGTGCGCACCGACGCCTATGACCCACGCACCCGGCCATGGTTTATTAATGCCACGCAGCGGGCCGCGCTAACTTGGTCGCCAGTGTATGTTGACTTCACCACGCAAGCATTAACGGTGACGCTCGCGAAGCCGGTGTTTAATAAAGCCAACGAGCAACGCGGCGTGGTGGCCACCGACATCCCGCTGACCGCGCTGACCGAGTTTGTGCAGGGCTTGAAAGTGAGCGAAACGGGCGTTGCTTTCATCATGGAAAAAAACGGCAATCTGGTGGCCACCTCCAGCAAAGAGCCGCTCATTTCTAATGCCGCGAGCGCGCAGCCCGCCACTCGCCTGCGCGCCGACAAAAGCGCCAACCCGCTGATCCGCAAAGCCTACGAACAATTGCAAGGCAGCGGCAACGCGCGCACCGCAGCCGTGCGCGGCGTTGACATCGCGCGTTATTCATTCAACGACGACAACGGTCGCGTCCACATGAGCGCCACCGCGCAGCGCGACAAAGCAGGCCTCGATTGGACGATGGTGGTGGCCATTCCGCGCTCGGATCACATGGGCAATGTGCGCCGCACTATTCTGGAAAACGTGGCGATAGGGTTGCTAGCGGTGGCGCTGGCGCTGGCGGTGGGCTTGTGGGTGATGCAGCGGGTGACCGGCGACGTGCGGCGATTGTCCGAGGCCACGCGCCTGCTCGCCCGCGGGCAGTCACCCGACCCGCTGTTTTCGGGGCGCAAAGATGAGCTCGGCACCATCGCCCGCGCAGTCGAAGAATTTAAGGCCGGGCTGCTGATTGATCCGCTCACTGGCGCGCTAACCCGACACACGCTGGAGAAACGCGTGGCGAGCCTTTTGCACGCCAGCGCGGGGCTAAGTTTTGCGATCGGCTTCGTCGATATGGATAAATTCAAGCGCGTCAACGATCAGTACGGCCATGCGCTGGGCGACGCGGTGCTTGCGGTGTCGGCGCAGCGTATGGCCTCGGTATTGCGTCGCGACGATCTACTGGCGCGCTACGGCGGCGACGAATTTGTGCTGCTGCTGGCGGGCGTTGCAAGTGACGAAGAAATCAACACACGACTGGCCGAAATCGCCGCGCGGCTGGACTCGCCGATTGCGCTGGCCGGTGAGCGCATTCAAGCCGGTGCGTCGTGCGGCGGCGCACTGTATCCGCGTGACGGCAGCACGTTGTTGCAGCTGGTCGAGGTGGCCGACGCACGCATGTTTGAAATGAAAAAAACGCGCGGTTGAGGTGTATTCTTGTTAAGCAGCTTTTTGTTGTAACGCCCGTTTCACCTGGGCTGAGCGGCGTAATTGGCTTAAGTCAACTTCAATGCGTTTATCGAGCTAGCCCTAGTTAAATAGGGCTTTCAGCGAAAAGCTGTTGGCTACAATTGACTATTGTTTGAGCACATCCGCGCCCTTGGGCGGCGTAAATGAAAACGCGTCTGCGGCGAGTTTGCCGTTTTTGTTGAGCGACTCAAAACGAATGGTGTTCACGTTTTGCAGCGCGTCGCGCCACGTCAATTCGCGCGGCTGCAGGGCGACGATGGCGACGCGCAAATCGCTGAACGCAGCATCGGCCTTTTTCGATTTGGCCTCGACGAATCCGACGGAGCCTTGCGATTCTGACGCCTTCAAATCGAATAGTTTGTCGGCGGCGCTCGCATCAAGCAACAACGCGAGCGGCTGCTCGGTGACGGTGTCTCCGAGCTTTTTTATCGTGACCTGATTTAAGTCTTCATCGTGCAGCCACACGGTGCTGCCGTCGCTGACGATAGTTTGTTTGTACGGCTTCTCGTAAACGAAGCGAAATTTACCCGGACGCGCAATGGCAAAGGTGCCCGAAGATTGCCTGCTAACGCGGCCATTTTTATCGCGCACTTCTTGCGTGAACGAGCCTGAGAGCGAGGCCAAATCGCGCGTGTAACTTTTGAAATCGGTGAGCGCGTTGGCGGGGGTTTGGGCAAGCGTCGCACCGCTCAACGTGGCAGTGGCGACGAGCAAAAAAATTCGTTTCATAAGTCTTTACTCATCGCGCTTCGGCACCAGCACTTCACGCTTGCCCATCGCATTGGGCCGCGTCACGATGCCCGCAAGCTCCATCGCCTCAATCAAGCGCGCCGCGCCGTTGTAGCCAATGCGCAAACGGCGTTGCACATAGCTGATGGTCGGCTGCCTGCTTTCCAGCACGGCGGCCACGGCCTCATCAAAGCGTGGGTCTTTTTCACCCTCGTTCGACCCGCCGCCGAACAGTTCGTTCATCGTTTCGCTGTCGGTGCCTTCGAGCACCCCTTCGATGTACTGCGGCGGCGCTTGCGCCTTCCAGTGCTCCACAACGCGGTGCACTTCGTCATCGGTCACAAACGCACCGTGCACGCGCACCGGCAAGCCCGTGCCGCCGAGCATGTAGAGCATGTCGCCACGCCCAAGCAGCGCCTCAGCACCCATCTGATCGAGGATGGTGCGCGAATCGATTTTGCTCGCGACTTGGAACGCAATGCGCGTCGGCACGTTGGCTTTGATGAGCCCTGTGATCACATCCACCGAAGGGCGCTGCGTGGCGAGAATCAAGTGAATACCCGCCGCGCGCGCCTTCTGCGCCAAGCGCGCAATCAGCTCTTCAATCTTTTTGCCGGCGGTCATCATCAGATCAGCGAGCTCGTCAATAACGACCACGATGAACGGCATTTCTTCCAACGGTTCAGGCTGATCGGGTGTCAACGAAAACGGGTTGCCGATCGGCTGGCCTTTCGCTATCGCATCGCGAATTTTTACGTTGTAACTAGACAGCTGGCGCACGCCCATGTGCGAGAGCAAACGGTAGCGCCGTTCCATCTCGTTGACACACCAATTGAGCGCGTTGGCGGCAAGCTTCATGTCGGTGACCACGGGGCACAGCAAGTGCGGAATGGCGTCGTAAATCGACAGCTCCAGCATCTTGGGATCGATCAGCACCAAACGCACTTCGCGCGGCTCGGCTTTATACAACAGCGATAGGATCATCTGGTTGATGCCCACCGACTTGCCAGAGCCGGTGGTGCCCGCAACCAAGCAATGCGGCATGCGCCCGAGATCGGCCACCACCGGGCGCCCCGCGATGTCTTTGCCCAAGCCCATAGTCAACAAACTAGTCGCGTCGTTGTACGCCGCACTGCCCAAAATTTCGATCAACGCGACGCTTTGCCGCTGTGGGTTGGGCACCTCTAAACCCATGCACGATTTGCCGGGAATGGTCTCGACCACACGAATGCTCATCACGCTCATCGCGCGCGCCAAATCCTTCGCCAAATTGACGATGGAATTACCTTTGACGCCGACGTCAGGTTCGATTTCGTAGCGCGTCACCACCGGGCCGGGATACGCCGCGAGCACCTTCACAGGCACGTTAAATTCAGCGAGTTTTCGCTCGATCAAACGCGACGTAAATTCGAGTGTTTCGGCGGAGACCACCGGTTGCTCTTTCGGTAACGGCTCCAACAGCGAGAGCTGCGGCAACACGGAGTCCGGGATGTCGGAAAAGAGCATCGTTTGCTTTTCGCGCTCGATCCGTTCCGACAAAATCACCGGCTCAAACGTCTCCACAATCTTGATCGGCTCATGCTGTTCAACGCGCTTGGTTTCTTCTTGAATGTAGAGATTTCTCAGCTCTACTTCCGGCGCGGCAATTTCAAAATCACGCTTGATTTCGCGAACCTCTTCACGCCTGTCGCGCCAGCTCGTGAAGCCGTCGAGCACCAGCGTGCCGATAGCTTCGCTCAAGCGCAACCACGGGATGGCGAAGGCCATCGTGACGCCGACAAAAACCAGCACGATCAACAGCAGCGCGCTCGGCACAAAGCCAATCCACTTGAGCAACGGATACGCCACGCTTTGGCCGATCGCGCCACCCGCGCCCTGCGGCAATCCGGCGAACCAGCGATGCATGGCCAGCGCCTCAAGCGCGCTGCCCGCGATCACCAGCATGGCCACGCCAGCGACGCGCCACGGCATGCTCAAAGCAGCGACATCGATCATTGCGTCATCCGCACCCGCGTGCCCCAAACCGCGCGGCAACGTGCGCCAGAGGATGGCGGCGGCAAACGCCAGCAGCCACCACAGCGCTGCGCCCACAGCGAAATAACCAATGTCGCTGGCCCACGCGCCGACCGGGCCGAGCCAGTTTTTCGCCGCGAGGTTTTTGCCGGTGGTCGACCACGCCGGATCAGCCGCGTTGAAGCTCAAAAACGCAAGCGCCGCCGCGATTAGCAACACCAGCGCAATCAACCAGATTAACCAGCGCCGCAGCAACGCGAGCCGCGCTGACGCAGGCGTGCTCGGGCGCGATGAGCGGACCCGACGGTTGCCACGCGGACGGGTCAGCAAGATTTTTATTCGCTCAAACATAGCTCGATTTTGTTTCGCCCCGACCCATGTGACACGCGAATAAAAAAAGCGCCGTGTTTGCACAAGGCGCTCTTTTGTGCAAGCTCAGGCTGCTCAATACTTGGCGCTGAGCGACGATTTTTGTGAGGAGAAATACGCGGCCAAATTCTCGATATCTTGCTTCGACAACGCGGCAGCAAAACCCTTCATGATCGCATTATTACGGTCACCGGATTTGTAATCGCGTAATGCTTTGGCGAGATAGTCCGCATGTTGGCCCGCGAGGCGTGGATTGTTCGGGTCAGCGCTGTTGCCATCAACACCGTGGCACGCAGAGCAAATTTCTTTCGCTTTAGCCGCACCTGCGGCGGTGTCGGCGGCGGTTGCAGTACCGACCAACGCAAAACAAGACAACAGTGTGAGGATCGTCTTCATTATTTGGTCTCCGCGTAATACGCGGCCAGATCGAGCATATCTTTGTCTGACAGCGACACAGCAATGGCGCGCATGCCCGGATGTTTACGATCACCCGTTTTGTAGGCCTTGAGCGCGCTGACGAAGTAAGGTGAGTGCTGGCCTGCAATCTTTGGCACTTTGTAGACCTCGGGAAAGGCGGTGCGCAGCCCCACGATGCCATGGCAGCCTTGGCAACGCTGGACAAGTTGTGCGCCCGCCTTGGCGTCGCCTGCGGTAGCGACGGCTGCAGCGGGGGTCTGTGCGGAAGCGGTAACGGATAAGGTTGCAAGCATCAAACTTGCAACAACGGAGGCGATAAACGCGATGCGTTTCATGGGAATTGCGGAATTTTCAGGAGTCCATTGAATTATAGGGTTTGAAGCCACCAGTGCCGGTTACCGCGCGTACTTGCAATCGCGCCAAGCGACATCATTTACTATTCATCATCAATTTTTGCGGTTTGCGGAGCCCCACCTTATGAGCGACAACATTACTCACGTTACAGATGCAACATTCGACGCCGACGTGCTCAAGTCGGGCACGCCGGTTTTGGTGGATTTTTGGGCGGAATGGTGCGGCCCGTGCAAGATGATTGGCCCGATTCTCGAAGAAGTGGCGGTAAGTCACGCGGGCAAAATCAAGATCACCAAGGTTGATGTGGACGCGAACCGTGAAGTCGCCGCCAAATACGGTATTCGCGGCATTCCCACGCTGTTGCTGTTCAAAAACGGCGAACTCGCCGCACAAAAAGTAGGCGCATTGTCCAAAGCGCAATTGACGGCCTTTGTTGACAGCAACGTCTAACACCGTCACAATTCGGTTCTGTTAAGCGCCCCGTCGTCCTGATGGGGTAAAAATTCCCCAATCCACGTAAATTCCGTAAACACGATCTAGCGCCCCGGCGCATCTGTTCCAACACATTTATCCCGAGACCGCTCCGCAAATTTTCGCGTTGAGCCGCTCGCCCTGTTGCCCTCATTCTGGTGGCGCACACTTTCCTTCTGGATCAACCTCTCACAGCATGAACATAGCTGAACTCAAAACAAAATCTGCCGCAGAACTTCTCGAAATCGCGCTCGCCAATGAGCTCGAAAATGCCAACCGACTGCGCAAGCACGACCTGATCTTCGCCCTGCTCAAGCAGCAGGCCAAGAACGGCGCGAGCATCCGCGGCTCCGGCGTGTTGGAGGTGTTGCCCGACGGCTTCGGCTTCCTGCGCTCGCCCGAGGCGAGCTACCTTGCAGGCACCGACGACATCTACATTTCGCCGTCGCAAATTCGTCGCTTTAATCTGCACACTGGTGACTCGATTGAAGGCGAAGTGCGCACGCCGAAAGAAGGCGAACGCTACTTCGCGCTGACCAAGTTAGACGAGGTCAACGGCTTTCCGCCCGAGGCCGGCAAAAACAAGGTTTTGTTCGAGAACCTGACGCCACTGTTCCCCAACAAAATCCTGCAACTTGAACGCGAAATCAAGGCCGAAGAAAACATCACCGGCCGCGTGATCGACATCGTCGCCCCCATCGGCAAAGGCCAGCGCGGATTGCTAGTCGCGCCGCCCAAGTCTGGCAAAACGGTCATGCTGCAACACATCGCGCACGCGATTGCCAGCAACCATCCTGATGTCGTGTTGATCGTGCTGCTCATCGACGAACGGCCCGAAGAAGTCACCGACATGCAGCGCACGGTGCGCGGCGAAGTGGTTGCCTCCACCTTCGACGAACCGGCCACCCGCCACGTGCAGGTTGCCGAGATGGTGATCGAAAAAGCCAAGCGCCTCGTTGAGCACAAAAAAGACGTGGTGATCCTGCTCGACTCGATCACCCGGCTAGCGCGCGCTTACAACACCGTCATGCCATCCAGCGGCAAAGTGCTCACCGGTGGTGTTGAAGCCAACGCGCTGCAACGGCCAAAACGCTTCTTCGGTGCGGCCCGCAATATCGAAGAAGGCGGCTCGTTGACCATCATCGCGACCGCGCTGATCGACACCGGCAGCCGCATGGATGACGTGATTTACGAAGAATTCAAGGGCACCGGCAACATGGAGATCCACATGGATCGCCGCATGGCCGAAAAGCGCGTCTATCCAGCCATCAATATCGGTCGCTCAGGCACCCGTCGCGAAGAGCTGCTGCTTGAGCCGAGCGTGCTGCAAAAAACCTGGATCCTACGCAAACTCTTCTCCGAAATGGATGAGATCGAAGCCATGGAAAAACTGCAAAAACACATGCGCGATACCAAGAACAACAAAGAGTTTTTTGAGGCGATGACGCGGGCGCGATGAAGATCGCAATCGTGCGCATGAGCATCACACTCGTGTGATAGCAACCCCCGCCCACAAAAGCCGCGCCCACAGAGCGCGGCTTTTTTTACGCTCAACGTCTAATAACTTTTCCATGAAACGCCCGTTTGGCTTAGGCTGAACTCATTTTTCGGTAAATATCGACTTTTTGATAAAGCGATAGCTTAGCCCTTTTAAAACGGCGTTCTCAGCGTAAAGCCATATCGCGGTAGCGTCTATTTTGTTCCATTGCAAGCTGAAGCAGTTCATCGAACACGCACCCGGTCTCGCTCGAACCTCCACGATTTTTCCATCAGCGCGTGCCAGCCACGCAGCACGCGGAGTAGGCGCTAGATCACTAAATCGGCACTGCTCGCGGCGCTCGAATGAGCCTTTTTTCAAGCGATTACGCAATTGCAGTGAAGCCACGCAATTTCGATCTCGACCGCGTGATCACAAGGACCGCCACCATGTTCAAAATCTTTTCTGCGACGTTGCGGAGCAGCGCATTCGCGCTTGCTATGTGCCTCGCGTCGACAGCGTCCGCGCAAACCGTGGTCGCGGGCGGCTTCGACTACGCCTGCGCGTTGGTCAAAACCGAGGGCACGGTTAAATGTTGGGGGTCAGCGTCAAGCAGTGGCGCGGGCCCTGCGGCCACCTCACAAGCCAATTCGCCACGCGACACCGTGAACCTCGCGGGTATCGTCGCTATCGCGGGCGGGCAACAGCACGCCTGCGCGCTCCGAAACGACGGCGTGGTGCTGTGTTGGGGCGACAACCTGTACAGTCAGTTGGGTGACCCGGCCAGCAGCGCCGTGCGCACCGTCAAAACACCGCAGCCGGTGGTGGGTTTAGGCGGCCCGGTGCTTGCCGTATTCGCCGGTCCGGGGGGCGACCATACGTGCGCCATCACGGCAAGCCTCAGCGCTAAGTGCTGGGGCCGCAACCGCTCGGGCAACTTGGGCAACGGCGCCTTCACCAGCAACGCGGTGCCGCAAGAGGTGCCCGGCTTGGGCGCGGTGAGCGGCATGGCCATCGGCATTGATCACACCTGTGCCGTGACCTTTGCCGGAGCGGTGCTCTGCTGGGGCGACAACGGCTATGGCCAACTGGGCGACGGCAGCACCAGCGCGCGACTGGTGCCCACTGCGGTCGTCGGGCTCGCTAGCGGCGTGGCAGATATTGTCGCCGGATCGCATCACACCTGTGCCCTGCTCAACAATGGCGGCGTGAAATGCTGGGGGCGCGGCTCATCGGGTGCGCTCGGTCGCGGCGGCGCCACCGACGCGAGCAACCCCAACGCTAAGGTGCCAGTGGATGTGCTCACACTGGCCAGTGGAGCCACCTCGATTGTGGCGGGTGATGCGTTCAACTGCGTCACGTTAGTAGCCGGTGGCGTGCGCTGCTGGGGCAAGCGGCCAGCCGGTGGCGGCGACGGCGTGCAATGGACGTCATCGGCTGATCTGTACCAACCGACACCGGTGAACGTGGTCGGCCTATCGGGGCCGGTGGTGAGCATTGGCTCAGGTTTTCGGTATGTGTGTGCGGTGGTCACGAGCGGGTTGGTTGAGTGCTGGGGCGACCGTCCAATTGATGGTGGTGGCGGTGCTGTCGACGCGCGCGCCAACGCGCATCTCAGTGGCCTCAATGTCGACACGCGCCTACTGATGGCCGAGTATCGGCATGGCTCGCTCGACTATTTTTTTATGACCTCGCGCTACGTTGAAAAGCTCTTATTCAAAGCGCTGGTACCTGAGTTTCAGCCGACTGGAAAAAGTTTCTTCGTGTTCCCCACGGGGCTCGTGACCGGCACCCAACCGATCACCCGTTATTACTTTGACAAAGTCGCCAAAGCCGATTCACGCGGATCGCATTTCTACACCTTGGTGGACGCTGAACGCGCAGCACTCAACGGGCTCAACCCAAGCAATTCGTCGGCACCCAAGTTACCTTACAACGAGGGTGCCGATTCGTTTGCATTCGCACCCGCCGTTGAAGGCATCGGCGGCAGCTGTGCGGCGGGTCAAGTGCCGCTGTATCGCGCCTTTCGCGGCGCACGATTTCCTGATGATCCAAACCATAGATTCACCACCGATTTGGCGCTCTACAACACGCTCGTCACAGCGGGTTGGGATGGTGAGGGCGTGAAGATGTGCGCGTCGCAGTAACGCCGCGAAGCCAAAACACCATGATGAATTTACCTACTTTCGCACGCGCAGGTGCCTGGTTGGCTGCGACGTTATTCGGCTTAACTTTCACAACTGTGTCTGGTGCCGCACCCGGAGCACTTGACGCCACGTTCGGTGGTGGCAATGGCTACGTGACCACACCGTTCATTGGCATCAGCGGCAACGAACGCGCCAACGCGATGGCGCTGCGTCCCGATGGTCGCATTTTGGTCGCGGGGGCTTGCACGCAGACCAACGGTAGCCGCGATGTGTGCCTCGTTCAGTACCGCACCACAGGCGCGACCGATAGCACCTTTGGGCCATCAGCCAATGGTCGCGTGGTCATCAATCGCTTTGGCGATGAAACGGCCAACGCAGTGCTGTTGGCACCGGATGGACGCGCGTATGTCGCAGCCACCTGCGGCGTTGAAAGTTGCGTGTTTGCGTTCAACGCCAACGGGTCGCTGGACAGCTCATTTGGCACAGCGGGCGTCACGTCGTTTTTGATGGGCGGTGCGGCGTCCACGGGTGAAGCCATCGTGCGCCAGTTTGATGGCAAGCTGGTGATTGCGGGCGCATGCTTCGATGCGAACGGCGTTAACGTGACGTTTTGCGTGCGTCGATTGCTGCCGAGTGGTGCCATTGATACGAGCTTCGGTGTGGGCGGCACGCGCAGCGTTACGCTCCTCGCGCCGATCAGTAAACCGGCAGCGATGGCGCTGCAAGCGGACGGCAAAATTCTGGTCGCGGGATCGTGCCAATCGGCAACCAGCACGCTCGATTTCTGCATGCTGCGACTGACTCCCAACGGAGCATTGGATACGTCAGGTGCTGCCGCGTTTGGCGACGTGGTGAGCGGCGTGCGCAGTGGCAAAGTGGCGCGCACGCTCGCTGGCAGCGCTGACGTTCCCATGGCGATTTTGGTGCAGCCCGATGATCGAATCTTGCTGGTCGGCAACTGCGTCTCAGCGCAATACGCAATGTGTGTGGTGCGCTACTCAACTACTGGCGACATCGACACGACGTACGGATTTTCAGGTGCGAACAGTTTTCAAATCACTGGCGCGGGCAGCAGCATTGCGCGAGCGGCGCTGTTGCAACCCGACGGCAAGCTCGTGATTGCAGCGTCCTGCAACTCGGACTTTTGCGCGCTGCGCATCAACGATGATGGCGCGAGCATTGATGCAACGTTCAAAGCCGGTGGCGTCATCGTGCCGATCAGCGATACGCAAAATCCGTATGCCGTAGCGCTGCAACGCGACGGCAAATTGTTGATTGCGGGTGAGTGCAATAACGGCCTCGACTTTGACGTATGCGTCGCGCGGCTTGAAGGCGGGCCGTTTGCAGCGCATGCGTGCAGCCTTGATATTGACGGCGACGGCGCGGTGTTGCCGACCACCGATGTGCTGATCATGAATCGTATTTCGCGCGGTGTGCGCACAGCCGCAGCCATTGGCGGTATTACGTTCGCGCCGCACGCATCGCGCAACACGTGGGCGGCGATTCGCGATTATCTGGTCAATCAATGTGGAGTGAATTTGCCATGATCGTCGCTTTCATTGACGCACGAAAACTCGCGCGACGTTTAACCGTGGCTGCCGCCGCAAGCACCTTACTGGCGGCAACGCTTTCGTTCGCGCAACTGGGTCCTGGCAGCCTCGATTCCAGCTTCGGCACCGGCGGACGGATCGATGCGAAGCTGGTCACTGGCGCTTCGGATGCAGGCGCTGGCGTCGCCGTGCAGGCGGATCGCAAAATTGTGACGGTTAACGACTGCCTGACGTCATCGACCAACAGCGCGCTGGTGTTTTGTGTGGCGCGTTTTAACGCAGACGGCTCGGTGGACACCAACTTCGCAGCAGGTGGCAAATACTTAAGCGCATTGCCGGGTACCACGTTCAGCAATTCGCGAGCGGTTGCCGTCCAGACCGACGGCAAGAGTGTGGTGGCGGGACACTGCTTTAACGCAACCACCTCGTTCTACGATTTCTGCTCGATACGGCTTACCGCGAACGGGACGCTCGACGGGTCATGGGGTGGCAGCGGCGTGGTTTTGACGCCACCGTCGGGCTTCAACACGTATGCCTATGCGGGCTCGGTGCTGATTCAATCAGACGGCAAAGTGATCGTCGCGGGCACCTGCGGCGGAGGCACCTTTTGCGCAGTGCGCTACACGGTAACCGGTGCTGTGGACACCACATTTGGCAGCGCTGGATACGCCACGAGTGCGGGGCTCGGTTACGCAGGCGGTGGCAAGGCAGCGCTGTATTCCGACGGGCGATTTGTCGTCGTCGGCGCGTGCGGCGTGAGCAGCACGGCCACCGATATGTGCGTCGTCCGCTTCTCGGCAAACGGTGTGCGCGACACGGCCTATGTCAACGTAGCAGGCCTGCCCGGCATCGCCATTGGTGCAGCGGCACACAGCGAAGGCGCGAACGCGGCGGCCATTCAACCGGACAATAAAGTGGTGCTCGCGGGCTACTGCACGGCGGGCCAGCCGTTGCTTTCAATGTGCGCCATGCGGCTCAACGAAAACGGCACGCTGGACACCACGTTTAACGGCACCGGCTACCGCCTGATCGCACCCGCACCCGGCCTCACACAAGGCTTAAACGCGCAAGGCGTGAGCATCGATTGGGACGGCAAGATCACGCTAGCGGGCGGCTGCGACCTTGATTTTTGCGCGGCACGATTACACAGCGACGGCGCGCTCGACGCAGCCTACGGCATCGGCGGATTGATGCGAACCAACTACGGATTTGCGGTGGATGTGTACGGTGCCAGTGTGGACTCGGATGGCAATCAGTTGATCGTTGGCGGCTGCTACGGCAACGACGGCGGCGGCATCCCCGATATGTGCGCCGTTCGCGTGTTGCGCGGCAACCTGATTGCCGCGCAAACCTGCACGCTCGACGTAGACGGCGACGGCATCGCGATGACGTTCACCGACGTGCTGTTGCTGCTGCGCGCATCCCTCGGATTCACCGGCGACGACGTGACTCGAGGCACCACCCTATTCCCCGGCGCAAGACGCTTTGTGTGGCCAACCATTCGCGATTATTTGGTGAAGCAGTGCGGGATGGTGTTGAGTCCGTTGTAAGGGGTTTATTTTCGACAAGAGCCGTAGGTCGGAACTCGAAGAGGTTCCGACGCGCGAGTAACGCGACCCACTCGTCTGAACAAGGCGGTCACCAGTCAACTCAGTACGGTCGCGTGATGGTGAGTCGAACGGGCACGTCGTTCGTCTCCATGCCCTCGAATAGCGTGGCCTCGATTCGTCCGTCGGTGAGTGGTGTTGTGAAGCGGTAAGAGACTTCGTAACGATCATTGATCCGGCCAGAACCTACGTTTTCTCCGGCGTTCATTTTTCCGTCCGCACCAACGAATTTCATGGCGGAGACTCGTTCCAGCGCGCTGCTCCCCTCAAAGGTCACAGTGCCGCCGTCAATCTTTGCGACTTTGGTGTCTCCGAGTCCCAACTCGATCAGCGAACCCGATTTAGCGATGAATTTCGCGCTCTTGTTACTCGTGCCACGCGCCGATCTGACCTTCACCGTCCCGGCGAAGTTGATTGCAACAACAGGTTTGTCGGACAACCGCGACACCGACATCGAGACAAGCATTGACTTGCCGTCGGCGCTCACACGCGGAAACGACGAGATATCCACCGTGCCGAGCGTGAATGTCGATTTGTTCGCATACATGCCGGTGGCCATCACCGACTGGTCGCGGCTGAACCGTGCGATGTCGATCAACAAGCCGTTGTTAACAGACAGAATAGCGTGAACCTCTGCCTTTTCTTGAGACTGGCCCGCAGAAAATGGCACTAGATTTTTGTCTCGACCGGGCGGTGCCTCAATGAACGCGGCACCGATAATTTTGAACGTTTGCGCTGCGGTTTGAGCGGCGGCGATGCTGAGCGCGATTGAAATGCCGACAACGGCGAATATTCGGGAATTGTGTTTTTTCATGGGTCGGGTATTTGCTGAACAGCGCTAAGGTGATGGGGTAAAAAAATTCATCCGGCCCAACCAACGGTAGACGACATGCGCGATGACATCGCTACACCTTTGAAGTTCTGGATCTACGCTCTGGAATTCGCCGCAGTGTATGCGAGGGTTCGTTCGCGCAGATCGCGGGCGCGACGCATACAGGCATTCGGTGGCCCTGTTTTCAATCGACAAACTAAGATCAACAGCATCACATGTGGCCTCCGGGAGACCCGGCGGGCGATTGGTCTGGTGGCGAAGAATTGCCCTTCCTCATTTCCGAACGCTGGAGCGTTGATGCTGGACGCTACGACAAGATGCAACTTCCGCCAGGTGTGGGTCGGCTTGTCACGTTTTAAAAGATACTCGTAGGCAACAATAGCCACATGGAAATCTTGCTCAGTATTCTGATCGCGCCGATCACCTTCTTCGCCTTCAAGCCCATCGCGTGCGGTGTGGTTGCCAGCGCGTTGAGCGTGCCGGTGTTCCTGCGCAATTTCAGCGTGGGTGATCGCTTGTTTATTGGCTTTGTCGCGCTCGTTTGGTGGTTCTTCACGTGGACTGAGGCTCGCACCAGTGTTCAGACAAATATCCGCGTTGATCTCCTATTTTTAGGGCCACTCTATCTGGGCCTTGGTGTGATTGCGGGTTGGCGGATTCTGACGGGTGGAGATGAGCCAGCGCGGGCGAGAGCGCGCAAATCTGCGCAAGCGGAAATGGATGCAGCGCGGGAGACTGCGCTGTCGACCCCGCGGTCGCAGGTCGAATCCGCGCGCGCCGGAACCGTTGATGGCAACCCGTCAACGGAAGCACCGCAAAGCGCCGCTGATGCGTCGTCGTGGGTGTCTTTAAAACGCGTTCCGAAGTGGCTGGGCAATCCGTGGCTTGTTTCGTTAGCGGTGGTAGGACCGCTGCCGTTTTTGGTGAGTGGACTGCTACAGATGGGTAGTGCCAGCGCCAGCGCAACTATTGACGAAGCCAAGCGCATGCGCTTTGAGGCTGCGTTTCGTGATGATGCGACAGTGGCGCGTTTCTTCGGCGACATAACGGCCGCAGCAGACAACTGGGCCGGGTATTACGTGGGAGGTGATCAGGATGATCGGTTCAAGCACCTGATCATCAATCGTGATGGCAAGACTTGGCTCTACAACGCAAAGCATGGCTATCGCGTGGGCAACGCGGACGACGCAGTCGTGGGCATTGACACATTTGTCACGACGGTGGCCGATGACACTGCTTACTCAGCATTAGGTCAGCCGCTGACCCTGCGGAGAATTCAGCAAGATCGGTTCGTGTTGACCGCAGCCAAATCGAGCATGGACGGTACTGAACGGCAATTGCCGTTCACAAAGATGCCCGCGGCTACGTTCCCCGCCGTGAGCACTGTCGGCAACACAGTTGAGTTTGTCGGCGTGTTCTCGGCGCGCTACAAACCGGACGCTGACAAAAGTTTTTGGGGCGCGCAGCTATGGCTTTGGCGATCCGGCAACAGCTATTGGGGGCACTATCTTCGTCAGAACTTTGTGCCGGGCACGCGCAACGATTTCCTGAATGCACGGGCGGTTGATATTGATTGTGTGGGCCGTTGCGTAAATGGGGAGCTGAATCTCAGCCTTAAGCCGGGCAACGTGACGTTGCGCCCCGATCCATCAGGTGGATTTATCGCTCAGGGTTACGGATTTGATTCGCCCGTGCTTTTGACGCGCGCGGAACTCATCCCGGGATTCATGCTTGATCTTGCGCCGCTAACAACAGTCAAAGCGAACAAGCGCTGGCTTGAAACCGTCAACAGCGGAAGTTTCGCGAAGTGGACGGTGCCTAAATCTTAGTTGCTGCTGATTCGCCGCCGCAACGAAAGCGCAGCGCCTTATGTGCAATACGGAGCAACTCGATTCATGCCAAGCGCCGTTACAACCAAGGCCGATACGCACGCGACGCTCGCCAGCGTAAACAACGCAATCGAGCATCGCTTTGGCAGGGTGGTGTCTCTGATTTCGGCATTCAAAAATTGCTTCCACGCGCGACGCGTGGCCGCAATCTGCACGTACATTCCCACCGCAATCGTGACCCAAATTTTCGGGCTGCACCAGATTCCAGAAACGACTTGATATAACGAAATAGCCACGACGATCAACGTCATCAACTGCACGTAAATATTGACCCACACCCCGATTTTTGAAAAATTCATTTGTCAATTCAGTTGCGTGAAATGATGCGAGCCATACCCGCTGTCATCGTGGTGTTTATGGGCATGCTAGCCGCGGTACCTTGGGCGCCGCGTGAGTTGGGCTGGTATGCAGTGGACGTTGGCCTGCGCCTGCCTGCGATAGCGCCCATGCATCGCGCGCCGCAACTGGTGAAAAATCCTGCGACTCGGCTGATTGCAGTCGAGCCCGTTAACGCATCCGATCTCAATCGTGCGCACGGCTATGTGATCGCGACGATCGTCGCGTTTCTACCTTACGCAGTGGCGGTTGCGCTCTCGCCGAATTCGTACAAGCCGTGGGTGTTGGCGAAGGATGCGCTGCGCGCGCTCGGTTAGTTTCTTTGCGCACCATTCGTGGGTTCGTGCGGAACACGCGTGCGTGAGATTAACGAGCGCAATGGGCACTTTTGAGTCGCGCGGCGCGCCACTCGGTGGGCGAGTCACCTTCGGCAAACGCGCGCTCAGTGCGTCAGTCTTAGGCTCGGCACACCAAGCACTGAGATCGCGACCGAGGCCACTTCACAAGCGCATCAACTCCAAGCTGAAACGTCGGTTCTACCTAGGCTAGCGATGCATTTATGCATGAAGTCGGTTTTCCATTTTATGCCCGTCAGCCCAAGCATGATGGCGCTTTCAGCGTAAAGTTATACGGCAAATTTTGGCAACGCATCAATCCGGCAACAGCCATTCAAACCGCTTCTATTGCGCTTTGAACGTAGCGACAAGCTCAAACGCCGGATGTCGCGAAACACAGCACCGCGCACTATGTTGAGCCAATTTTGCAGACTTCTCGCTATTGAATGTGTAGCCGTTCATTTATCAACCTCTAAACGTCGGAGGATTTCAATGTCACACGCATTCAACATTCGCAAATTGTCACTGAGCATCGCGCTCACGCTATCGGCGGTGACGTGGCAAACCGCAATCGCGTCCACCTGTCCGTTTGATGGTGGCGGCTCTGATGCGATCAACGACGGCATCGTGCTTACGCGCTACGCGCTCGGCATTACCGGCGCGCCGCTAGTGGCGAGTACCCGCTACGCGAGCCTTGACCCGCTGCAAGTAAAAAACAATATCGAGTGCGTCGGCTGTGCGCTCGACATGAACGGCGACGGCGCGATTGATACCGTCGACACAACGATCATTGCGCGACATTTGTCGGGGTTCGTCGGCGCATCGCTCACAGCGGGCCTTGCGCTGGGTGCAGCGCCCTCTGCCTCCCGGCCAACCACGGCGGCTATTACCAGCTTCCTCGCGAATGGTTGCGCGCTTGGCGGCGCGATCAACGCTTGGACTTTGGGCGGCAATGCGTTTGCCGTGCCAGGCGTCATCGGGACGACGGACGCGTTTCCGGTCACGCTGCAAAGTGGCGGCGCATCGGCCAATGTGCTCGTTCCCGGCGGCGACGGCCTGCGCATTCTGCAAAGCGGCATTGCCAGCGCGCCGAACGTTGTTAACGGTTCGAGCGCAAACCAGCTCAGCGCGGGCGTGCGCGGAGGAACGATTGCCGGTGGTGGCATCGCGGATGGCACCGATCCGGGCTACGGCGCGGCCGCGAGCAATCGCGTGACCGATATCTACGGCACGGTGGGCGGCGGCTGGGGCAACCGCGCTGGTGACGATACTTCACCGGCCAATAGCGCGGTCGGCGCCACGGTCGCAGGCGGCCTGGGCAACACCGCAGGCGGCGGCGGGAGTGCTGTGGCGGGCGGCCTCGGCAACACCGCCAACGGGCGCCAGAGCGCCATCGGTGGCGGACTCAACAACATCTCAAGCGGATTGTTCAGTAAGGTCGGCGGCGGTCAAAGTAATGTCGCCGTCGGTCAACACAGCTCGGTCGGCGGTGGCCTAACCAATCAGGCAACGGGTACGTTCTCTGTCGTCGTGGGTGGTGGCGGCAACACGGCGTCGGCCCATGGATCATTCATCGGCGGCGGCGGCTATTGCTGCGTTGGCCTTGAATCCACGAACTACCCAAACACCGTCACCGGCCGCGGCGGTGCCATCGTTGGTGGCTACGAAAATAGCGTGGCCGGCGCGGCATCCTTCATCGGCGGCGGCTATCTCAACAGCATCACAGGCACCGACGCCACCGCCTACGGCGCGGCGGTGCTCGGTGGCGTCAGCAATACCGTTAGCGCCAACTATGCAAGCGTTGTGGGTGGAAATACAAACGTTGCATCAGCAGAAAGCGCAGTGGTGTCTGGCGGCGGATTCAACGTTGCCTCTGCGAGCTTTGCAGCGGTTTCTGGCGGGCTGTCGGGCAGCGCGCGCCTGTTTGGGCAAACGGCAAACGCCGCAGGTAGTTTTTCCGCCACACCCGGCACCGCGCAGGCCACGCAGTATGTGCTGCGAAATCGCACCACGAACGCGAATCAAACTTGGTTGTACCTGGACGGCTCTTCTGAGACGTTAGTGTTTGAGCCGGGCCGCGCTGGTTTGCTTGATGTGCAGGTCGTTGCGTCTGCCGAGGCCACGGGGTTATCTGCGAGCTACGCGTTTAAATGCCACTATTCCGTGGTGGTCGGTGGGGCTGCGATTCAGCCGGTAGCCTGCAACAAAACGGTGATTTATGAAGCTGAATCCACTTGGGATGCCAACGTGAGCTTTGCCCCCGGCAGCACCAGTGCATTCGGCATCAGCGTCATTGGTGTCGTCGGCCGCAACATTCGATGGGTAGCCACCGTACGCGCAACTGAGGTGAGCACTTTATAGTGGTGAGCGGGCCAACGCCGGAGGTGATAGCGGCAAGTGAGCGGTCGCCTGCAATGGCAAATCATCGCGCCTGAGTTCTTAGCGGTCGGATAATTTCACGCTCGGTGCGTGCAGTTGCGTTGCGCTTGCCATTCAACGCTTTGACTTAGTTTCTACCTACAGCTTTTAGCTAGAACGGTTACTTAACGCGGCCTAAACGCGCATTAAGCTAATTGTTGATATTTGCTCTTTTATCGGTACAAGCCCTCATTCAATGGCGCTTTCAATAATAAGCTGTATCGAAAAAATTACACGCGCTTCGCCCTCGCCGAGGTGCCGAATTTCCCCATCCATTCCGCCCAAAAATCAACGCAGGCGCGGATCTTGGGCAGACGATGTCGCTCGGGCAACATCATGGCGTAGACCGGCACAATTTGCTGGTCGGTGAATTTTTCAAGCACTTCTACCAACTCGCGGTTGTGCACCAGCGGTGCTGCGATCAAGTCATGCAGGCGACAAATGCCGAGGCCAGCGAGCGCCATTGCTTGCGTGATGCTGGTGCTGCTGGCGCGCAATTGGCCGTGCATCGGGCGCGTGACCGCTTTGCCATCGATCATGAACGGCCAATCGTTCAAGCGCGGCGCGGTGCTGGTGGTAATGATGCGGTGCTTCGCGAGCTCATCCGGATGCTTCGGCAAGCCGCGCTTTTTGATATACGCCGGACTCGCGTACAGGCGGCGACCGTGGCTGCTGATTTGTTTGGCGATGACCTCTTCGGTCTGCGTGCTGCCGGTGCGAATCGCGATGTCGATGCCGTCGCGACTCATGTCGACCAGCGCGTCACTCACCGCCAAATCGAGGATCAAACCGGGATGCTTTTTCGTCAACGGCGCGAGGCTCGGCACGATGACGTGCTGCGCCATGTTCGCGGAGAGCGCGACGCGCACCACACCGCGCACATCGCGCGCACGCGAGGTGAATTCGCCATCGAGTTCATCAAGTGTTTGCGTGATGTTGCGGCAATAGCCGAGGAACACCTCGCCTTCGGCCGTAAGCGACAAGCCATGTGTGGTGCGATGCAAAAGCTGCACGCCGTGACGCGTTTCAAGCTGCGTCATGACACGCGAAATTTGGCTCACCGCAACGTCCCGTTCGCGCGCGACGGCGGACAACGTTCCCAGTTCGGCAACGCGTTGAAACAGTTTCAGGTCGTCGGTATTCATGCGGCCAGTATCGCTGGTTTTGCAGAATTTGCAAAAGCACATTGCGCTGTAGATTGTTTCCGCAAACGGCGATTTTTTGTAACGTTCATCCACTCAAACGGAGAACTCAACATGCCACTGGTCACCCTCACTATTCAAAAACCCAAGCCTGCCGCTTTCAAAACGGTGGTGCTGGATTCAATTCACGCGGCGCTAGTCAGCGCGGGCGTGCCCGTCACAGATCGATTTCAACGCGTGATTGAACTTGCCGCTGAAGACATTCGTTTCGACGTAACCTACCCTGATCTCAGCACACCGCGTAACGAGAATTTCATGATCGTTGAAATTCTTTGGTCGGTGGGACGCAGCGTGAAGATAAAACGGGCGCTGCTGCTTGACCTCATGTCGCGACTACGCAAGCACGGCGTCGATAGCGAGCAAGTGATGGTGTGTTTCAAGGAAACAGCGTGGGAAAACTGGTCGTTCGCAGGCGGGCGTTTGCTGCACGCGTAGACCGCAGCAGTCTTAATCTTTACAGCCTGATGCACGCACAGAGGGTAATTCCGCTGTCAACTTTGGGGCGCAGCGGGAATACTTGCGCATTAAGCAGTTGCCATTCCACAAGGAAAATTTATGAAATTGAAGATTGTTGCGTCGGCATTGGCCACTACGCTCACCGTGGCGTTTGCTGCGTTTTCAACCTCGGCCTTTGCTCAGGAGAGCATGAAAATCAGCATTTCGATTGCGCAAAATTCGCATCAAGGCATTGGCATTGATACGCTTGCAAAAGAGGTGGAAAAGCGCACCGCGGGTCGCATCAAAATTCAACCGTTTTATTCGGGCTCGCTGGGTGGTGAACGTGAATCGATTGAAGCGGTGCAACTGGGTACGCAAGAGCTGACGTTCACCTCAACAGGGCCGATCCCGAACTTCGTGCCCGAGGCGCGCATTCTCGACATCCCGTTTTTGTTCCGCGACAAAGCGCATGCGCGGGCGGTGCTTGACGGACCGATTGGTCAGGAAATGCTGGCGAAATTTGAGTCGAAAGGTTTCAAAGCGCTGGCGTGGGGCGAGAACGGTGTGCGCCACATGACCAACAGCAAACGCGCGGTGAATGCGCCTGAAGACCTCAAAGGTTTGAAGATGCGCACCATGGAAAATCCGGTGCATATTGCAGCGTACAAAGGCTTTGGCATTGTGACTACGCCGATGGCGTTCCCCGAGGTGTTCACGGCGCTGCAACAGGGCACCGTTGATGGTCAGGAGAACCCGTTATCGGTCATCATGGCGGCGAAATTTGATCAAGTGCAAAAGTACATGTCGCTCACTGGCCACGTGTATTCACCGGCAATTTTTTTGATGAATAAGGCGGCGTTTGACAAGCTATCCGCCGCTGACAAACAGGTGTTCATAGATGCCGCAAAAGAGGCGGTGAAGGCCAATCGTGCGCGCGTGGATGAGGACGACGCAAAAGGCGTGGCCGAGCTGCGCAGCAAGGGCATGCAGGTGATTGATGTCGACAAAGCAAAATTCGTTGCGGCGCTGGGGCCGGTAAATGCCGATTTTGAGAAGCAATTTGGCAAGGCCAATCTGGAGCGCATTCGCGCGGTCAAATAAGGCATGGAACTTGTAGGAGCAGCTCTGCCGCGACCTGCGTAACGATTGCCGATGGTCGCGGCAGAGCCGCTCCTACAAAACTTTAAAGCCCGCTGAGCGCGGGCTTTTTTGCGCCTAAAATGCAGCTAATAAGGGGAGCCAATGAAAGCAATTTTTCTACGCATCGAGCGTGTCACGACGCATGCGTCCATGTACTTCGCGTGCGCGATGTTGGCGCTGGCCGCCGCGCTCGGGTTGTTTCAAATCATCACGCGATTTGTGCTTGAAGAGCCAGCCGAATGGACGGAGGTGATGATCCGCTTTTCGTTGATCTGGATGGTGTTCATGGGCATTCCGATGGCGTTTCGGCAGGGCGCGATGGTGAGTGTGGATGTGCTGCATCGCTGGGCGGGGCCGCGCATGAAACGCGTGCTCGACACGGTGGTGATGTTCGCGTCGCTCACGTTGGTGGCCGTAATCATCATCGTTGGCTGGGACTATTCGCTGCGCGGCCGCGTGCAAACCATCATCGGGCTTGAGGAATATTCGATGTTCTGGGCGTACATCGCGATGCCGCTCGGCGGTGTGTTTTCGGTGCTCGGCATCATTGGCAACTTTTTCGATCCGGTGCGCATGGAATTGGAGACCGCTCAATGAGTGCGGTGATGCTCGTGACAATGGTGTTGTGCTTTGCGCTCACCATCTCAGTGGCGGTCTCCATCGGATTGGCTGCGATCTTCGGCATTTATGTTGGCAACGTAAACATGCTGGTGTCGGTGAAGGAGATGTTTTCTTCGATCAATAAATTCCCGCTGGCGGCGATTCCGTTCTTCATTCTCGCGGGCAATTTGATGGAGACCGGCGGCATTTCAAAGCGCTTGGTCGAATTTGCCAAAAGCTTGGTGGGCGGCGTGCAGGGCGGCTTGCCAATGACCTGCGTATTGACCTGCATGATCTTTGCGGCAGTGTCGGGCTCCTCAGTGGCGACCACGTTTGCGATTGGTGCGATCCTGATTCCGGCGCTAATCAAGCACGGTTATCCGACCGCGTGGGCGGCGGCGTTGCAGGCAACTAGCGCTGAACTCGGCGTGATTATTCCGCCATCGATTCCGATGATTTTGTATGGCGTGTCGGCCGAAATTTCTATCGGCGAATTATTCATCGCGGGCTTCGGGCCGGGCTTCCTGATTGGTGGCGCGCTGATGCTTTACGTGTTCTTGTTGTGCCGAAAACGCGGCTGGGGCAAGCAGGATGGCGAAGGCAAATTGCCTGCGCTCACGGCAGCCTATGACGTCGCGATTATCGGCGGCGGCATCGCGCTCTTGTTGCTCGGTAATAAGGTCATCGGACCGGCGTTAATGAGCAAAGGCTTAAGCGAACAATCGCTGGATCGCTATACCGATTTGATCGGTGTGGCGCTGTTCACCGCGTACTTCATCGTGCTGTCGCTGATCCCGAAATTGCGCGCGTCGCTCAACGGTCGCGCGGCCTATGCGCTGATGATGCCGGTAATCATTCTGGGCGGCATTTATGGCGGCGTGTTTACACCGACCGAAGCCTCCGCAGTGGCCGTGGTCTACGCGCTGTTTGTGGGCGGCGTGGTGTATCGCGAAATTCGTTTCAAAGACCTGTTGCCAATCTTCAAGAAGAGCACGCTGTCGTCATCGGTGATCATGTTCATCATCGCCAACGCGGGGCTGTTTGCGTACCTCATCACCCGCGCTGGCGTGCCCGATGCAATTGGAATCTTCTTGAAAGCATGGCTGCAAAGCCCTATGCTGTTTTTGCTCGGCGTGAACGCGGCGCTGTTCCTCATCGGCATGTTCATCGAGACCAGTGCGGCGATCATCGTGCTCGCGCCGATCCTCGCACCAGTGGCCGTTCACTTCGGCATTGACCCGGTTCACTTTGGCATTGTGATGGTGGTGAACTTGGCGCTGGGCATGATTACGCCACCGTTTGGTGTGAATTTATTTGCAGCCTGCACGGTCGCAAAAATATCGCTGGATCGCATCGTGACGCAGCTGATTCCGTTCGTCGGCGTGGTGTTGACCTGCCTGATGATCATCACCTACGTGCCGGGAATTTCGCTGTTTTTGCGCGATTTGGTGTACGCGAAATAGCGATCAGCTTTTGGCTGAAAGCTATATTTTGCCAAGGCTAACCGTGATATTTAGCTCAAGTTGACTTCTGACTTTTTTTCGTGATAGCCTAGGTAATACGGGGCTTTCACCAAAAAGTTGTTAGGCGTTTGGCCACTCGCGAGCGAGCATCGAATAGGTAAATGTGTCGCGCAGATTGCCATGATGATCGCGGCAATCGCCACGCAAGTGGGCCTCACGCGTGAAGCCGACGCGCTCGAACAAACGCCAGCTGCGGTCATTCAAGACGTCGACTGTCCCCCACACGCGGTTCGCGCCGATGTGCTCAAAGGCGAGCTTGCAGCATAGGCGCACGGCGTCCGCGCCAATGCCCTGCCCTCGCGCGCTTTTGCGCAGAAACCAGCCGATTTCGCAGGACGGCACCTTCCAGTCGAAGCCGTGAAAGCCGGTGCCGCCGTACAGCGTTTTTTCGTCAGGCGAAAAGATGCCCATGATGAGCGATTCGCGCGTGATCCACTTGCCCGCGTTGTTGCGCATCAATGCTTCGGAGTCTTCGACTGTTTTGTGTTGGTTCGTCCAACCAAGCCACGTTGAAAGATCGAGTCGATCCTCATGCACCGCATCAAAAAACGCAGCGCCATCGCCTGACCGATAAGCGCGCAACACCAGTTTGTCGGTCTCAAATCGGTGGGGCAATTCCAGCAAGCGCGGATGCGCGATAGCAGGCATTAGGCCTCTCCTGCACCGAGCTCAGCACCCGCCTTAAGCGACGCCTCGATGAACGGATCCAAGTCGCCATCAAGCACCGCGCCGGTGTTGCCCGTCTCATGACCGGTACGCAAATCTTTGATGCGCGACTGGTCAAGCACGTAGCTGCGAATTTGGTGGCCCCAACCGATGTCACTCTTGGTGTCTTCAAGCTTTTGCTGCGCAGCTTGACGAATGCGCAGCTCGTGCTCGTACAGGCGCGAGCGCAGGCGCTTCCAGGCGACATCGCGGTTGCTGTGCTGGCTGCGGCCGTCCTGACACTGCACCACGATTCCGGTGGGAATGTGCGTTAGGCGCACCGCCGAATCGGTCTTATTGATATGCTGACCACCGGCTCCACTAGCGCGGAACGTATCGGTGCGCACGTCCGACGGATTGATGTCGATTTCGATGGAGTCATCGACCTCGGGATAGACGAACACGGAGGCAAACGAAGTGTGGCGACGCGCATTGCTGTCGAACGGGCTCTTGCGCACAAGGCGATGAATGCCGGTTTCGGTGCGCAAATAGCCGTACGCGTAATCGCCCGTGAGCTTGATCGACGCGCTCTTAAGGCCCGCCACATCGCCGTCTGATTCTTCAAGAATTTCCACCTTGAAACCGCGCCGCTCACCGTAGCGGCAATACATGCGAAACAGCATTTGCGCCCAGTCCTGCGCCTCGGTGCCGCCGGCACCGGCGCTGATCTCCAGCTGCGCGTCGCGGAAGTCATCGGGGTGCGAGAGCAGCGAACGCAGGCGGAACTCCTCCAGCGCACCGCCGGTGGTTTCGATCTCGCGATCAAGCTCCGCCTGCATCTCGGGTTCGGGCTCCACGTCCAGCAGCTCGGCCAGTTCACGCGCGCTCTGCACGCGGGCCCGGAGCGCCTCGAACGGCTCGACCCAGATCTTCAACGCCTTGACGCGCTGAACGGTTTCCTGTGCGCTCTCCTGATTGGTCCAGAAGTCCGCGCTGCCCATCCGCTCCTCGAGGGAGCTCAGCTCCGTGCGCTTGTGATCGAGGTCAAAGGTACCTCCTCAGCTCGGCGAGCTGATCGTCGTACGAGGTCAGCAGCCGGGCGCGATCACTCTCCGCCATGTCGTTCTCCCTGGTAAGACACGAGCCGTCCGGCTGGAGGGGCGGACGGCTCGCACGGTGTCGTGGTGACCGGCGAAAGATACTCGCACGGTGCGCTGACTAGAAGAGCTTCTTGCCTCCCGCCAGCACGTCATTCAGCGCGTCCTGGAAGTGCGTCGTCGTTTCGGCGAACTCCCTTCCGATCTGTTCGACGTACTCCTCGTAACTTTTCTTGATCTCCTCACGGAAGAGCTGCTTCAGCGTGCCGTCTCGAGCACCCTCCTCGCGCTTCTGCGGGTAGTACGCGACGATGTCCGACACCAGCGCCCGCGCGAGGC
>JAYSRA010000002.1:0-16399 GCA_043721275.1 Burkholderiales bacterium
CATGACGGTGCTCCAATCGTTCAAATGCGTAACTGTACGCAAATACAGCATTACCGTCAATACTTCCTGAGCCAGCTTGCTAATCAGGAGTCGACTTTAGCTTAAAACGTTTTCTAGCCCAAGTGAAATGGCGCTAAGCGCGAAAAGCCATTGAACTTGGCGGTACAATTTCGGCTTTACAACCCGGTCTGTTGACCTCTCGCCCATGACCCGCCGCACCACGCTTACGCAGTTTCTCGTTGAACAGCAGCGCGCGGCCAACGCCATTAAACCGGAATTGCGGCTGCTGATCGAGGTCGTTGCTCGCGCCTGCAAGGCCATCGCGGTGAACGTTGGCAAAGGCGCGCTGGCGGGCATGTTGGGCAGTGCGGGCACTGAGAATATTCAGGGCGAAACGCAGAAAAAACTAGACGTTATTTCTAACGACATTTTGATGGAGGCCAACGAGTGGGGCGGGCATCTGGCGGGCATGGCCAGCGAGGAAATGGAGACGATTCACGAGATTCCGAATCGTTATCCGAAGGGCGAGTATTTGCTGCTGTTTGACCCGCTCGATGGCTCGTCAAACATTGATGTGAACGTGTCGATTGGCACTATTTTCTCGGTACTCAAAGGGCCGGAAAACATGGGGCAAGTGAGCGAACAATCGTTCCTGTTGCCGGGCACTGAGCAGGTGGCTGCGGGCTACGCGGTGTACGGCCCGACCACCGTGTTTGTGTTGACGGTTGGCACTGGCGTGCATTGCTTTACGTTGGATCGTGAAATGGGCTCGTGGGTGCTCACGCAGGCGCACATGATGATCCCCGAGCACACGCAAGAGTTCGCGATCAACATGAGCAACATGCGGCATTGGGAGCCGCCGGTGAAGCGCTACGTTGACGAATTGCTCGCAGGCACCGACGGCCCGCGCGGCAAAGATTTCAACATGCGTTGGGTGGCCTCAATGGTGGCTGACGTGCATCGCATCCTCACTCGTGGCGGCGTGTTTTTGTATCCACGCGATGCGCGCACGCCTGATAAACCCGGCAAGCTGCGCCTGATGTACGAGGCCAATCCGATGAGCTTTTTGGTGGAGCAAGCGGGCGGCGCTGCAACAAATGGCCACCAGCGCATTCTTGAAGTGCAGCCGAGTCAACTACACGAGCGGGTTAGCGTTATTCTTGGCAGCAAGGCAGAGGTGGCCTTGGTAACCCAATATCACGCGGAATAACTAGCTAACTTTTACCGTGAGTTCAGACCGAAGTATCTCCTTCACCGGCATTACGCGCGAAGCAATCGTTAACGATTACTCGAGGGAAGCCATCCGCAACTCGCCGCTTGCGCAAAACGTGCTCTGCGACAAGTCGCTCGGCGAATCGCTCGATTGCATGCTCACAGATTGGAATGAACAAACCGACATTCACGTGTTCGCTTACGGCTCGTTGATCTGGAACCCATGCATGGAGCACAGCGGTCGGACGGCGGCGACGGTGCGCGGCTTTCATCGCCGATTTTGTTTGTGGAGCAACGTGTATCGAGGCACGCCCGAAAACCCCGGATTGGTGCTCGCGCTGGATCGCGGTGGCGCGTGTCGCGGTGTGGCGTATCGCTTGCATGCGAATGTGGCGCGCAAAGAACTGGCGCTGCTCTGGCGGCGCGAAATGTTCGGCGGCAGTTACGTCGCCAAATGGCTGAACGTGAAAACCGAAGACGGCCCAATTCGCGCCATTGGTTTTGTGATGAATCATCGATCCAAAGCATATGCCGGACGGCTCGCCGATGAGCAAGTGGTGGAAAAGCTCGCCACCTGTCGCGGTCATTACGGCTCCGGCGCGGATTACCTGTGCCAAACCGCAGCCGCGCTGCGCGCAGCGGGGCTGGATGACCCGCACATGGATCGCCTCTGCGATCTACTCTCCGCGCGCGAAGTCGACTCGCCGTGCGCTGGCGGCAAGCGCTAGCCATTGCACCGCGCCGCAGCGAGCGCAGCGAATCAGAATGCGCGGGCTAGCGGCTAACTTTCTGCTGTGATACTGTGTTGCCTCGTTAAACGTTTGTGCAAACAAAGGAGTCAATCATGGGCTTACTCGATGGTGTTTTGGGCGCAGTGCTCGGCGGTGGCAACAGCAATACCAACAGCGGTGGGCAACAAGATTTGATGGGCAGCTTGATCGGCGGGCTTATTCAGCAGGCCGGTGGCGTGGGTGGCCTGCTCGGCATGCTCAAGCAAGGCGGCATGGGTCAACATGCCGACTCTTGGCAGGGCACGGGGCAAAACATGCCGGTGGACGGTGGCGACTTGATTAAAGTGCTCGGCGGCATGATGGCCGGTGGTGCGATGAATCAGGCGCAGGGCCAGCAGAGCCAGCAAGGCGGCATGGGCGCGATGGGTGGCATGGGCGGCCTGCTCGGCTCGGTGCTAGGCGGCGCGGCCCCCGGCGGTGCCGGTGGTAGTTTGGGCGACCTGCTAGCGAAAAGCGGCATTGGCCAAGATCAGCTTGGCGGGCTGCTGGCGAAGGTTTTACCGAACGTGGTTGACGGCATGACGCCCGGTGGTCAGGTGCCGCAAGATCACTCAAACGACATGATGTCGAACGTGTTGGGTGGCCTGTTTAAAAACGCAACGGGTGGTAAGGGCGGGCTGTTCGGCTGAGTTTAAAATTGAAGTTGAATACCCGGGGGAACGGTGCATCGCCGTCTTGATGCAACCGCGGCATAGGCTGCAAACGCTGCAAATAGGATGTTCCCCCCATGTTTTTAGATCGAACTTTTCGTACTTGCCTGACGTTTGCTGCTGGGCTGCTTCTCGCTAGCTCAGCGAGCGCGCAGCTTGCGGGCAGCGCACCGAACGTACCGAACTTACCGAACTTACCGAAGGCACTTAGCGAGTCTCTCGACGAAGTCAATGACTTTCACGTCATCCTCTTCAACAACCCGTTTGATGCACAAAAGTATCTAACCTTCGGTTGGAATGGCTGGAGCGGGCGCACCGTTCGCTGGCGCTATAACGACGCTGACCGGCCCGCAAACATCGTGGCAAGCAGCAGCGCTGCCGTGAGTCGCCTGCAAGCGGCCATGGGCAAATGGTCAGCGGTGTGCAACGTGCAGTTTGTGTATGACGGCACGACCACCAGCGCGGCAAGCCTTGCCACTAATGTGCGCGACGGTGCGAACGTCATCGCTTGGGGCGCGCTTGCCGGCAACACCACCGGCATTACCTACGCCGGGGCGAGCGGCTTCACTGGGCAAACGTTCACGATTGATGAGGCCGACATCGTGCTCAATTATCAGTTCAACCCGAGCCTAGATTCCACGCTGGTGCATGAGGTTGGGCACATGCTCGGGCTCAAGCATTCCAATCAGGAGAGCGCGGTGATGTCCGGCCCCAACGCGGCACCCGACGTATCAACGTCCTACACCGGCCTTGCCGCCTTGCAAGCCGATGATGTCGCCGGTTGCGTGGCGTTGTACGGCACCTCGGGCGCTGCACCCGGCGCACCTACGGCCTCAGCATCGGTGTCTGCGGTCACCTTCGCCAACACCGCCGTTGGCAGCAGCATCACCGGGCCCGCCGTCACGCTGACCAACACCGGTAGCGCAGCGTTAGTGGTCAATTACGCCGTCGTTTCCGGCAACGATTTTTCACTGGCGTCCACCACCTGCAGCGCTGGTGCGTCGTTGTCGCCCGGTGCATCGTGCACGGCCACCGCGCGCTTCACACCGGCAGCCACAGGCACCCGCAGCGGCGCGATCACCTTCGGTCATAACGCAACGCCCGCCACCACCAGCGTCGCCTTGGCGGGCAACGGCGTGGCCGTGCAACCGATGCTTCCGGCAACCCGCGCCATGGTCGAATATCGTTTCGCGCCGCTCGACTATTACTTCATCACCTCGCGCGATTCCGACAAAGCGACACTCGACGCCACCAGCGGATTTGCGCGCACCGGAGCCTCGTTTCTCGTGTTCGCGCAGGCGCAAGGCACCTTGCGACCGATCACTCGTTTTTACTTTGACCGCATCGCGCTGGGCAACACTCGGGGCAGTCATTTCTACACCTTGCTCGACAGTGATCTGCAAGCGCTGATTCGACAAAACCCAAGCGGCAGCAGCGCGCCCGGGTTGGCGCAAAACGAGGGCGTTGATTCGTACGCTTATGCGCCGCTGGTGGCGGGCGTTGGCGGCTCGTGTGGCAGCGGGCAACAGCCGGTGTATCGGCTGTTTCGGGGCGCTGCACGCTTCCCCGACAATCCGAATCATCGCTTCACCACCAGTGTGGCCACCTACAACAGCTTCGTGAGCCTTGGGTGGGATGGCGAGGGCGTTAATTTCTGCGTGCCTGCCAACTAGCGGTGCGTCGTCGGTGGGCTGATAGCGGCGGTACGTGCGGTTCGGGAACCACGGTCGCGGCGACCGGGTCGATAGCTACACCGGGAGCAATAAGCTTCCCTTTTTTCGCTAAGACTTGAGCCATCATGAAACTTTTCTCGCGCCAGCACGCAACCAAACTCTCGGCTTTGGCAACCGTCGCGCTTGCCGCCGCGTTTGCCACCAGCGCAATGAACGCGTCAGCCATCACCGCCGACTATCGCACCGACTTTCACGTCGTGCCCGCCACGGGCGACAGCCAAAAGTTCTTGACTTACGGCTGGAATGGCTGGGCCAACAAAACGGTGCGCTGGCGCTACAACGACGCTAACCGGCCTGCCGCCGCTTCGCCCTCGTCCACCGCCATGCTCGCCAGCATGCGCGCGGCGATGGACAAATGGTCGGCCGTGTGCTCGGTCAGCTTTGTTTATGACGGTGAAACGACCAACGGCGCGAGCCTTGCCACCGGCTCAACGCGCGACGCGGTTAATGCCATCACGTGGGACACGCTCGCGAGCGGCGTGGCCGCATTGACCTACGTCGCATCAAGCAGTGCAACGGCCGGCTCGCCCACCTTGGAAGAGGCCGACATGGTGGTCAGCATCGCGCAGGGTTCAGTGGGGCTCGACGCCGTATTGCTGCACGAAGTCGGGCACCTGCTTGGGCTTAAACATTCGAACATAGAAAACGCCGTCATGTCGGGCCCCAACAGCGCGCTCGATCCGTCAACCAGCTACTCGCAATTGACCACGCTCACGGCTGATGACATCGCGGGCTGCCGCTCGCTGTACGGCGCCTCCGCGCCAGCCCCGAGCGACACCACGGTGTCGGTGAGCGCAACGAACCTCAACTTCGCCGACACGCTCGTTGGCGGCGTTAGCGACACGCAGATTGTGGCCGTTATCAACAACGGCGTGCGCTTGCTCACGGTGTCGGGCGTTAAGCTGACCGGTGACGACTACATTTTGATTTCCACCACGTGCAGCGCGGCAACGCCGATTTCTGCCAATGGCCGCTGCGGCGCCACGGTTCGCTTTGCGCCCAAGGCGCTCGGCGCGCGGACTGGATCGCTGGTGTTCACGCACAACGCAACTTCGGGCACAGCCACCGTCGCGCTCGCTGGCAACGGCATTGGCACGGTGGGCAGCACGCCACAAAAACGCGATATGGTCGAGTATCGTTTCGCGCCGCTTGACTATTACTTCATCACCTCGCGTGAGGCCGACAAAGTGGCACTCGACGCCACCACCGGTTGGGCGCGCACCGGCGAGACCTTTCTCGTCAACGTGGCGCAGGTCACCGGCACGCTGGGCATCAACCGTTTTTACTTTGACAAGGCGGCCCTCAACGCAACGCGCGGCAGCCACTTTCACACGCTGCTCGCAAGCGACATCACCGCGCTCACCACTCTCAATCCAACCAACGCCAACACGCCAGGATTGCCGCAAAGCGAAGGCGTGGACGCCTTTGCCTATGCGCCGCTGGTGACCGGCGTGGGCGGGTCTTGCACGAACGGCCTGGTGCCGGTGTATCGCCTGTTCCGCGGCACAGCGCGCTTCCCGGACAACCCGAATCACCGTTTCACCACCAGCGTGGCCACCTACAACAGCTTCGTTGCGCTAGGCTGGGACGGTGAGGGTGTGAACTTCTGTGTGCCCGCAAACTAACATTGCGTAACTCTCGACACGACAGGACACGACTTGAATTTATTTGATGCGACGATGTTGGGCATCGTCGAAGGCGCGACCGAGTTTTTACCGATATCGAGCACCGGGCATTTGATTGTCGCGGCCTCGCTGTTGGGCGCGCACGACGAGGTCGGCAAAGTGTTCGAAATCGCCATCCAGATCGGTGCGATATTCGCCGTGGTGTGGGCGTATCGCGAACGTTTCAGCAGCGCGTTGACCGGCCTTGGGCGGGTGCCAAACGCCAGTCGTTTTATGCTGAATTTGTTCATCGCGTTTGTGCCAGTAGCGGCGCTCGGTTTGCTGCTCAACAAGACCATCAAGGCCGTGCTGTTCAACCCATATGGCGTGGCCGCTGCATCGATCATCGGTGCCGTCATCATCCTGTTTGTCGAGCGCGATAGCGTGCGCGATCAGCGTGAAGTCAACGCTCGCATCACCTCGGTGGATGCGATGCGCCCCATCGATGCGTTCAAGCTCGGCCTCGCGCAATGCTTCGGCTTGTTTCCGGGCATGTCGCGTTCCGGCTCGACGCTGATTGGCGGCATGCTGTTCGGCTTGTCGCGCCAAGCGGCCACCGAGTTTTCGTTTTTTCTCGGGGTGCCGACGTTGGCAGCGGCGAGCCTGTATTCGCTGTACAAAGAGCGCGCGATTTTGTCTACAGCCGACCTGCCCGCGTTCGCCGTCGGCACGGTCGTTTCGTTCATCGTGGCACTGCTGGTGATTCGCTGGTTAATCCGCTTTGTGGCGAGCCATTCGCTGCGCGTTTTTGCGTGGTACCGCATCGCGTTCGGCGCGCTGATCGTTGCCGCAGGCGCATTCGGCTGGGTGAGCTGGCCGCCAATGTGACGAAGTTTGCAAGCAGATTTGCTTAATAGCTTTGCGCTACAACGCCCATTTAACTAGGGCTAAGCAACGTTTTAGCTTGTTATCGACTTGTAGCTAATATCGCGTTTAGCCTAAGCAAAGTAGGCTTTTCAGCAAAAAGCTGTTGATAGATTTTGGGCGGTTCGTCGCGTGAATTACGCCGCCAACGGCAATGCGTGCTGATCGACGAAACGATCTGCGGCGTGTTGGTAATACGATGAAAAATCGTTGAACGCGGCGAGCGCTTTTTCTACATTTTGATCGTCGCGCAACGCAAACGTGGTGAAGCCCACGCGCGACAACAAAAACACCTGATCGCGCAGCACGTCGCCCACCGCGCGCAGCTCGCCTTTGTAGCCGTAACGCTCGCGCAACAGCGTCGCCGCCGAGTAACCGCGACCATCTGCAAACGCCGGAAATTCCACCGCAATCAGCGCCAACTTATCGAGATCGTTGGCGAGCAGTGCCGGATCATCCGCAGGCGACAAGCGCACGCCGAGCGCGCCCCGTCCTGAATCGGCGCCCACGTGCTTCTGCCACGTGCCCGAGAATTCTCGAAACTCGGTCAGCGGTAACAGCACCTTCGCACCCGACGGAATTGCGCCCGCGTCCCCGGTGTATTCGATCCAGCCGTCGGCGCCGTTGTGGTCGTTCTTATCAACCACACCGTAGCGATTAATTAACTTCGGCATACACACGCTCCTTGAAAGGATCAATCCCGGTGCGGGCGACGACGTCAACGAAACGTTCGTCATCGCGCTCGCGCAGGCTCAGGTAAGTTTGGATGAGGTTCTCGACCACGTCGGCCACTTGCGCGCGCGCGAAGGACGGCCCAATAATCTTGCCAATCTTCGCGGTCGCGGGCGCACCGCCGAGCGAAATATTTTGTGCACCACCAATGGTGATTTGGTACCACTCTTCGTCGTGTTTATCGACGCCGAGAATGCCGATGTGGCCGACGTGATGGTGACCGCAGGCGTTGATGCAGCCGGAGATATTCAAGTCCAGCTCGCCAATGTCAAACTGGTAGTCGAGCGACTCAAAACGTTCGTGAATCGCAGCGGCTACTGGGATCGAAACCGCATTGGCGAGATCGCAAAAATCGCCGCCGGGGCAAGCGATAATGTTGCCGATGAGACCAATGTTCGGCACGGCCATGCCGAGCGCTTTGAGCTCACGCCACAAGTCGGGCAACGCGTTTTTTTCTACGTCAGCGAACACCAGATTTTGCTCATGGGTGACGCGCAGTTCGCGCTGTGTGTAGGTGTCGGCAAGCGCTGCAACCGCGTCCATTTCGTCAGCCGTAATGTCGCCGGGGGGCACGCCAATGCGCTTCAGCGACACGCTCACCGCCGCGTAACCGGGCACGCGATGCGCATGCACATTGCGCCGCTGCCAACGCGCGAATTCGTTGTTCGATGCGGCGAACGTCACTGTGCCTGCATCATCCACCGGCAGGTCGCGATAGGTGGCTTGCGTGAAGCGTGCGGCAATCGCGTCAACGCGCGCAAGCGTCAGCAATTGCGGGCCGTTTTTGGTGGCTTCGAATTCAGCTTCGACCCATTCGGTGAACTGCGCAGGTGTAGATTCTTTCACCAAAATTTTGATGCGCGCTTTGTACTTATTGTCGCGTCGACCCAAGCGGTTGTAGATGCGCAAAATCGCTTCGAGATACGAGACCAAATGCTGCCACTGCAGGAAGTCGCGGATCACCGTGCCAACCATCGGTGTGCGGCCCAAACCACCGCCCGCTGCGACGCGAAAGCCGATGTTGCCCGCCGCATCTTTCAACGCAATCAGACCAATGTCATGCACCAGTGTTGCCGCGCGATCTTCTGTGGAGCCGCTAATCGCGATCTTAAATTTGCGTGGCAAAAAGGCAAATTCAGGATGAATGGTGCTCCACTGACGAATGATTTCGGCCCACACCAACGGGTTGACCACTTCGTCCGGCGCAACGCCCGCGAACTGATCGGTGGTGGTGTTCCTAATACAGTTGCCGCTGGTTTGAATGGCATGCATTTGCACGGTCGCTAGCTCAGCGAGAATGTCCGGTACGCGAGTGAGCTCTGGCCAGTTGTACTGAATGTTTTGCCGCGTGCTGAAGTGCGCGTAACCGTGGTCGTATTCGCGCGCGATGTGCGCGAACATGCGCATTTGCCTCGTGTTGACGAGGCCGTACGGAATTGCGACGCGAAGCATCGGCGCGTGCTTTTGCACGTACAGACCGTTCTGCAAGCGCAGTGGCTTGTATGCCTCGCCATCAAGCTCGCCAGAAACAAAGCGCTCGGTCTGATCGCGAAACTGCGCCACGCGTTGGTCAACGACGGACTGGTCAAATGCGGTGTATTGATACATGCCGCTATTGTGAAAGCCACACCGCACTCACTACCGCTATCAATTGGAATAAATAAATGCCCGTTGAATGTTTTGCACCGATTGTTGATGCCCGCGCCACGCGCCTCATTTTGGGCAGCATGCCGGGTGTTGCCTCGCTGCGCGCCAGGCAGTATTTCGCGCATCCACAGAACGCGTTTTGGCGCATCATGACGGGGGTGACCGACTGTGCGGCGGACGCCGAATACGACTTGCGCGTGCGTGCATTGCAAGCAGCCCGTGTGGCGCTGTGGGACGTGCTGCAATCGTGCGACCGCCTCGGCAGCCTTGATGCATCGATTCGTCGCGACAGCGAAATTGCCAACGATTTCGCAGCGTTTTTTACGCTGTATCCGAACATCACGCACGTGTTATTCAACGGCGGAACCGCCGAGGCAAGCTTTAAACGCCACTATGCTGCGCTGCTACGTGATCCGCGATTAAAGTTTCAGCGCTTGCCGTCGACCAGCCCGGCACACGCGTCAACGCGATTCGAGCTTAAGCAGGCGGCGTGGCACGCAGCGATGGCGGCCCGGCCATCGATGCAACAGCTCACCGCTACGCTGGCATCAGAAAATTCTCCATCGCATGACCGCTCATCATAAGCAGCGAAACTATCGCTATAGTCTCGCCTTTCCATATTTAATTCTCGGGGTCGCCGCTATGAAAATTGTTCTCCATGCCGTGCTGGTTTCAGCGTTTGCGGTGACTGCGTTTGCGCAGACACCCGCGCCCGCGGCCGCACCAACTGCCCCCGCTGCGCTGGCAGTAGCCGCGCCGGTTGCGCCTGCGGCCGCGCCCGTCGCACCGAAAGTCGAGGAGAAAAAAGCACCGGTCGCTGCGACAGCCGGGGACGTCACCACCGGCAAAGCGGCGTGGTACGGCAAAAAATTCAACGGTCGCAAAACGGCAAGTGGTCAGCGTTTTAACGCGGGCCTGTTGACTGCGGCGAGCAACACGCTGCCGTTTGGCACGCTGGTGAAAGTAACCAACCTCAAAAATAAAAAAAGCGTGACGGTGCGCATCAATGATCGCGGCCCAAAGCAGCCTGATCGCATCATCGACGTGACGCGTGCTGCAGCAGCGCGTTTGGGCATGTTGAAGTCGGGCATTGCCGAGGTGGAATTGAAGGTCGTGGGCACCGCCAAACGCGGCAGCAAAGCCATGAAGCGGGCGAAAAAGGCATAGCGTTTCAACACGGCGCGCCGGGCACGTTGGTGCCCGCTAGCGCTCGAAGCTTTATGCGAGCGCGGCTTCCAACTCGCTGATTTCAACGAGGGATGTCGCGCCGTCATTACGCAGCCACGCATCGATTAACGCGGAGTCGTTGAGGGTGCGCAGCGCGGCGTATGCGGCTTCGGCTTCCGGATAGCGGCGACGCAAAAAATTAAGCCATTGCTTGAGCCGACCGGCGCGATGTTTGCGCTCAACGCGGGTTGCGACCAGCGCCCAGAAATCGTTGAGTAGCGGGCGCAGCGTTGACCACGTAACGTGCGTTTTATGCGAATCACCAGCGGCCCCGCGCACCGCCCACGCCAGTCCCGGATCGGTGACCATGCCGCGACCAAGCATGATGCTCTGGCAACCCGACACCTCACGACAGCGCAGCGCATCCGCCACCGTCCAGATTTCGCCATTAGCGACAACCGGAATGCTGACCGCCGCGCGCACGTCGGCCACGCGCTCCCAGTAGGCGGGCGGCCGATAGCCGTGCGCCTTGGTGCGCGCATGCACCACGATCTCGCTGGCACCCGCGTCGGCAATGGCCTGCGCGCATTCTTCGGCGCGCGTGTCATCGTTAAAGCCCAGTCGCATCTTGGCCGACACCGGCAAATGCGCAGGCACCGCGCGGCGCACGGCGGCGACGATGTGATGCAGATTCTCCGGATCTTCAAGCAGCATCGCGCCGCCGCCGTGACGATTGACGATCTTTGCGGGACACCCAAAATTCAAGTCCACGCCGGTCGGCCCGAGCGAGGCAAGACGCGCCGCGTTTTCGGCGAGGCAGGTCGCATCCGAGCCGAGCAATTGACCTCGTACGGGCACACCCGCGAACGTTTTTCCACCGTTCAAAAGCTCAGGCATCACGCGGATGAACGCACGGTTCGGCAGCAGCGTGCCGCTGACGCGAATGAACTCTGAGACGCAGCGATCTACACCGCCGACACGCGTTAAAACATCGCGCAACACGAAGTCGACCAAGCCCTCCATTGGCGCGAGCAGAATTTGCCCGCTCGCTTTTTCTGTCGCCGCGTTCATCGCGTTAAACAACTCGCCACTGCGCCTCGGGCACGTCGGTGCCCATCGCGATTTCGCCGCGTCGCAGGCGCGTGATCGTGGCGCGCAAACCGAGTGCTTCGCACAGCGCCGTGAGTTGGCCTTTGACTAGCGACGAGGTCGTCAGCGTGATCGAATTCGGTGCAACGTTTTCGACTTTCGCCGTCTGCTGAATCGTTGCAAATTCAGCGACGATTTTGTCGGCGATCTCTGCGGATTGTGGTGTTGCAAAATCAATGCGCCACGACTCATCAACATCAGAGGCAGCGAGCCGTCGCGCGAGCGCGGTGTCGGTGGTGAACACCACGAGACCTGCTTCGAGCACCGACAACCGCCCCGCCACGCGCAGGCCAAAGGTTGACAAACTTGGCGGTTGGCCAAGCCCACAAAAATTGTCCGCGACCAACAAACCCATCGCCCGCGCACCGCCCGTCTCATCCGGGCTCGACACAAAGCCGCGCGGCTTGTTGAGCACGATGGTGAAGGCATCCTTGATCTGCGCTTTAGCCTCGTTCGACAACACGATTTCGGCATCGGGTAACGCCCGGTCGCCAGGGATCGCCACGCGACCACCCACGCTCACCCAGCCGCGCTCAATCATGCGGTCAGCCTCGGTGCGTGAGGCGATGCCGCGCGTGGCTAGTATTTTTGAAATGCGGATGGGTTCAGGGGCGTTTGACAAAGTAGCTGCTTCAGAAATTTGATTGACGGGGCGGACTAGCGACGCACTTAGTAAATCGGAATGTCATGCTGAGCGTCAGCGAAGGATCGCGCGATGCACAACGATTTCAACAATCATCACCATCGGCAAGTGCAGGCTGATCCTTCGCTGACGCTCAGCATGACATAAAACGGCGTTTCCGCTACGATTTTTTGGCCGCGAGGTTTCGGAAAAATTCCGCCACACCCGCTTCGCCCATCTTGCGCGCGTCGGCCAGTTCACCGCCGTTGGTTGCGTACACGAGTTGATTTGCAGGCGTGGCGATCACGATGGAGGGGATGCCTTTTTTGATGACTTCACCGTACGGTTTCACCACATCAAGGTTTTTGTTGAAGCGGTTCACGTCTACTTTTACGATGACGTAATTAGCGTCAAGCAACGCCTTTAACGCGGGTTTTTTGAACTCGCCATCGAGCATTTTGCAATCGCCACACCAGTTGGCTCCGAACACAATCATGAGTTGTTTGTTGTCAGCTTTGGCTTTGCCGAGCGCCTGCACGACTTGCGCGGCGGCGTCAGCTGATTCGTCGTACACGGGCGCGTTTGCGTAGGCAAAGACGCTCAGGCAGATTGAAATTAGAAAGGCTGTGATTGACTTCATCGCACGTGCTTGTCGGCTCGGTTAGGCTGCGAGCGTAACGCACTAGTGGGCGTGACGGCAAACTTGAGATAATGTTGTGAACCGATGCGGGTGTAGCTCAATGGCAGAGCTGTTGCTTCCCAAGCAACTGACGAGGGTTCGATTCCCTTCACCCGCTCCACAACGCCCGCCGGGCGTTTTTTTTGTGAAGCCACGCGTCGCTGTTGTAAGGACCGTTCATGAAATCTTCCCGTCGAACTTTTCTGCAATCGGCAAGCGCTGTCGGCATCGCGTCGATTATTGGAGACAACGTCATGGCCGCGACTCAATCTTCGCCACAATTGAAGGTAATCGAGGCCGACGCCGCAGCACTGCTTGCGGCCATGCAATCGGGCAACACCACGTCACTGGCGATCGTGAGCGCGTACCTCGCGCGCATTCGCAGCATCGACCAATCGGGCCCACGCATCAACGCAATCATTGAGTTAAACCCCGACGCCGTCAGCATCGCGCGCGAGCGAGATCGCGAGCGCAAAGCCGGAAAAATTCGCGGACCGCTGCACGGCATTCCGGTGCTCATCAAAGACAACATCGCAACGCTTGACGCGATGCAAACCACCGCTGGTTCGCTCGCCTTGGTGGGCGCGAAAGCACCGCGCGACGCGTTCATTGTGATGCGATTGCGCGCGGCAGGCGCGGTGATTTTGGGCAAAACCAATTTGTCGGAATGGGCGAACTTTCGCTCGACGCGATCCACATCAGGCTGGAGCTCACGCGGCGGACTCACCAAAAATCCGTATGCGTTGGATCGCAATACGAGCGGCTCAAGTTCGGGCTCGGGCGCAGCGATGGCGGCAAGTCTTGCAACACTAGCCGTCGGCACCGAGACCGATGGCAGCATCGTGTCCCCGGCCACCGCGAACGGCATCGTGGGCTTCAAGCCCACGCTGGGACTCATCAGTCGCGACGGCATCGTGCCGATTGCGCATTCGCAAGACACGGCAGGGCCGATGACGCGCACGGTGGCCGATGCGGCGCTGTTGCTCACGGTGCTCGCGGCATCCGATGCGCGTGATGCGGCCACGGTCGACGCGTCGGCGAAGGCCGTGGACTACACAAAATTTCTGGATCGCGACGGACTTAAAGGCAAGCGCATCGGCGTGGTGAAAAATCAGTTCGGTGGGCGCAACGATCTCGCCTCCGCCGTCGTTGAGCGGGCGCTAGAGGTGCTTAAGGCGCGGGGCGCGACGCTGATTGACGTGCCCGAATTGCCGAACGCAAGCAAATATGGGCAGAGCGAATACGACGTGCTGCTCTACGAATTCAAGGCCGACATGGCAGCCTACCTCGCTGAATTTGCGCCGAATTTGCCGATCAAATCGCTCGCCGACATCATCGCGTTTAACGAGAAAAACCGTGATCGCGTGATGCCGTATTTCGCGCAAGAACACATGGCGCGCGCTGCTGCAAAAGGCGGGCTCGACAGCAAAGAGTATCTCGACGCGCTCGCCAACAATCGCAAATTTTCGCGCGAAGAAGGCATCGACAAAGCGCTGCTCGACAACAAGCTCGATGCACTGGTCGCCCCGAGCGGCAGCCCCGCGTGGCTCACCGATTTGATTCGTGGCGACAACAGCGGCGGCGGTTTTTCGTCGCCCGCAGCGGTCGCCGGTTATCCGCACATCACCGTGCCCGCAGGCTTTGTGAGCGGCCTGCCGGTTGGCATTTCATTCGTCGGCACCGCATGGAGTGAGCCGAAATTGATCGCGATGGCGTACGCGTTCGAGCAGGCAACGAAGCATCGCCGCGCACCCGAATATTTGAAATCGGTGACCGCGCGCGCCGATTGAAATGACTTAACAACTTTTTCGTCAAAGCGCCATTTTAATTGGGCCGACGCTTCATTTATGCCTAAGTCGATAATTAGCTAAATAGCGCTCTTGCCCCCGTGAAATGGCGCTCGCACGATAAAGCTGTTAAGGATCAAATCGCTATTTCCCCGCACATGCTGCGCTCAGGCAACCGCCGAACCCAGCAACTTTTTGCGCGCATCTGCGAGAAACTTTATGCGACTGCTGCGTGATCTAAATCGCCGCTAGCGCGCCGGCGACCAATCGCCATGATCGCGCAATCGCCACTTGCCGTTACTCAGTGTGACGGTGGCTGTGCCGCGTTGGCGACGACCATTTAAGTCCGCCTCAAACACCACGTGCGCCGTTACCCCTTCGGCCGATCCGCCGAGCACTTTGCATTTTTGCGGCACGCTCTTGTTGTTGTCGCGGCGCAGTGCCCAATCGCGCTCAACCAACTGCTGCACCGTGAGCGTTTGATCGTTCTGCCGATTGCGCTCGGCCAGCTCTGTTTCGGTAGGCAGCCGATTTTGTTTTTGCAGCCGTTTGAAGTAACTTGCCGCATCTTTTTCGACTTCAAAACTAGCGCAATAAGTCATAACCGCACGCCCGGCCGGACCACCGTCGGCGGGTAATCGTTTGCCGCGTTTGGCGTAGCCTGGCAGATCAACCAGCGGCGCTTCTTTCGGCGCGGCAGACGCGGGAACGGGCGACGGCAGGGGCGCGGGCGTATTGATGGCTAGCGGTTCAGGGGCTGGCGGCGGGGCCACAACAGGTACCGTCGGCGCCATCACAACCAGTGCTGCCGTAGGCGCGGGCGGTGGCGATACGCAGCCGGTCACGATGCCCGCGATCGCCGCAACAAAAACATAAAAATCACGTTGCCGGACGCGCGTCGGCGAAATCAATTTCTGTGCAAAAAATGAAGAGGCGGACGGCATGCAACTAATCATATGTCAGCGCGTTCCGCACTGCTGCATCGTGGGTCACGCAACGTAGGTCAACGGCAACACCGTCGTTTCTTTGACCTTCTCCAACACAAAGCTTGACTTCACATTGATCACACCGGGCAGCGTCAACACGCGATCCATAAGGAACGATGTGTAGTGCTTAAGATCAGGCATCACCACCTGCATGGTGTAATCCATCTCACCCGATAGTGAGTGGCACCACGTCACCTCAGACCACGTTTGCACTGCTGCCTTGAGCCGATCACGCGCTTTGGCATCGCGCTTGTCGAGCGCAACGTCGAGATGTACGGTGAGGTCGAGGCCGAGCTTTTCAGGGTTGAGCAGCGCGGCGTAACTTGAAATGATGCCGTCCTCTTCCAGAGCACGCACTCGGCGCAGGCAGGGCGACGCGGAAAGAGATACTTTTTCGGCGAGTTCGATGTTGGAAAGGCGGCCATCGGCCTGCAGCGTCTCCAAAATGCGCAAATCGGTACGATCCATCATTTGTGTGTCTGCATATAACTGTATTGGCGCAATTATAAGCCCCAATAAAGCCAATTCGCGGCCACGTTTACGTCATCATTGCTCAAAAAAGCAGACAAAATTCAGGTTAACTACATAAACGCATTTCGTGGAGCGCAGCAGCATGGCATCAGCTTTTCAGACCTGGGACAACCCGATGGGCACCGACGGCTTCGAGTTCATCGAGTACGCCGCGCCGGATCCGCAGGCAATGGGTGCGCTGTTCA
>JAYSRA010000003.1:0-2262 GCA_043721275.1 Burkholderiales bacterium
CGGTGAATGCGACGCGGGAGGCGCGGGGGTTGCCGCCTATTAATGTGGTTTGGTTGTGGGGGTTTGGCGCTCGCACCAACGATGAAATTGGCACTGTAGTAGCGGCTCTGCCGCGTCCCTTGTCCAATATTGGCAACGCTGGTCGCGGCAGAGCCGCTCCTACAAAAAGCCCGCCGCATCTCGAACACCTCCACGCGCTGCGCAACGGCAACGTCCCTGCCTGGCAAGACGCATGGCAAACACGCTCATCCGAAATCCTGTCAGCCAACTCAATCATCCTCGGCGACAGCCGTCCACGCCTTCGCCTCACCTCACGCAAAGCTTCAGCCGCAACCAAGTTCACAGCCCTCTTCCAGCGCAAACCCACACTCGCCGACGCCCTCGTAGCCCTTCAAGAAAAACTATGACCACCGCTGTCCCCGCGCTGCATCGCCGCGCGTTTGATGCCACCGTTTCTAAGCATTTGCAGGCCAGCGGCATCTCGCCGCTGTTCTCACGCCTGTACGCCGCGCGCGGCATTGCGAACGCCGCCGACATCGAATGGAAACTCTCACAACTGCCCTCGCCCGCATCGCTCAAAGGCATTGACGCAGTGTGTGAGCGCTTGATTCAAGCCATCTCGCGGCGCGAAAGAATCTTGATCGTCGCCGACTACGATGCTGACGGCGCGACCGCTTGCGCGGTGGGCCTACGCGGCCTGCGCATGATGGGCGCGGAGATCAGCTACATCGTGCCCAATCGCTTTGAATTTGGCTACGGCCTGACGCCAGAAATCGTGGCGTTGGCCGCGCATGAAGCACCCAGCGTGATCGTTACCGTGGACAACGGTATCGCCAGCGTTGAAGGCGTGGCAGCAGCGCGCGCGTTGGGCATTGACGTGGTCGTTACCGATCACCATTTGCCCGCCGCCACGCTGCCCGACACGCCCACGATTGTGAACCCGAATCAAGTGGGTTGCACCTTTCCGAGCAAAGCAATTGCCGGTGTCGGCGTGATGTTTTATGTGTTGCTCGCATTGCGTGCCAAGCTGCGTGACCAAGGCGTTTTTACTGCGGCCACGCAACCTGATTTAAATCGTTTGCTTGATCTGGTGGCGCTCGGCACCGTGGCCGACGTGGTGCCGCTTGATGCGGTCAATCGGCGACTGGTGGAAGCAGGCCTGCGCCGCATGCGCGACGGGCAAGCGAATGCGGGCATTGCGGCGCTGTTTGACGTGGCCAAGCGTGACGTAAAAAAGGCCACCGCGTACGACCTCGGCTTCATGCTCGGGCCGCGTGTGAATGCGGCGGGGCGATTGGATGATATTTCGCTCGGCATTGAATGTTTAACCACCGATGATCCCGCGCGCGCTGCGCACATTGCCGACGAACTTGATCGCCTCAATCGTGAACGCAAAGGCATTGAATCGGGCATGCGCGAAGAAGCCGATCAACTCATCACCGGCACCTTCACGTCTGAGCAAAAAAGCATCGTAGTGACCGACCCGACCTGGCATCAAGGTGTTGTCGGCATTGTGGCGGGACGGCTGCGCGAGGCGCATCATCGCCCGACCATCGTGTTTGCGCCGGGCGACGAGGGCGAACTCAAAGGATCGGGCCGCTCCATCCCCGGTTTTCATCTGCGCGACGCGCTCGATTTGGTGTCAAAACGCGGGCCGCATTTGATGCGCAAATTCGGCGGCCACGCGATGGCTGCCGGGCTCACCATTGATGAGGCAAATTTCACCGCGTTTGCACAAAGTTTTGAGCAGGTTGCCAGCGAACTGCTTACCGAAGACCAGCTAGAGCAGCGAGTCGAAAGCGATGGCTCTTTTGCGTTGGATGAATTTGATTTCGACACGGCCCATGCGCTTTATCAGCATGTGTGGGGCCAAGCCTTCCCCGCGCCGCTGTTCGACGATGAGTTCACCGTCACCGACAGCCGCATCGTGGGCTTAAAACACACCAAGATGCGCCTCAAACGCGACGGACGAACCTTCGACGCGATCCGCTTCGGCTGCACCGAGCCGCCGCCGCAACCGCTGCGCGCGGCGTACAAAGTGTCGCTGTCGGAATATCAGGGTGTGCAGCGGCTGGAGCTGATCGTGGAGCGGTGGTGGCCGGTGGGTGACTAACAGCTTTTTGCTGAGTCGCTTTATTTACTTGGGCTAAACGCTGTTTATTTGATAAATCGACTCCTGATTAGCAAGCTGGCTCCGGAAGCCGTATCTGGGATAGCGGATGAGGCTTGGAGGCGACGGCAGCATGGAGCAATCTCGGCAGC
>JAYSRA010000004.1:0-5645 GCA_043721275.1 Burkholderiales bacterium
GACCCTCATCGTTACCGGCACGGCGGGCTCGCTCACCGTGAACAAAAACGGCAGCGGCACGGGCAGCGTGACGAGTGTTGATGGCGGCATCAATTGCGGCGCAACCTGCACGGCCGCTTACGTCAACACGTCGAACGTCACGCTCATAGCAACGCCGGGCGCGGGATCGGTGTTCACCGGTTGGCTCGGCCCCTGCACCGGCACGGCGGTTTGTGAGGTTCCGGTGAGCGGTGCCGCTAGCGTGAGCGCGACGTTTGCGCTGGCCACCATCGGCACCCGCATCCTCGACATTGATGCCAACAGCGGCTACTTGCCGGAGAGCGACGGCCTGCTCATCATGCGCTACCTGCTTGGCTTGCGTGGCACGGCGTTGAGCGCTGGGGCAACCGGCATCGGCGCGACGCGAACCGCTGATCCAGCGCTGCCAATTTACTTGCTCGACATCCTGCCGTATCTGGACGTGGACGGCAACGGTCGAGTCGAGACACTGACCGACAGCTTGATGATCATGCGCAAATTGCTAGGGATGACCGGCACCGCGATTACGCAGGGTGCCATGGGCGTCGGCGCGACACGAAGCGCTGGTGCAATCGAGGCCTACATTCAGACGCTGAAGCCTCCTTGATTACCGCGAAATCAAGCAAATGCGGGGCACGGCTTTACGCTAGAAGCTCCGCTTAACTTGGGCTAGGGGCGAAAAACGCAGCTAGTCGACTAGCTGCGTTTTAGCCCTATCGCCTTAGTTGAATGGCGGTTTCATTGAAAAGCTGATAAGGTTATGTCGCTACTAAATTTACTTTTCTGACCAGCCATCTGCCGCCGTGCAGCCGCGCAAACCGGAAGCTAAAGCGCGCGCGGAATGCTTACAGAATTGCGAACAAGCTGGTAACGAAACCAGAAAATACTGATAATCTTTCAACCAATTCGTTGCGGCATGAAATTGCACCAACGCTTCAAATAAACAGCACGGGGGCGCGCATGAAAGTCACTACCAAGCAACACCATCAATTGGCGACGCACCTGTCGCGGCAATCGCTAATCACAGCGGCGCTCGCCGCTTCCGTTTTAGCCATCAGCGCTGCGTCCGCCCAGTCCACCCAGCCCAGCCAAATCGGTCAACCTGCGGCGGCGAACGCGGCCACCATGCAAGCTCAATCATCTCCATCCGCTGCACAAAACCTGATCACCACTAATGAGGCGGGCTCCGTGGTTGCAATTGATCGGCAAACCGGGCAAATGCGGCCGCTAACGGCCGCAGAAGCGCAGACGTTGGCGCTAGGTATCAAAGAGTTGCTCAATCAATCGACCGACGGTTTGGTGCAGGTGCGCCGCGCTGATGGATCGGTGTCCATTGACCTGCAAGGACGGTTTCAGAACGTGACGCTAGCGAGAAAAGAAAGCGATGGCAGCATCGTGCAGGCATGTGTGGATTCGCCTGAAAACGCAGCGGTTTTTTTCGATATTGACGCGACGCTGGTCAGCACCTTGAAGCGCGCGATGAGTCGCCCCGCACGTGGCCCGTTGGAAACGCAATAAGTGCGAGCGCGAGTCAATCCCATGATCAATAACCAATTCGCGCAAGCGACCATCCAACATCTTCAACGCGCGCTGGTGTCTGTAGTTGTGGCGCTTGGAATATCGTCAGTTGCGCAGGCCGCAGCAACCATCACCATCGTCAACGGCGATGGTGTCAACGTCGGTTTCAATGACTCAACGCCGGTTGCGCCGGTGGGCGGCAACACCGGCGCCACGCTCGGCCAGCAGCGACTCAATGCGTTTCAAGCCGCCGCAGATAAATGGGGCGCAACGCTCGACAGTGTTGCAACCATTCGAGTGCTGGCAACTTGGGAGGCGCTTACCTGTTCGGCAACTTCGGCCGTGCTTGGCTCGGCGGGTGCAACGCAAGTTTTCCGAGATTTTGCGACCGCGCCGTTCGCAGGCTCTTGGTACGGCAAGGCGCTCACCGGTAAGCTTATCGGGGCTGACCCTGACCCTGCGTCGGCTGACATCAGGGCCAGATTTAACGTCAATCTTGGCCAGCCGGGCTGCTTCACCGGCACGTTCTTCTACCTGGGGCTCGACAACAATCATGGCGCGAACGTTGACCTGGTCACCGTACTCACCCATGAGTTTTCTCACGGTCTCGGATTTCAGACATTCACCAATGGCGCGACCGGTGCGCAGCTAGCCAGCTTTCCCTCGGTGTGGGATCGGTTTCTGCTTGATCTTAGCAGCGGCAAAAGTTGGTTCAACATGAGCAACGCCGAGCGCGTTGCGTCCGCGGTCAACTCCCACAAACTCGCGTGGAATGGCCCGCAAGTCAGCAGCGATGTGCCAAGCGTTCTCAGTTTCGGTACGCCGGTTTTGAAAATCAATTCACCGAGCGTAATCGCTGGCAACTACGACTTCGGTGCTGCCGTTTTCGGGCCAGCGGTTACCGCTGCGGGCATCACCGGTGATGTAGTGCTCGCCGATGACGGCGTGGCACCCGTCACCAACGGCTGCGAAGCGTTTCCCGCCAACTTCTTTTCCGGAAAAATCGCGCTGATTGACCGCGGCACCTGCGGCTTTACGATCAAGACCAAATTTGCGCAGGAGGCCGGTGCTATTGCGGTGCTTGTCGCTGACAATGCAGCGGGCAGCCCACCGCCAGGTTTGGGCGGCACTGACGCGACTATCATCATTCCTGCTGTGCGGATTACGCTGCCCGATGGCAACGCCATCAAGGCGCAACTCGGCACCGGCGTCAACGTCACCATCAAGCTCGACAACACGGTGCGCGCGGGTGCTGACCCGTTCGGCAGAGCGCTGCTGTACACGCCTAATCCGATCCAGTCCGGCTCGTCCGTTTCACATTGGGACAGCAGTGCCTCGCCTAACCAGCTGATGGAGCCCGCCATCAACCCTGATCTGTCCCACGAGGTCACGCCAAATAACGACCTCACGTTTTCGCTCATGCGCGATATTGGTTGGCTGCCTTCGAGCATCCCAAGCAACATTGCAGTCACCACGGGTAACAATCAAAGCACACCGTTGAACCAAGCATTTGCGCTGCCGTTTAGCGTGGCCACATCGCCCCCGACCGCCGGTATAGGCGTCACTTGGACGGTGAACCCCAATGCAGGTGCCGCCGCCGCGTTCCCGAGCACCGGCACGCGATCCGCGGTGTCCAACACCGACGCGCTCGGTGTGGCTGTGGCACCGCCACTCACCGCGAACGGTCAGGCGGGCACGTATTCGATGAATGCCGCGGCTCCGGGCGCGGGCACGGTGGCGTTTGCCATGACGAACTTTGTGTTGCCCGACCTAACGATCAGCAAAGCGCACATCGGTGCGAACTTCTCGCAGGGGCAGCAGGGCGCGCAATACACATTGACCGTCACCAACGCGTCGACCGCAGACGCCAACGGCACCATCACCGTGACCGACACGCTGCCCGCTGGCTTGAGCTTTGCAAGCGGCACCGGTACGGGCTGGACGTGCGGCGCAGCAGGGCAACTCGTGACCTGCAGCAATCCGTCCACACTGATCACCGCGAGCGGGTCGTCGGCGATTACGCTTGCCGTGAACGTTGCGAACAACGCGGCGGCCACGCTTGACAACAGCGCAGCGGTGGCGTGCTCTTGTGCCGAGAGCAACAGCGCAAACAATGTGTCAAATGTTGACAGCGTAGCCGTCGCTCTTTTGCCAGACTTGACCATCAGCAAAGCGCACGTCGGCACAAGCTTCACGCAAGGCCAAATCGGCGCGCAGTACACGCTGACCGTTAACAACGCGCCGTTTGCCGCAAGCAGCGGCACCATCACCGTCACCGACACGCTGCCTGCTGGATTAACGTTTGTGAGCGGCGCAGGCACGGGTTGGGCATGCAGCGCAACGGGCCAATTGGTGACGTGTATCAACACTGCAACGCCCATTGCGGCGGGTGCAAGCTCTGAGGTCACGCTCAACGTCAACGTGGCTGGAACGGCTGCCGCGAGCCTCAGCAACAGCGCAGCGGTTGCCTGCTCGTGCACCGAGAGCAACATCACCAACAATACGTCGAACACCGACACGGTTAGCGTCAATCTTGCACCAGATCTCACCATCACCAAGTCGCACACCGGCAACTTTGTGCAGGGACAGATCGGTGCCACCTACGCAATGACTGTCAACAACACCGGCCCCGGCAGCAAAGCCGCTGGCGCTACGGTGACGGTGACCGATACGGCACCGTCGGCGCTCACCATTACCGCGATGAGCGGTGCCGGTTGGACGTGCGCGACACTGCCTACGTGTACCCGCAGCGACGTGCTGGTTGCGGGCGCGAGCTACGCGCCCATCACGGTAACGGTCACCGTTGCCGCCAACGCGTCATCGCCGCAAATTAACAGCGTATCGGTCAGCACCACGGCCATCGAGCAGGACACCGCTAACAACAGCGCAACCGACTCGACTGTGGTGCTTGTTCCGCCTGACATGACCGTCACCAAAACGCACATCGGCAACTTCTCCCAAGGGCAGACTGGGGCAACCTACACCGTCACGGTCAGCAACTCGGGCGTGGGCAGCAAGCTCGCGGGTGACGCGGTGACCGTCACCGACACGCCGCCGTCCGGCCTGACCATCACTGCGATGAGCGGCGGCGGATGGACCTGCACAACGCTGCCAACCTGCACACGCTCTGATCTGTTGATCGCGAATGCGAGCTATCCGCCGATTACGGTTACCGTGTCGGTGGCCGCCAACGCAACCTCGCCGAAAATCAACAGCGTCGCTGTGACCACCACCGCGCTTGAAAGCGACAGCAGCAATAACGCGGCCAGTGACTCAACAGTGATCCTCGTGCCGCCGGATTTGACGATCAGCAAGTCGCACATCGGCAATTGGCTGCAAGGTCAAACTGGCGCGACGTACGCCTCGCTCGTCACCAACTTGGGCGCGGGCGACAAGCTTGCGGGCGCTGCGGTGACCGTCACCGACACGCCGCCACCGGGCTTAACCATCACCGCGATGAGCGGCATTGGCTGGACGTGCACAACGCTACCCTCGTGTACGCGATCGGACTTGCTTGGCGCAGGCTTCAGCTACCCGAGCTTAACCATCACGGCAAGCGTGGCGGGCACGGCACCCTCACCGCTGGTCAACAGCATCACGGTGAGCACCACCGCGTTTGAGAGCAGCGCCGCCAACAATACGGCGAGCGACTCTGCGCTGGTCATCACCGCACCTGATCTCACGGTGAACAAATCGCACGTCGGCAACTTCGCGCTCGGCCAGATTGGCGCGAAGTACACGGTTGTCGTCACGAACTCAGGCGCGGGCGACAAGGCGGGCGGTAGCTTGGTTACGCTGGTTGATACGCCGCCTAGCGGCCTCACCATCACCGCCATCAGCGGCGCGGGTTGGACGTGCGCCACGCTTACCTCCTGCACGCGCAGCGACGCGCTGGGCTCGGGCGTGAGTTATCCGCCGATCACCGTCACGGTGAACGTGGCAGCGGCGGCAACGTCACCGCAAGTCAACGCAGTGTCGGTCACCACAACCGCCACGGAGAGCAACGCGGCGAACAATCTCGGCACCGATTCGACCCTCATCGTTACCGGCACGGCGGGCTCGCTCACCGTGAACAAAAACGGCAGCGGCACGGGCAGCGTGACGAGTGT
>JAYSRA010000005.1:0-5642 GCA_043721275.1 Burkholderiales bacterium
CGGGGGTCCCAAAACTTCTCAGAACCGCGGTGAATCAAGGTTTTGAGGTAAGTTGGAGAAGAGAAAAATATGATTCAAATGCAGTCGATACTCGACGTCGCCGACAACACGGGCGCTCGTCGCGTTATGTGTTTCAAGGTGCTCGGCGGGTCAAGGCGTCGTTACGCCAGTATTGGTGACGTTATCAAGGTCAGCATCAAAGATGCGCAGCCCCGTGGTCGCGTCAAAAAAGGCGAGGTTTACAACGCCGTGGTTGTTCGCACAGCCAAAGGCATTCGCCGCAGCGATGGCTCACTTGTCAAGTTTGACAACAACGCCGTCGTTATTCTTAACGCAAAGCTTGAGCCTATCGGCACTCGTATCTTTGGGCCAGTCACGCGCGAATTGCGTACTGAAAAGTTCATGAAGATCGTGTCGCTTGCGCCTGAAGTGCTCTAGAGCGAAGACCAGAATCATGCAAAAAATTCGTAAAGGCGACACCGTCGTCGTGACAACGGGTCGTGACAAGGGCAAGCGCGGTGAAGTCGTGCGCGTGCTCGAAGGTCAATTGATCGTTGCTGGCATCAACCAGGTTAAACGCAACGTGCGTCCTAACCCGCAGAAAAACGAAGTGGGCGGTATCACGACGAAAGACGCCGCAATCTCGGCCTCAAACGTTGCAATTTTTAACGCAAGCACGCAAAAAGCAGACGCCGTAGCGATCAAATCGCTCGACAACGGTCGCAAGCAACGTGTTTTCAAATCGACCGGTCAACCGGTCTAGGCGGGGAGAAGAATATGGCTCGCTTACAAGAACAGTATCGCAAAGAAATCGTCCCGGCGTTGGTCAAGCAATTTGGCTACAAGTCGGTGATGCAGGTGCCGCGTCTGATCAAAATTGTGGTCAACATGGGCGTCGGTGAAGCCGTCGGTGACAAGAAAATTCTTGAGCACGCGACGAAAGACCTGACCGCTATCGTTGGTCAAAAACCAGTCGTTACCAAAGCTAAGAAAGCTATCGCGAACTACAAGATTCGCGAAGGTTACCCGGTTGGCACCATGGTCACGTTACGCAACAAACAAATGTTCGAGTTCCTCGACCGTTTCGTTAACGTCGCGCTGCCACGTGTTCGTGACTTCCGTGGCATCTCGCCGCGCGGTTTCGACGGTCGTGGCAACTTTAACCTTGGCGTTAAAGAACAGATCATCTTCCCGGAAATCGAGTACGACAAGATCGACGCGCTGCGCGGCATGAACATCACGTTCGCCACCACTGCAAAAACCGACGACGAAGCGAAGGCATTACTTGCCGCGTTCCGTTTCCCCTTCCGCGCCCCGCAACAGGCATAGCGAGAATACAAAATGGCAAAACTAGCCACTATCAATCGCGAAAAAAAACGCGAAGGCCTCGTCGCCAAGTACGCAAAAAAGCGTGCTGCACTTGAGGCAATCATCTCTGACAGCAAAGCCGGTGAAGAAGCGCATGCTGACGCGCGGCTCAAGCTGCAGGCATTCCCGCGTAACGCTAACCCAACTCGCCTGCGTAACCGCTGCCAGTTGACGGGTCGTCCACGTGGTGTGTTCAGCAAATTCGGTCTCGCGCGCCACAAGGTTCGTGAGCTTGCATTCCGCGGCGAGATCCCTGGTCTCACCAAAGCTAGCTGGTAAGGAGAATCAGAAATGAGTATGTCTGATCCTATCGCCGATATGTTGACCCGTATCCGCAACGCACAGGCTATGGAAAAAACGTCGGTCAAAATGCCGATGTCCAAAGTTAAAGCGGCTATTGCCCGCGTCCTCAAGGACGAAGGCTATATCGAAGACTTTAAAGTTGCCGGCGACATCACCAAAGTGGCCGAACTCGAAATCGGTCTTAAATATTACGCAGGTCGTCCCGTCATTGAGACGATCAAGCGGATCAGCAAACCAGGTCTTCGTATCTATCGCGGCAAGGATGACTTGCCTAGCGTGATGAATGGCCTCGGTGTCGCCATCGTGTCTACGCCTCAGGGTGTTATGACTGATCGTAAAGCACGCAGCCTGGGCATGGGCGGCGAAGTGCTCTGCACAGTCGCTTAAGAGGTCACTCATGTCACGTATTGCTAAATACCCCGTAGAGATCCCAGCCAAAGTCGAAGTGCTTTTAGCGGGTGGTCGTGTTGACGTTAAAGGCCCGCTGGGTTCGCTGTCGCACGATTTTGGTGGCTCGGTCAAGATCGAGCGTAAAGACAATCAAATCACCTTCGCTGCTGCGAACGGTGATCAGCACAGCCGTGCAATGTCGGGCACCTGCCGCGCGCTGGTGAACAACATGGTTCGCGGCGTGTCTGAAGGCTTCTCGAAGAAGCTGACGTTGGTCGGTGTGGGCTATCGTGCTGCCGCTGCTGGCGACACGCTGAACCTGACGCTTGGTTTCTCGCATCCTGTGGCGCACAAAATGCCCGCAGGTGTGACGGTGACAACGCCGACACAGACTGAGATCCTGATTAAGGGCGCTGACCGTCAACAGGTCGGCCAAGTCGCTGCAGAAGTTCGCGCGTACCGTCCGCCAGAGCCTTACAAGGGCAAAGGCGTTCGCTACTCTGACGAAGTTGTGGCGCTTAAAGAAACCAAGAAGAAGTAAGGCAGGCAATCGCAATGACTAAAAGCAAACAAGTCGCTCGTATTCGCCGCGCTCGTCAAACGCGTGTGCGTTTGACCATTCAATTGGCGACTCGCCTCGCGGTGTTCCGCACCAACTCGCACATCTATGCGCAAGTCATCTCCGGTGACGGCAGCAAAGTATTGGCCAGCGCTTCAACGGCTGAAGCTGAAGTGCGCGCGCTTATCAAGAACGGTGGCGACAAAGCCGCTGCTGAAATCGTAGGTACCCGCATCGCTGAAAAGGCAAAAACTGCCGGCGTTGAAGCGGTCGCCTTTGATCGCTCAGGTTACCAATACCACGGTCGCGTGAAGGCTCTTGCCGAAGCAGCGCGCGCCGGCGGTCTTAAGTTCTAAAAGAGAATAAAGGAGTACTCAGATGGCACGCCCTCAAGTACAAAAAAGCGAAGAGCCGAGTGACGGCCTGCGCGAGAAGATGATTAGTGTGAATCGCGTCACCAAAGTGGTGAAAGGTGGCCGCATCATGGCGTTCGCAGCGCTGACCGTGGTTGGCGACGGCGATGGCCGCGTCGGCATGGGCAAAGGCAAATCGAAAGAGGTGCCGGTCGGTGTTCAAAAAGCGATGGAGCAAGCGCGTCGCCAGATGATCAAGGTCAGCCTGAAATCGGGTTCGGTACATCACGCTGTTATGGGTAAACATGGTGCAACCACCGTGTTGATCCAGCCCGCGTCTGAAGGTACTGGCGTGATCGCCGGTGGCGCGATGCGTGCGGTGTTTGAAGTCGTTGGCGTCACTAACGTGCTCGCCAAATGCTTTGGCCCCACCAATCCGTACAATGTGGTGCGTGCAACGCTCGACGCGCTGGAAAAAGTAAACACCCCCGGTGAGATTGCTGCCAAGCGCGGCCTTAACGTTGAACAATTGTCGGAGGCTTAATCATGGCTGACAAAATGCGTACAACGTTTAGAGTGAAACTGTTCAAGTCACCGATTGGTGCCAAGCACAACCACGTCGCAACCGTCAAAGGTCTCGGTCTTAAAAGAATCGGGCAGGTTCGCGAAATTATTGACACGCCTTCGTCGCGCGGCATGGTGAACACAGTTCGTCATCTCGTCGTAGCAGTTGCGTAGGCCTCAGAAGAAATCGATATGCAACTCAATACGATCAAGCCCGCTGAAGGCGCAAAGAAAAATCGTCGTCGCGTCGGTCGGGGCATGGGCAGTGGCCTCGGCAAAACTGCCGGTCGCGGTCACAACGGTCAAAAGTCACGTTCTGGCGCGTCGCGCAAGATCGGCTTCGAGGGCGGTCAGATGCCTTTGCATCGCCGTCTACCAAAGCGTGGTTTCACTTCACTGATGCGCGACTTCCGCGCCGAAATCACAGTAGGCGTTCTAGCGAAGCTCGGCCTTGCTGAAGTGGATCTGTTGGCATTGAAAGCGGCGAAAGCGGTCGCAAATGATGCCAAGATGGTCAAGATCATCGGCGGCGGCGAAATCAAGGTTGCAGTAACGTTGAATGGCGTTTTGGTAACCGCTAGCGCGCGCAAGGCAATTGTTGCTGCAGGCGGCACAGTGGTTGATGCGCCGGAGGCTCCTAAGGGCAAGCTCAAGGCCAAGGTCAAGGCGGATTCGTCTGCTGTCGCCCAGTAATTGTCGTCTTACTGAACTAATCAGGAACTACGCGTGGCGTTAAACCCAGCTCAAAAACCCGGCAACAAATATGGCGACCTAAAACGTCGCCTTTTGTTTTTGTTGGGCGCGTTGATCGTTTACCGGATCGGTACACACGTGCCGGTGCCCGGTATTAACGCGTCTGTGCTCGAAGAATTGTTCAAGTCGCAGCAAAACGGCATCCTCGGACTGTTCAACATGTTTTCGGGCGGCGCGTTAGAGCGTTTCTCGATTCTTGCGCTCGGTATCACACCCTACATCTCTGCCTCGATCATCATGCAGCTTGCATCGGTGGTGGTGCCGACGCTAGAAGCACTGAAAAAAGAAGGTGAAGCGGGCCGTCGCAAAATCACGCAGTACACGCGCTACGGCACTCTGGTCCTCGCGCTTTTTCAGGCGGTAGGTATCGCGATTGCGCTTGAAAGCCAGCCTGGTTTGGTCATGGATCCAGGTCTATCATTCCGTGTTGTAACCACAGTGACGCTGGTTACAGGAACCATGTTTTTAATGTGGTTAGGTGAGCAAATTACCGAGCGAGGTTTGGGAAACGGCATTTCGATTCTGATTTTTGCTGGAATCGTTGCTGGACTGCCGTCTGGGTTGAAAAATACTTTGGAACTGCAAGCTTCAGGCAGGCTGAGCATTTTGAAATTGCTCTTTCTATTCATATTGGTGGTGGGTGTTACCGCCGCTGTTGTGTTCTTTGAGCGGGCGTTGCGCAAAGTGTTAGTCAATTATGCCAAGCGTCAAGTCGGCAACAAGGTGTACGGCGGTCAAAGCTCACATCTGCCACTGAAGTTGAACATGGCTGGCGTAATTCCTCCCATCTTCGCGTCAAGCTTGATTCTGTTCATTCCGACCATCTTGGGTTTCATTGGCCCAGGCGTAGGGCCGTCGTGGTTACGTGATGCGGCTAACGCTTTGGGGCCGGGACAGCCGATTCACATGATTGTTTATGCGGCACTCATCATCTTTTTTTGCTTCTTCTACACGGCGATTCAGTACAACCCGAAAGAAACAGCCGAGAATCTGAAAAAAGGCGGCGCGTTTATCCCCGGCTATCGGCCTGGCGATCAGACGGCGAAGTACATAGAAAAAATCACCACCCGTTTGACGTTGATTGGCGCGATCTACATCACCGTGGTGTGTTTGATTCCGGAATTTTTGATTAGCGCTTGGAATCTGCCGTTTTATTTCGGTGGTACTTCTTTGCTGATCGTTGTAGTGGTCACAATGGACTTCATGACGCAGGTGCAGGCCTACATGATGTCGCAGCAATACGATTCGCTACTTAAAAAAGCTAACCTGAAGGGTGGATTAAAAGTCTAAACGCATGGCGAAAGAAGACACCATCCAGATGCAGGGCGAGATCCTTGAAATGTTGCCTAACG
>JAYSRA010000006.1:0-48127 GCA_043721275.1 Burkholderiales bacterium
TCAACATAAAAAACTCCAGTTCGCGAGCGCTCTTGACGCCTCGCCTTATGCCCTGAAGTTTCGCTTAAACCGCTGTCTGAATTTGCTGAACCACTTCTGTACCACTGCGTTCAACTCACGGTTGTGCAAGAAGCTACGCCAATCAAGATTAGTTGAGCCGACTGTCGCCCACACACCGTCGATGAGCGCGGTTTTTGAATGCAACACCACACCGCGACGTAAATAAATTCTTACGCCGGCTCGCAACAATTCATCAAAATACCCGCGCCCGGTATGAAACACGAGCCAAGAATCAGTGTGAGCGGGCAAGATTAAAGTCACCTTCACGCCGCGGGCCACAGCCGCCTTAAGAGCTGCCAGCAGCTGAGGATCAGGCGCAAAGTAGGCATTAGTCAAACTCACGCTGAGCTCGGCATTACCAATTGCTGAAAGCAGTGTCGCGTAAATAAAACTGTACTCGTCATCGGGAGAGCTGCCAATGGCGCGCACAACCTGTTGACCTACCGTTTCGGTTTTCGGCAAGTAATTTTTAGCGATCAACGCTTCAGCGTGTTGGCTGTCCCAAGTGCCGATGAAAAGCTTTTGTAGCTCAGCGACTACCGGCCCGCGAATTTGCAAGTCGGTGTCTCGCCAAGCCAAATCAGCGTTCTCTCCATCAGTAGTCTTCGGGCGCACCCGCTGTTTGAAAGATCCGCCCGAGTAGACGTTGCTGATGTTGATGCCGCCAAGAAAAGCTACGGCACCATCAACGATCAACAATTTTCGATGATCACGCTGGTTAATCTCCCACTTTTTGCGCGCGAGCAACGGATTGACCGGGTTGTATTCCAGCACCCGGATGCCCGCATCAGTCATGCGCTGGAAAAAGGCGGCAGGCGTGGAGAAAGTGCCAACGCTATCGCGAATGAGATTAACCTGCACACCCTGTTGTTGTTTGCCGATCAAGGCCTGCGCGAAACGTCGCCCGACTTCATCATCCTCGAGAAGATAGGTTTCCATGTTGATGTGATCTTTCGCGGCCGCGATGGCCGCGAACATGGCCTGATATGTGGCGGGGCCATCTTGCAGCAACAGTACCTGATTGCCGGTGGTAAGCGGGCTGCCGACAATGGCTTCTTCGAGTGCTAGATGGCGATCAAAAATGTCGGTCGCCGTGCCACGTGCGTTGAGGCGGTCAAGCACGGCTTTACTTTGCACTGGTGAGAGCAGACCGCGCGCGCCTTGCAGTTGCGGCGTGCCGCCGGGTTGACGCACCATATCGGGATGAATCACCGGCAAACTGCTGCAGCCTGCAAGCGTAACTACAGAAAAAAGCGCGAGCGCGAAGCCGTAACCGACAACGTGTTTGCGACACTGGCGCATCATTTGCAAACCCCTGAGATCAACGTGCAGCGCTCACGCGCCAGATCACATTGCCTACGTCGTCAGCAACCAGCAGCGCGCCTTTTCTGTCGAGTACCACGCCAACGGGTCGACCGAACGCATTGCCTTCCGCGCTCAAAAAGCCCGTCAACACGTCGATGGGTGCACCCACCGCTTTGCCGTTTTCGAACGGCACAAAAATCACTTTGTAGCCGCTGTGCGGGCGGCGATTCCACGACCCGTGCTGGCCAATGAACATGCCTTTGGCGAATGGCGGAGGCAGCGTGTTGCCCGCCGAATAGGCGAGCCCAAGGGATGCCGTGTGTGAGCCCAACGCATAATCGGGTACGACGGCTTTCGCCACTAAATCAGGCTGCTGCGGTTGCACCCGCTCGTCAACATGTTGGCCGTAATAACTGTACGGCCAGCCGTAAAAAGCGCCGTCCTGCACCGAGCTTAAGTAGTCGGGCACCAAGTCACTGCCAAGTTCGTCGCGCTCGTTGACCACCGTCCACAGCATGCGCTGCTGCGGCTCCCACGCCATGCCGTTAGGATTGCGCAGACCTGATGCAAACACGCGATGGGTGCCGTCTTTGATGTCTACCTGCCAAATGGCCGCGCGGCCGACCTCCGCATCCATGCCGCGCTCGGCGACGTTGCTGTTGGAGCCTACCGTTAAGTAGAGTTTCAGGCCATCGGGGCTGGCGATCAAATTCTTCGTCCAATGGTGATTGATCGGCCCACCCGGCAAATCAGCAATCTTGATACCAGGCCCGGAAATTTTGGTGTCACCCGCAGCATACGGAAAACGCAGCAGTGCGTCGGTGTTGGCTATAAATAAATCGGCACCTACGAGTGCCATACCGAACGGCGAATTAAGCCCGTCGATCAACACGCTGCGCATGTCGGCAACGCCGTCGCCGTCAGTATCACGCAGCAGCGTAATGCGGTTGGCGCTGGGCGTTGCCGCGCCAGCACGCTTCATCACCAAGCCCATCACCCATCCCTTGATGCCTTTGGCGTCATCTGGCTTTGGCGGCGCATTGGTTTCGGCGACCAGTACATCACCATTCGGCAACACACATAGCCAGCGCGGATGATCGAGATCGCCTGCAAAAGCCGCGACTTGCGTACCCGGAGCCGGGGTCGGCATTGCGCCATTTGCCCACGGTTTCGCCGGTGCGATGTTGACCGTGGGAATCAGCGTTCGGTTAGCGGGCGGCAACGTCGGCTGCGTGCCGATGCCCGCTGAAATGGGAAGCCTCGCCACCTCACCGCAGGCAGCGAGTGTGACGACTAAGCACGCTATCAAGAACGTGCCTGTAGATAGCCGTAACGGTGCATCAGCCATAAAGCGCCACGCGGTTATATGCGGCCCATCAACATAAGAACTACTATGACTATCACGATAAGGCCCAAGCCGCCGCTTGGCCCGTAGCCCCAGCTTTTGCTGTGCCCCCAAGCGGGAATCGCGCCGACCAGTAGCAGCAAAAGAACGATCAGTAATATCGTGGCAACGCTCATGTAATTTCTCCTAGATGAATGGTTAACGTTATTGCTTTGGTGCCGGTGGCGTAACGATCACGGTGGTGCCGTCGCCGGATTTACCAGGCTCACCTTTTGCGCCGTCGCTGCCGGGAATGCCAGGAGCGCCGGTGTTGCCGGTGCTACCCGTGTTGCCGGTGCTGCCCGTGTTACCGGTGCTGCCGGTACTGCCGGTGCTACCCGGCGTGCCCTGTGGGCCAGCAGGGCCCGGCACAACCACAGCAGGTCCCGGCACGGAGACCACCGTTGGCGCCGGTCGGTCGCATGCGGCGAGCGTTAGCGTGAGCGTGGCGAGCACGGCGGAGATCAATAAATTCTGTTTCATGGGTGTATCCTTTTTGGAGAGTGTGATGACGAAAAGTCAGGTGTATGCGGCGCTATATTGCCGCGGGAAAACGGTGTGCAAATGCACGCGTGGGATGACTTACTTCGCGACCGCGAGATCGATCAACGTATCGTGCTCGCCCATGCCGATGGGTTTGCTTGCAGCGATGGATGCGGCCATGGCAAACATGCGCACCATCTTGCTGTTGGGTGCGTCCCAATATTCGGCGGTTTGCGGCACAAATTTGAGCAGCGCTAAGTTAGTGGATTCAGGGCCGTCTGGAAACCACGGGCGCGCGAATGGGGTCCACAATTTTTCGATGTGCGCACGTTCGGCATGCATTTCGCCGCGACCTGAAATCGACACGTAGGTGCCGTTGTCCTCGTCGCTAAAAGCGACATTGACAACGCGTAGATGTTCAACCTTTTCCGAACGCAGATCGCTGAAAAACCAGATAGCACCTTTGGCATCCATCTCGATGGGCGACATCGGCCGGCTCACCAGCGCGCCCTGCGGATCAAGCGTTGTCATCATGACGATTTTGATGCCGTCAACTCGCTTTGCGAGCTCGATAAGTTCAGTGCTGTTTTGCGGTTCTATATTCATGCTCGACGTCTCTGATGGGTGAGGCTTAATGCTCGCCCGCCGTACGGCGTCGTCCTATCGGTGGCAGCCGCCTTCGTGTGTCAGCAACGTCCTACCCGAGCAACACTAAAACAGTTTCATGTAGCCATCGCGATCAGTTTTGTAGCAGTTGCATGCTGCCTTTTCCAAGCCGCTACGGTCAAGCACGGTGACCGCGCCTCGGTGGTACTCAATCAACCCAGCGCGTTGAAAAATACCGGCCGCAGTGGTGATGCCGACGCGGCGCACGCCGAGCATGTAGGCCAAAAATTCCTGCGTGATGTGAAAGCTTTGTGAATGTGCCCGGTCTTGACACATCAACAACCAACGCGCGAGTCGCGGCCCAATCAGATGAAAGCGCAAACACGCCGCTGACGTTGCCAACTGCGACAGCAAAACATACATGTAGCGATTGACGCCCTGTTGCAATGCCGCGCTTTGTGCCAGTTCTTTACGAAATGCCGACGCGCTGATGCGTCGTGCGCTACCGCCGCCCTGCACCAAAGCGTGCAGCGGTGCGTCCGCCACGCCGAGCACCATGTGGGCGCCCAACATGCCTTCGCGACCCACCATGCCGACCTCAACGCCCGGCGTGCCGTCTACCACAGCCACCATTGATATAAAGCCGTCGGTCGGAAAATACGCGTGACGCATGGGGCGACCGGGATCGCACAATACGTCGGCCAACACGAGCGGCACTTCCTCACACAGCGCAAGTAAGCGTGCCCGATCTTTACGCGGCAGGCGCTCGATCAAATGATTTTCAACAGTCGCCAATGGGGCGCTCCGGTGGATGCTAGTTGACGTGGCGGGCGCTGAGTCACTGCTGCAGATCTTGGGCGCGGGATGGGCACAACATGAAGGGTGCGTAAAACAGGTTCCACGAGTGTGCCGCATAACGTGACCACACACCGTCTGTTAGCGAACATATGAAACGAAGTTGTTCCGCAATCGCGAATTACCGTGCGGTAGGGCGACTGACGGGTGCGCTTAAACGCGCATCGCTCGCGCAATCGCGACCTGAACACTCGCCGCCGCTGGCGGCGCGAGGCAGCGACAAAAAGCTTTCTCTAGGCTGCGAGCGGCAGCGGCAGCGGACGTTGCCGTGACGCGGGCATGGAAGCAGGCATTGGCGCAAGCGTCGGCACTAACGTCGGCAGCGGCGTTGCAGCACGGTACAACGCGGCAACCGAGATCGGCATCAGGCGATCATTTTCTTTGGCAACGGCTGCATAGCACTCGCATGCATGTTGCTCCAAGCGCGCTCGATCCAGCACCGAAATGTGCCCGCGTTGGTAGCGGATCACGCCTGCGCGCTGCAACTTAAGCGCGGCAGCGGTCACGCCTTCGCGGCGCACACCGAGCATGCACGCGAGTGCTTCCTGCGTCATCGCAAATTCGTGCGAGGGTGATCGATCAAGCGCGGTGAGCAGCCGCCGTGCGAGCTGCTGCTCTATCCCGTGATGGCGGTTACAGGCCGCGGTTTGCGTCACTTGGGTGATCAATGTTTGCGTGTAGCGCAGCAGCAAGCGCAGCGCCGGGCCACCGCGCTCAACCTCGGTGGTTACCATCAGCGAGCGCAGGCGATAGGCTTGGCCGGCGCTTTGCACCACAGCGCGATTGAGCATCGAATGGCCACCCATAATCATCGACACACCGACCACACCATCGTTGCCCACCACGGCAATTTCAGCGGTGCCGCCCTCGGACGTGGTGCACAACAGCGACACAATTGCGGTGGTCGGAAAGTACACAAACGGCGTCGGGCTGCTTGCTTCGCAGAGCACTTTACCCATCGGCAAATCGACTCGCTCCAAATGCGGCAACCAGCGCGACCATTCGCAATCAGGCAGCGCGGCCAACAAATGATTTTGTCGTGGTTCGGGTTTGACTGGCGGGGCGAATGTGTACAAATTCATGACGGTCTCGATGCGTGTTTCGAGTCCACATGTTCTTTTTGAGCGCGCTATGGCGCTATCGGCGACAGCCGCTGATAGATGTCAGATTAGGCCTACGGTGCACGAGTACGCAAGTTTTTTCAATACAGCTTTAAGCTACAACGCCCATTTTGCTATGGCTACACCCAATATTTTTCTCTAGTCGATAATAACCATTTTACAGCGTTAGCCCAAGCAAATTGGCGCTTTACGAAGAAAGCTGATTGACTGAGCCGCAGTGTAATTTACCGTCAGAACGAGCCGCAGAAACAGGCAGGCTGCGCGCTACGTAGCCAACATGTCCGGCAACAAGCGGTCGTACTCTTTCTTCACCACCGCGTAGCACTCGCAGGTGCGTCGCTCAAGGCCCGGACGATCGAGCACCGAAATTTTGCCGCGCGTGTAGCGAATGATGCCCGCTGCCTGCAACTGCATCGCCGCCTCGGTGACGCCCTCGCGACGCACGCCGAGCATGTTTGAGATCAGCTCTTGCGTCATCACTAAATCGGTGCCCTGCAAACGATCCAGGCTCAGCAGCAACCAACGACACAGTTGTTGATCGAGCGAGTGATGCCGATTGCACACGGCGGTTTGCGCCATTTGCGTGATCAGCGCCTGCGTGTAGCGCAGGAGAAGGTGCATCACCGGGCCCGCTTTGTTGAATTCGTCTTTCATGATTTGCGATTCAATCTTGAATCCGCGCCCCGCGCTTTGCACCACCGCGCGGCTGGGCGTTGATTCGCCGCCCATAAATAGCGACACGCCGACCAAACCCTCGTTACCCACCACGGCAATTTCAGCCGACGAGCCGTTCTCCATCACGTACAGCAACGAGATGATCGATGTGGTCGGAAAGTACATGTGGGTCATGGTCGCGCCGGACTCGTAGAGCACCTGCGCGAGCGAGAGATCAACAGGCTCCAGATGGTGCGACAAACGCTTCCAGTCCGAGGCTGGAATTGCAGCAAGCAAATGGTTCTGCTTGCGGTCGGGGGGTATTGTCATAAACGCGCTCCGAGGTGACGCTGGAGGGCATCATACGCTCAATAATTGGTTTCAATAGCCTTGAATGTTAGGAGCAAAAGGCGCTTCCGTATGTACGCTACCGAACATAGGCGCAGCTGGTGTCGAAACGTCAACTTTTCGCAAGACCTGTCCGCTTTTTTTTACACACCGCGTGTCACATCCAACCACTTCGCGCACACGTTAAACCGTGTGCCGCGCCAGCGGACGCCGCTTACGGCATAAACCTATCGGGACTTTTCGCTACCAAAAAACGCCCTTACGCATCCATGCGAAGGGTGTCGGCGTGACGCGGGTACGGCGCGGCTCTCGCCTGATCGAGCGGCAGGCCAGCCAGCGTGCTGGCAAAGCCGTGGTTGACGTCTCGATGATGCGCCTCGTCGGCGCGAACCACCAGAACTACATCGCGCAACGTCGCGTGATCGGCCAGTTGCCAATAGTGTTTAGCAATTGCGGGCGCTGGCACATTCGGCGCACGGCCTTCGTCAATTTCTTGCAGGTACAGCGTGTAGCTAATCACCGCCTCCTCCTCAAAATAACCCACGATGCGATGCGCGGTGCGCGCCGACACTAAATAAATTAGAAAAAAACCGACGTAGAAAATCCACTGCGCCAGCAAGATCACCATGCGTTCAAAAAAAGTGGGCTTAGCAATCTCAACAAACGTCATCAAATGCATGCGCTCGTTCTCGGCCTCTTCCATTAACGTCCGAATCCAGCCGTCGTCGTCGACCATGCGCCGCAGGCAGCGCAGATGCGTGGCCATAGCGCCGACCATGCCGGGCACCGCTGCCACCGTTTCAAGCACGATGGCGCGATGGCCGTAGCGCTTCGCGAAAAACGTGTCCGCAATGATGCGCAGCAGTTTGGTGAAGGCAAGCGCCACATGGTCCGGCACGCCAACCGGCGTGTGATGCACGCGAGGCTCCGCGTCAGCCTCGCGCTCATCAATCAGCGTGAGCGTATTAAGCATGCGATCCGGCGCGTTGGCGGGCATAAAAAATAGGGAGAGTTGTTGCGCGCCTCTGAGCGGCACGCGTCGCTACGCCACGGCGTCAATCGAGGCCACGCGAACCAGCTTTTTGTTGACAAATTCTTGGATGCCTTGGCCACCCAGCTCGCGGCCAAAGCCTGAATCTTTAACGCCGCCAAACGGTAGTTCGGGCGACGATCCGGTGGGCTGATTGATGAACATCATGCCCGTGTCCACGCGACTGGCCACACGCTTGCCACGCGCCACGTCGCGGGTGAACACCGAGCCGCCCAATCCGAAGTCAGAATCGTTGGCGAGCGCCACTGCAGCGTCTTCGTCTTGCACGCGAAACACCATTGCTACTGGTCCAAAAAACTCTTCACGGAACGCCGGATTTTTTGGGCCCACGTTGGTCAAAATTGTCGGCTGCATAAAGGCACCAGCCATCGCGATGCGCTTGCCGCCAAGCGCGACCGTTGCACCACCTGAAACGGCGCCGTCAACCTGCTCCAAAAGCTTGACCAGCGCGCCTTCGGACGACAGGGGCCCGAGCGTGGTGGCCTTATCCATTGGGTCGCCCGGCGCGAGTGTTGCCAGCGCTGCGGTGAATTTTGCGATGAATTCGTCGGCCACTTTTTCAACAATGATGAAGCGTTTTCCGGCAACACAGCTTTGCCCCGTGTTTGCCATGCGCGCTTGCACGGCCCACGTAACCGTTTTGTCGATATCGGCATCGTCAAGCACGATAAACGCGTCGCTGCCGCCCAGCTCCATGGTGGCTTTTTTAAGATTTTGTCCAGCGCGCGCGGCCACACTTTTGCCCGCCTCGGTGCTGCCGGTCAACGCCACACCTTTGATGCGACGATCATCAATCACCGCGTTGGATTGTTCATGTGAAATGCGCAGGTTTGTGTATGCGCCTTCGGGTGCGCCCGCATCAATCCACAACTGCTCAAAAGCTACCGCGCATTGCGGCACGCTACCCGAATGCTTCACCATCACCACGTTACCGGCCATCAAATTAGGTGCCGCAAAACGGGCCAACTGGTAATACGGAAAATTCCACGGTTGCACGCCGAACAGCACACCAATGGGCGAGCTCTCAACCGAGGCCTCACCCACTTTGGGCGTGAGCTGCACCGCTACCAAAAACGATTCTGCGTTCTTCGCGTAATACTCGATGATGGCTGCACTGAGTAGCACTTCACCCCTAGCCTCGTCAATGCGTTTACCCATTTCGAGCGTGATCAATCGCGCAAATTCGTCGACGCGGTCGCGCATGATGGCCGCGGCTTTTGCTGCCACCGCCGCCCGCTGCGCGAACGTAGTCTGCCGCCACACGTCAAAACACGCGGAGGCCTTCGCAAGCGCCGTTTCAACCTGCGCATCGCTAAACGTATCGAACGTTTTAAGGATCGCGCCGTTGTACGGATTCACGCTTTGATAGGTCATGTTGGAGGCTTTCTATGTGGTGTTGCGCGCACAACATGCGCTTCGCTGGGCTGCGTGCAAACGTGTCCCGGCGACTGCCGGGATGCGGCGCGTTGTTGAGAGGGGCAGCGTGTGTCGTGCCATTAAGTTTTGTTGTAACGGGCTTTGGCGGCATTCACGCAGGTGGTTTTTGGATCACCTGACATCGCTTCGCATTTCTCGACCGCGACTTTATAGTTCGCCTCGGTCTTGTCTTCCACGGCATCAGTGCGAGCAGCGGCCACTTTTTTGTTCATTTTCGCGTCTGCCAGCGCTTTGGTGTGAGTAGCTTTTGCCTCGGTACGGCAGAGTGTCTTCGCCTCACCCGATTTGTCATCGCACATTTCCTTTGCCACGGCGAACGTTGAGTCAGCCATTGCAACCGGCACTTTTGCCGCATCCTTGGCTTTTCCGGTGTAGCTAAATTCGAGCTCGGCACGCGCTACTTTTTCTTTGCCCTTGGCCTGCTCCATGCAGATGTCTTTTGCGTTGGCGGTGGACTTATCGCACACCGCTTTGTCTACTTTGTAGTCAGCTTTAATGCGGTCTTTGCTGGCAGAGTAATCAGACTTCGCCATGGTGACTGCAAACGAGCTTGATGCAACGCACATCAGCGCGATGGCGACGGCGGTTTTGCAATGTTGAATGGTGTTCATATATGGGATCCTTTTTCTGACGTTTGATGGAATTCCACCGATGGCAAATTATGAAAACGACCGTCGATCGGCACCATCAGAAAAACTCGCGACGCGGCGTAGTTCTTCTCCTACTCATCGAGAAAATGCTCCGCTATGTGCGCTTCCGCACAGACAGCACGGTAAGACCTGTCCTACATTTGGCGTATAACGTACACAATTGATCAGCAGTACAAAACTGCTGACACACGGATTCGCCACACTTTCATCATTTTCCGCACAGGTAAACCTTTTTTTTATGGCATATCTGTGGTACTCAACCGCAACCTGTGAAGCACCGTCGACAACGTTTTTTCACGCGAGTGATACGCATTTTTATACAGCTGTAGCCGTCTTTTTTGACTCTTTACAGATCGCCCCCATGCCCGGATCCGCCACCAGTTCTAGCATCAGCACCACCGACGAGGCTCGCCGCGCCGACGGCATTGAGGTGCAACGTCAGCAAACGTTGCTCAAAACCGGTGCACTGCAAAACGCGATTCTTACCAGCGCCAATTTCTCGATTATTGCAACCGATGAAAAGGGCATCATCCAGTTATTTAACGTGGGCGCTGAGCTCATGCTCGGCTATCTGGCCGAAGAGGTAGTCAACAAAATCAACCCAAGCGATATTCACGACCCGCAGGAAGTGATGGCGCGCGCGCAGGCGTTGACCAAGGAGTTGGGCACGCCAATCACGCCCGGTTTTGAAGCGTTGGCGTTCAAAGCCTCGCGCGGCGTTGAGGACATTTATGAGTTGACCTACATCTGCAAAGACGGCAGGCGCTTTCCAGCGATTGTCTCGATTACCGCACTACGCGACGATTTCGGCGACATCATCGGGTACCTATTAATCGGCACCGACAACTCGGTGCGCAAAGAGGTGGAAGTCGCGCTTAAAGATGCGATGTCGGTCGCGGAAAAAGCAAACCTTGCGAAGTCCGATTTTTTGTCGAGCATGAGCCACGAATTGCGCACCCCGTTGAGTGCGATTTTGGGCTTTGCGCAACTCATGGAATCAGGCACGCCACAACCTACACTCGCCCAAAAGCGCAGCATCGATCAAATTCTGCAAGCAGGTTGGTATCTGCTCGATTTGATTAACGAAATTCTCGATTTGGCGCTGATCGAATCAGGCAAATTGTCGCTGTCGCTGGAGCCTGTCGGGCTGACCGAGGTGATGCTCGAATGCCAGACCATGATCGAATCACAAGCGCAAAAACGCGGCATTACCGTCACCTTTGAACAACTGGCGTTTCCGTATTTCGTGATGGCGGATCGACGGCGTGTGAAGCAGGTGCTGATCAACTTGCTCTCCAACGCAATTGAGTACAACAGCGTGGGCGGCACGGTGCGCGTGCGCTGCGCAGAGCTTGCTGCGGGACGCATATGCATTTCTGTTGAGGACACCGGCGCTGGCCTGACCGCCGAAAAAATCACGCAACTGTTTCAGCCGTTTAATCGATTGGGGCAGGAGACGAGCGAGCAAGGCACAGGCATAGGCCTCGTGATGACCAAGCGTTTGGTTGAGCTCATGGGCGGTGCAATCTGGGTTGAAAGCGTAGTGGGTAAGGGCAGCACCTTTTCAATTGAAATGAATAGAACAACCGAGCGACAACGCATGACAAGCGTTATTGGCGAAGGCATTAGCACCGCGCACGGGGGCGCTGCGTCAGCGGCCAACGTACGCACCGTGCTTTATGTGGAAGACAATCCGGCCAACTTGATGCTGGTGGAAGACCTGATTGCGCGGCGCGCCGACATTCGACTGCTCACCGCACGCGACGGCGTGAGCGGCGTTGAAATGGCACGCCATGCGCTGCCACATGTGATTCTGATGGACATCAATCTACCGGGTATCAGTGGTATTCGAGCGCTGCGAATTTTGGCGGAGGACGCAACCACGGCACACATCCCGGTCATCGCGCTGAGCGCCAACGCCATGCCGCGCGACATCGAGAAAGGCTTGGAGGCAGGCTTCTTCAAATACCTCACTAAACCGATCAAGATCAACGAATTTACCGAGACGCTGGACGAGGCGTTAGCGTTTGCAAAAACGACAGCGCACATCACGCCAGAAAAGGAGCACGCACAATGATTACCCACTCAGACATTCTCCGCGCCAGCATACTGATCGTCGACGATCAAGCTGCTGATGTGCAATTGCTCGAAACGCTACTGACTGAGGCGGGCTACACAGCGGTGACGTCCACCATGAATCCGCTGGAGGTGCGCGCGCTACAGGCAAAAAATCACTATGACCTGATTTTGCTCGACTTGAAGATGCCCGTTATGGACGGTTTTCAGGTGCTAGAAGACTTAAAGCGTGACAACGTAGATAGCTACTTATCGGTGATTGTGCTGACCGCACAGCCCGGCCACAAACTTCGCGCGTTGCAAGGCGGTGCCAAGGATTTCATCAGCAAACCGTTTGATCTGGTTGAGGTCAAAACGCGCATTCACAATATGCTGGAAATTCGCCTGTGCCACAAACGAATCGAGCAGCACAACGACTCGCTAGAACAAAAAATTGAGGAACGGACGGCGCAGCTCGTTGCGAGCGAAGCGCGGTTTCGAAGCCTCACCGCGCTTGCGTCCGACTGGTATTGGGAGCAGAACGAAACGGGCGAATTCACTACCGTGTCCGGCCCCGTGTTTGAAATGCTCGGCATTCGTATGACCGCCTTTTTGGGCAAAGCTCCTGCGACCGAGGACACGGGTTGGGACGAGAACGAGCGCATGGCGCTTCAAACCATGATCGCAGCGCGGAAACCGTTTCTCGATTTCGCGTTTAGTCGTTTAGGTAGCAATGGTGCGCGGCATCGCTACAGAGTGAGCGGCGAGCCCATGTTTGATCCAGCCTGCCGCTTTGTGGGCTACCGAGGCATTGGTGTGGAGGTGCTCGAAAAGAAACAGATTGCGTAGCGATCGTACCGTTAAACGGGTGTAGGACAGCCCCTACAAAACAGGCGCTTTCGTCCGATAGACGGAGCGTGATCTCGCTTCTAGCATGTTGACATAAGGTTCGTGCCATAGCCTCGATAGCGGGTAGTTATGGCTCAACTGCGATACGCGCCCTTCAGCAACAACGGGCCATCAACATTTTTCTGCGCGGCTTGCTGGCCAATCAGGTGGAGATTTTTTATGTCGACTCATTCCATGCCAACCACCTCCTGGCACACCGCATCGTTTGCCGACCATTTACAGCCTACGTTGGTTGAAACTTCAGCGCTCGGCGCTCATCTGCACGTATGCAATCGCTACAGCGGCTCGTGGTTTAAGTTGCAGCGAGGAGCTGAGTTGGTAAACGGTTTTCTTGCCGGACGTTTCATCACCACATTGGCACTGATCGCCGTGGTTATTGGGCTCTCCTCCCTCGTGCTCTAGATCGTGGCGCGATCCGCGCTGCAGCGCCTGATTCCGGAGGCGACACCCACGCTGCTCGCGATCCTCGACGGTTCACGCGGCCCGCTGGACCCCCCGATTCGCTCCGAAATCTTTGGTCCGCAGCGCTTCGCGCAGCATGGCCGGAGCCTTGGCGAAACGCATCGCGCGGCGGCCGCGAATGCGCGGTCTGCCACTTTTTTCCCGCGACTACAAAACAACATTCGCACGCTGCGTGAGGCGCATCGCTACATCGGCATGCAAGCTTCTACCGGCTACGACATCAGCCCGGCTGCTGAATGGTTGCTCGATAACTTTCACCTGATCGAGGCGCAGCTCAAAGAAATTCACGAAGGCTTGCCACGCAGCTATTTTCGGTCGCTGCCGGTGCTGGTGGATGAGCCGCTTGCAGGCCTGCCGCGAATCTACGGCGTCGCCTGGGCGTTTGTTGCGCACACTGACGGTGCGTTCGATGACGATTTGCTGATGCAGTTTTTGTCGGCCTATCAAGAAACGCGCGAACTCAATTTAAGTGAAATGTGGGCATTGCCCACCACCTTGCGTGTGGTGCTGATCGAAAATTTGCGACGCCTCGCCGAGCGTGTAGCGAGCAACAAGGCCGCGCGCGAAGCGGCGAACCTGTGTTGTGATCGGATCGAAAGTTACGAGCTACCGCAGCTCGATGAATTGCTCGCACTGCTCAACCAACGCGGTGTAGGCAAAGTGTTTTTGGGGCAGATGGCGCAGCGACTGCGCGACCGGCGAACCAGCGGCGAACCGGTCGACATCGAACGCTATCAAGCGTGGCTGCACGAGGCGTTGCCCGACGTGGCAGCCGTTCAATCACAAAAAAGTATCGACCAAGCCGCAGACAATTTAAGCGTAAGCAACGCGGTGAGTTCGCTGCGCGCCATTGGTGACGCGGACTGGCCCGACATCGTAGGGCGATCCAGCACCTTGATGCGCTTGATGCTCACGTCGGACACGTTCGCCGCTGAAAGCATCGGCACCCGCGATGAGACTCTGCACGGCATCGAACGATTGGCCCGACGCAGTAGCCGCAGCGAACTAACCGTTGCGCAAACGTTACTCAAGCTGATGCAGTCGTCTGCCGGTGATGCGCTGAGTTCTGCGGTAGCCGGACACTGGTTGTCCGGTGTTGGCCGCGCAACGCTGATGCGCGCGCTGGGCTTGCAAGAAAGCCCGCTAACTCTCGTGCGGCAGCTGTTTCGTCGCTTCGCGTTGCCGGTCTATTTGCTCTCGCTAATCGTCGGCACCGCTGCGCTGATGACGTGGATATTGCGCCACCACAACATTGAGGTCATCGGTGCAAATGCGTCGGGATGGTTGTCGCTGTTCGCGGTGATTCTCATGATGTTTCCGGCATCAGAGGCGGTAGTTGCCATCATCAACCGCCTGATCAGCGAATCGGTTCGGCCCGCGCATCTGCCTCGCTTTGCGCTCATCAACGGCATTCCCAGCGAGCACCGCGTGATGGTGGTCATTCCCGCGATGCTCACAAGCTGTCAGTCAATCGCGGCGCTGGTGCATCAACTGCAATTGCACTTTCTTGCCAACCCCGAAAGCAACGCGCAGTTTGCGCTGTTAAGCGATTGGGCCGATGCGGACACCGAGCATGTTGCCGCCGATCAGCCGCTACTGGACAATGCGGTGGCGCAGATCGGCGAACTCAACCAGCGCTATCCTGAACCCGACGGCAGCGTGCCGCGCTTCATTGTGCTGCACAGGCAGCGCCGCTTCAGCGAAACCGAGCAGCGCTGGATCGGTTGGGAGCGAAAACGGGGCAAGCTTGAGCTGCTGGTCGCCGCGTTGGCGGAAGGTTCGCACAACGCTTTTATTGATGTGCAGCAAGCCTCGCGCATCGCCGCCGATACGAAGTACATCGTCACCCTTGATAGCGATACGCAGTTGCCGCCTGGGCGCTTGCGTGAGCTGGTGGGCATTGCGGCGCATCCGCACAATCAGCCAGAGCTTGATGCGCTGGGCGCGAGCGTTATTAGCGGCTACGGCGTGCTGCAACCGCGTGTGGTCACACCACTGCCTGCGCCGAAAAACTTCACGCTCTATCACTGGCTGTTCGCCGGGCAATGTGGCATTGACCCGTACAGCGCGGCGAGTTCCGAGGTGTATCAAGACTTGTTCGACGAGGGCACCTTTACGGGCAAAGGGCTGCTCAACGTGCGCGCGATGCATGCGGTGTTGACGCGTCGCCTGCCCGAAGGCCAAGTGCTAAGCCACGACTTGCTTGAAGGGGCCATCGCACGTTGTGCGGCAGTAACGGACATCACGGTAATCGAGGACGCACCGACGCATGCCGACGTGGCAGCGTCTCGGGTGCATCGCTGGACGCGGGGCGACTGGCAGTTGCTGCCGATTTTGCTCGGGTCGCTACTTGCGCCGCTGTTTGGCAGCAAACCGTATCCGCTGCGTGCAATCAACCGCTGGAAAATGTTCGATAATTTGCGCCGCTCATTGGTCGCGCCGATGTCGCTTGCGTTACTGCTGCTCGCGTTGGCAACCAATGTGGTGTTGCCATGGGCAGCGTTTGCATTGGTAATCGCGGCCTTTCTGGCAGGACCGCTGATGGGCGCAGTGGCCGGATTTGCACCGAGCCGTGACGACGTCGCGTTTCGCCATTTCTATTGGCAGGCCGCCACTGATCTAGCGCGCACGGTGTGGGGTGGCGTGTGGCATTTGGCGCTGTTGTTGCATTCGGCATTGATGGCGGTTGACGCCATCGTGCGCTCGCTTTATCGCATGCTCATTAGCCGTCGACATTTGTTGCAATGGACGACAGCTGCAGCGGCCCAAGCGGCCGCGAAAACGGAGGTCAAGGCGCTGGCACGATCGCATTGGAGCCTACCGGTGGTGTCGCTGGTGATTCTCGTCAGCTTGCTTGCATCCGGCACACGGCAGCCCCTGCTCGCGCTGCTGCTGTGCGCCATGTGGGCAGCGTCCCCGATCTGGATTTGGTGGGTGAGCCGCGCTTGCGCACCGACTACCGACGCGGCATTGCCGCTCAGCGATCAGGCGTATCTAGAAGGCATCGCTCGCGATACTTGGCGCCTGTTCGAACGCTGTGTGGTGGCGGAAGAAAACCATCTGCCGCCAGATAATTTGCAGACCTTGCCGATTGATGCCGTCGCGCACCGCACCTCGCCCACCAACATCGGGTTGTACCTGCTGAGCGCTGCGTGTGCGCGGCAATTCGGCTGGGTAGGCACGCAGGACATGCTGTCTCGCATGGAATTGACGCTGGCGACGCTGATGAAAATGCAGCGCCACCGTGGCCATTTTTTGAATTGGTACGACACGCAAACAGCAGCGCCGTTGTTTCCAATGTATGTGTCGACGGTGGACAGCGGCAACTTGAGCGGTCACCTGCTCGCGGTGGCCCAAGCCTGTGTGGAGTTGGCTATCGCGCCGCTTGATCAAAGCGCGATCAAACGCGCCATTGACGCATCACGGCGCCGCTTGACACCCATGGTGCTGCAATCAACCCTTGATCCTAAGTTGTCAACACTGCTGGCGCTGTCTGATCCGCTCGCCGAAGTCGGGCGCGACGCGAAGTTATTCGAACAGTTGCTTGATGATGCAGCTCTTAAAGTCGCTTCGATGTCTACCAGCAACGGTGCACACGATCCACTGGTCAAAGCCACGGCGCACGACGAATTAACGTGGTGCTTAGGCGATCATGTGACCACCCTACGCTCCGCCTTGCTTGACGTCAAAGCGATTGCCGTGCATGTAGAGGCCGAGTCGGCGCAACGCCTGCTCGCACTGGCTAAAGCATTTGAAGCGCTCGCATGGCAAGCCGATTTCAGTTTTTTGTATCACCGCAAACGGCACCTATTTCACATCGGTTTTCGCGTGGCCGAGCAGCAGCTTGATGCATCGTTTTACGATCTCTTAGCGTCAGAATCACGGCTAACTAGCCTCTTGGCGGTAGCCAAAGGCGACGTGCCCACGCGGCACTGGCCATCGCTAGGGCGACCCTTCTACGCCAATGGCACCGTGGCTGGTCTGCGTTCGTGGTCGGGTTCAATGTTTGAATATTTGATGCCGAGCCTCGTGCTCGACGAGCCCTACGGCAGCGTTTTGCGCGACGCCTGCAACGCGGCGCTGCGCGAGCAAATCGCCTTCACTGCCGCACAAGGCGTGCCGTGGGGAATTTCCGAGTCGGCTTACGCGGGTCGCGACGAAACATTGGCCTATCAATATGCGCCGCAAGGCGTGCCGCGGCTGGCGCTGCGCCGTACGCCACCCGACGAATTGGTGATAGCTCCGTACGCCACAGCACTCGCCGCGCTGGTTGCACCGCACCGTGCAACGCTTAACTTTCAAGCGCTTGAAACACTCTCAGCGCGAGGGCGGTACGGCTTCATTGAGGCGCTCGATTATTCGCCGTCACGACAAACCGGCAATGAAGCGTTCACAGCAGTGGCGACGTTCATGGCGCACCATCAAGGCATGACCATTGTTGCGCTTGCCAATGTGCTGCTCGGCGCGCCGGCACAGCGTTGGGGCATGGCCAACGCACACATTGAGGCGGTCGCATCGCTGTTGCATGAGCGAGCACCGCGCGAGGTGTCGCGGCTGTATACGCCACCCACCGGTTTACCGTCGCAGTTGCTGCAAATGCGTGCGCCCGGTTTGCTGCGCGACGTGCAGCCCGGCACGGTGGCCGTTGAGCCTACGCATGTGCTATCGAACGGGCGCTACAGCGTGACGCTGCGCGCTAACGGCGCTGGCGGCAGCCGCTGGGGACAGACCAACATCAATCGCACCCGGGACGACGGCCTGCGCGACCACTACGGCAGTTTTTTCTATCTGCGTTGGCCCGAGAAAACGCAGCTTGCGGGCGAGCCCATCGTGGCTGCGCGACTGGCGTCGATCACCCAACACCCGGCGGGCGATCCCGCCGCGCTTTACGGTGCGGTTTATCACTCGGATAGGGTGTGTTTTGATGCGGCGTGGCGAGACGTGAAGGCACACACCACGGTGTGGGTGAGCCCGGAAGACGATATTGAATTTCGCCAGATTGAGCTCAGAAATTTAAGTGACCGTACGCTCACCATCGAGTTAATTTCTGCGTTCGACGTGACCCTCACCGACGCGCGCGCCGACGAAGCGCATCCAGCGTTCACTAGCCTCTTCGTGCGGGCTCAGTGGCTGCTGCATCATCAAGCGCTGCTGTTCGAGCGCGCGCCGCGACTGGCCACCGAGCGCGGTTTGCAGGCAGCCCATTTCATCGCGGCGAGTGATACGCAGGTGCTGAGCGTGCGCATCCAAACAGATCGGCAGCGCTGGCTGGGCCGCAATCGTGTCGTCAGCCAGCCGCTGGCCTCGTTTGACGATACGCCGGACGGCGGGCAAGACGCTGCACCAAATAGCTCAATCACGCTCGACACGGGCTTAGACCCGGTGTGCGCAATGGCGGTGCTGCTGCGCATTGCGCCCTACGCCAAAGCCCAGTTGACGTTTGCGACCGCAGCGTCCGACGATGGCGGCACGCTGCGCGCAGTGATCGACAAATATAGGCAAACCAGCCACGTCAAACGCGCGTCACTGATGTCGGCAACGCTTGCCGGCATTCGCCTTCGTGCCTTGCGTATTACTGCTGAGAATAACGCTGCAATTCAAACCTTGACCACCGCGCTGGTACACAGCCTCACTCGTCCGTACACACGAACGATTGGTGTTGATAACAGCGGCACGTTGTCCGACGTGTGTGATCGGCGACTACTGTGGCGGTTTGGCATCTCGGGGGATCGCCCGATCATTTTGGTATCGGCAGGGATCATTGATGGCCTAGGGTTGATGCGCACCTTGACCAAAGCGATGCGCGTCTGGTCGCGCGGTGGCATTGCCTGTGATCTGGTGGTGATTAACGCCGAGCCTGTTTCATACCAGCTCGCGCTGCACCGCGAGATCACCTCGCTACGTGAGCGCTACCTGGCCGAAAGCGGCGCTGATTTGAGCGCGGGCAGCCCACCACTTACGGGTTTCTACGTGCTGCGTGCAGACGAGATTTCGAATGACGAATTGAGCACGGTGCAAAACTTGGCGCGCGTGCGCTTGAACGCCGACGGGCGACCGCTCACCCATCATGTCAACGAGTGGAACGAGTTGCATGAGCGGGCGTTTGTTAAGCGCCGCGACGGTGCATCATTCGCCGTGGTGGCAACCACCGTTACCAAACGCGTCATGCCTGCTCCGAAGGGTGAATTCGCCGCCATTTCAAACGAATTTCGCTTCAACGTCAGCACCACGCTACGACCCATTCGACCGTGGACTAACGTGCTCTCGAATGCGCACTTTGGCGCGCAAATTACCGAGGCGGGCGGCGGCTATACCTGGGCGGTGAACAGCCGCATGAACCAACTCACGGCATGGTCGAACGACCCGGTCGCCGACACGCCCTCCGAGTGGTTTTTACTTCAAGATTTGAAGACATTGCAGACGTGGAACGTCGCGCCTTCGGCACACAGCGATGACGTGGCCCAATACCGCGTTGCGCACGGTCAGGGCTACAGCGCGATCCGCCACAATCGCGGCGAGCTTGAGGTGACAGCCACGTGGTGCGTTGACACTAAAACGTCGCTCAAGCAAGTGCGCCTGCGCTTGGTTAATCGCGGTCATCGCACGCAACAACTGCGCCTCATTGGCATCATGGAATGGATGATGGGCGCTACCCGATCTGACCGCAGCACGGTGCGGACTGCGCTCCACCAACACACGCTGGGTGAGCAGAAAATCACCGCACTGTTATCCACGCAACGCGAGCGGTCTGGCGGCTTCGGCGAGGGCACAGCATTTTTGAGCATCGCTTGCGACGCTGATGCTGGCGGTGACGCGTTTGCGGACTGGACTTGTGATCGTCGCGAATGCTTTGACGCGTTCGGCCAGTTGAGTTTGCCTGACCGCTTTGGCCAAAAAAGCGGCGTCGGCTTCGATCCGTGCGCGGCAGTTTCGACGCGCGTGGTGCTCGCCGCGGGCGAGGCCGTGGAGCGCGTGTTTGTCATTGGCTATGCCGACAATCCGACTGCCGCACGCGAACTGGTGGCGCTCGCGCATGCCACGCCCGCGCTTGCTCGGGTCGAACAAGCACGTGATTTTTGGGACGAGTTGCTGAGCCGAACCGAAGTTAGAACGCCCGATCCGCTGTTTGACGCGATGGTCAATCGTTGGTTTTTGTATCAAACGGTCTCGTGCCGACTTTGGGCGAAAGCGGGCTTTTATCAAGCCGGTGGAGCAACCGGTTTTCGCGATCAACTGCAGGACACGATGGCGCTGGCGTGGGCTGCACCAACGATGTTGCGCGAGCAAATTGTGCTCTGCGCGTCGCGCCAGTTTGCTGAGGGCGACGTGCAGCATTGGTGGCACGCGCCGGGCGGCGCAGGCGTGCGCACCCATTTCTCGGACGATTTACTGTGGCTGCCTTATGCATGCGCGCATTACCTGTGTGCAACGGGCGACGCGAGTCTGCTGGATGAAGCCGTGCCGTTCATTGAGGGCAGCGCGATCCCTGACGGCGCTGAAGACGCGTATTACACCCCGACCATTAGCGCCGAAACAGCAACTGTTTATGAGCACGCCGCGCGCGCCATTGATCGCAGCTTGCGGGTGGGCATTCATGGCCTGCCGTTAATGGGCAGCGGCGACTGGAACGATGGCATGAACCGCGTCGGCCACCAAGGACGCGGCGAGTCGGTGTGGCTCGGCTGGTTTCTATGCAAACTGGTTGCCGACTTTGCGCCCACCGCAAAGGCACGCGGTGATGTTGCGCGCGCCGAACGCTGGCAAGATGCAGCCACTGGTTGGAAGGCCGCATTGCTCGGCACCGCGTGGGACGGGGAGTGGTTCAAGCGCGCCTTTTTCGACGACGGGCAGCCGCTCGGTTCAAGCGTTAACTCCGAAGCAAAAATAGATTTGATTGCGCAGGCTTGGGCAGTGCTCTCCGGCGTTGCGCTGGTGGACATGCAAGGTGCGGCTTTGACAGCGGTCGAGACGCATTTGGTTGATCACGATGCGGGCTTGCTTCGCCTGCTCAATCCACCGCTAGCGAACGCGGTTCCAAGCGCGGGCTACATTCAGGCATACCCTCCGGGCGTGCGCGAAAACGGTGGCCAATATTCGCACGGCTCGGTATGGGCGCTGATGGCGCAGGCCGAGTTAGCCACAAGCCATCCTGAGGCCAATGCTGACGGTGATGACGCGAGCGAACTGCCGTACCGCTACTTTACCTACCTGAGCCCCGCGCATCGCGCTGCAGGGGCCAAATACGGCGCTGTGTACGGCATAGAACCGTATGTGATGGCCGGTGATGTGTACACCCAAGCGCCGTACGTTGGACGTGGCGGCTGGAGTTGGTACACAGGATCTGCCGCGTGGATGCACCGCGCGGCGATTGAATCTATTTTTGGGCTGCGGCAGACCGCGCAGACGTTGTCATTCACACCATGTCTGCCATCGCACTGGCCGCAGGCTGAGCTGACGCTTAAGCGCGACGGGCGAACGCTGCGTTTTATTTTTATTCGTGGGACGGCGGCAGAGACGCTGGCGGTAAAAACGCTGTGGCGCGCGACAGAACTCGCGGGCGGCGAATTAGTCGAGTGGACAAAGTTGGCCGGGGAGAGCACCTTCGTCATTCCCCTGCTACCGCTGTAGGAGCGGCCTTGGCCGCGATCCCACGCTCCTTTTTTGGAGAAAATTTGCGCTCAGAAATTAGCCCACGCACGCGCAGAAGCGGCGAAAGCCGCGATAGGAGCGCGGCGTTCGCTCTTCGCGGCCCTGCGACCGCGCTCAGGAGCGCCTTCCGCCGCTCCCACGTGGCATGTGTGCTCGCTACGGATGGTTCGACGTAGGTTAACAGCTTTTAGCTGCAACGCCCATTTCACTTGGGCTGATAGCGCTAAATAGGTAAAGTCGATAATTAGCCTAAAACGCCCTCAGCCCAAATAAAACAAGCGATTCCGTAAAAAGCTGTATCGCGCTGGAGCCGATCAAACCGATGGCTCTGCCTGCCACACGCCGTCACGCAAAATCTCGTTCGGGCCGAAGTTTGCCTTGTACGACATCTTCTCACTCCCCTCGATCCAATAGCCAAGGTAGACGTAGGCCAGTCCTAGCGATTGCGCTTGATGCATCTGCCACATCACGCCGAAGGTGCCGAGGCTGCCTTTGATCGACGGATCGTAGAACGTATACACCGCTGACAGGCCGTCGGCGAGCACGTCAACCAAACTCACCAGTGCAAGCTGACCGCGCGCATCGCGAAATTCGACCAGCAGCGTTTCAACGTGGCTTTGCAGCAAAAAATGCTGATATTGCTCGCGACTGTCGCGATCCATGCCGCCGCCGTGATGCCGCAGGCGCTGATATTTCAAGTACAGCTCGTAGTGCTCGGCGCTGTAATGCAGCGGCACAAAACGCACCGTAAATTCAGTGCGATGCGCAGCCCAAGCGCGGCGTTGGCTGCGCGTGGGCTTGAACGTGGAGAGCGGCACACGGAGCGGCATGCAGGCCGAACAACCGTCGCAATGCGGGCGATAAATAAAGGTGCCGCTACGACGAAATCCCACGCGCAGCAGCTCGCCGTAAACGCTGCTTGAAATCAGGTGACTGGGCGTTGCCACTTGCGAGCGAGCGGTGCGGCCTTGAAGATAGCTGCACGGATACGGCGCAGTGGAATAAAACTGCAACGCTTGCCATGGAACATTTGCGAGATCGTTGAGTTTACTCATGGCTACATTGTGGCACTAAAACTACGGGTCGTTGCGGTTTGTCGGTGCCAGCAAATCACGCAGCAAATCTGCATCAAATGTCCAAGCCCCGGCGCGCGGCGAAACGGCATCGGCATGAACCAAACGACCTAGCGCGTCAAGAAAGGCTTTTCGCGTCGTCGGGCCCGCACCTAATGAGGCCAAGTGCTCGGTTTCCTGCTGGCAATCGATCAGCTCAAAGTTCCAGCGTTTGAGCTGCGTCACCAAATGCGCAAACGCGATCTTTGACGCATCGGTGCGCCGCACAAACATGCTCTCACCAAAGAACACGCGACCCAGCGCAATGCCGTACAAGCCGCCGACCAATTCACCGTCCATCCACGTCTCAACCGAATGCGCAAATCCGGCACGATGCAGCGCCGTGTAGGCGGCAATAATGGCCTCGCTAATCCACGTGCCGCCCTGCTCCGGTCGCGGATCAGCGCAGGCACGCATCACTGCCTCAAAGCTCGTGTCGACACGAATTTCGTAGTTCGAATGCTGCAATGATTTACGCAAACTTCGATGCAATCGAAATTCATTCGGCAGCAACACCATGCGCGGATCAGGACTCCACCACAGCACTGGTTGGCCCTCGCTATACCAAGGAAAAATGCCGCGCTCGTACGCGGCGAGAACCAGCGCGGGCGTGACTTCAAGGCCCGCGCACAGCAAGCCGTTCGGGTCGGCTAGCGCCGTTTCCGCCGATGGGAATGGGTCACCTGGATTGAGCCAGCCAATCATCACTCACCCATCTGAAGCAGGAGTCCTCGCTCCCGACCCGACTCAACAAATCGCCAGAACAGAAAGGCGCACGCCGCGAAGTAGGCCATATTCAGCAGCATCGAAATGCCGAGCCAGTTCCACGCAATTCGCCCGTCAATCAAAGCAGCACGCATCGCCTCAAACGCCCAAGCGGTGGGCAGCGCGTAGGCCACGGTTTGCAGCCACGCGGGCAGCACTGAAACAGGATAATAAGCGCCCGACAACGGCCCGATCAAAAACACCACCGCCCAACCAATTTCTTCTGCACCGAGCCCAAATCGCAGCACCAAACCATTGGCCAGCAAGCCCACCGCCCAGCCGAAAACCAGCAGGCAACCTAAGCACAACGACAACGCAAACGCCTGCTGCGCAATCCGCAGATCGAAGAACAGCACCGCCACCAACAACGCCACGCCGGAGCCAATGACCACGCGCACAATGCTCATCAACATTTGCGCAATCACAAACTCATGCAAGCGCAGTGGGCTCACAAATAGATTACCCAAATTACGCGAATACATTTCCTCAAGAAACGAGAGAAACAGCCCCAACTCGCCACGCACCAACACATCCCACAGCAACACGCCGGTGAGCAGAATTCCCGGTACGGCCTGCAACACGCCCTGACTCGCACTTTGCGGCGCAAGATACTGCGTCACAAAGCCCCACACCAGCAGCTGCATCACCGGGTAATAGGCGAAAGAAAATAGGCGCGGCCACGATTTGCGAATCAAAAAGAAATGCCGCGAAAGTATCGCACCGATGCGCTGGCTAGAACTATTGCGATAGGCGGCGCGCGCGCTCAAACCGCCGCCTCAACTGATTCGCTGCGCGAAATATCGAGAAACACGTCATCGAGATTACTGCGCCCATACTTGGTGAGCAGCCCCGCAGGCGAACCCCTATCCACGATCTCGCCGCGCTTAAGCATGATCACTTCATCACACAATCGCTCCACCTCGGCCATGTTGTGCGAAGCGAGCAGCATGGCGCAACCGGACTGTTTTCGGTAGCGCTCCAACAATGAACGCACCCGGTCGCCCACATCGGGATCAAGCGACGCTGTCGGTTCATCAAGCAGCAACAACTCAGGTGAATTTAGCAACGATTTCGCCAAGCTCACACGCGTGCGCTGGCCCGCAGACAGATTGGCGTACGGGCGATCAGCGACCTGTTCCAGATCAAGTTCACCGAGCAGTTCTGCGATGCGTTTTTTGCCATCACGCACGCCGTACAGCCCGGCAAAAACGCGCAGATTTTCAACCACCGACAAGCGCTTTGGCAGATCGACATAAGGCGATGTGAAATTGATGCGCGGCAAGATGTCATAGCGATGCTCGGCTAACGATAAGCCCAACAATTCGATGCTGCCGCTGCTCGGTTTGAGCACGCCCAGCAGCATCGAAAGCGTCGTCGTTTTTCCCGCGCCGTTGCCGCCGAGCAAACCCACGGTTTGGCCCGTAGCGACCGAAAAGGTAATGCCGCGCACGGCATCAACCGCGCCGTAGGATTTCTTCAAATCGCATACCACGATGGCGGCAGAAGCAAGTGATCCAAAATTACTCATTGGAGATTTTTTTGACGCAGATTTACACTGATTTAACGCAGATTGCCGCAGATTTTTCTTTCGTTCCAATGCGTCCATTCTGTGGTGACAAATCTGCGCGAATCTGCGTTAAATCACTGTAAATCTGCGTCAAGAATTGAGACATCAACACGTTCTCCCACCCGTTTATTCGGTCAATGGCCAATGAAGGATGTCGGATATTTTCGCAAAGGCATAGCGGAGCTCCACAGCGCACAAACCGAGTGCCCATACATATCCGCTACTATGCTACTTGCATAGTTTGCAGCGCGCATTTGGATGGTCTGCGCAGGCCTCAGTCCCGCCCTCCTCGCAACACTTTTTTCACGGCCCAGGAATTTTTTCGTGTCCCCATCGCCTCATATTCTCACCGCGAGCAAACTGCTAAGCGAAATCCATCAACAACTCGACTCAATTGTATTGGGCAAATCCGAGGTCACGCGCCTCGCCGTCACCTGTCTGTTGGCGCAGGGACATTTGCTGATTGAAGACGCACCCGGACTCGGCAAATCAACGCTTGCGCTCGCGCTTGCCAAGACGTTCGGCCTCGCCTACAACAAGGTACCTTGCACCAATGATTTGTTGCCGTCTGACTTGCTTGGACTGTCCATTTGGGACGGCGCGGCACAGGCGATGCGCTTCACACCCGGCCCGATTTTCGCGCAAGTGTTGCTGGCTGATGAGCTTAATCGTGCGCCCTCAAAAACACAAAGCGCGCTGCTCGAAGCGATGGAAGAACGACAGGTGACCGTCGACGGCGTGAGTCGCGATTTGCCGTCGCCGTTTTTCGTGATTGCGACGCAAAACCCGCTCGACCAGGTGGGCGTTTCACCCCTGCCGGAATCGCAGTTAGACCGGTTCATGATGCGACTGACGCTGGGCTTTCCGAGCGCTGCGGCGGAGATCGCTTTGCTACGCGGTGGAGATCGCCGAGCCAGCGCAATCAAGCTCACCTCGGTGCTCGCGCCCGACGCGTTGGCAAAATTGCAGTCGTTGATTGAGCAGATTCACGTCTCGGAGCCGGTGCTCATTTATGTGCAGCAATTGTTGAGCGCCAGCCGCTCAGGTGCCACGCGACCGCTATCGCCTCGCGCCGGATTGGCGTTGTTGCGCGCGGCCCGCGCAGAGGCGTTGCAATCGGGGCGCGATCATGTGCTGCCCGATGATGTGCAAGCCGTGTGGACAGCCGTGGTCAGCCATCGCCTCAGCGCAAGCCACGACAGTTTGACCAAGGGCGGTCAGCTGGCAAGCGCCGTGCTGGTGGGCGTAGCGGCACCTTAGTCACCAAGCATGAATAACTCGAACATTTGCCATCTTGCATACGAGCGCCATACGTCGTCGCAAAGCACTTGTGTGGCTGGCCACACGGCGCGCTTTGCTCCTCGTCTGGCATCTCGTCTGCGAGCGGCAATTTGTTCAATTTATTCTTGCTTGGTTCCTTAACGGTGGAGGCAGTAGCGTTGCTCGAAGCATCAAAATCACCCTCGTGGTGGTCGCGGCAGCGTGCGCGTTGGCGCATGAGTTTTGGCCACACGGCGATTTCGGCGGGCGAGTTGGAGCTAGAGCAACGACGTATTTATCTGCTGCCGACCGGGCGCGGATTATTCGTCATTTTGACCGCAGTGGTGTTGCTTTTAGTCGGCATCAATTACCAACTTTCGCTCGCATTTGTCGTCGCATTTTTGCTAGCAGGACTTATGCAAGCGGCGCTCCTCGTAAGCTATCGAAATTTGCGTGGATTGATTGTGCGCGCGGGGCGCTCGCCGCATTGCACGCTCGGCGAACCGCTTGTTTTTTCGGTAGCGCTTGCGTCGCCTGATCGAACTCGCGACGGCATTTCGCTGACTTCACAGAGCGATGGCGTCGGCAAAACAATTGCAAAAAGCTCGCCACAAACGGTGGGCGTGGACACATCCGAAGTGGTGCCGCTGAAGTTCACGCCAACCCGGCGCGGATTGATGTCGTTGCGACGCATCGTGGTCGAGAGCCGCGCGCCGTACGGCCTGATTCGCGCGTGGAGTTACGTGCATTTTGAGTGGCTAGGTGTCATTGAGCCACAACCCGAAACACCACCACCGCCGCTGCCTTTGATCGCGGGCGATAACGATGCAGCCGCCTCGCGGAACCTTCACGTCGCGCACGATCCCGACAGTCTGCGTGATTACGCCCCCGGCGATTCGCTAAAACGCGTGGCGTGGAAGCAGGTTGCAAAATCGGGCGATTGGTACACGCGAACCGGTGATAGCGGCCATCGACAAGAGATTGAATTGTCGTGGCAAGCGGTGACGCTGACCGACACCGAGGCACGCTTGTCGCGCATGGCGGCGTGGTGTTTGCGGGCAAACAATGAGAACTGTGCATACGAACTGACGCTGCCCAACGGGCATCTGCCGCTCGCCGACGGATCGCAACAGTTTGCTGATGCGTCACTGTTGCTGGCTGCATATCCACAGCGCGTTGAAGAATTGCGCGGCTTGCGATGAGCGCGGCCACCGGTTCGTTGGGTAGTCGATTTAAAGGCAGCGGAAAATCGCATGCCGTTGAGGCGCAGAAATCCGTTGCCACAGCGCCTGACCTGCGCGCGCGTCGCTTCATGGCGTTTGCAATTGCCTTGTCACAAGCGGCAAACCTGCTTTCCGTCAAGCCGATGATTGCGGTGGCAGGCATGGTCGCGCTGGTCGCCTGCTTGCTGGTAGCGCACCCGCCACGCGCCATCGTGTGGCGCGCGATGCTTATGCTGCTCACGCTTGCCGCCGGTGCGTTAGTCTTTCAACAGTATGGTCGTTTATTCGGACGCGATCCGGGCGTAGCGCTGCTGTTTATTCTCGGGCCGCTGAAGTTAATCGAAGCTAAATCTACGCGCGACTTTATGGTGGTGTGGGGCATGGCCCTGGTGCTCTACGTCGCCAGTTTTTTTGAAAACTTGGGACTGCTCGCTGCGCTCAGCGTGCCGCCGGTCATCATTATTTTTGTTGCGGCAATGCGATTATTTGATGCGCCTGCACGCACTATCGACAGCAAATCATCGTTGCTGCATCACGTTAAAGGTGCAGCCGCACACACGCTGCTCGGCATCCCGCTCGCCGCGATGTTGTTCGTTTTGTTCCCGCGTGCAACCGCTCCGCTGTGGGGCATGCGCGACACCAGTTCGGCAACGTCGGGCTTGTCAGACGAGATGCGTCCCGGCCAAATCGCCAAACTTATTTTGTCGAAAGAAACGGCCTTTCGCGTTGAATTTGAGAAACGCAAACCACCGGCCGCGGCGCTCTATTGGCGTGGCCCGGTGTTGCGCGAATTTGACGGCGTGACCTGGAGTGTGGGGGTTGAAACCGCAGCGCGGATGCGCGGCGATTTCATTAGCTTCACGCCCGAAGAACATGCGCAAGAAGCCATTGAATACACGGTGACGGTAGAGCGTCAGGATTCGCGTTGGTTGCCAATACTTGAGCTTCCGGTCGCCTATCCATCAGGCCCGGCCGTTGAGCGAACGGCCTACCTCACCGACGCGCAACAAATAGGCATTAAGAGTGCGGCCAACGGGGCCACGCAGTATCGTGCGCAGTCGTTTGCGCGTGGCCATTACCCAGCGCCCGAACCGACTGCCAACAGCCCGGAATTACGCACCGGTCGACCGAACCTGAACCCCCGCACGCGTGCATTCGCTGCCGATCTGGCCGCCCAATATCCTGACCCGATTGCACGTGTTCGCGCGGTGCTCACGTTCTTCAACAGCGAGAAATTTTTCTACACGTTGAATCCACCGCTGTACGGTGGCGATCGTGGCGCAACAGCCATTGACGAATTTGTGTTCGACGGTCGTCGCGGCTTTTGTGAGCACTACGCGGGCGCCACCGTGCTGCTGCTGCGCGCGAGCGGCATTCCGGCACGTGTGGTTACCGGATATCAGGGTGGCGAATACCATCCATCGGGTTACATGATCGTGCGCCAGAGCGATGCGCACGCGTGGGTTGAGGTTTGGATCAACGGCGAGTGGCAACGGGTTGACCCGACCGCAGCCGTTGCGCCCGACCGGATACAGCGCGGCATTCAGGCGTCGCTGCCGGAGACCGAGCGCATGTTTGTGAATTCACAACGCTGGTTCTCTTTTTCAGGACTCACGGATGTGTGGGATGAGGCGAATTTCAGCTACACCAAATGGGTGATCGGCTTTGATCGTGATCGCCAAAAAGAATTGCTGAAAGGTCTTGGTCTCGATGGCATCAATCCGTTCGCCGCGCTCGGCTGGATGCTGCTCGCCGTCACCGCAAGTGGTGCCTTGATGGGGCTCGCATGGTGGCTGTGGATCAAGCGAAACGAGCAAAAAGTTGATTCCACGGTGCGTGCATGGCGAGCGGTTCGCGCCCGGTTGACCAAGGCGGGGCTTAAGATTGATCGGCACGAGACAGCGCAATCAGTCATGGCGCGCGCCGCAGCGCGTTGGCCGATGCACCAAAGCACGTTCACAGAATTTGCAAGAATCTACAACACGATTCGCTTCGCGCCAGAGCCCGCGGCTGGCCGACTGAGCCGTGTGTTGCGCGACCTGCCATCTGCCTATCGATTGAGAAAGACTTAGCGCACTAATCGGCTAACTCGCGTCGCGCAATTCGCTCGTTGCTGTCGTCGGGATTCGGCAATATCTCGAAGCCTAGCGACTCACAAAATTTAAGCATGCGCGGATTTTCACGCAGCACCGCGCCCTCCATTTCTTTGTAGCCGCGACTGCGTGCGGCGTCGAACAGGCGATGCATGAGCGCACGCGCCAGGCCGTTGCCGTGCATGTTGTCTTCGACCACAATGGCGAATTCGCACCGCGCGGGCACGGTGGTTGGCGTGATGCGCGCGACGGCAACCATCATTTGCTGCGCGCCCTCGCCGGTGATGCCAACTAGCGCCAGCTCGCGACCGTAATCAATCTGCGTGAAACGCTCAATCATCGCCGCGGAGAGTTCGCGCACCGGCATCATGAAGCGAAAGTACAGCGTCTCGGGCGACAGCCGCGCCACAAACGCGCGGTCGCGTTCAGCGTCTTCTGGTTGAATCGGACGAATCAGCAGGCGTACGCCATCTTTAAGCGTAACGATTTCTTCGAGCTCACGCGGATACGGATACACGGCCAGATGTGCGTAGCGTCCGTGGCTTTTAATGCGTGCCACTTCACCGCGCGGCCGCAGCACGATGCGCGCATCCACAGCCATTGCGCCATGCTGGTACGCGACCACCGGGTTTAAATCGCACGCAGCAATTTCGGGGCATGCGCAGGCCAGCGTTGAGAAGCGCAACATCATGGTGGTGAGCGCCTCGAAATTGATTGCCGGCACATTGCCGTACGCGTCGAGCAGGCGCGAAACGCGGGTGCGCGAAATCAAGTTGGTGATCAACACGTCGTTCACCGGCGGCAATTCAAACGCCACATCGTCAACGCGTTCAATGGCCAAACCGCCGCTGCCAAAACCCATCACCACGCCGAACGTGGGATCAACCGCAAGCCCCAGATACAGCTCGCGCTGACCGCGATGTCGAACGAATGGTTGCACCGTCAGGCCGAGCACGCGTGCCGTGGGTGCATGCTGCGCTACCGCCTCAAAAATTTCTTTGGCGGCACGTCGCACGCTGCGAGCGTCGCGCAAATCAAGCTGCACTCCGCCCGCCTCGGTCTTGTGTGAAATGTCCGGTGACACCACTTTGAGCACCACCGGGTAGCCAAAGTTGTCGGCCAGTGTCACCGCTTCAGCCGGGGTGCGCGCCATTGCCGTATTGGTCATGCTGATGCCGAATGCGCCCAAAAGCTGTTGCGCTTCATGCATAAAAAGCTGGGTGCGACCGTCGGCCCAAACGCGCTCGAAAATTGCCTGCGCCTGGTCAACGTGCGGCGCGAAACCGTCAACACTTTGCGCCGGCACCTGACGCAGCAGCGATTGGTTTCGTGCAAATGTTTCGAGAAATCCGATAGCGTCAACCGCGTTTTCTGCGCTCAAAAATTGCGGGATGCGTGCCTCGTCCAGCAGCGCCCGCGCGGGCAACACGCTGCGGCCTCCGCCGAGCACAGCAAGCACGGTTTTTCGGTGCAACTTTGCGGCAGCGATGATCTCGTTGGCAACATCAACCGCACTAACAATCGACTGCGGCGAAAACAATACCACGCATACGTCAACCGATTCATCCGCGAGCACGGCGTTCATCGCAATGCGGTAGCGCTCAGCGGTGGCGTCGCCCGCCAAATCCAACGGATTGCCGATTTGCGCGTGCGTTGGCAAGGCCTCGCGCAACGTTGCATAGGTTGCCTCCGACAGCGGGGCCAATGTGAGTCGCTGCGCGCGCACCGCGTCGGCTGCAACCAAGCCCGGGCCACGTCCGTTAGTGACGGCAACAACGCGATGCTGCTTGTGGCTGCGCTCGCCAGTAAGGAGCCTCGCCGTGCTGACCATCTGCATGGCGGTTTGCACGCGAACGGCACCGGCGCGGGCAATCGCCGCCTCGAACACCCGGTCGTGAAGTGCCAACACGGTGGCGTGGGTGCCGTCCGGCGCACGATGTAAATCGGCGCGATCTGCCTTCAACACCACCACCGGTTTCATGCGCGAAATCTGACGCACGCCGGACATGAAGGCGGGCGCGTTTTTAACTTCCTCGATGTAGAGCAGCACGTCAGAGGTGTACGCATCGAACGCGAAATAATCAAGCAGTTCACCGAAGTCAAGATCAAGCGATGCGCCGAGCGAAAGCAAGCTTGAAAAGCCGATCGATGAGCCCGCCGCGTAGTCGCGCAAGATCGAAAGCCACGCGCCCGATTGCGACACCACCGCGAGCGATCCCGCAGACGGCATGGTGTCAACATCGGTCATTGCAGAGGCGTCCAGCGCAATGCGCGGACGTAGCAAGCCGCGTGCGTTGGGGCCGATCAAACGCACGCGCGCCTCGCGGGCCGCAGCTGCCAATTCGCTCGCAGCGTTCATGTTGCCGACGTTGTCGCTGTCGTTCGAATTCACGTCAAAACCGTGCGACAAAATCAATGCGTAGCCGCAACCACTGGCACCACAATCCTGAATAATCTTCACGCACGCGGAGGCGGGTGCTGCGATCAGCGCGAGGTCAACTCGCTCAGGCAAGTCAGCAAGCCGTGCAAAGCAGGGCTCATCGAAAATTTGCTTGTGCTTCGGATTTACCGGGAACGCTCGCCCGGTGTAGGGATGGGCGCGCAGTCGTTGCCACACCGCGCGCCCCAAGCTGCCTTCGCGTTCCGAGGCACCCACGACGGCGATGGACTGCGGCTCAAAGAGCTTGCTGAGCTTATGTTGTGCCATGCTGCATTGTAGGATGCCTATTTAGAGCGAGTGCGAAAACGGCGGGCAGATCAAATACGGTGCGGCTCATACCCACTATTTATGAACTCGTTGTCCAATTCGCCACAGCCCGCGCGCCGTCACCTGCTCTGCATTCAGCGCGTCGCACGCCACGCCAAACGCCCGCGCGGCCCGCTGGTACCAAGGCACCAACGCGTCGCTTGCAATCAGCGCCACGCTGCGCGTTTCGGGATACATGCTGAGCGCAGCGGTGATCTCGCAGCCGAGCAACCAGCCTGCCAGCGCGGTGCTCACGAACGCTTCCGAACGCTCGCCGGTGACCACCGACGCGCGCAGCACGAACAGGTCATGCAGCCATGTTGCGGCCCCGGCGCGGGCGTAGTTCAATCCCGTTTCAAAGGCAGCGACATCATCGACATTCGGCGCGCTTTTGATCAGTGCGCCGACCGAGCTGTGATCGCGAATTATTGCGTTCATTTCGCCGGTGTAGAAGGTGGCGAAACTCGCCACGCGTCCGGCTTTTATTTGCACCCATTTGCAGTGCGTACCGGGCAGCACGCACAGCCCATCAACGATGCCTGAGCCGACCAGTTGCGTCTCCTCGCCGCGCATCACGTCGGGCTCGTCGCTCTTGATGCCGGGGATGATGGTGAGCTGCCGGCCAAGTGACGTGTCGATTTGCACGACGTTGTTCGCGAGCGCGGCCACTTGCGATTCGCCCACGCCGAGCGCCACGTAGCCCGCTTCACGCCAACCCAATTTCGCGCCGACCATGCCGCACGCGATGAGCGGCGCGGTTGGATTGTGTTGCGCCCAATCACCAACCAGCTCGGTCAATGCATGATCAAATTGTTGTGGGCTTTTGAGCGTGAGCGCACCGGCGTTTGACTGCGCACGACGCATGATTTCGCCGCGTGCGTCGAACGCAAAAGCGCGCACATGGGTTGAGCCCCAGTCAAGGCCAATCAGCGCGAGCGCCCCGCTCACCGGGGCTTCCAGCGATCCGCGGCGGCGTCGTCACTGACCCGCGCGTCGACCCAACGCTCGCCTTGCGCTGTGACTTCGCGCTTCCAGAACGGCGCTTTAGTTTTCAAAAAATCCATGATGAATTCGCACGCCGCGAACGCCTCACCGCGATGCGCGCTAGTGACCGCGACGAAGACGATTTGATCGAGCGGTTTCAATTCACCGACGCGATGAATAATCAGCGTGTCAAAAATATCCCAGCGACCGCGCGCCTCAGCGGCAATTTTTTCCAGCTCGCGCTCGGTCATGCCGGGATAATGTTCAAGGTACATCAGGCCTACTGAATCACCGTCATTCATGTCGCGCACGCAGCCTATGAAACTCGCGACAGCGCCGACCGCCGGGTTACCCGAGCGCAGTGCAGCGATCTCAGCGCCGACGTCAAAATCGTGCTCCTGAACGCGCACAAAACTGGTCACCTTACTTGCCAACTCGGTTGCCAACCTAGCCGCCCGTCACAGGCGGAAAAATCGCTACTTCGTCGCCCGCTTTGACTGCGTGATCGACGGCAACGACTTCCTGGTTCACGGCGACGCGAAAGGCGCGCGTCGCGGCCAGCTCATCAGCAAATGCGCCGCCACGTTCGCGCAATTCGGCGAGCAGCGCTGCCACGGTTGACACGTGTGCGGGTAGCTCAAACACCTCGCGAGCGACGCCAAAACGTTCGCGCAGGCGGGCCAGAAATATCAATTGGATGGTCATGCTGCAATTCTAGGAAGCATGTGAAACTTCAACAGCTTTTCGCGGCGAGCGCCACATCATTTGGCCTAAGCGTTGATTAGCGCTTAAACCGATATCAGGGTAAACGAATGCCTAGCCCTAGTAAAATGGGCGTTTCAGCGAAAAGCTGTATCTACGGAAAGTCTGCGGCGAAAAAAAAGCAGCCGCGGCTGCTAGATTTTGCGAGACGCTCGCGCAAGCTTGCCTAAAACGACCAGCGAATTCCGAGGTTCACCGCGTCCGGATCAACGTCGGTGCGCAGGCGATCAAAGCCAAAACGGGTGCCACGTGTGACTTCGAGCTTGAGGCCGAGGCTCTGCGTGAAATCGTAGCGCATGCCCACGCCGTACGACAGCGCGGTGCGGTCCTGAGCGGCGAGCGCAGACGATGCCCATTCCGGCGTCACGCGATTGTCGGTGCGGCCCACGCCAACCTTGCCGAATACAGAAAATGCGTTGCGCCAATTGAAGGCGGAAACCACGTCCACATTGACGTTAGGGCGCTGCTCTGACCAGCGCATGCCGTGAAATTTAAGGCCCACGCTCGATCCCAACAGGTGCTCGCTGCGCTCTGTGTTCACCGCTGCGCTTAGCGCAAATCCGTTGGTAAATTGGTAGCCGCTGAACGCGGTGTTGCCGAACTCGCCCGCGCGCGAAAACTCAAGCGCTTGGCCCAGCTTCAAGCCTGGCGCGGTGAAAGTCCAAGCTTTTTCGCTGGCGCCAAAACGAACGCCGGAGAAATAACCACCCTCTTGCGCCGTAGCCCTGGTGGTGGCTAACAATGCAGCGCCTACCGTCATCACGGCAAGGGTTTTTGATATTTTTATGACGATGTACTTCATCACCCTATGTTCCTCTGCAAAGCAGGCCCTGTCAATCCGTGGCGAACGATTCCGCGCCGGTTCAGACGAATGGCGACGCGACTGTTGCGTCGCACCCACTCTCCGCGCCGACAAATCTAGATTGCACAAGAATGGTGCAGCGCAAATTCGGCGATCTCCCGCACCTGAGCTAGACCGAAACGCGTCAAGCTTGGTTCCTGAACGTCGTTCGGCAGTGCGTCGTCGGTGGCCAACGCGACAATGTTGGCGTCGCCAGCAAATAGCAGCGCCTTGCCAACCTCGGCGCGCCACACCTCAAGTTTTGGAATCGATTCGCGCTTGAACCCCTCCACCAGCACCAAATCGCACGGGCTGAACTGGTTGACGGCTTGCCGCAGCGTTAATTCCGGCGCGCCGCGCAGCTCGTGCATCAGCGCCCAGCGATTGGCGCTTGAAACCAGCACCTCCGCGGCACCCGCCGTTCGATGCCGATACGAATCTTTGCCCGGCTGATCCACGTCGAATTCGTGATGCGCATGCTTGATCAGCGACACCCGTACACCTTGTTGGGATAAGTGCGCAATCACGCGCTCGATGAGCGTGGTTTTGCCACTGCCAGACCAGCCGGCAAAGCCAAATACTTTTTGCGGTTTTGTTTGGGTCACACAACGCTTTTATTGATTCTTAAAATCTGGCTTGCGCTTTTCAACGAACGCGCGCATGCCTTCCTTTTGGTCTTCAAGCGCAAACGTCGCATGAAATTCGCGGCGCTCAAACAGCAGGCCTTGCGACAGCGTCGTCTCGAACGCCGCGTTGATTGTCTCCTTCACTTTCATCACCGCAGGCAACGAAAAGCTCGCCATTTTTCCGGCCGTGGTGAGCACTTCTTCCATCAATTTTTCAGCCGGTACAACGCGCGCCACCAAACCCGCCGTCTCGGCCTCGGCGGCGGTGATGAAGCGCCCGGTCAAGCACCATTCCATCGCCTTCGCCTTGCCCACTGCGCGCGGCAATCGCTGCGTGCCGCCCATACCGGGAATGGTGCCAATGGTAATTTCGGGTTGGCCGAATTTGGCGTTATCCGCGGCGATGATGATGTCGCACATCATGGCAAATTCGCAACCGCCACCGAGCGCATAGCCCGACACCGCAGCGATGAGCGGTTTGCGCACACTGAGCGCGGCTTCCCAGTGTTTGGTGATGTAGTTGTCGTTGTAAACCTTGCCGTAATTGAACGAAGCCATCGCCGCAATGTCCGCTCCAGCGGCAAACGCTTTCTCGTTACCGGTGACCACGATCACGTGCACGTCCGGGTCGGCATCGAGTGCGGCGAGCTTGCCCGCCAGCTCAATGGCCAACGCATCGTTCAACGCATTCATCACCTTGGGACGGTTGAATGTAACCAGCGCAACTTTGGCCGGTGTGACCAGCTTTTCTACCAGCACGAGGGGTTCAGACATGATGAGTTTCCTTCTTTAAATGTGTTCTTGGCGCGGTCGTGGATTTGAAATTTTTCATGCGATCAGCGCCACCGCTCAAGCCGCTCTCCAGCATGCCCACCACCGTCTCGGCAAACTGCGCGTAAGACAGCGGGCCGCCCGGTTTGAGCCACGTAAAGGTCCAGTTAATCATGCCAAACACGCTCATGGTCAACACCTTGGCGCGCGCCGGATCAATGCGATAAGTGGCGACGATCAAGTCAGCGAACGACTGCACCACTTCGCGCTCTTGTTTGATGACAATATCGCGCTGAGTCGGTGGCAAAAATTTCACGTCGTTGAGCAACACGATGTGCCGCGTGCGTGACGTTTCGTACTCACGCACAAAGCGGCGCACCACCTCAGCCAACGCCTGCTGCGCGGGCAAATTGTGCGCCGCCACCTCCATCACCAACGCCTGCAAACGCTGCATGTACTCATGCATCAGATCAAACAAAATCGCATCTTTTGACGCGTAATAGTGATAGAGCAAACTCTTCGACACACCGCAGCGTACGGCAAGGGCTGCCATCGTCGCGCTCGGATAGCCGACCTCGGCAAACGCATCGGCCGACTCGTTCAGAATGGTTTCGCGTTGCAGTAAATTAGCGGAGGATGGACCACGGGGCATCGTTGAATTCTAGGTGCTACGCGCCACTGCGCGTCGGAAAGCCACTGCGCGTCGGAAGAGCCACTGCGCGTCGGAAGCGTCAGCGCGCGTCATAACTCAGCCGCACGGTGTCGGTCACCGGATGGGCCTGACAGGTCAGCACAAAGCCGCGATCCACTTCGTGCTGCTCCAGCGTGTAATTGGCGTCCATGCGCACCTCGCCTTCGAGCACCTGCGCACGGCATGTGCAGCACACGCCGGCCTTGCAGGCATAAGGCACATCAATGTTGGCGGCCAGCACCACATCGAGCACTGAATCACCTTTAAAGCCGACGCGAAGCCGGCGCCCTATGCCGTCAGCGATTACGGACACCCAAGCGCCCTCCCCTGCGTTGTTTGAGTCGCTGGAATGCGCTGCTTCGCGCACAACCGCCCCCGGCACACCAAATATTTCCTTGTGAATTCTCTCGGCAGGCACACCCGATTCGAGGCATGCGTTTGCTGCGGCTTCGATCATCGCGCCGGGGCCGCAGATGTACACCTCATCGATGGTCTTTGTATTGATGAGGCTCGGAATCAGCTGTGCGATCTTCTCGCCGTCAATTCGCCCGTTGGCAATCGGTGCTTCCTGCACCTCGCCGCTCAGCGTATGAATCAACTGAAAGCGCGTCAGATGCCGATCCCGCAAGTCTTCAATCTGCTCGCGAAAAATGATGTCCTTCACACGACGATTGCCGAACACCAGCGTCACGCGTGAATGGGCTTCCGTTTCGAGCGCGGTTTTTAAAATTGAGAACGCAGGCGTGATACCGCTGCCTGCCGCCAACAGCAAAATGTGCCGCGCGCGATCCGGCTGCGACGCGTACGTAAAGTGACCGTCTGGCGGCAACACATCAATGCTGTCGCCAGCACGCAGCAGCATGTGCGCCCATTGCGAAAACATGCCGCCATCAACGCGCTTGATGGCAACGCGCCACTCATTTTCGTGTGGTGCAGAACACAGCGAATACGAGCGACGAAGTTCACGATCACCGACTTCGGCGCGTAGCGTTACGTATTGTCCCGCGCGGTAGCTGTACGTTTCGCGCAAGGCATCTGGCACATTAAAACTGACCGAAATGCAATCAGCCGTTTCGCGGGTTACGTCGCCAATTTCAAGCGCTTGGAAATGTTGGGCCATAGAAAAATGATTACCAAGACGCGCCGGGATGAAGCCTCGCGACCGACTGCATTTCGGTCAAAAGCGCGGCGCGATATTCATTCGCAGCAGCCTTCAACGCAACGCCCGCTGGTGGCAAATTTTGCTCGGCCGTACCCAGCGTTGCAGCATCAAAAGTGCGCTGCACGGTATCGCGCCACTGCGTGTTTCGGCGCGACTGATCGGTGCCGACAATGGCCACTTTCATTAGCTCATCGCAATACGGCCACAGCCCTGCAAACGCCGCTTCAATTCGCGCGCGCGATTCTGCGGTACCGTCGCCAAACCGCATCACCCAATCGCTCGCGTGACGCAGTTGCACGCGCGACTCCTTAACGGCGTTTGCAGCAATGGTGGCAAGCGGCGTATCCGCGCCGGAAGCAAGCGCATCCCACACCGGCACGAACCACGCCGCGAGCAGAAAAGATCGCGCGATGGTGCCCGCGTAATCGCCATTAGGCAGCGCAGCCATCATCACGCTGTGAAATTGATCCGGTTCGCGAAAGTAGGCGAGCGTGTCCTCCGTGGCGGTGCCGACGCTGTGCGAGGCCGCCAATTGCAACAGCGCACGCGCCTGACCAATCACGTCCAGCGCGGTGTTGGTCAGCGCAATATCTTCCTCAAGCGCAGGACCGTGCCCGCACCATTCGGAGAGACGGTGGCCCCAGAGCAGGCACGTGTCAGCTAGCAACAAAGAAGTTGCGACTGACGCGTCACTAAACGTCGTCAAAACTCAGCAAACCGTTCGTGAGCGGTCGAAATCACATGTGCCCTATTTCATCAGGAATATCGTAGAACGTGGGGTGCCGATACACCTTGCTGGCCATTGGGTCGAAGTTGTCGGATTTGAGCGCTGGATCGCTGGCGGTGATGGCGTTTGCTGGCACCACCCAAATGCTCACGCCTTCTTGCCGCCGCGTGTACACATCGCGCGCTAACGTCAACGCGTGTTGCGCATCTGCTGCGTGCAGGCTACCGACGTGTTTGTGATCCAAGCCCTGCTTGCTGCGCACAAACACTTCAAACAGCGGCGACGCGGCCTCAACTGATGGCGCGGTCACGCGGCTAACTTCATCGGAAAAGATCGAGCCGCCTGCTTCGCTGCGTGCGCCGCCGCTGCGTCACGCACCCAGCGACCCTCATCAAAAGCGGTAATGCGATCGGCCACGCGCTCGGCGTTGCACGGGCCGTCGCCTTTCACCACGCGCCAAAATTCGTCCCAATTGATCTTGCCGAAATCGTAATGACCGCGCTCGGCGTTCCAGTGGATCGCGGCGTCCGGCAAGGTCAGCCCCAAAAACTCTGCCTGCGGCACCGTCACGTCGACAAACTTTTGCCGCAGGTCGTCGTTGCTGATGCGCTTGATGCCCCAGTCGGTCGCCTGCTCGGTGTTTGGCGAATCGGAATCATGCGGGCCGAACATCATGAGCGTCGGCCACCACCAGCGATTGATGGATTCCTGCGCCATCGCCTTTTGCGCGGGCGTCCCTTCGCACAGCGATCGCACGATGTCAAAGCCCTGCCGTTGATGGAACGATTCTTCCTTGCAAATGCGAGTCATCGCGCGCGCGTACGGGCCATAACTGCATCGGCAAAGCGGCACCTGATTCATGATCGCTGCACCATCGACCAACCAGCCAATGGTGCCGATGTCGGCCCAAGTTTCGGTGGGGTAGTTGAAGATGCTTGAGTATTTTGCTCGGCCTGCGTGAAGCGCATCAACCAGCGATTCGCGTGTCACGCCTAGCGTTTCTGCGGCCGAATATAGGTACAGGCCGTGTCCACCCTCGTCCTGCACTTTAGCCAGCAATATCTCTTTGCGCTTGAGCGACGGTGCGCGGGTGATCCATCCGCCTTCGGGGAGCATGCCAACGACCTCTGAGTGGGCGTGCTGCGAAATTTGTCGGATCAGGGTCTTGCGGTATGTGTCTGGCATAACGTCTTGCGGCTCGATTTTTTCGTCCCGAGCGATGCGCGCTAAAAACGGGTTGATGCGTTCTGACGTTTCTTGAGCTGCGGATACCATGACGTTGTCATCAACGTGCGCCAAATCAATTGCTTGTGTGTACATAGTGCCTCCAACCAAAAAGCGGTGCAAGGTGCAATAGTATTCCCGACTGACCGGTCGGTCAATTCTGAATTTGCACCACGCCAAACTGACGCCTCACCAAAACGGTCGAGCCTAGGCAAGCACCCGCGCCTGTTCAAGCACGCAAAATACCGTTAGCATCAGTGATTGAAAAAATACGAATTAACCGCAGTGGGTAACGCCGTTTCGCGGTTGCATTCACGTCCCGATCCAGCCGTTACGGTTGATCGGCACACGCTAATGATGTGGCCAACGGTGGTAAACAAGTGCTGGTAGGATCCCGAATCGAGCAGTTGACCAAAATTCCGTTCGGGGCCAACGAACCGCTGCTGCACCGCGCGCTTGAAGCCGGCGGTGTAGGTTTGTGGGACTACATTCCCGCAACCGGGTTAATCGATCTGTATCACAACGTGTTGTCGTTTCAGACGCTGCGTCCGGGTCGCTATTACGGGCCGGTCATTGAGTTCACACAGTACATTCTGGTTGATGATCGCGCTGCTGTGAGCCGCATGCTCGCGCAGTGCGCGGCCAATGTCGAAGAAGTCTACGTTGAGTTTCGCATCCGCACCCAAGCGCATGCAGTGGTGTGGTTAGCGTGTCGCGGCCAACTAGCAACGCTCGACGACGGCAGCGCACGCTACGTGGGCGCAATCTCTGACATTACCGACGCGTCCGAGCGCGAGTTAAAACTGCTCGCTTATCACGAATCATTGTTCTCGCTCGCGCGCAACCCGTTGGTCGTCAATCGCGCCGATTTCGCCGCAGCCTCGGTGCAAATCATTCAACACAGTGCAGAAACGCTGGGCACTACGCGCGGCGGATTGTGGAAATTTACCGATGGCGAGCACGGACTTGAGTGTTTGCATCAATACGACGTGCGTGCAGCAGCGGTGCAGGGCGACGCGCACTCACCAGCACAAAGCGCGCCAGAGCTGCCAAAACTGGTGTTAAGCGCCACTGATTTTCCGGGTTATTTCGCGGCGATTTCACAGCGCCGCACCTTAGCGGTGGAAGACGCGCTAAACGATCCGGTGCTGCGCGAATTTCGCCCGAGCTACCTGCCTTCAACCGGCGTGCGTGCGCTGCTCGATGTGCCCATTTTTCACCACGGTCAGCTGTGGGGTGTGGCGTGCTTCGAAGACTGCTCGGGCACCCGAATGTGGGACACCGATGCGCAGGCCTACGCCAGTTCTGCGGTGGATTTATTGGCGCTCGCCTTCGAGGTGTCGGAGCGCGCAAAGTCCGAGGTGGAGCTTGCCGCCACGCGTGATCGTCATCGCGCGTTTATCCAGGCTAGCTTTGATTCGATCTGGTCGGTGGACATCGCGCAAGGCATCGATATTTCGCTGCCGCCCGAGCAGCAAATCGCCCAGCTGCGCGAGCATGCACGCATCACCGACGCCAACGACGCCTTCACGCGTGATTACAAATTGGGCACAGCTGATGTGGTGGGTCGATTGGTCGCCGAGTTCATGCCTGAGCTGTTCAAGGGCTCGTCACTGCGCGACTGGATTGCCCGCGACTATCGGCTGGTGGAGCGCGAGCTGCGGCTCAAAGTCAAAGGCGAAGAGCATCATTGGCTCTCGCTCACGTTACTTGGCGTGGTGGAGGACGGCAAGCTGGTGCGCATTTGGGGCGCGCGGCGCAACATCACCGATCGCAAGCGCTACCAATCGCTGCTTGAGCATTTGGCGTTTCGCGATCCGCTGACGGGGCTGTTAAACCGTCAGCGCATGGTGAGCGACATCAACGAGATGATCGAGGTCGCAGAATCGCAATCAGCCGACGCGGTGGCCACGCTGTTGCTGCTTGATTTAAACCAGTTCAAGGACATTAACGACACGCTTGGTCACGGTGCCGGCGACGAAGTGCTGCGGCAAATGAAAAAGCGTTTTGACGACGCGCTGGTGCTTGAAAACGCGGTGGCCGCGCGGCTTGGCGGCGATGAATTTGGCGTGTTCGCACGCGGCGTGGGCACGGCTGAGGGCGCGATGCGCATTGGCGAGGCGATCACCACGGCATTCGCGCAACCGTTTGTGATCGGCGGCGGTAAATTTCACATTTCTGCGAGCATTGGTGCGGCGATTTATCCAACGCACGGTCGAACGTTTTCAGCGCTATCGCATGCCGCTGACGAGGCGATGTATCACGCCAAACAAACCGGCGGCGGTGTGCGGCTATTTAGTCGCAGCACCATGGTGTTTGAGCATCGCAAGTTGTTGCTGCTAGCGGGCTTGCCGGAAGCGATTGATCGCGGTGAATTGGTGCTGGAATTTCAACCGATCATCAATTGCTCGACGCGAAAACCGGTGCGCATGGAGGCGCTGGTGCGCTGGAATCATCCTGAGTATGGTCGCTTGACCGCAAAAGATTTTGTGCACAAAGCGGAGATGTCGGACTCGATCCGCGTGCTCACGCGGTGGGTGATTGAGAACGCGCTGCGCGCGGCGCGCGACTGGCAGGAAACCGCACCGGGCGTGGGCGTTGCTATCAATATTTCGCCCCGTTTACTCGGTGACTCGATCATCGTCGCGCATCTGCAAAAGAGCATCAAGCGTTTTGGGTTGCCCGCGCGGTTGGTGGATCTTGAAATTACAGAGACCTCGTTGATCCACAATCCGGATCGTGCTGCGCAAATTTTGGCCGACTGCCGCGCGCAGGGCTTCTCGATTGTGATTGATGACTACGGCGTTGGATTTTGTTCGCTCGCCTACCTGCGTCGCCTGCCGCTCAAGGGCCTGAAGATGGATAACTCGTTTGTCACACGCGTGATGCAAAGCGCGGAAGACGCGATCATCGTGCAGTCAACCATTAAGTTGGCACACAACCTAGGACTAACGGTGGTTGCTGAGGGCGTTGAGGACACAGCAACGCTTAAATTTCTTGAGCTGCACGGCTGCGATTACGCGCAAGGCTACGGCATTTCTTACCCGTTAAGCGTTGCCGACACCATGAGCTGGCTGCGCACCATGATGCCGCCCGCGCCGCCGTCAGCGCCGCTGCGCGCAGTGGGTTAGCGCGCGGTCAGTATCATCCGGCTAGACAATTTATAGATTGCAGCCATGAACTTCCAGACCATACTCTATACGTCAAACGCGGGCATCGCACGCATCACGCTCAATCGCCCGGAACGCATGAATTCGTTCACGCAGGTGATGCACGACGAGCTGCGCACAGCGATCGCAACGGTGGCGAGCGACGGTTCGCGGGCGCTGGTGATCACCGGTGCGGGGCGTGGATTTTGCGCTGGGCAGGACTTAAATGATCGCGCAGTGGCACCCGGTGAAGCCGTCGATTTGGGCGAATCGGTTGAGAAAAATTATGCGCCGCTGGTCAAATCGTTGCGTGCGTTGCCAGTGCCGGTGATCGCCGCCGTGAATGGTGTGGCGGCGGGCGCAGGCTGCAATTTTGCACTCGCTTGCGATTTGGTGATTGCCACTGAGTGCGCGAGTTTTTTACAGCCATTTTGCAAACTCGGCTTGATCCCCGACACGGGGGGTTCGTACTTTTTGCCGCGACTGGTCGGCACGCAACGCGCGATGGGTTTGGCCCTCCTCGGTGACAAAATTTCGGCACGACGCGCGATGGAAATGGGCTTGATTTGGGAGTGCGTGGCTGACGCCGAATTCACCGCGCGCATTGACGCAGTTGCCACCCAGCTTGCCACCGGCCCGACGCTCGGATTTGCGCGCACCAAGCAAGCCATTTACGCGAGCCCGAACAACACATTCGACGCACAGCTCGCATTAGAAGCGGAACTCATGCGCGAATGCGGATTTTCCGCAGACTACCGCGACGGCGTGGCGGCGTTTAAAGAAAAAAGAGCAGCGGTTTTTACAGGTCAGTAACGCTCAATTTTCGGTTATAGCTTTATGATCAAAGCGCCATTTAACTGGGGCTATCGGTTTAAAAACGTTTAAGTCGATAAACTGCTTTTTAACGCGTACGCCCCCGTTAAACGGCGCTTTCCACGAAAAGCTGTTGCTAGTTTCGACTCGCACTTCATCACACTGCGGTAGCAGCGCCACCAGCTCGCCTCACTTCATTTCCGTGGCAAGTTCGACCGTTGTGATGCCGACGATTGTAAGAACACACAGCAATCAACGCTGCGTTAGCATCAGAAAAAAATGTTCAACGACTTCGAAGGCGGCAACCCTGATGACACTCATTTTTAAAACGGTTGGTATCGTAGGCGCAGGCACCATGGGCGCGGGCATTGCACAGGTCGCAGCGCAGGCGGGCTGCCGCGTGAAGCTGTATGACGCACGTGAAGGTGCAGCAGTCACCGCGCTCGTGCGCACCAGCGACACGCTCGCCAAGCTCGCGGAAAAAGGCAAGCTGACCGTGGACGATGCCAACAGCACGTCGAGCCGCATGACCGCTGCCACCGACCTCGCAGATTTTCATGATTGCGACTTGATCGTTGAGGCGATCATCGAAGACGCTCATGCAAAGCAAGCGTTGTTCAAATCGTTGGAGGCGATCTGCGCGCCGACGGTGGTGCTCGCGACCAACACTTCATCCATTTCGATCACCGCCATTGCCAACGGTTTAGCGCGACCAGAAAACGTGGTCGGCATGCATTTTTTCAACCCGGCGCCGGTGATGCCATTGGTAGAAATTGTCAGCGGCCAATTGACCTCGGTGGCGGTCGCCGAGCGCGTTGAAGCCTGCGCTCGTGAATGGAAAAAAACGCCGGTGCGCTGCAAAAGCTCGCCCGGTTTTATCGTCAATCGCGTGGCGCGCCCGTACTACGGCGAAGCGTTTCGCGTGCTGGAATGTGGCGGTGCAGATGTGGCAACCATCGACCTCGTGTTGCGCGAAGTTGGCGGCTTCAAATTGGGTGCGTTTGAGCTGCTCGATTTGATTGGGCTTGACGTGAATTTGATGGTCAGCAAAAGCGTGTGGAATGCGTACTATCAAGACAGCCGCTTTCGCCCGAGTTTGACGCAAGAAGAGATGGTCGCAGGCGGCATGCTCGGTCGCAAATCGGGGCGCGGTTTTTACGTGTATCCCGCTGAGGCCAGCGCGCCACCCGCGTCGATGCTCGGCCCGGTGCCGACGATGGTGCAATACCTGCTGGAATCCGACGCGCTTGACCCACTCATCGAGCGCATCAAAACCGCCGGCATTAAAGTGCAGGCGCGCAAAGAAGACGATCCACTAGGCGCAGGCATGCTCCGCGTTGGCAATGCAACGGTGTGTTTGACCGACGGCCGCAGCGCCACCCAGTTGGCATATGAGGAAGAGCTGACCAACGTTGTCACCGTCGATTTAGCACGCGACTTTGCAACGGCAAAACGTGTTGCATTGGCCCGTGGAGAGGAGACGACGACCGCCGCACTCGCCGATGCGGTCGGCCTGTTCCGCGCGCTCGGCATGGAGGTGTCAGTCATCACGGACGTGCCCGGCATGATCGTCGCGCGAACGCTCGCGATGCTCGCTAACGAGGCCGCCGACGCGGTTCTCGCCGGTGTGTCCGACGCAGCAGGTGTAGACACCGCGATGCGGCTCGGCGTGGGCCACCCCGAAGGCCCGCTTGCCACCGCCGACCGCATCGGCCTCACACTCATCAACGCCATTCTCGTCAACATGCAAAGCCACACCGGCGATGATCGCTATCGGCAATCGCTGTTGTTGCAGCGGAAGGTGTGGAGTGATGGTTCGTTTACGTTGTAGGGTGCGCATCAAAATACGCACCATAGCAGCATACGCAATCCGCGTTGATTCGCCACCTCGGTGCGCGCTCTGGCGCACACCCTACGGAGCCTGAGTTGAACGTACCCACCCCGCAACAAGTAGCCGACACCATGCACGCGCGCGACCACGCGGCGCGAGCGCTCGACATCCAAATCGTCGCCGTGAATCTCGGCAGCGCAACGGTGTCTATGGTCGTGCGCCAAGACATGGTGAATGGCCACGACATTTGCCACGGCGGGTACATGGCGCTCGTCTGCGACACGGCGTTTGCGTATGCCTGCAACAGCTACAACTTCAACACGGTGGCCAGCGGTTTCTCAATAGAAATCCTCGCGCCCGCGAAGCTCGGCGACACGCTGGTGGCCGTCGCCGTTGAGCAGGTGCTGCGCGGGCGGCAGGGTGTTTACGACATCAAATTGATGAATCAAAACAATGAAGTCATCGCCCTCTTCCGCGGCAAAAGCGCGCGGATTGCGGGGCAAGTGATTCCAACTCAAAACGCAGATTTATTACCCGTCAACAATGCACATAAAAAACTGGCGTCATCCTCGGCGCAACCGGGAATCCAGAAACGTGGCAACGGTGAAAGCTAACTGCCGAGCGGCAACGCGAGGCTTTCTGGATACCCGCCTTCAGCGAGCATGACGGCAGATTAAATGGAAAAACATAATCGTCCACATCACTTCCAGCCATGCCAACAAAATCCCCCACCCCACTCCACGCCATCGAATCCGCCTCGCGCGACGAGCTGCAAGCGCTGCAACTAAAACGCATGCAATGGAGCGTGACACACGCCTACGACAACGTTCCGCATTACAAAAAATCCTTCGACGCAAAAGGCTTTCACCCAACCGACCTGAAGCGTCTCGAAGACTTGGCCCTCTTCCCCTTCACGGCCAAAGGCGATCTGCGCGACAACTATCCCTTCGGCCTGTTCGCTGTCCCGCGTGAGCAAGTGGCGCGCATTCACGCATCGAGCGGCACCACAGGCAAAGCGACCGTCGTCGGCTACACCAAAAACGATATCGACACCTGGGCAGATTGCGTAGCGCGCAGCATTCGGGCGGCGGGCGGCTGCCCCGGAGATATGGTGCACGTCAGCTATGGCTACGGCCTGTTCACCGGTGGGCTCGGCGCGCATTACGGCGCGGAGCGACTGGGCTGCACTGTGATTCCGATGAGCGGCGGTCAGAGCGAAAAACAGGTGCAACTGATGACCGATTTCAAGCCCGACATCATCATGGTCACGCCGAGTTACTGTCTCGCGCTCGCTGAAGAATTCGTCAAGCAGGGGCTCGATCCCGCCGCATCGTCGCTCGCCATCGGCATCTTCGGCGCAGAGCCGTGGACCAACGCGATGCGCGCCGACATCGAGCGCCGCATGGACATCGACGCGGTGGACATTTACGGCCTGTCGGAAGTCATGGGGCCGGGTGTGGCCAGCGAATGCATCGAGACCAAGGACGGCCCGGTGATCTGGGAAGACCACTTCTATCCCGAAATCATCGACCCCGTCACCGGTGCCGTGTTACCCGACGGTAGCGTTGGCGAACTCGTGTTCACCAGCCTGAGCAAAGAGGCCATGCCCGTCATCCGCTACCGCACACGCGACCTCACCCAACTGCTGCCACCCACCGCGCGCAGCATGCGCCGCATGGCCAAAATCACTGGCCGCTCAGACGACATGATGATCATCCGCGGCGTCAACGTGTTCCCCACGCAAATCGAAG
>JAYSRA010000007.1:0-16283 GCA_043721275.1 Burkholderiales bacterium
CAACCGCAGACCTCGCAGAATCTTCAATGGCTTGACTCCGTACGAAATACACTTCGCTCCACCGCGCTCGCCGACAGTTCGTACTTAAACGCAGCTAAACAGCGCTTAGCCTAGGTTAAATGGAGCTTTCAGAACAAAGCTGAGTCACTCGACAGTAAACGCGGCGATGCGTTGAAGCTCCCCGTTAAATGCGCTTCACCGACGCGCCGTCGCCGACCCGTTTGGTGATCGCTGGATCGCCGCTGTAGCGCACGCTGCTGCCGTCTTGCACGTCAACGTTGAGCGTTTGCACGAGGCCGAGTTTGAGCGCACTGCCGTCGGACGCGCGCACTTGTGCTGTCGCACCTTGCAGCTGTTGCGCGTCGACGTTGGCGGCGTCAGTCAATGCGTAGGTTTGCTGCTGCGCAGTGCCTTGGACGGACGCGCGTGCGCCGTCGCTGACCGACAGATCAAGGGCTTGGGCGTTCAACCCGCGCAGCGTCATGCGCGCGCCGTCTTGCACCACGATGCTGACGCGCTCGCCGCTGGCGTTGTCCAAGGTGAGCGTGGCGCCGTCGGTCACACGATAGCGCTGCGTAGCGGCATTGGTCACGCTGCCGACACTGGCGCTGCTGCCGTCTTTAACGAACAGATCGAGCGCGTTCACTGCGGCCTCGTTGATGCGCAATTTTGCGCCGTCGTTCACGACCACCTTGAAGCTCGCCGTTTTCACCACATCAAAATCGCCCTGCGCGCCATCACCGAGCGAGAGCGTGTTGAGCTGCGTGTAATCAAGATGAACGATCACCGGCTGGGTGATGCGAAATGAGCTGCGCGGCCGCATTTTTAATTTGAGCGTGCTGCCCTCAACTCGCGCCTCAACCAGTGGCTCGATGTTGTCATCCGCTTTGATCGTTAATTTTTGCGCCGCACTGTGCCGAAACACCACGCGAATACCGTCCTGCACGGATACGCTATCAAACGCAGACACCGCGCGCGGCACCTCGACGATAGTGCCCGAGCCCTTGATGCCTTTGCCCCAGCTGCCCCAGTTGAAGGAGATGGTCGTTTCGGCGTGGGCGTTCGATGTGTTGGCGACAACGATCACGATGACGAGCAGTTCCGCGACGATGTAGGCGATGATTTTTGTTAGTCGGGTCATGATGGGCTGCCTTGATGGGTCAATGCCCGGCACTGTACGAGGCCGATCCGGCAAGCGCCAGTCGCGTGCGACCAAGCGCGGGCAAAGCAGACGAAACGGTGGTGCTAACACCGGCGGTTGCACCGCGCCATGACCGATTGACTGACGCTACATCGACTGCACAATAATCACCACGCGACGATTTTTTGCGCGACCTTCGGCGCTGCCATTGTCGGCGACGGGAACGCTCGCTGCGAGCCCTTTGGCGTCGATTTTGTCGGCCGGATAGCCGCCGTCCACCAACACTTTTGCCACCGCGTCAGCGCGGCGCTTTGACAACGCGAGGTTGTATTCGTTGCTGCCCACGCTGTCGGTGTGGCCGCGCACCAGCGCGCGCTCAATGCCCAGCTCTTGCAGTTCACGGCCGACGCGGGCGAGCGTGTCGTGTGCGCCGGGTGCGATCACGTCGCTGTCAAACGGAAACAGCAGCGGTGCCGGCAGCGACAGGTGGTAGCCGTCATCGCGCTGTTGAAAGTCAAGCGCCTTGAGCACCGCGCGGATGATATCGGAGCGGGTGATGGCGCTGGATGCTGCGCCAGGCTCGGACGCGGTTCGCGGCGATGCGCATGCGGCGAGCAGCACGCACAACGCAATGCTCGCTAAAAGATTAACAACGCGAATACTGCCGCGCCAACGGTGTGCGATTTCACTGTTCATGTTCAACCCTTTTCTGCGCTTCCGATTCGCTGCTCACCACATCGCGCACGTAACAAATTTGGTTGCGTCCGCGCGCTTTGGCCTCATACATGGCCGCGTCCACGCGCGCCATGAGTTCATTGGTTGATTGTCCGTCTTCGGGATACAAACCAATGCCAATACTCGCGGTGCAACTGATCGGCAGCGAGTGAACGTGGTTGGACGCGTGCACCGCCTCGGCGAGTTTGCGCGCCACCACCAGCGCGTTGTCTCGGCTGCCCACATCGGGCAACAACGCAATAAATTCGTCGCCACCTAAACGCGCAAAAGTGTCCACCGGACGCAGTGCCGCTTTGCAGCGATGGCTCATCGCTTTCAGGAAAGCGTCGCCCACTTGGTGCCCCAGTTGATCGTTGAGTAATTTGAACTCATCGAGATCAAATTCAACCACCGCAAAAGGCCGCGCGTCGCGTCGGTGCGCATCAATCAATTGCGTGATGCGATCAAGCAGCAGCACGCGGTTGGCAGCCCCCGTGAGCGGGTCATAAAACGCGAGCCGCGCCAGCTCTTTATTGCGCACCTGCACTTCGGAGGTGCTGCGTTGGATAACGTCGAGCATCGCGTTGAAATCCTCGCTCAACGCGCGCACCTCAGCCACATGTGTTGACGGCAAGCGATGGGTGAAGTCGGCGGTGTCGCGAATTTTTCGGGTGACCTCAGAAAAGCGCGTGATCGGCAACGACAGTCGCCGTCCGATCGGACCCGAAATAAAGCCCCACACCAGCGCCATTAGCGCGAGCACGGCTGCGCCCGATGCGGCAAAGCCAAACAGCGCGCGCGACAGGTGCTGTTCGCGAATGGTGACCTCGGCATAACCAAGCGTATCGCCGCCGTCAACTACCGGGCTTTTAGCGGTGACCTCGCCGAAATTGTTCAGCCACGCCCATCCGTAGTTACCGGCCGCCGCACGCGCTTGCGGCTGGTGCACATAGTTGGCCAACACTTTGCCATCGCGATCAGTCAGCCGTGCGCGCACCACGCCGTCGGAGGTGGCCAACGCTGCCAGCACGTCGCGCCCACGTTCGGCGTCGCGCAACACCAGCGGCACGTCCGAGCTTGCCGCGAGCAGCTCGGCAATGGTGTATGCGCGCTGCTGCGAGTTGCCCTGTGCGAGCACCGCCGCCACCGCGATCATGGCGAACATGGTGAGCGCCACGGCGACCGCTGCGGTGATGATCACCACGCGGCTAATTTGCACCGAAATTGATACTGGTCGGCGCTTGAGCTGCATGTATTTAGGCATTGATAAATTACCCCCCGTTGGCCGCGCGCGGGCGCTGCGGCCGCAGCAATTGTGTGCGCACCTTGAAGCCCGCTCGCGACAACGAATCAAGGTTCAACTGATACTTCTCGCCACCGGTTGCTTCGTCTTTGATCAGACAAATAGCACCGCCCACTTCGCAGTAACGCGTGCCCACGCCGACCGCCAGAATCGGCAGCGATTTCAGCGCCCGGAGCCACGGCAACCAATCGGTCTCGCGCTGCGACAGTGCCGCGAAAACGTGACAGCGATCAATCTCGCGCGGCTTGGCCACACGCAGCACCAAGAGCGTCAATCCGCGCACTTGTTTGCCCTGCAAATCAAGCGTTGGTGCGTCGGTCGGCAGGCAAACAACCAGCGTGTTGTCAGCACCCACGGCAGGCGCGGGCCACTCAACAAAACGAACGAACGCCAGCACCCATTCTTCATGCGAAAGCGCATCCGCACGCGAAGCCATTATCGATGCGCCAACAACGCCGAAAGTACACAACAACGCGCGGACGGTGAGCACAAAAACACGAGGCATGCAGCCATTGTGCGCGAATTTTCGGCATCTGTCGCCTACCTGTGTGCATGGGAGTTTTCGCGGTGATTGCATGCGATACAGCTTTATCAACGAAGTGGCGTTTTATGCTGAGCTAAAAGGCCATTATCGCCACTCTCGACTAGTGCGATAAAACAGCTTCAGCCCAGGTAAAATGGCGCTTTCGCCTAAAAGCTGTTGCTACAATTTTCGGTGCGCATGGCGAAAAAGCTCGCGCGCAGAAAAGCAGCGGTTCGCTAGGCAAACGTGCCTACTTGGTTTTCAAACATCACCATCTGCTCTTCGTCGGCGCATCCGTCAGCAACGCAAGCATCGCGCTTTCTCGCTCAAGCGACAGCCCTGTTTTCAGAGTCGTCTCGGCGGTATCAAGCCGCTCGCGCCGCGCGGCTGTGTGAGGATTGATCAAGTGCCGTGGCGCATCGATAATAGGTGCCGTCCACTCACTTTGCGGAAAGATTGTCATGAAACGAAAACCGATACAGGTGGTGCATTTCACTTTGACCGGAGAGCACATTGATCTGCACAGTTTGCTTAAAGCGGCAGGCATTGTTGACAGCGGTGCTGCGGGCAAAGTGCTGGTGGCGGCGGGCAATGTGACGGTTGACGACGCGCCGGAGCTGCGTAAAAGTGCGAAAGTTCGCGCGGGTCAGCGGGTGAAATTACCGGGCGTGACGATATTTGTGATGGCCGCTGCGGCTTAGCGAGCGAGCCCCGTTGACGCACCCATTGGCAAAAAAACCGGAGGTTTTATGAGCACGTTTAACAAGGTAATCTTGTTCACGGATCACGACGGACGCGCACGGTTTCGCGATGAGGCGATTGAGCTTTCGGAGGGCACGCCGCAGTCAATGTTGTCGCGTGAGTTTCCGGCCACCGGCTATCAGTTGCGGCACAGTCCGGTCGGTTTTCGCAGCGTGTGGCACTGCACACAGAAGCCGCAATGGGTGTTCATTCTCGGCGGGCAGATGGAGATTGGACTGCAAGGCGGCAGCTCAAAAATATTCGCCAGCGGCGAACACTTTTTTTCAGCGGACACGCTGCCCGATGGCGCAACATTTGATGCGACGATTCACGGGCATTGGAGCCGTCAAGTCGGTGCTGATCCGCTGGTTACCTTGTTCTTGAAAGTGTAGGCCGCAGCACTCGGCGAACGACGAGCGCATGCGACCTCACCGCGGCCGGTTTACAACGCTAGAACGAGTAACGCGCGCCTGCAGACAACAGTCCGTAGTTCAATTTGCCGTTACCTGATTCGTTCCACGCAAAGGTGTTGCCCACGCCTTGCACGCGCTGATAGTCAAGCGTCAATGCGAGCTTTGGATTGAACTGGTACGACGTGCCCACGCCCCAATGAAAACGCGTTTGATGCTCTTTCGGCGCGCTGAACGTTGACAGCTCAATACTCGGTGTGCCGTTGATCGCAATCGGGTTTGAGATGTTTTCGTTGTAGCGCAAATTGGTGGCCATTACGCCCGCACGCGCGTTCACTGAAAACAGCGCATTGATCGGCAGCGTGCCGACAACGTCAAGCGTAACGCCATCCACTTTGTTGCGACCGTTGACAACGTAGGGTGAATTAGCGGGCAAATTTTGGCCGTTTTTATTCAGACGATACGTCACGTCATGGCTGCCGAAATTGCTGTAACCCAGCTCAAGTGCAAACATCGGATTAACACGATAGCCAGCGTAAATGCGGCCACCAATTTCACTACCGCCGCTTCGCTCAGCACTATTGAACGTATAACTAGATCGGGGCGCGCCAGCGGCTTGCACTTGCGAGGCGTAGTTGCCGTCGGTAATCGCAGCACCGAGCGCACCGCCGACGTAGAACGGGCTTTGCGCGGGTTGCGCGAACGCGAGCGACGCGGCGCTTACGCCCAACGCGACAGCGGTTGCGCGTAGCACCCAGCGCGAATTGATCATTTGTTTAGTTGAAGTTTTCATAGAAATTAGCAGTTTATAAACACCCATTTATGACCCGTGGGCAGGCCGTGAGTTCCTTGTGCATGTGCTCAATTCCCCACCCGAACAAAGACCCGACGCACGCATGATGGACAATTGTCAAATGGCAATCAAATCAACAATTTTCAAAATGAGTCTCAACATCGCGGACATGGATCGCGGCTACTACGCCGACCATGCGCTGACGATTGCGCGGCATCCGTCAGAAACCAACGAGCGCATGATGGTGCGGGTGCTAGCGTTTGCGCTCTACGCGAGCGAGCGGCTTGAGTTCGGCAAAGGCATTTCCACCGATGACGAACCGGCTTTGTGGGAGCACGATTTAACCGGTCGCATCATGCGCTGGATTGAGGTCGGGCTGCCGGATGAAAAATTGTTGCGTCGCGCGTGCGGCCGATCAGATGAAGTGATTTTGCTCACGTACGGTGGCGGAAAAACGGTTGAGGCCTGGTGGAATACGAACGCAGCAGCACTTGCTAAACAAGACAAATTGACAGTCAAAGTGGTGTCGTCTCCCACCAGCAAAGCGCTCGCGCACATGGCTGATCGCTCGCTCGAATTGCAGTGCACGATTCAGGATGGCGAGGCGTGGATTTCTGATGAGCAGGAGCGTTTGTTGATCGAGATTTCGCAGTTGCATCCCGCGCCGAATTAGGCGTAATAAACAGGAGCTAAACCATGCCGAGCATTGACGAACTGCGCAGTAAATTGATTCGCAACTTCGCCACACCCGACGCGTCTTGGCAGACGATGGATCGCGCGCCGAATTACGACGGCGTGATCGGCAAGCGATTAGCGCGCGACACGGCAGCGCTTAAGATGGGCCTCTCGGTGGACATCGTGCCGCCCGGCAAACGCGCCTGTCCGTATCACTTTCATTACGTCGAAGAAGAGATGTTCATCGTGCTCGAAGGCAGCGGCACATTGCGCGTGGCCGGTGAAATGTTGCCGATCTCAGCGGGGGATTCGATATTCATTCCGCCCGGACCTGACTACCCGCATCAGATCATCAACACGTCTGACGCGCCGCTGAAATATTTGTCGGTGAGCACCCGCGCCGACGTTGAGATTTGCGAATATCCAGATTCGGGCAAGTATCTGGCGTCGACAAAAGGCGGGCCTGAAACACTGCTCAACGACGGTCGCATGCACCGCATTAAAGACGATCTGGATTATTGGGATGGCGAGCCATAGCATCGCTGCAGTACGAAAATCGGCTCACAACTTTTGTCGCCAAGCGTTGTTTTATTGTCGCTGGGCAGTCGATTTTGCCGTTTATCGACTTGCATCATAAACAGCCTCATGCCCTCGTCTAGTAATCATTTCAGCGAAAAGCTGATAGGCAACGCGGTGCTTGCGTTGCGCCCCGCGCCTCACGTCGACTGCGATTCCTGTCGACGCCGCAGCGCAACCGTTGCCGCAATCAACGCCGCGGCAACGACCAGGCCGATCCACACCTCCGGGTTACTGGCAAAGCGCAACACGTCGGGCGCGTGGTTGTTGCCGTACTGGATTGAGATGGCCGCATCAGCGCCCGGTTGCTGCAGGCGATCCAACACCTCTGCCATCGTCCCACGCACCGTAAACGCTGCATCGAAACTGCCGAACAATCTTTCACGCAGCCAGCCGCCAACATACGACGTGCCGAGCATCAAGCGCTCAACTGCCACCACGGCAACCCACGGCACAATCGCCCACACCACCGGCGAGCGCTGCGCCCACGCTGACACCAGCAGCAACCACGCGTAAATCGGCGCGTACCAAATCGCGAGCGTGATCAGAAAGTAGGCAACGCCCAGCGGCATGTCGATGAGTGGCAGTTGCTGCATCAGGTTGCCCACGTTCAGACCGCGCATTGACCAGAGCAATACGTTGCCAATAACCACGATGATTTGCGTTGCCGTGATCAACGCGAAGAGCAACATCGGCAGCACCAGCATGGGCACGGCAAGCTTCGCCAGCACGGTCGTCCCGTCGGACACGGGCAGCGATTTCCAGAACAACGCGCTGCGGTCGCGCCGCTCGCCGTACAGCGCATCGAGACAGTAAAACAACGACACAATCGTCGAGATCAGAATCAACGCCAGCGCGATCACCGCATACGGAGCGGAGACGATTTGCCGTTGCTGTTGCGGCGCGAGCGTATCGAAGGTCGCCATCGATTCGGGCAGTTTGAACGCCGCGATCAACACGGCCAACAGCAGCAGCAGCGCAATGACCGCAGGTGCCAGATACAGCGAACGATGTTCCCAAAATTCGCGCCGCAACGACCAGTAAAACGGTCGCACCGGTTTGGGTGGTGAGGCGTTGCTGCCGTGTTCAGCTGGCGCAAGTGTTGTCATGCGTTTGCTCCGGCGCCCGTCGCTGATGGGTTACTCAGCAGCGCCACAAAAAGATCGGTGATGCCTGGCATGCGCGCCTCACCCAGTGGCTCCAGCACCTCCATTGCAACGCCATCAAAAAGCAGCGTGCTGCGACCGAACACCTGCCGCTCGCGAATCGGTTTCAACGCCCGCGCAAGGTCCAGCTGCGCCGGATCAACGCGCACCTCGACGTAGCGCGCTGCGAGCGATTCCATGCTGCTGTTGAGCGCAATGCGGCCATCGTTAATGAACACCACATCGGTCAAGATGTGCTCGATCTCCTCAGCATGATGGGTGGTGATCACAATGGTGCGGTCGCCGTCGTAATAATCGTTGATCAACGTGTCGTAGAACTGCTTGCGAAACAGGATGTCGAGCCCGAGTGTGGGCTCATCGAGCACCAAGAGCTTCGCCTCAATGGCCATCACCAGCGCTAGGTGCAATTGCGCCACCATGCCTTTTGAAAGCGCGCCGACCACGCTAGCTCGCTTGATCACTGTTTGCGCAAGAAAGCGCTCGGCGCGCGCGCGGTCAAAACGCGGATGCACGCCCGCCACATAGTCAAGCGCCTGACTCACGCGCAACCAGCGCGGCAGCACCGCCACGTCCGCGATGAAGCACACGTCCTGCACCAGTAGATCGCGCTGTGCCCACGGGTCGCGACCGAGCACTTTGAGCTCACCTTGAAATGGCGTCAAACCGAGCATCGCTTTAAGCGCACTCGTTTTGCCTGCACCGTTCGGGCCGATCAGCCCGACGATGCGCCCCCGCTCAACCGTGAGGTCGATTCCTTTTACCGCCACGTGTTTGCCATACGCCTTGGTCAGGCCGCGTGCTTCGATGCATGCCATTGCTAGCGTCTCCTTGATTTGTGGTTGTCGCCTTTGAGAGGCTGCCGGTCGTTGAGAAGATCGTCTGCGGACAAACCCAGCCGCTCAATCGTGGCGCGCACGCGCGGCCATTGGTCGCGCAAAAATCGCTCACGCTCGCCCGACGCGAGCAGCGCTTTTGCGCCAACGTTGACGTACATGCCAAGCCCGCGCCGCGACTCAACAATGCCCGCGTCCGCCAGTTGTTGATACGCCTTGAGCACGGTGAGCGGATTGACGCGAGTATCAGCTGCCACGGTGCGCACCGAGGGCAGCGGGTCGCCTTCGTTAAGGCTGCCTTCGAGGATCATCGCTACCACGCGGTCGTGCAGCTGCCGATAGATCGGTTGGCCGTCAGCCCATGCTTCAGCCATGGTTATCGGCTGCCACGCCCAAGCACGCATGCGGCTCGCGGCCCACACGCGTCGCATGGGTCGCGGCCAGCGACCTGCTGCGCGGTGCGTTTGCCTTTGTTGTGAAAGTTGTCAGCACGATTGCCTTATTGTGATCCAGCAAGCCCGGATTGATGTAGTGTTGTAGCTAACTATATCACCAGTTCACAATAGCGCAAATTGTGACAACACTCGCAAACTCGTAGCCGCAAGCCGGACGTGCCGAAACGACGGCAACTGCATGCAGGCGCGGCGCAAAGTGCTCCTGAGCACAGTCGAAGGGCCGCGAAAACTTGACTGCTACCGCTTGATCATCGCCATCACGTCCGTCATGTTCACGCTGCGCGCCTTCTCCTGAATTTGCGGCAAGTACTGGGTTTGCAGCGCTTTCGCCGGTGCCATCAGTTCTTCGAAAGTTTGCTTCAACACGTCGGTCGACATGGTGCGGCCGCCGCCGTAATAGCGCTTGGCAAGTTGGGCCAATGCATAGGTCGACGCAAACGAAAACGCCACACCCGTCGCGCCGCGCGCGAGCCCGCCGACCAGCCCGCCGGCAAGCTTGCCGAGCAAACCGCCGAGCAATTTGCGTCCCGCCTGCTCCAAGTATTGTGACGCCAACCCAACGCCAACCGTCGCCAAAAATTCTTTGATGTGACCGCTGTCAAGCTGGTAGCCATAGCGCTGACCGATGCGATACACCAGGCGCGTCTGCAACGGAATAATCGCCATCGCCGCCCACGACTGCGGCAACAATTCCAACGCGCCGTTAAGGATGGACGCGTTGAGAATGGATTTATCCATTTCCGCTTCGTCGGCGGCGGAAAGCGTGGTGGCAGCGACGGCGGCGGCCGCTGCGGTCGCAGTTACAGCCGTTGCCGGAATCATCGCCGCAGCGGCGAGCGCATCGGCGTCGCGCGCGAGGGCGGCAGCCTCGGCCTCAGTCAGACCAAGCTTGTCGCGCAACATGATGAGAAATGCCCGCTCGGCGTCGGTCTGGCTGCCATCAGCGTCGATCACGTGGACTGCCATTTCATACGCCAGCCGCTGCGACTCGGGATCGGTCAACGTGGCTGCCAGCGCATCAATCGACGCCCGCCCAAAGATCACATCTTGGTACATCTGCTGCACGTTGAACGCGTCAGAATTGCCCAACTCGGACGCGAGCCGAGCAGCAATCCGCTCCAGCGCCTCACGCTCGCGAGCATCCTTGCCGCCATCAGCCAACGCGGCCATCAGGCACAAAGTCAACACTGCTTTTTGCTGTTCGGTATTCATAGTTTGGAGTAGCGGAAGTTGATGATGCGTCGGTAGATGAGGATTTCTTTTCGCTCGGCAAGTGGCCGCGATGCAATATTGCATTACGATGTGGACGCTAGATTGTTGCCGACTGCGTTTTCGCGCGGCTGAAGCGGAAGACTTCACGCCTCGCCTACCACCGGAGCCCCCCATGTTCGATCACCTAGGTTTTGGCGTTACCGATTACGCCGCGAGCAAAGCGTTTTTTCTGAAAGCGCTTGAGCCTCTTGGCGTCGCCATCGTGATGGAAGGCGAGCACGGTCTTGGCATCGGGTCAAAGGGCAAGCCGTCGCTTTGGCTGTTTCAGACTTCCGACAAGCCATTGCCAATGCACATCGCATTTACCGCTGAGACGCGACAACAAGTCGACGACTTTTTTCGCGCCGCACTCGCCGCAGGTGGCAAGGACAACGGCGCGCCGGGCATTCGTGCTCACTATCACCCGAACTACTACGGCGCGTTTGTGATTGGGCCGGATGGCCACAATGTCGAGACGGTATGTCATCGCCCCGAGGCGTAAATCTGTTGTCTCTGACGCGCCCTCGCCGATGCTGATTCTGAGCACCGAACGTCTCGTGTTGCGCCGCCTTGAGCCGGATGATCTGGAGCCGCTGTATGCGCTGTATCGCGACCCTGAAATGCGCGAGTTCTATCCCGATGGCACCAGGACTTTCGACGAAACGAAGGAGGAACTCGACTGGTTTCTCAATGGTCATCCACGCCATCCGCAGCTCGGATTGTGGGCGACGATTGACCGCGCTTCAGGCGCATTTCTCGGACGATGCGGACTGCTTCCTTGGGAGATTGATGGCACGAGTGAGGTTGAGCTGGCCTTCATGATCGACAAGCGTCGTTGGCGCGAAGGGCTGGCCACTGAAGCCGCGCGAGGCATCATCCACTACGCGAAAGAGCAGTTAAATTTGCAGCGCTTGGTTTGCCTCGTAATGCCTGGCAATGAGGCGTCGGCAGGGGTGGCGACGAAGGTTGGCCTGCGCTTTGAGCGTAAGTTCACGGACGCGTTTGGGCTTTGCCATATTTACGCGACGCGCCTGAACGCAGACTCGGCTTAGGCGCTCATCTCCGACGTTCGCGAATTGCAGCGCCACCGCAGGCTCGGCAAGCCTCGTGACCGCTGATTCTGACGGAACTAGACTTTCGTGGATCAACGCGTATATCCGTCGCGCTTGACACGCGACAAATGCTACTTAGCATCGCTCGTTCCTCCCACAAGTTTCAGCCCGAGAATAAGCGTGTTGAGCCGCTGCGCCATGAAGCCTGGTTTCACCTCGACCGTGTCGCCGAACGCCATGACCACCGGTCGCCACAGGCTGTCGGTGGGCCATGTGAGTCCTGCGACGACATCTGGTTTTCCGATGGTCGCGAAGGCTGCCCAGCGACTGGAAATGCCCTGCCACAATTTACGATCCGCGTCGGTTAGCGGCACCCTCAGGCAAGCGCAGAGGTCACCGGTGCCGAGCACAGCGGTGACCTCGCCGCCGTGCGCTACGCCGGGTTCGCGCCCTCTATCGCCCGCCGGCAATTGGTCGAAGTAGTAGCGCCAAGTTGGGGCTCGCGGCGCGTGCAACACCGCGATACGCCGCGCGAACGCGCTGAATGCAACGTCGCGCACCACTTGTCGACCGAGCTCGACATCCTCCACCACGCCGGGGTACAACGGCCCGAGCATGATGCGCGCCGTGCCGAGTTTTTTCACCAACGCGCCCGGATCGAGCCCGAAGGCGAGCGCCACGCTGGTCTCATTACTGTTGCTGCCTACGATCAACGGCACCGGCATTTGCTGCTTCGCCTGAAACGCCGCGAGAATGGTGCGCGGCATGGCCGCATCACCCACGATCAAGCTCGGTGCCAATGACAAATTTTGCCCCTCAAGCGCTGCCAATTGCTCAGCGGACACGGCGCGCAACTGCGCGGCTGTGGCGTTAGCGCCGGGCAGGCCAAGCGCATCGGCCACGCGCACACCGGATGCGCGCGCCTGCGCTCGGGTGTGGCTCGGCAAGCCATACGGGCTCTGTGCGATGGCGCGCTGAAACAGGCCGCGCGCTTTCGGTGATGCCATCAATGCCAACACACTTTGTGCACCAGCCGATTGGCCAAACACAGTCACCTGTTGCGCGTCGCCACCGAAGGCCGCAATGTTTTTCTGCACCCATTGCAACGCAGCGATTTGATCGAGCAAGCCGAAGTTAGCCGCGCCACCCGGTGCCGCGCGCTCCAATGCCGGATGCACAAAATAACCGAGCGGGCCGAGCCGGTAATTTACCGTCACCACAATCACGCCCTGTCGCGCCAACGCGGTACCGTCGTAAAGCGGCAAACTGCCTGCGCCAAATATCAACGCACCACCGTGCAGCCACACCATCACCGGCCGACGCTTTCCTGATTCGGTGGGTGGTGCCCAGACGTTGAGATAAAGACAATCCTCGCTCAACTCACCAGGGTCGCCACCGCCTTCAAGTGAGAGGCCGCGCTTTTGCGGGCATGCGTTACCAGCACCCGCTGCGTGACGCACACCGGCCCAGCGTGCAGCCGGTTGTGGCTCGCGCCAACGCAATGCGCCGACCGGTGGCGCGGCATACGGCAGACCGGGAAACACCGCGATGTCATCAACCTGAACGCCCGCCACCTCGCCTTGCGCAGTGACTGCGCGCGGGGCACCATCAGCGGCATGAGCCCACTGCGCAAGCGTTGCGATCAGCAATGACAACGCGAGTGCAGCGGCGCGAAATCCGTGCAACACGCTCAAGGTTTTTTCGCGCTGCAGGTAATGTCACCTTCGCGACAGCTCGCGACGCGAGCAAGCTCCACGGTGCGCTCACGCGTCATGCGTGCAGTGCAATTCCAATAAACGTAGCCTTGCGCGCTGCCGCCTGTGGTCGGCCCGCTCTCGAAGCGGCAGGCCGCAGCATGGTAGGCGACCCACGCTTTTTGCATCCGCTGCAACCGGTCTCGTTGCGCAGTCGGCAGTTGTTTTGACAGCGCACGATACTGCTCGGCATAGGCCGCGGTTGCAGCCAGAAAATCTTCGTAAGCACACGCGTTCAATACGGACTGCGTTGATGCAACCGCGCATTCAGTGGCGGTCAGTGGATTGATCGCTTTGCCGCTTGAGGTGGCGTTGGCTTGCGTCGCAAACACCAACCCAAAGATCAGCGCCACAAGCGACTTGCGTTGAGCGCTGGACGTAGAACGCTGCATAAACTCACTCCACATTGAAAAAGGATTCGAGTCCATAGTAACGATCCTTGCAAAGCGGCTTGTAGGAGCAAGATGACAAGCGGTGTAGGCGATCACGCTATGCAGCATAGAAATCCGCACTGATGCGGGCGTTCGGAGCGCAGCTACCACCCCGAGCGGATGCGACTACCTAGCGCCGCGATCAAGCGGCCTTGAGCAAACCCTCAGCTTTTAGCGCCTCAAGCACAGCGGGCCGCGCGCGCACGCGGTCCATAAAACCCGCGAGATTCTTGTATGCCGACAGATCGAGCCCAACGTGCGGTGCCCATGTAGTTACCGTAAACAAATACGCGTCGGCCACAGTGAACTGCTCACCCATGCAGTAGTTTTTGCCCGCGAGCCAGCCGTCGACCATGCCGTATTTTTTCATCAAACCTTCTTTAGCGATGAGCTTGTATTCGTCCGGCGTGGTCGGACGAAACAGTGGCGCGTAGCTCTTGTGCAGCTCGCTGGTGATGAAGTTGAGCCACTCTTGCAGACGGTAACGCGGCATCGTGCCGTTGGCAGGCGCGAGATGTTTTTCGGGTACCAGGTCGGCGATGTATTGCACGATGGCAGGCCCCTCGGTGAGCCGCTCGCCGCTGTCGAGCTCAAGCACTGGCACTGAGCCTTTTTGGTTGATGGCGTAGAAGTCGGTGCCGTCGTCGAGCTGATGCGTTTTAGTGCTCGCGCGCACGAGGTCAAACGGCAAACCAGCTTCGCGCAATGCGATGTGGGGTGCGAGTGAACAGGCACCGGTGCTGTAATAAAGTTTCAAAAAAATCTCCTCAGTTTTGTTTCAGGGACGGGGCACAACCAGCTGTTACCAGCCTGTGCGCCCGCATCTGCCGATTGTGCGCTAAACAAGATTGCCCTGCGTGGTCTTCGGCGCTTTTACTGGCGCTGATTCGAGCAAAAATTGCACTGCTTCGGCGGGCTGCTTCGGCTCGCCGTCTTTGCGCCAAGCGTCGTAGCGGGCTTTCGCCTCAGCGCCGTAGCGTTTGTAAATAAAGTAGCCGATCCCGGCAAACACGGCGACGATCAACAGCAATTTAAGCGCGCGCGCCCAGGCCACGATCACGGCAATGCCCATGCCGAAGGCCACCCATTTCACCCACCAGTTGCCGGGTGACACCATCCAGTTGATGAAAAAGCACAGGCCCACCACGAAGATGAAATTGAGCGGCGCGGTGACCGCACGGGTCAAGGTTGAAAAAGGGCTGGTGATGATGCGCAGCGGATTCATGGACGATTACCTTTCGGAGAATGGTGCTGCGACATCGCAGTGGGATGAATTCTGCTGATTGCAAGGTTGAAGCAAAGCGTCGTGCGACGAATCGTCGTGCGACGGCGCGAAATGCAGGGCGGCTTCGCGAACGGTGGCGGCTCGTACAAATACGGCAATGCAATACATTGCTGAAATGAACCCAGAACTCGATCTCCACACCCGCTATTTCGACACCGCTGACGGCATTCGTTTGCATACCAAAGTGTGCGGTCCAGCGGATGCGCCGACGTTGTTATTCGTGCACGGTTTTCCGGAATTTTGGTATTCGTGGCGCAAACAGTTGGCGGAGTTTTCGCGCGACTATCGCTGCGTGGCCGTTGATTTGCGTGGGTTTAATTTATCGTCGCAGCCCACCGACGTGGCGTCGTACAAAACGGCGTTGTTGGTGGCCGATTTGTGCGCGGTGATCAACGAAATAGGCGCGCCGGTGCATGCGGTGATTGCGCATGATTGGGGTGGTGCGGTGGCATGGAGTTTGGCCGCGCAGCATCCGGAATTGACACGCAAATTTGTGGTGCTCAACTCGCCGCATGCGATCACGTTTGCGAAAGCGCTGGCGACTGATTCGGCGCAGCAGGCGGCGAGCCAATACATGAATTGGTTGCGTCGCGAGGGCTCGGAGGCGGCGCTGGCAGCGGACGATTTTGTGCGCTTGTTCGACATGTTGGGACCGCTGCCGGAGGTTGAACGTGCGGCGTACCGCGAGTGTTGGCAGCAGGGCTTAACCGGTGGCGTGAATCTGTATCGGGTGTCGCCGCTGCACCCGGACACGCCCGAGCAGCCCGGCAAAATGGCGTTACTGGCGCGCGCGTTGCGGCCTGAGCAATTTCATGTCACCGTGCCCACGCAAATCATCTGGGGCATGGCGGATCGTGCGCTGATGCCGGTGCTGCTCGACGGCATTGCCGATCACGTGAGCGATCTGCGGCTGCATCGCATCGAGGGCGCGGGGCATTGGCTGGCGCGTGAGAATACAGCCGAGGTGAATCAGATGATTCGAGCTTTTTTGACGAGCAGTTGAAGCATCAGCTTTTCTCTGTAACGCCTATTGCAGTCGGGCACAGCGCTATTTATGGCATAAGTCGATACCTGATTAGCAAGCTGGCTCATGAAGTATTGACGGTAGTGCTGTATTTGCGTACAGTTACGCATTTCAAGCATTGGAGCACCGTCATGCCCATGAACCGTATCCAGTTCC
>JAYSRA010000008.1:0-16197 GCA_043721275.1 Burkholderiales bacterium
GATGCTGCCGAGATTGCTCCATGCTGCCGTCGCCTCCAAGCCTCATCCGCTATCCCAGATACGGCTTCCGGAGCCAGCTTGCTAATCAGGAGTCGATAATAGTCTTTTACTGCGTTCAGCCCAAGTAAAATGTGGCTTTTAGACGAAAGCTATTAAGCCAATTGGCGGCTGGAAATCATCGCAAAACTCACCGTATCAAGCTGCGAGCGGCTCTGCGCGCAGTGAGCAGGCTTGAGGCAAAAAAGCAACTAACGACGCGCGTTGCACCACGGCGAAGTTTCTTCGAGCTTTAGACACCCGTTCGAATGTATGATTGCATACGCATGCGGTTTACTGCGCCTTTGAAGCGCGTTGACAGGGGTCGACGATGCTTCACGCTACAGGCGCGTTGAACCATAATTTTTTTCGACGCTTGAGTCGTTCCGGCGTCGCGCACCTAGGGGGTTCCTGATGAAACATGACGCATCGGCACGATTTAATTTAAAACCGCTCGCGATACATCTGTCGATGCTGTTTGCGGCGATGGCGGGCTCAACGGCGATGGCGCAAAACGCGGAGCCCGAGGTAAATAAGCTCGAGCGGGTCGAGGTCACGGTGCAACGCCGCCTTGAAGATAATCAGGATGTGCCCGCCTCAGTCAGCGCGGTGGGCGCAAAAAAATTAGCGGAACGCAACATCACCGACGTGTCGCAAATGGAGGGCATGGCGGCGGGCTTCACCTTCGGTCGCTCAGGCACCGACGCGCGTCCCGCAATGCGCGGTGTGCGCACCGAGAACGTCGGCATCAATGGCGACACCACCATTGGTTACTTCGTCGATGGCATTTACAAGTCGCGTGCGCAGCAGGCGATGGCCGGATTTGTTGACGTGAACAGCGTAGAGATTCAGCGTGGTCCACAAGGCACGTTGTATGGCCGCAACACATTCGGCGGCAACGTGGCGGTCACCACCAAACCACCGCAACTCGGCGTGTTTGATGCGCTGGGCAACTTGACCGTCGGGAGTTACAAAAAAGTGCGGCTTGATGGCGCAGTCAACATTCCCGTAAACGAAATGTTGGCGATTCGCGTGGCCGGTGCCGGTGAGCGCGCCGACGGTTGGGTGAAGAACGATTTCAATCCCGCCGCTGACCTGTTTGATCAAAATTTGCAGTACGGTCGCGTCGCCGTTAAGTTCGCGCCGAATGACCGTTTTGATGCCGTGCTGCGTATCGAAAATACCAATCAAAAAGGCAACGGCGGATCGGCCTTTGGTTACCGCTTGGTCGGCAGTTATTTTGATTTGCCCACCTGCCAGCAATTGTTCAACACGAGCTTTGTGCAGTTGAACACGCGCGGTGGCAATCGTGATGGCGTGAACGATTGCGTGCGCACCAGAGGCGCGGGCAATGGCACCGGTGCCAACGCGGTGGGAAGCGGCGTGGATACTGGCATTCCGCTGTACAAACCGGGTAATGCGTATCGCGTGAACAACGACTATCAATCCTTCCTGAATTTGAAAGACACCAGTAGCTCATTGAACATGGCCTACAACGGCGACGCGTTCACGTTGAAATCTATTTCAGGCATGGCAGACTTCGATGCGAAGCGATCACAAGACACCGATTTTTCAGCGTCAACCATAGGTATCGACTACCAACGCACCAAAGCCAAAACGTTTTCGCAAGAGTTACAAATTCTTTCGAATAACACCGGTGCCGTGAGCTACGTGGCGGGCTTCTACTACTTCAAAGATGACCTACGCGGCACCTTCATCAACCAACAACTGCCGCGCACCATTCGTTCCAGCGCCGTGGTGGCTCCCATCACGCTTGCGCAAAACGGTGCGGGGTTTTTTGAAGATAGTTTTGCGCAAACCGTGTCCAACGCGGTGTACGGTCAGCTGGGTTACAACGTTAATAAGCAGCTCAACTTGTCGGTCGGCGCTCGCTGGACGCAAGACAAAAAATCGTTCAAATTAGCCAACGCGAACTCGGTGCTGCCGCTCACCGCAGCGGGTGCGCCCAACGGCACGCTGATTACGCTGGACACGCCGATGCCACCGGGCAGCGCGTTTGGCACGGCTGGCATCTCCAACTGCGCCCCAGCGCGCGGCCCCGGCTTTTTCTGCAACCCTGCGGATTTGTCAGTGCTTTATGGCGGTACGTATACCGATCAAACCTTCAGCAAAACCACCGTTCGCGCCGCAGGTGATTACAAGCTCAGCAAATCGAGCATGGTCTACGCATCGTTCTCAAACGGATTCCGCTCCGGTGGCTTTAACTCGGCTCAAGCATTAGAAGGCTTGCGCACCTTCTTGCCTGAGAAAGTCAACGCCATTGAGTTGGGCTCAAAAAATCGCTTCATGAACGACACCGTGCAGCTCAATGCATCGGTGTTTCAAAACGATTACAAAAACCTTCAGGAGCAAAGGCAAGTGGCGGTAGGCGCAACCACCACCTCAGTGATTTTCAACGCAGCCAAAGCCCGCGCACGCGGCTTTGAATTAGAGTTTGACTGGTTGCCCACCAAGCAGCTCACGGTCGGCGGCACGCTGTCGATTTTGGACGCAAAGTACACCAGTTTTCCTGACGCGCCGCTGCCGTTCGGCACATCCATTTTGGTCACTGATCCGACCGCCACTGCGGCAACCATCGTCAATGGCGTGACCATCGCGCCCGTAGGACAGCGGCGCGTGTTTGCGCCGGGCTTCAACTGCGGCTTGGTGAACGGCACCGGTGGTGTCGGCCAAGCAGCGGCAACCTTTGCTTGCGACCTGTCAGGAAGCCGCGTGCCGTATTCACCAAAATATCAAGGCTCGCTGTCGGTCGGCTACGACTTGTTTATGGGCGGCATGAAAGTGACGCCGTTGGTGGCGGTCACGTTCTCAGACAGCTTTTACGGCCAACCTGCGAATGTCGAATCGGTGAAGCAAGCCGCGTTTGCAAAAGTAGACTTGCGGCTCGGTGTGCAGGTCAACAAGCAACTCGGCGTGCAGTTCTACGTTGATAATGTGACGGATAAGCAAACCGCCACCCGTTTCGTTTGGGGCGGTGGTGGTGGTTTGCAGGCAAGCTATGCGCCGCCACGCTTTTTTGGCGTAAAGCTGTCTTACAAAATGTAGTCAGCAACACGCTTTAAAAAGCGCGTCTATTCGGTCGATAAAAAGCCACCTACGGGTGGCTTTTTTATCCGAGATTATTCACTAGGCAAAGCGTGAAGAAATCGCTCAAATGGAGGTTCAGTGCGTTCTCATTTCGACGCAGATTACGCAGATTCAACGCTGATTGCCACAGATTTTTTCTTTCGTGCCAATGGCTCACATCACAGCGAAGCGAATCTGCGCAAATCTGCGTTGAATCTGCGTAATCTGCGTCAAAAATCTGCAATGAATGATCTCGGTTTATTGCTGCATCCGAACACGCCCCAACAAATCCACCCCCATCTGCAACATCAAATGCGGCAGATCAATGAACACCCAATTTTCACTAAGCGTGCCGTCGGCCACACGCCACCAATCCATGACCCGCATCGAGATCTGCTTGTTAGTCGCGGGCACGCCTAGGTAGTCGCCCGCGTGAGTCGCTGTAATGCTCGGCCAGCCGGTGGAGGCCACATACGCGCCCTCAGCAATTCGCGCGCGATGGTTGCCGCCTTGACGGTCAGGAAATGCAGAAAGAAACGGCTTTTGATGATGCGTCTGAAAGCCCTCCACGCGCCGCGTAGAGCCAATACCCGCAGGCCCGTACCACATCATCTCCGCACTCCAGTGGGCATGCATGCCCATGCTCTTGAGCGAGCCGTCTTTGAACTGATGCAACCCGCCAATCATTGATTCCACAAGCTGCATTGAGTTGGCTGTTGTCTCCGCAGATTGCGCCGCATGCATGACGCCAGCATGATCTTGCGGCCCCGGCACCAACATCTCAATGCCCGTCGGCACCGGCAAAACGCGCACCCCAGTTTGTCGCAACAAGTCGATCAAATCCACCAAGATACGCGCTTCAACAATCTTTCCGTCCTGCACGCGATAGAACTCGCCAAAGCGCAAAAAAGCAAGGTTGTGGCTTGGTTGAATGCCAAAAAGTGGAGCTGAGAAAGTGCCGCAATAGTGGCCGGTGGTGGCAACCCAGATACCAGCGCCTCCACAGAAGCGACCGTCAAACTCAGCGGCCATAAAAATATCAGCGCGTCGATCAACATCGGGGAACGCAGCGGCCAACGGAATGCCCCAGCCCTGCTTAATCGCTGGCAGCCCATGAAGCTCGTTAACGGGATGACTGCAATGCCACACCGCATCCGGTGCAAGCCACTGCTCGCACGCACTTGCGTCGAAATTTACAGCGCGAGTGGCCGTGAGCCATTGCCACACTACAGCCTTCGCAGCTTGAATTTTTTCAAACCGCGCAGCATGCTGCATGGAATGCGTCAAAGGATCAGGTTCGAGAGCGTGTGTCACGGCGGATTTCCTAGGCAAAAATGAAACAACATAATGCTGCATACGTATGCTACATTGCTGTTGGACTACAAAAAGATCTTCACAGCGATTCGCGGCGACTAGATAGTTCAATGAAAGACAGCAAACCCGTTACCTCCATTGATGTTGCCAAGCAGGCTGGGGTCTCGCAATCGGCCGTGAGCCGCGCGTTCACGCCTGGTGCAGCGGTATCCGAAAAAACGCGCGCCAAAATCATGGTGGCGGCGAAAGCACTCAAATACAGGCCGAACGCGATTGCGCGAACGCTGTCCACCAACCGCTCGCGCATCATCGGCATGGTGCTGTCGCAGTTGGACAATCTTTTTTATCCCACGGTGGTGGACAAACTATCGCGCGCGTTGCAGCAGCACGGCTTTCATCTGATGCTGTTTTTTGCGGAAGGACGCGATGTGGACAATGCGCTAACGCAGCTGCTCGCATATCAACTCGACGGTGTGGTGCTCGCCTCCACCACGCTGTCGTCTCGGCTCGCAAAAGAATGCGTCAATGCCAGCATTCCGGTGGTGATGTTTAACCGCAGCGCCGACGGCGCGCAGGCCAGCAGCGTCACCAGCAACAACCGCGAGGGTGGGCGGATCGTCGGTGATTTTTTATTGGAAAACGGCCATCACCGCATCGCCTACATCGCGGGCCGCGAAGACTCGTCAACCAACCGAGATCGTGAGGCGGGCTTGACTGCCGCACTGGCCGCCGCCGATTTATCGATTTATCGCCGTGCAGTGGGCAACTACGAACGCGAGGATGCTGCTGCCGCGACCCGCGCAATTTTCGCTGCAAAAAAACCACCCGATGCGGTCGTGGTTGCCAGCGACCATATGGCATTTGCCGTGATTGACACGCTGCGCTTTGAGTTGGGCCTCGCTATTCCCGTTGATGTGTCGGTAGTGTCATTCGACAACGTGCCGCAAGCTGCTTGGCCCGCGTATGAACTGACAACAGTCGTCCAATCGGTCGACGCGATGGTGAACGCCACCGCCAACTTGCTGCTCGATCAAATCAACGCGAGTGAAATCGTGAGCAGCGATGTGGTCGTTGGTTGCAAGCTGGTGGTGCGCAAATCAGCACGCCTTTCGCCCAAGCTGAAAATGGCGGCACGACCATGACCAACGCTACAGCTAATCGCAATGGCATGCGCGGTTTCGACCCTGAATTTACCGATCTGCCGAACTACATTCGCGTGATTACAGATCGCATTTGGGAAAGCCGCCGGATTGGCGATATCAACCGCTACTACAGCGATCCGTGCATCGTTGAAACCCCACTCGGCGTTTCGACCCGCGTGGACGAGGTCATCAATGGCACCGAGGCGACGCTCAAGATGTTCCCGGATCGCCGTTTGCTGGCGGAGGACATCATCGTGTCCGGCGATGACCTGCACGGATTTCTCAGCTCGCACCGAATCATCTCGCCAATGACGCACTTGGGCGATGGCGGATTCGGCCCCGCCACTGGAAAAAAAGTTCACGCGCGCACCATCGCCGACTGCGTGTGCAAAGACAACCGCATTGTTCACGAATGGCTGGTGCGCGACCATGCAGCCATCGCCTACGCTATCGGCAGCACACCGAAGGCGCTGGCTGCGCGATGGCTTGCCGAGCGTGGTGGTTGGCGTAAACCTGTTGCGGACAACGCGCCAGACGGATATCAGTCGCACCTCAGTGACGGCGCGCTGGCGACGCAGTACGCTGCCACCATCAAGCTTTTTGCTGAACGTCTGAAGACGCCGGTTGAAATTTATGATGACGCAGTCCATCAAATTGCAACCGGTGAAACGCATCACTACGGGCGAGCTGAACTGCTCTCGTTTTGGCAGTCACTTTTTGCGGCGTTTGCGGTTGAATATTTCACGGTTGAACACTTGGCAGAAAACGTTTCAGCCGATCGCGGATCGCGCATTGCGTTGCGCTGGCGTGCTCAGACGAAGCATGCTGCAGTCGGCGGTCAGGGGCAGCGCTTTGGCAACGCAACCGGTCGCAACGTCGAAATCATGGGCATTAATCACGTTGAGATTGCGAATGGAAAAATTCTGCGCGAATGGGTGTTGATCGACGAGGTAGCGCTTTGGATGCAGGTGCTGTGAGCAACGCATTAAAGACTTATCATGGCTAGAGTACAACTCAAAAACATCCAAAAATCGTGGGGCGCGGCGGTCGGCGTGAAACGCCTTTCGCTCGACATCGCTGACGGTGAATTTTTGGTTTTGCTTGGGCCTTCGGGCTGTGGCAAAACCACCACCATGCGCATGGTGGCGGGGCTTGAAGACCCGACCGAAGGCGAAATTTGGATTGGCCAGCGCTGCGTCAACACGCTAGAGCCAAAAGATCGTGATGTGGCGATGGTGTTTCAAAGCTACGGGCTGTATCCCAACATGACGGTGTACGAAAACATCAGCTTTCCGCTGCGTATTCGCGGCACGCCAAAAGCGGAGATTGATTCCGCTGTGATGCGCGCTGCGAAGCAAGTCGAATTGACCGACTACTTGGATCGCAAGCCTAAGGCGCTCTCAGGCGGCCAGCGTCAGCGGGTGGCACTTGCGCGTGCCATCGTGCGCCAACCCGCTGTGTTTTTGATGGACGAGCCGCTATCAAATTTGGATGCGAAGCTGCGCGTTTCGATGCGCTCGCACATCAAGCATTTGCATCACAGTTTGGGCGTGACCACCATCTACGTCACCCACGACCAAATTGAAGCGATGACGCTCGCCGATCGCGTGGTGGTGATGAGCAAAGCCGAGATTCAGCAGATCGGCACACCTGAGCAAATTTATAACGATCCGAGCAACCTGTTTGTGGCGGGATTCATCGGTTCACCCGCAATGAATCTCATCAACGGCAACCTCGTCAATGGTACCTTCGAGGCGGTCGGAGAAGACTTTGCAGTCAAGCTGCATGGCTTCGCCAACATCAGCCAAAAGAACGTGGTGCTGGGCATTCGCGCTGAAGACCTTACGTTGGTCGCACACGAGCAAGCGGCGATTCAGGGCGCAGTGTTCACCATGGAATTAACGGGCGAGGCAACCCTCGTCACGCTTAAATTAGGCCACCAATTCATCACCGCAAAAGCGGACAAAACGCATCGCGCAGACACGGGCGAGCGCGCGGGCTTTACTGTCGCCGCTGCGCAGTGTTACCTGTTCGACGGCGCGACCGAACTTCGCTTGCGGGTCGACTAGATGGTGTTGGCTGCCAGCATCATTCAATTGCGCGCAACCGTGGCGGCAATCGCACTGTTACCGATACTGGCCCACGCCAAATGCGAAAGCATCACCGGTCGCGGCGACATCAACATTGTCGGCAACGCCTTCCCCGCCCTGCAACACGTCAGCCGTGCGATGGAAGCCTGCAAGCGGCCCGGGCTCACTGTTGCGTTCAAGATGACGCCCGAGGCGCGACAAGAGACTGAGCGTGCGTTTGGCTCAGCCAGCGTTTCTGCTTTTGATGCGGCGGTGGTTTCGATGGGCGCGTACAGCGTGTTGCGCACCAAAGGCCAGCTGCAATCGATCACCGATTTGGTCAACAAATACCGCGCTAAGTACAACATTGAAGAGCGCATGTTGGTCAAATTCAACGGCGAGGTGCTGGCCATTGCCTTCATGCAAAACGCGCAGAGTTTTTTCTATCGCAAGGACATTTTCGACAAGCACGGCTTGAGCGTTCCCAGCACTTACGCAGACATGGTGGCAACGGCTGCGGTCATCAAAGTTAAAGAGCCGAGCATCGATTTCCCCATCGCGCAAACGTTCGCCAAAGGGTGGGATAGCGGCACCGAATTCGCTAATTTGATGGTCAGCGCGGGCGGGCATTTTTTCAAACCGGGCAGTGCGGAGCCCGCCTTTAATGACGTGAGCGGACAGCGCGCCATTGAGGTCATGAAATCGATGCTGCCGTACATGACGCCCAACGCGTTAGCGTCTAACAGCGACGACGTGATGAACCAGTTTCAGCAGGGCAAGGCTGCCATGGGCGTGCTGTGGGCGAGCCGCGCCGCGCGCATGGACGACCCGACCGCATCGAAGGTCGTGGGCAAGATGGCGTTCGCCGTGGCTCCCGCTGTCAACGTCGGAGGCAAGAGCGCGACGCACCTGTGGTGGGACGGTGTGGTGATGCCAAAAAATATCGCGGGCGACCGCGACGTGGTGTTTCAAGTACTGATGGAAGCGCTGGGCGAGGAGACGACCCGCTCGGGCAACGACACGGCGATCTGGATTCGCTCGGTCTACCAGCCGACCCGATTTGCGGGCGGTGTGTTGAAATCGATTGCGGCGGGCGCACCCATCTGGCCGACTGAGCCTTTTTTTGGCTTGGCGCATGGCGAAATCGGAAAAATTTTGCCCGAAGCTTTGACCGGACGACTCACTGCCAAAGCCGCGCTCGATATCGCTGCCGCCGCATACACCCGCTCGGCCACCGAGCAGGGATTCATCAAAGTGCTGCGCGCTGCTGCAATGGCAAGCACGCCATGAAAACAAAAACTTTTCTTCAATTCATCGGACCATCGCTCGCGCTGATGCTGGCGTTGATGGCGGCACCGCTGGTTCTGACGGCGTACCTTTCGGTGCGCAACTGTTCGCTACAAATGGAGCTGGTGAAAGCGCAGGAAAGCACACCTTTCGGCGTTCAGGAAATACTTTCGCATCAAGCCCGATTAGACCCCGCTGGAAAGGCGCTGCAAACCTGCGAATTTGTCGGCCTTGACTACTACCGCAAAGTGCTGGGATTGACCGACACCGGAACCGCAAAGACAACAATCGAAAAGCCGCAGAACGAGTTCGACAGCGCGTTGCAATTCACGCTCATCTATGTGTTCGTCACCCTGCCCTTTGTGCTCGGCATCGGTTTTTTGCTCGCGCTCGGCGTGAACAACGTCACCGAAAAATTGAAGGGTTTGTTCATTTCGGCCTCGCTGTTGCCGTTCATCATTACACCGGTGGTGGCTGCGCTTTCGATCAAGTGGTTGTTTCGTGACAATGGTTTGGTGCCCTACCTGCTGTCGCACGTCGGCGTGCAAGTGTTTTGGATGGCTGAGGCATGGTCAGCGCGTTTGCTCATCATCATTTATGGCATTTGGCATGTGGTGCCGTTTGCGTTCATCGTGCTCTACGCAGGCTTGCAATCGGTGCCGCAAGATTCGTTGGAGGCAGCAACCATCGACGGCGCGTCGCGCTGGCAAAAGATGCGCTTTGTCACGCTGCCGCACCTGATGCCGCTCATCGTGTTTTTGTCGCTGATTCACTTGATGGACGCATACCGCGTGTTTGAGCCGGTGATGGTGCTCACACAGGGTGCTTTCACCGCGAGTGTGCAGTACCTCACTTACTTCATTTTGCTGCAAGAAAACAATCCGTTTAAGGCGAGTGCTGCTGCGGTGCTCACGCTGATTGGCATCTTGATTTTGCTGATTCCACTGCTCATCAAAACCTATCGCGAACAGCGCGGCGGGATGTGAGATGAAGCAAAAAAGCAAAGCGCTGCAGTGGGCTATTTACGGCGGACTCACGTTGTGGTTGGTGGTCGCGTCGCTGCCGATTGTGTGGACGGCAATCATTTCGTTTCGGCAGTATGTTGATGCGTTTTCTTCGCCAGTGAAATGGGTCGCGCCGTTCACGTTGGAGAACTACAGAGCGCTGTGGATTGATCGCGCCTTCTATCGCAATTTTTTGAACACGGCGCTAGTGACGGTCGGCACCGTCACCATCTCGCTCGCCGTGGGCTGTCTTGCCGGTTATGCGCTGTCGCGCTATCGCGGCGCGCTGGGGTTCTGGTTGCTGCTTGTAGCGCTGGTGTTTCGCGCAATTCCTCATTCGAGCTTGCTGCCCTCGTTCTTCACCATGTTCGATGCGCTCGGAATTCGCAATACGTACTTTGCTTTGATTTTTGTGCTGGTGGCGATCAATCAACCGTTCACCATCTGGATGTTGCGCTCATTTTTCATCAACATCCCAAGCGAGCTGGACGAGGCCGCACTGGTGGACGGTTGCAGCCGATTTCAAGCCTTTCGCAAGGTCATCATTCCGGTGATGTGGCCCGGTGTGGTGACCACCGGTTTGTTCAGTTTTTTGCTCGCCTACAACGATTTTTTGCTCAGCTCGGCGCTGACCAATGCCGAAAAAATGACCATGCCTGCAGCGATTGCCAACGCCATCAGTGCCGATAGCGAAACGCTCTTGATGCAGGGCGTGGCCGGTGCCGTAAGCATCACCATTCCGCTGATCATTCTCATCGTATTTTTTCAGAAGCAAATCGTCGGCGGCCTGACTCAGGGCGCTGTTAAAGGTTAATGCCACCCATCATGCAAGCCACCGTTATTGTTACGCCAACTGAGGCCGCGCGCCGTCACCTCAAACGCGCAGATTACGTGCCCTGCGTCGACGCATTTATCGACTGCCGTTTGCCTGGATCGATGCCGAAAGAAAACTATTCGATGATCGGGCCAGGTGTTACGCAGAACCCGACGCAAGTCATTAACCTGCAAGAACCGCATGGCTTCAACATTGGCGCAGCGGGCATGTATCCGGGTGTCACCAATAATCTGCATCTGCACTTCACCAGCGAGACCTTCATCGTGCCCACCGGCGCGTACACGTTGCGCTGGGGCGTGCTCGGTGATGAGGGCGAGCTGCCCTTGAATGCGGGCGATGTCGCGGTGATGCCCACGTGGTTGTTTCGCGGCTTCACCACCGCGAGCGACCAATTTGGTTTACTGATGACGGTGCTCGGTGGCGACGACACCGGCGGCATTATCTGGAGCCCGGATGTGCTGCGGCGCGCACGCGAAACTGGGCTGTGGCTTAGCAAAGACAACGAGGTGATCGATCAACACGTGATCGGCATTGCGCCGCCCGCCGATGAACTCTTGCCGCTAATACCCGACGCAGAAATCGCCACGTTGACACGCTGGAGCGTCGCGCAAATGCAGGCGCGCGTCATCAAAAAGAATACGCTTGATTTTCGCGCCGCAACGCTTGATACCGCTGCGGGCTTTCAGTGGCAAATCGCGCCCGCCGTGGGCAACGGTTTATCGCAACACCGCGATCACACACCCACCGTTTTGGAGCCGCAGTCGTTCTCGCTGGAATGGCTGCGCGTGCAGCCTGGGCAGGGATCGGCACCATTCAGCACGGCCGAAAAAATGGTGGTGATCAACTTGTCGCCGCTGCTTGAAATCGAACTCAATACCGGTGCCGATATGGTGCGTTGTGCGCTGGGTTTCGAGGACATGATCTCGATCCCGGCACATGCCTTGCGCGCCTTCCGCTGCCCGTCTAGCGCGAGGCCCGCCGAGGCAGTGATGGTGATTGCCGGCGATCACGTCAAGCACCCGAAATATTCGGATAGCGTGATCGCAGAAGCGCGGGCGAACGACGTGACCGTTGATGCCGGTGGCAAGCTGGCGCGGGCCTCAATACTGCCGCCAGCGATGTTGTAGACCGTCACACAACACCACCAAAACTGAACGAAATGAAAACCTCCACCCACCGCATACTCACCACCCACGTCGGCTCTCTGCCGCGCTCACAACCGGTTGTTGACCTGATTTTCGCGCAAGAAAAAGGCGAGCCCATCGACCTGCCTGCGTTCAACGCAACCATGCTTGAGGCCGTGGATGCGGTGGTCAAACGGCAGGTCGACGCGGGCATCGACATCGTCTCTGACGGTGAGATGAGCAAGATTAGCTACGCCACCTACATCAAAGATCGCTTCACTGGATTTGATGGTGACAGCCCGCGCCGCACGCCGTCTGACCTGCTTGATTTTCCGAGTTTTATGAAGCGATTGTCGGGCGGTGGCGGCACGCCGACCTATCGTCGGCCCTGCTGCGTCGGGCCGATCAAAGTGAAAACTTTGCAGCCACTGGCCGACGACATCGCTCACGTAAAAGCGGCGGCAGCAAAACACGGCGCAGCTGAGGTGTTCATGAACTCCGCCTCACCGGGCGTGATCTCATTGTTTCAACCGAACCAGCATTACGTCGATGATGATGCGTATCTCGAAGCGCTCGCGCAGGCGATGGCGCATGAATACAAAGCCATTGTTGACGCTGGTTTGTTGCTGCAATTAGATTCACCCGATTTGGGTCTGGGTCGGCACATGATGTATCGCGATTTGGATGAAGCGGCGTATTTCAAGCGCATTGAGCAACACGTTGAAGCGCTCAACGCGTCGCTGGTTGGCATCCCGGCGGATCGTATTCGTATGCACGTGTGCTGGGGCAATTACGAAGGGCCGCATCACAAAGATGTGGGGTTAGAGAAAATTCTGCCGATCGTGATGAAAGCTAAGCCGCAAGCGCTGTTGTTTGAAACCAGCAACCCGCGTCACGCGCACGAATGGGCGGTGATTCGTGATATGAAAAACATCATCCCGGACGACAAAATTTTGATTCCCGGTGTGCTTGATTCCACCACCAACTTTATCGAGCATCCGCAACTAGTTGCGCAGCGTTTAGGCAACTTTATCGACACGGTCGGACGCGAGCGCGTGATTGCGGGCACCGACTGCGGCTTTGGCACGTTTGCGGGGTTTGGCGTGGTGGACGCTGAAATTGTTTACGCCAAATTCGAAGCCATGGCCGACGGCGCGCGCCTCGCCACGGCAAAATACTGGCCTTAACCCACCACTCATCGAAAGCGCGCCATGCGAAAAAACACCCTCAAACAAAAGATGCTTGCCGGGGTCGGCACCACCAACGGTTGGTGTGCGTTTGGCTCGTCGTATTCGGCCGAAATTTTGGGCCACGCCGGGTTCGATAGCGTGACGGTGGACATGCAGCATGGGATGTTTGATTTCAGCCACGTGCTACCCATGTTGCAAGCGCTGTCGGCCACGCCCACCACGCCCATCGTGCGCGTGCCGTGGAACGACACGGCGCTCATCATGCATGTGCTCGATGCAGGCGCGTACGGAATCATTTGCCCTATGGTGAACAACCGCGCCGACGCCGATCGTTTGGTCGCCGCGTGCCGCTATGCACCGGTCGGCATGAGGAGCTACGGCCCGGCGCGCGGATTGCTCTACGGCGGCGCAGATTATTTCGATCACGCTAACGACGAGATTGTGGTGCTCGCCATGATCGAAACGTTAGATGGCATCAAGAACTTGGACGAAATACTAGCCACGCCGGGCTTAGATGGGGTCTACATCGGCCCCAACGACTTGGCGCTAGTGCTCGGAGCCCGACCGGGCTCAGACCTCACTGACCCGCGCTGCGTGGACGCCATTGCGCACATCTTGGCGCGGGCGCAAGCGCACAAAAAGCTCGCTGGAATTTTTTGCGCGAGCGGTGCGGTCGGCGCAATTCGTCGCAAGCAGGGTTTTACGATGGTGACGTTGAGCCACGAAGGCGGCTATCTCGGGCAGGCCGCAAAGGCGCATGTGGCCGCGGCGCTACTCGATCCACCCGAGGCCAGCGTGCCCGCGCCGTCAACCGGTTATTGATCGTTTGGCGACACGATGCGATGATACAGCTTTACGCTGAAAGCGCCATCTTGCGAGGGCTATCGGGTCAATTTGACAAATATCGACTTATAGCTAATTGTTGAGCCAGCCCAAGCATATGTAGCGTTTCAGCGTAAAGCTACTGTCCAAGAATGCCGTACAAAATGATCGCGCCTGCAGTCGCCACGTTGAGTGACTCAACGCCTGCGGCCATCGGAATTCGCAATCCGCCCGTGAGTGCAGGCAGCACGGCAGCACTCAAGCCGTGGCCTTCGTTTGACAGCACCAGCGCGTTGTTTCGAGAGAATTTCGCGTCGAACAGCGACAGCGTTTTTATGTCGCCGATGTCGCGCGGCAACGTCGCCCAGCGCTCGCCTTGAAATGCGCTGAGCGCGGCGGGCAAGTCGACGTCTTCCAGCACCTGCGTGTGAAAGTGCGCGCCCTGCGCAGCGCGCAGTGTCTTCACGCTCCACGCGAACGCGCAGCCCGGCGAGAGCCACACCTGCGCCACGCCGGCCGCTGAGGCAGTGCGGATCAGCGTGCCGACGTTGCCGGGGTCTTGCACTTCGTCCAGCGCGAGCACAAAGCCGTTGGTGACGGGTCGAGAGTGTGTCGGCACCGTGGCAATGGCGAGCACGCCGCTTGGGCTCACCAGCGTGGAGAGCGAATCAAACAGCGCTGGGGCGACGAGTACGGCCTCAGCTGACCGTTCCGCCAGTGCCGCTTGCGCGGGCGTGAGCGCGCCGCTGCCGCCACCCGTGCCGTCGCGAATGGCGATGATTTCTAACTGGCCAACGCCGTCAACGTAGCTCTGTGCCAAGTGCTCGCCTTCGAGCAGGCACATGCCATCGCGTTTGCGCGCAGGCGCGGAACGCGACAACGCCGCAAAACGTTTGACCAGCGGGTTGTCGCGTGAAGAGATGGTTTTTAGTTGCATCACGCGTGGATTATCAATGCACTGTGGGAGCGGTGTCACCGCGACTTTTGCTCGAAGAGCGGAGGTTGCGTCTCGGTGGCACCAGTGCCACAGATCTGGCTATTATTTCTTCGGAGTTGAAGGCGCTGAGGTGGTGTTCGGAATGGTCGCCGCAGGCGGCGGCAATTCCTTCACTTGAATCAGCGTTTCGCCTTTTTTAACCATGCCGAGCTCACTGCGAGCGCGCTCTTCAATGGCCTCACCCGCTTTTTCGAGATCGCGCACGTCGGCGTCTAGCACGGCGTTTTTAAGCTTGGCGTCCTCGTTTTTGGCTTTCAAATCCGCCAAGTCAAGCTCTAACGCGTGCGCCCGCGGCACCGAGCCTTTGTCGAACCAAAGCTTGTACTGCACACCCAAAAACATGAGCAGCAGCACCACGAAAATCACCCGTCCGATCATATTGGAATCCGTGATGGGCGCGCGCGCGACGGCACTCACCGCCTAGCGCTTGAACCGAGCAAACACGTCGGCCCCGGCGTAATTCGCGATGTCGCCCAAGTCTTCTTCAATGCGAATCAGCTGGTTGTATTTCGCGGTGCGATCCGAGCGCGAAAGCGATCCCGTTTTGATTTGCCCCGCGTTGCTGCCCACCGCCAAATCGGCGATCAATGAATCTTCGGTTTCGCCGGAGCGATGCGAAATCACATTGCTGTAGGCCGCGCGTTTTGCCATCTCAATGGCGGCGAATGTTTCGGACAGCGTGCCGATTTGATTGATCTTAATCAGGATCGAATTGGCGATACCTTTTTGAATGCCTTCGCGCAGAATTTTCGGGTTAGTGACGAACACATCGTCGCCCACCAATTGCACTTTTTTGCCGAGTTTGTCAGTGAGCATTTTCCAGCCGTCCCAATCACCTTCGGCCATGCCGTCTTCGATGGAAATAATCGGATAACGCGCCGCCCAATCGGCCCACAAATTGGTCAATTCAACGTTACTCAGCGAGCGGTTTTCGCCCGCAAGCACGTACTTGCCGTCTTTGTAGAACTCGCTCGCGGCGCAGTCGAGCGCGAGCGCAATGTGCTCGCCCGGTTTGTAGCCTGCGGACTCGATGGCTTGCATCAGCAACGTAAGCGCTTCTTCATTCGATTGCAGATCAGGCGCAAAGCCGCCTTCGTCGCCGACGGCGGTGCTCATCCCCATGTCGCTCAGCACCTTCTTCAGGTGATGGAACGTTTCCACTCCGGCCCGCAGGCCGTCGCTGAAGTTGGTGAAGCCGACGGGGACGATCATGAACTCTTGCAGATCGATGCCGTTGTTGGCGTGGGCTCCGCCGTTGATGATGTTCATCAGCGGGACGGGCAGCGTGTT
>JAYSRA010000009.1:0-15962 GCA_043721275.1 Burkholderiales bacterium
GCCGCCGACGATGGGGGCGAAGACTTCGTTGCTCTCGCCGAAGGTGCCGTGACAGGAGGCGCACTTGCCTTCCCAGACCTCCATGCCCTTGGCGACCGACCCCGACCCCTTCGGCAGCCCCTTGAAATCGGGCCGCACGTCGATATCCCACGCTTTGATCTCGGCGGGCGTAGCGGGCCGGCCAATGCCTTGAAACGCTGCGGACTTGTCTTGCTTGTCAGGAGCAGCCTGCGCCACGCCGGGCAGCGCGAACGAAAGAGCGGCGGCGCACAGCGCCACCCCGCCGGCCCCGCGCCGGATGCCACGCCGGACGCCGCGAGTGATGCCGTCTCTCATCACGCTTGCCATCGTGCTTCCCGCCAGACTTCCCGCTAGACTTCCCGTCAGACTTCCCATCGCGCCCTTAACCAATATGGACATTTCCCACCTCACCACTGGCGGCGACCCGCCAGGTTTGAATCGCATTGTTGTGATAAGTCGATGCCGTGCCGCGCACTGCCACCAATTGTTTTTTGACTGGCTGAATGTGACCAGTCTGGTCCACCGCGCGGCTTTGCAGCAGCGCCGGCTGGCCGTTCCAGCCCCAACTGAAATTGAAGCGCGTCAGGCACTTGGACAACACCGGGATTTGCAACGTTGCAGTCTTCCAGTTGCGCCCGCCATCGACGCTGACATCAACCCGCTTGATCCTGCCGCGTCCGCTCCACGCCAGACCCGTGATGTTGTAGTGGCCCTGGTCGAGCAACGTCTGCCCGCCCGACGGACTGGTGATGACCGATTTGACCTCCTGAATCGAGGTGTACTGGCGGTGCTGCCCGTCCGGCAGCATGTCGATGTAATGCACCGCTTCATCTTTGGATGCATACGGTTTGTCGCCCACTTCGATGCGGCGCAGCCACTTGACCCACGATACGCCTTGCACGCCCGGCACCACCAGCCGCAGCGGATAGCCATTTTCCGGGCGCAGCATTTCGCCGTTCATGCCGTAGGCCACCATCACGTCATCAAGCGCATGATTGATGTTGATGGTGCGCGTCATGCTGCTTCCGTCGGCCCCTTCGGCCAGGACAAACTTCGCTTTTTTGAGATCGATACCGCAGTCGTCAAGCAGCCATTTCAGCGGTACGCCGGTGAACTCGCAGCAGGAGAGCATGCCGTGCGTGTACTGCACCGTGGGCACCGCTGCGTTGCCCCATTCCATGCCGGTGTTGGCACCGCATTCGATGAAGTGCATGCGCGACATGCTCGGCATGCGCATCAGGTCGTCCATGGTGTAGACCTTGGGCGTTTTCACCAGGCCGTTGATCATCAAACGATGCTGCGTCGGGTCAATGTCCCACCAACCTTGATGATGCCGCTCGAAGTGCAAACCACTCGGTGTGATGATGCCGAAAAAACCTTGCAGCGGCGCGAAGCTCACGCTCGCCGCGCCAACGCGGGTGAGTCCGGGCGATTCGCGACGTTGCAGGTTTTCTTCGAATTTGGATGGCAGGCCGTAGCCGCGTGATGCGACCGGTTGGCCCAGACCTTTGCTGTGAGCGGGCAGGTTCAATATGGCTGGATCGCCAGCGGTTTCGTTGGCGGCGAATGCGCGGCCTGATGCACTCGCAACGGTCGCCGCAGTCGCCGAGAGAAACGCCTTGCGCAGGAACGAGCGGCGGTCATCACGTGGCAGCATCATCGCGTCGCGTGTCAGGAAAAATTCTGGCGCTTTTTGCAAGCGACCGAAGCGGGTAGGAGTCGCGCTCATCGTGTTAGTCGTGCGGCGGTTTTGCCCCCTCTCCCTCGGGGAAAGGGCGGGGGTGAGGGTGCTTCGCTTCGCACCCGGTTGCGTTTGCCATCACCCTCTCCCCAACCCTCCCCGCCGGGGGGAGGGAGCCCGACAGCCATGAATTGCGCAGCGTTTTCACGCAAGGCGCTGGCGGCGGCGAGCTCGTCGCTCTCGCGCGCCATTAGGCTCACGCACGCGGTGCGGCAAATTTCGGTGAGCGTGGTGTCGGTGATTACGTAGCGCGCCTGCGCGCCGGCCTTACGCCGCGAGGCGACGCCAGACACGTGCAGATTGGTCAGGTGCCGCGATACGGCGCTCTGCGACAGTCCGGTCAAACTCATCACATCGGTCACGCTCTGCTCGGTGTTGCAGACGGCGTGAATCACTTTAAGTCGCGACGCATCTGAGAGCAGCGAAAAGTATCGCGCAACTTTGTCGAAAACGGGTTCCAGTTCCTGCATGTTGCACGCGCCTCCTTTTCCGCAATTATGCGCGTACACGCATAATTGCAAACAGGGGTTTTCCCGTTTGATTGGCGTCTCGGTGGGTAGGAGCGGCGCCGCCGCAACACGCGTGTGAGTGAAATGTTGTTTGCTGTGGCGCCTTGAGTTCTGCGCCCGTCGAAGGACGCTGCGACAGGGGAGTACGCGAGATCTCCGATCCACCCTCCGCCGTCATACTCGCCAACGGCGGGTATCCAGAAAGCTGTGCGTTCGGACTAGGTTCGTTTCAACGGCGGACCCCACGTTTCTGGATTCCCGCCTGCGGCAAGAATGACGCCAAAATGAATGAACGACGCGAAAAAGTCGGCACGCTGCTAGCAGCTTTTAGTTGAAACGAAGCGTTCACTGGGGCTAAGCCATTAAAAGCCTTTTTATCGACTTTGGCTCCAAAAAAATAAAAGCCCCAGCAAAACGGGGCTTTCAGGGCAAAAACAGTAAAAGTTGTTACTGATACTTGACGCTGCAACCGTACGGCTGGGCCGTCGCAACAGACACCGTTTTGCCCGCCAGCGTTTCATCGAGCGCAGCGCGCACGAAATTTTTTGCGGTCTTGATATCAGCCGGATTGGCGCTGCGTTTGTCGTCAATGCCGCCAGCGAAAATCAGCTTACCCGCCGGGTCGACGACGTACATGTGCGGGGTGGTTTTCGCGGCATACGCTTGGCCCACTTTGCCGGTTTCGTCCATCAACAAATAGCTCGAAGCGTCTTTCCATTCGCCCTTCATCTTGGCGCTGAGTTGGGTCGGCTCAAGATAGTCCTGATGCGTTTTCGCCGTGCTGTTAACCGACAACCAGACCACACCTTTGCCCGTGGCGTCCTTTTGCAGCGCTTGCATATTGTTCGAGCCGTAATGCTTGACGACGAACGGACAACCGGGATTGGTCCATTCCAGCACCACGTTTTTGCCTTTGAAATCGGACAGTTTCACGGTCTTACCGTTGACGTCGGTCAGCGAAAAATCGGGCGCGGTTTGGCCCACGGTAACAGCGTGGGCAGCGGCCACGGCGGTGGCGATAAGAAGTGTTGCGAGGGTTCGGATCATGGGGACTCCTTGGTTTAACTGAGGGACAGAATGAGACGGATTAAGGAAGCGCGGCTAACGCTTCTTTGACGATACCGGTCGTGAGCAGTTCCGGCAACAACTGCGGCGATTTTCCGGGTGCGTGCAACACATAGACTGGCACGCCGGAACGGTTCATGGCGGCGAGCGCTTGGGTGATGCGCTCATCGCGGTTGGTCCAGTCGGCGCGCATCAGCGTCACCTGCTTTCGCGCGAATAAATCAACGATTTCCGTGCGGCTAAGCACCAGTTTTTTGTTGGCCTGACAGCTCACGCACCACGCGGCTGTGAAGTCCACGAACACCGGCTTGCCTTCGCTGTTGAGCTTGGCCACGGCAGCAGGATCCCATGCTTGCCAGTTAGCTTTGTTTGCGTTGGTAGATGCGCCCGTTGCGGCCTGTGCCGAGTCACTCGCGGGCCACGCCAGCGCCGTCGCGATCAGCGCTGCGGCAACGCCCGCCCAGCGCACGCCGGACTTCATCGAACCGATCAACCACGCAGCGAACGCCAGGCCAACGAGCCCTAGCAAACCAATCGCCGCGCCGTCCGCGCCTGCCTGCAACGAGATCACCCAAATCAGCCACACAACGGTCAAAAACATCGGAAACGCCAGCAATTGCTTGAAGGTCACCATCCACTGCCCCGGACGCGGCAACTTGTCCAGCCACTTTGGAAACCACGCGAGCAACACGTACGGCAACGCCATACCGATGCCCAGCGCTGCAAACACCGCCAGCGCCGCAGCCGCGCTCTGCGTCAACGCAAAACCGAGCGCTGCGCCCATGAACGGCGCGGTGCACGGGCTCGCCGCGATCACCGCCAGCACGCCCGAGAAAAACGCATCGACGCCGGGATGTTTCGCCTGCATTGACAAGAGCGATGACGGCGCAACTTGGCCCACCTCAAACGCGCCCATTAAGTTGAGTCCGATCAAGAAAAAAATCACCGCCAACACCCACACCACGCCGGGATTCTGCAGCTGAAAGCCCCAGCCTACGGCGCTGCCAGCGCTCTTCAGCGCAAGCATCACGGCAGCTAACGCGAGGAAAGAAAGCACGACTCCAACGGCGTAATAAATGCCGTGTTGTCGCATCGCGTTACGACTTTCGACCGCTTTGCCTGAGTGCTGCGCAAACGAAATCATCTTGAGTGACAGCACCGGAAACACACACGGCATCAAGTTCAACACCATTCCTCCGAGAAACGCCAGCAGCATCGCTGACCAGAAGGTGAGTGCGTTCGACGAATCCGTGTTGCTTACCGCGCCACCTAACGCCGTCGCCCCAGCGGGCAGCATGAACGCCGTGTTGTTCACCGTCGCAAGCGTAGTGCCCGCAAGTTCGCCCTTTGCGCCCACGGGCGAAGACGCGGCGAGCACGATAGGCATGCGCTCGGCGAGCTTCACGCCGTCCACCATTTTCAATTTCACTGCGTAGCCCAGCGCGGTGCGATACACCTGTTGCACCGAAGGATCGTTGACCTGCTCCGACACCGGAAACACATCGAGCGCGGTGAGCGCTGCCGCACCCGCGGGTGCCACCAAATCAAGCCAAGCTTCCCGCGCAGGATTGGCGGGTGCGTAAAGTGTGGCCTGCCAAGCGCTCGCGTCCCCTGGCGTTGCCGCGCGCGCCGCTGTGAAACGTGCGCTATCCGCACCGGCACCGTTGCTTGCGGCAACGGGCAAGGTCAACGACACGATGCCTTCTTCGGGGATGCACACGTCTTTGCACACCAGCCATTCGGCTTTGCCTTTGAACGTGACCGATTCGCCAACGTTGGCGGCGAGCGGCACGCTGATCGCCACTGGCAACAGCACTTCGCCTTCGTAGCCGAAATTAATGATTGTCCCGGTGGCGAGGCGTTTCGGCGTCGGCCAATCAAATTCACCGACGCCGTAACCAGACGGCACGTCCCACGTGATTTTTGTCGGATACCCAGAATCGCCAGGATTCTTCCAATACGTGTGCCAGTGCGGTGCGTGCTTGATCGACAGGCCGATGACATTTTTTTCGCCGCGAACCAGTGCGGTTTTTTCGGCAATCAATTCGACTTCGGCGTGCTCAGTTTTGATGGGAGCTGCGTGCAGCAGCGGCGCGCACAACAACGCCACAGCAGTCGCAGCGAACCATGCGTTGAGGACGGTTGAAGGGGCCGCAATCCAGTGTCGATCAATGAACAAAAGAGAACTCTGCGCTTAAAAAAAGTTACTAGGCCCGCGCCTGTGCCGGGTGGACGAAGATGAGAGTCGGCAATCGTCGGTAGGTTCCGCTCGGGCAGATGCCCAAACGCAGCACCGGACTTTACAATGGTGTGGTCAAGAGCCAATTTTAGAGCGCTTCCACGCTGCGTGGAACCAGCGCAAGCAAAGCCCCAAAATCAAGATGGAATCCACGTACAACCACAAAGCGGTTGAAGCCGCCGCGCAGTCCCATTGGTCGTCGACCAATGCCTACACCGTCGTCGAGAACGACCCGCGCTTCCCGAAAGGCAAATACTACGCCTGCTCGATGCTGCCCTATCCATCGGGCAAGTTGCACATGGGCCATGTCCGTAATTACACGATCAACGACATGATGTACCGCCAGCTTCGCATGCGCGGCTACAACGTGTTGCAACCGATGGGGTGGGATGCGTTCGGGCTGCCCGCCGAAAACGCAGCGATGAAGAACAAGGTGCCGCCCGCGAAGTGGACCTACGAAAACATTGCGTACATGAAAAAGCAGATGCAATCGATGGGGCTCGCCATCGATTGGTCGCGCGAAATGGCCGCCTGTTCACCCGACTATTACAAGTGGAATCAGTGGCTTTTTTTGCAGATGCTTGAGAAGGGTATTGCGTATCGCAAAACGCAAGTCGTGAACTGGGATCCAGTTGATCAAACGGTGCTCGCCAATGAGCAGGTGATCGACGGACGCGGCTGGCGGACAGGCGCGATTGTTGAAAAACGCGAGATCCCGGGCTACTACTTAAAGATCACCGATTACGCGCAGGAACTGCTCGACCCGGTGGCCAACCCCGACAGCCCGGACTACCTCAAAGGCTGGCCAGACCGCGTGCGCGCAATGCAGGAAAACTGGATTGGCAAGAGCGAGGGCGTGCGTTTTGCGTTCCCGCACGACATCACGGACGCAAGCGGCACGCCGATTCAAGACGGCAAGATGTACGTGTTCACCACACGTGCCGACACCATCATGGGCGTCACCTTCGTCGCGGTTGCGCCTGAGCATCCGCTCGCGGTGCGCGCGGGTGAGCGCGATCACGCGTTGGCGGCAAAGATCGAAGCGTTGAAGGCCGGCGGAACTACTGAGCTTGAGCTTGCGACTAAAGAAAAGGAAGGTGTGGCGACTGGGTTGTTCGTTACGCATCCGTTGACCGGCGACAAGATCGAAGTGTGGGTCGGCAACTACGTGCTCATTAGCTATGGCGATGGTGCGGTAATGGGTGTGCCTGCGCATGATGAGCGGGATTTTGCGTTTGCGAACAAGTACAAACTTCCGATCAAACAAGTTCTTGAGAACACCGTCGTCTATGCGGATAAAGGCAAAGCGGATCATCCTCGCGACACTTATGAGTCGTTCTACTTCGACTCACAACAGTGGAAGGATTGGTACGGTAGCAAGTCTGCCGACGAGGTCATGGTGTTTAACTCTGGCGCGGGTTTGGACGGTCTGTCTCAGCGCGACGCAGTAATCGAAATAGCCAACAGGCTGACCGCGAAAAGCCTCGGCGAGAAGAAAACCACGTGGCGCTTGCGCGACTGGGGCATCTCGCGTCAGCGTTACTGGGGCACGCCGATTCCTATCGTGCATTGCGACGAGCACGGCGCGCAGCCGGTGCCTTACGACCAGTTGCCGGTGATTCTCCCCGAAGATTGCATTCCCGACGGCTCCGGCAATCCGCTGCACAAGCATGAAGGTTTTCACAAAGGCGCGACTTGCCCCGTCTGCGGCAAAGCAGCGCGCCGTGAGACCGACACGATGGACACGTTCGTCGACTCGTCGTGGTACTTCATGCGCTACACCTCGCCCGGAAATTCCGAGGCGATGGTCGACGAGCGCAACGATTACTGGATGCCGATGGATCAATATATCGGCGGCATTGAGCATGCGATTCTGCATCTGCTCTACGCGCGCTTCTGGACGAAGGTGATGCGCGATTGTGGCCTTGTGAAATTCGGCGAGCCGTTCACAAAATTGTTGTGTCAGGGCATGGTGCTCAATCACATTTTCTACACGCGCAACGCCAACGGCGGCAAGGACTATTACCCACCCGCCGAGATCGCGATGACGTTTGATGCGCAAGGTCGCATCAGCGGTGGCTCGACGAGCAACGGCACCCAAGTCGAGTACGGTGGCGTCGGAAAAATGGGCAAGAGCGAGAGGAACGGCGTCGATCCAGAAGACATGATCGCGAAGTACGGTGCCGATACGTCGCGCCTGTACATGATGTTCACCGCGCCGCCCGAAGCCACGCTTGAGTGGAATGATGCGGCTGTTGAAGGTTCGTGGAAATTTTTGCGACGGGTGTGGAGTTTTGCAGCGAAGAACGAAGCGGCGTTGCGCGCGGGCATCGCTGGCCCGCGTGATGAAGCGAAGTTTAATGACGCTGCAAAAGCCTTGCGCAAGGAAATTCACACCACGCTCAAGCAGATCAATTTTGACTTCGAGCGCATTCAGTACAACACGGTCGTCTCTGGCTGCATGAAATTGCTCAACGCGATGGAGGCGGCGGATGCGTCCGCCATCGCGCCACCGGCGCTTGCCGAATGTTTTTCGATTTTGCTTCGCGTACTTTATCCAGTCTGTCCGCACATTACGCAGGCGTTATGGGGTGAGTTGGGGTACGCTGAATGCTGCGGTGAATTGCTCAATGTTGCGTGGGCCGATGTTGATGAAAAAGCGCTCGTCAGCGATACCGTTGAACTCGTGTTGCAGATTAACGGCAAGACGCGTGGCGTGGTCGTCGTTGCATCCAGCGCAGATAAAGCCACTATCGAAGCGGCTGCATCCGCCACCGCTGAAGTCGCAAAGTTCGGCGAGGGCCGTACGCCGAAAAAGATCATCGTGGTGCCGGGGAGGCTCGTCAATGTGGTGGTTTAAATTGCGCAGACTCCCCTCTCCCCAACCCCTCTCCCTCTGGGGGAGAGGGGCTAGCACCGCCGCCCTCTTGGCAATGGCGCTCACCCTCTCCGCGTGCGGCTTTCAACTGCGCGGTGCGGCGAGCTACCCGTTCGCGAGCGTATTTGTGCAACGGCCCGCCGCGTTTGGCGTGGGCACCATCACCGTTGCCGGCGCATCGGCGCCGGTCGTGCCCGATGTGATCGCTGGGCTCACGCAAAACGGCGTGCAGATCAAAACGAAAATTGAAGACGCTGACTTCGCAATCCGTTTCTTGCAAGTGTTTTTTGACAAACGCGTGCTATCACTTTCCGGTGGCGGTCGCGCGCGCGAATTCGAACTGGAATATCGCGTGCGCTACGAGTTTGTCGACGGCAAAGGACGCGATTGGGGCGAACCGGGTGAGATCACCATTCGTCGCGATTTTTCGTTTGCTGAATCGCAGGCGTTAGCTAAAGAGGGCGAAGAACGGCAACTGATTCGCGATATGCAGCTTGATGCAGCGGCGCAAATTTTGCGCCGGTTGCAGGCAGTGAAAAAGCCGACTTAATCAACTGTGGGAGCGGTGCCACCGCGACTGTTTTCACCTAGTAATCGCGGTCGCACCGCTCCCACAAAAAACTTAATGCAAGTCTCCCCCGATCAACTCGCCACCCGCCTGACCGATGCGCTTAAGCCCATCTACGTCATTCATGGCGAAGAAACGCTGACCAAGCTAGAGGCTGCCGACGCGGTTCGTGCCGCCGCGCGTAAAGCCGGTTACAGTGAACGCGAACACTTTGTGGTTGAGGCGCATTTCGACTGGAGTGTGATCACACAATCGAGCGACAACTTGTCGCTGTTTTCCACACTGCGCATCGTTGAAATCACCGTCAACACAGCCAAGCCTTCGGCCGATGCGGCTGCGTTTTTCGGCAAGCTGGCGAACGATCCACCGCCCGATATGTTGTTCATCATCAATCTGCCAAAACTTGATCGCACCGCGACAGATTCCGCTTGGTTCACGGCCTGTGATCGTGCGGGGATTACGGTGGCTGCACCGCTCGTGGAGCGCGACCAATTGCCGAGATGGATCAAGTCGCGGTTGACGTTGGCAGGTTTTGATGCAGCGCGCGAAGTAGTGGAGCTCATCAGTGAGCGCTGCGAAGGCAACTTGCTCGCCGCAAAGCAAGAAATCGAAAAACTCGCGCTTCTCGTGAAGCCCGGTAAGCTGCCCATTGAGGACGTGCTAACTGCGGTGACTGATGTCGCTCGTTACGACGTGAGCGAGCTGTCCGAAGCATTTCTGCGCGGCGATCTCGCGCGTTACGGTCGCGTGCTCGCTGGCCTGCAAGCCGAGGGCGAACAGGCACCACGATTGTCGTGGCAGTTGTCGGAAGACGTGCATGCGCTGGGCAGCATTTTTATGTCGAAGCGCGAAGGCGTGCCGATGATGCAAGCGCTGCGCAATGCGCGGGCGTGGGGCAAGCGACAGAAGGCGATGGAAGTCGCCGCCAACGAGATTGATCCGCGCCGCATTGCGTCGCTGCTGAAGACCTGCGCCACGCTTGATGCGCAGGGCAAAGGGCAGGCGGCGGGCGACGCGTGGTTGACGCTCGCCGGCCTCGCCGCGCGGGCGCACGGGGCGATTGCAATTTAATGTGTATTTATTGCAACGACCTCAACCACACGAGCGACGCAATCGCTGCGGTCTCAGCGCGTAGAACCGTTGGGCCCAAACGTAATCTGTGGTCGCAGCGCTTTCGCAGCGCGTCTAATTCGGATGGCGAAAAACCACCTTCGGGGCCGATAAAAACGGCGCTTGACGACGCGGTTGTCACAGACGAACTATCCGCCGAGCCGTCGGCGTCGAGCAAGATCAACGACTGATCTGCAACGTCCGCAAGCGCATCGCTCAACATGATCGCCGAGTTAATTTTCGGTATCTGATTTCTGCCGCATTGTTCACACGCAGCAATGGCAACACCTCGCCAATGAGCCACGCGTTTGTCTATGTCGCCGGGGATACGTTGTGAGCGTTCGGTGAACATCGGCTGAATTGCCATAGCGCCCAACTCGGTGGCCTTCTGCACGAGCCAGTCGAAACGATCATTGGCGATTAACGATGCATACAGCGTCACGCTGCGCTGCGTTTCGCGTTCGACGACAACGTGCGCTGACGTTGTCGCCAGCACGTCGCGTTTGCCAATTTGCGTGAGCGTCGCCGGTACTTCACCGCCGGTGCCGTCGAACAGCGTGATCGCCTCGCCCTCGCGCAGTCGCAGCACGCGCACGTGTTGCGCGATACGTGCGTCGAGCGCGAAGGTTGCGCTTGTTTGAACGGGAACGGCTGAGAAAAAACGGGGCATGGCCTACCGATTTCTCGCCCAGTTCTGCTCCCTCTCCCTGGGGGAGAGGGTTGGGGTGAGGGTGGTGGCGCACGATCCAAATTTGGCGGGAATAGACAGCCCCCCTCCCCAGCCCTCGCCCCTGGGGGGAGGGAGCCTGCGAAACGCTCTTGCAAATCGCTTATTCATTCGCAAACCCCCAGAGTGAATCAAGCGTTGCGCCCGGCGCTTCGGTTGTCATGTTGTGGCCCGCATCGGCAATCGTTTCGGTGCGCACCGATTTGAGCGCGGCGATCACGGCCAGTGCCGCCTTCGGTGCGGTCATCATGTCGCGCTCCCCCATCAGCACAAAGGTCGCGCATTGCACTTTAGCCGCCGCATCAAGCCCGTTCACGTACGCCTTACACGCCGCCAAATCATTGTGCAACACGCCCTTGCTCATGCGCCGCATCAACGCCAGTGAATTGCCCGGCAGCCATGTGCCGGGCGCTTTGTGATTGTTGCCGAGCTGCGAGTTGGGTGCGAACGACCAGTCGATGATCATGCGCCGCGCTTTGTCTTCATCGTCGCGCGCGGCGTCGATGAGCACGTCGCCCACCGCCATCGGCACCGCACTACCCACCAGCGCCAATTTGCTCACCAGATCAGGCCGACGTGCGCTGAGTTCGAGCGCGGTCAACGAGCCCATGCTGTGGCCGATGACCACCGCTGATTTCACGTGCGCCACATCGAGAAAGGCTGCGACCCAATCGGCGAGCGCCTCAATGCTGGTGCATAGCGGGCCGTCGCTTTGACCATGTCCGGGCAGATCCACCGCGAGCACATTCCATCCGTGCCACGCGAAGTAGCGAGACTGCAGCGCCCACACGCTGTGATCGTTCGCTGCGCCGTGGATGAAGACGGCCGTGCGCTGTGCGGGGTTGAATGCGCGGGTGCCGCTATATGCGTAGGCCCGGGCGTAAGCGGATGTGTTGCTCACTGTGAATTTCATTTCACCCGCTCCGCAGCCTTCAGCGCCCGCGCTAAATCCTCGATCAAATCCTTCGGATCTTCGAGACCAATCGACAATCGGATCGTGCCTTCCGTGATGCCCGCGGCCGCGAGCGCATCCGTGCTCATGCGCGAATGCGTGGTGCTTGCCGGATGAATCACCAGCGAGCGCGCGTCGCCAACGTTGGCCAAATGCGAGAACAAGCGCAGGTTATCGATGAACGCGCGGCCCTGAGCACGCGTGCCTTTGAGATCAAACGAAAAAACCGCACTCGCGCCTTTTGGAAAATATTTTTTCGCGAGTTCATAGTCGCGATGCTCGGGCAACTCGGGATGGGCAATCGCGCCGACGAACGCATGTGCGCGCAAAAATTCCAGCACTTTTCGCGTGTTGGCAATGTGCCGTTCCATGCGCACCGGCAACGTCTCGATGCCCTGCAAAATTTGCCACGCGGTGGCCGCTGCCATGCACGCGCCGAAGTCGCGCAAGCCTTCGCGACGGCAGCGCAGCAGGAATGCGGCCGTTGACGATTCCTCAGCAAAAACCATGTCGTGAAAGCCGTGATACGGCGCGGCCAACGTCGGAAAGTCTTCACGCGCCAATTCGCCGAACCAGTCAAACCGCCCGCTGTCCACGAGCAGCCCACCGATGACCACGCCGTGCCCCTGCAAAAATTTGGTCGCAGAATGAAACACGATGTCCGCGCCGTGCTCGAACGGGCGAATTAAATACGGCGTGGTCAGCGTTGAATCGAGCATCAGCGGCACGCCCGCTTTGTGCGCGATCTCGGCGACCTTCTCAATATCGATCAGCAGATTGCCCGGGTTGCCCAGCGTCTCGCCAAAAAACAGCCGCGTGTTCGGACGCACGGCCGCGTGCCACGCATCGATGTCACCCGGATCAACGAAGGTCGTCTCGATGCCGAAGCGCGGCAACGTGTAGTCGAGCAAATTGTGCGACCCGCCATACAGCGCGCGGCTGGCAACGATGTGGCTGCCCGCGCCCATCAGGGTGACGATGGCCAAATGTAGAGCGGCCTGACCGGACGCCACCGAGATTGCGCCGATGCCCCCCTCAAGCGCCGCAATGCGTTCCTCCAGCACGGCGTTGGTCGGGTTCGAAAGGCGCGAGTAAACGTGGCCTGCTCGCTCCATGTTGAAGAGTGACGCGGCGTGATCGGAATCCTCGAACACGAAACTGGTGGTTTGGTAGATCGGTGTGGCCCGCGCCCCGGTGGTCGGATCGGGCCGAGCACCGGCGTGGACAGACAATGTGTCTAGCTCAAACATGGACATAACCTCGACAAATAGGGGTGCGGCTGGAAACCATGCCAAAGTTTACGTTTGTCCGGAGCACGCGCCGAAGATTCAGCGATTTTGGATGCCAAAAGCGATCATTACATTGGCATTGTGACCATTTGTGGCGGCTATATTTTTCAAAAAGCGCCGCAAAACGTCAAAAATGTGTCGCTAAAAAACAACAAATTCGCATCAGCTTTTTGCTTAAACGGCGTTCACACTAGGGCTAGACAGTCAAAGCCATTGATGTCAGGTTGTTAAAATGAGTACCCTTAGCCCAAGCACACAATGGCTTTGCGGCGAAAAGCTGATACCTAAAAAAGTGCCGGAAAAGTTTGGGGAAAGTGCCGCGAAAGTGCCGACCGAAACACACAAAGGCATCGCGAAAAAACGCTACAAAAGTTCGCCCGGCGCCAACGGTTCCATCTCGTTCAACATCTCATGCATTTTGTCGCGCGCTTGAATGAACGTGGAGTGATTGCCGGCCTCGGCCAAATAATCGTCGAAATTGTCACCGTGCGCACGGCGCAAATGGTCAACCAACTTCACAAACGCAGTGACCATGCGCGGCTCGAAATGCGTGCCCGATGTGCGCTCGATTTCAAGCACCGCCTCAGCATGCGTCCACGCATGTTTGTAGGCACGCGCGTGGGTCAGCGCGTCGTACACATCGGCGAGTGCTGCGATGCGCGCCACCTCCGGAATATTGTCGCCCGCGAACCCTTTTGGGTAGCCCGTGCCGTCCCACTTTTCATGATGATGCAACGAGATTTGCTCAGCCAATCGAAACGCCGGATGCGAACACTGCTGCAATATCTGAGCACCAATCGTTGTGTGCCGCTGCATCACCGAAAACTCAGCATCAGTCAACTTGCCCGGCTTCATCAGCAAGCCATCAGGAATACCCAATTTACCGATGTCATGCAGCCGCGCAGCCAGCTCAATGTCCTCCGAAAACTTGTGCCCGAAACCGAGTGAATTGGCCAGCAGGCCAGTGAGTTTCCCGACACGATAAGCATGACGACCAAACGAATCTTCGCGCAGCTCGGCAGCAACGGCGAGGCGCTCTAACGCGTCGCGGTAGAGGCCTTCGGGCACTTCAATTTCTACCTTCTGTGACCCTGGCATTTTTTGGATCGCGTTGATGACGGCGCGCACATCATCCTTGCCAGGCATCGGCGTCTGAATACGCTCGCGAATCACTTCAAGCTTGCCGCGAATTGCCGCCACCTGAGACTTGCCCAGAAACTCAACTAACTCGCCCAAATAGAGGAGTGCGCCAGCGTGGTCGTGCCCTTTTTCGTACGCCCTGACGAGAAGCACGAGGTTATCGCGATACAGACCCGGCATTACCTTCGAGTGCTTACGCAACTCCAAAAGCTGGGTGACGGCAACAGTCAGATTTCCAGCATGTATTTCATACGCCGCTTCCGCCAGTTGGCGATTCATTTGAAGGCGAGGAGACTGGAACGCGTCAGACATCCCGCGAATCATTTTCAATCGATCAGCGATTACCTCGTTCTGCTTGAGTCCGATTGCACCTTTCAGCCATGTACCTTCGGCAATGACGCGATTCAAAATGCCATGCGAATCCCGTGGCAAGCCCATGGATTCGCAAGCTGTTTTAGCCGCGTCAACGCACAAACTGTAATGTTGCAGCGCTAGTGCGGCGCTCGCCATATTGCCGCGCGCTGCGGCCACGAATGTGGAGCATCGCGCATCTCCGCTAAAGCGTTTAATGATTCGCAACGCAACCGAAACGGTTTCGCGATACAGCCCCATCGAACAAAGCGCAGCGGTCATGTTGCCGAACGCGGCAGCGACACTGGGATCGTCGCCTAAATCGCGAGCAAGAACGGCAGCGCGAAGCGCGTATTCAACGCCGCGCGCTGGAATACCTACATCCGTGCTCAGCAGTGAATAGTGATTGCAGGCCCGACGCAACTCGCTTTTTAAACCGTTGTCTTCGGCCAAATCAAGCGCACGTTCCACGAGCGGAATCGCATCATGAGTCAAGCCTCGGGGCATATGTGCCGCTGCCACGTCAAGCAACACGTGGATACAACTTGCGAGCGGCTCCGGGTTTCGACTGAACGCGATTAAGCGGGCGCCCTTGTTTGCCAAGTCAAAGTCAGACTGTTTTGCGGAGGCGAGGAGCCTCGGTAAATCAACTCGCAATTGCGTCACCAAATCAGCAAGGCCGTCGCTCTCGAAATCACTGACACACGCGTCAATTAACCCAACTAAAAATTCTGCTTCCACTTGCAACCTCCGATGACAACGTCATAGCATCCATCCTGATGTTACTGAATTGCCGCGAAAAAACACCAACCAAGGATCACTGATGAATACGCAAGTCGCCGCCGCAACTGAACTCTCCCAAGACCAACAAGACATGCTCCGCAGCCTGCTTGAATCCGAAATTGTTTTGATCGGTGGTGGTGACGTCATCGGCTGTCTCAATTAACTAAGCGCTCAAGAAAGCTGACCATCATGAACAACCAAGCAATCTCCATGCTCGAAGTTGCGCAAGATCAACAAGATCTGCTTCGCAATCTGCTGGAATCCGAAATCGTTTTGATCGGTGGCGGTGACGTCATCGGCTGTCTCAATTAATCAAGCGCTTTAGAAAGCGACCCATCATGAACAATCAATCAATCTCCGTGCTCGAAGTGACGCAAGACCAGCAAGACTTGCTCCGCAGTCTGCTTGAGTCCGAAATCGTTCTTATCGGTGGTGGTGACGTCATCGGGTGTTTGAACTAGTTCGCCCGATCTCCACACTATCGCCCTTATCAAGTAATGGGGTCAGACACCATATCGCCCCGCTTGGGCTCAGATACCCGGAAGCAGACCGTTGCAGTTAAATCAAGAAATGGGGGCGGAAGTCGGTT
>JAYSRA010000010.1:0-5533 GCA_043721275.1 Burkholderiales bacterium
CGGTTCCCGCGAAAGTGCGCGTAGACAAATGTAGCGTCTATGTTGATAGCGGCAGCGCATCAATCTCCCGCTGCAAGCGTCGCGCCGCGTAAACATTCAGCGCGTAAACCAGCGTCACAATCAGCGCAATCACACCGTTGATCCACCAATCAACGCGTCCCGCCTCAAGCGCCACGCCCCAGCGAAACACCGCCATGCCAGGCAGCAGCGGCAACAGCGACCAGCGCCATACCGATCGCAGCGTGTCGCGATGATTGATCAGGCTTTGGCGATGAAACGCGACGCACGATTCGCCAAAATTGAGCGGCTGCGTTCGTGTGATCCGCAGACGTTGCTCCAGATGCCACATCGAATACAAATCGCCCAGGATAGTCAGCGCGCAGCCCACTTGAACAAGGGGGTGGCTCGCCAAAAAAAAGTAGATAGTGAAGACCACCAGCACCGCCATGCCCGCCACATGCTCTCGGGCGCGAAGGCGTGCCAGCTGGTTTTGAAATTTGTTGGCGCGGTCGCCCGTGGCAGCAGTCGTAGCGGTCGTCATATCAATCTCCTCGGCAGGTTGGTTTTTCCAGAGCGTGTGCAGGTTGGGCTGGTTCATGCTCGCGCCCCTTCGCTGTTAAGTTGACGCGCTAGCAGCGCTTTGATGCGATGAATTTTGGTGGCGATGTTGCTGGGTGACAGCCCCACCACCTCGGCAATCGACGCTGCGTCTAACTCTTCTAAATACAGCACCATAATTTGCCGATCCGGCATGCCCAGCGCATCGATAAATCGCAGCAAGCGCGCCATATCGATGCTGCGTTCGATAGCCATCGCGTGCTCACAATCGTCGCTGGCGACAGGCGCCACGTCGAGCGTTTCGTCGTCAAGACTGACCGTCGACGGTCGTCGCTTTTCACGCTGAATGTGGCTCACGCCCACGTTGTGCGTCACGCGATACACCCACGTGCGCAAGCCGCATTGCTGCTTGAACACAGCGAGGCTTTGCCACACTGCAAGCAGCATTTCTTGGCGCAATTCGTGCCGCTTGGCGACGTTCAATTCGTAGCCCATAGCAAAGCGCGAAATCTGCGCGCCGTAATCCCGCACGACGCTGGCAAACAGCTGCGTTGCCGCCGCGTCGGCATCCGGTTTTATGGTCGGCTCATGGGCCAACGTGGGCAACGGCAAATCGGTCATAAACACTACAGTCATTGAGCCGAGGAGTTTCTTACAACACACCGAAAACTTTATTCGCGACTGTGCAGTGCAACGTCCTCGCAAAGCGCGAGCCGATTGACGTCGCCTCTTGAAATTCCCGCGAAAGGACTAAAATAGTCGTTACTGAACGTAGCAATGCGCTCACCAACGATTACCGGGCCCGACCTGGTTTCGACGGGAGTTCTGAGGTGCGATTGGGGCATGTCGAGGGGTAGCTCCTCGTAAAACCGCTGCAACGCAATCTAATTGCAAACGATAGCTTCTACGGCGAAAGCCGTCTCGCAGCCTAACTAAACACTAGGTCGCGTGTGTTGCACCGAGGGACGTAGACCTCGGGCCGAGCCGGGCAACTGGTGAAGCAGCAACATCATTTTCCTACGGGTAGGGCGCGCGGATGTCTGCGACGCGCGTCCGAAATCAAGTGGGCTGGTTGGCGGCAAGGGTGCTCATGCTCGTGTCATCGGCAAGATCAAATCACTGAGCTAAACATGTAGTCCTGACCACTAATGGCTTTCGGACGCGGGTTCAATTCCCGCCGGGTCCACCATACCAATGCCCAACGGCTTTTCGCGTTGGGCATTTTTTTGCTTGTTTTTCGTGCCGCGCATCGTTTTTGTGTTCAACCGCGTCGGCCGAAAATCAAGCGCGCTGAGCGCACAGCGTTGCGCGTTGATTGAGCAGATGTTTCTGGAAAACTTGCGCAATGGGCGAGAGTCGTTTGCCTTTCAAATGAACTACGTGCCAATTGGAGCTGACCGGAAACCCTTTGACCTTGAGCACCGACACGCCGTGCTCGGTTGCCTGTCCGTGCAACGCGTGGCTGGAAATAATGGCCATACCGAGACCGCCTGCAACGGCCTCTTTGATTGCCTCGTTGCTGCCCATTTCCAAGCGCACGTTGGGCTTGAATTTGAGTTGCTTGAAATGCGCGTCCACCGCCATTCGTGTGCCCGATCCGCGTTCGCGCAGAATGAATCGCTGGCCGCTCAATTGTGCCAAGTCCAGCGTGCGCCGCTTGGTCATGGGGTGCGCGGTGGCAGCGATCACCACCAACGGATTGGGCATGAAAATTTGATCGTCAACGTCAATGTCTTTCGGCGGCATCGACATGATGTACAAGTCGTCCAGATTGCCGCGCAGGCGCGCCACCACGCCGTCTCGGTTGAGCACTTCTAGCGCGATGTCAATCTCTGGATAACGGGCGCAAAACGTGCCCAGCAGGCGCGGCACAAAGTATTGCGCGGTGCTCACCACAGCAACCCGCAGCTTGCCTCTCGTCAGGCCCTGAGTGGCGTCAATTTTTTGCTCGAAGGTTGCCCATTCGTTGGCGATTGCTCGCGCTGTTGTGGCGAGTTCGAGCCCTGCCTCGGTGAGGTGGATACGGCGGCTGATGAGCTCGTACAGCGGCACCCCGACCGCGTCGGACACTTCACGAAGTTGCATTGACGCGGTCGGCTGCGTGACGTGGGTTGCGCGCGCCGCAGCGCTCACGCTACCGGTATCGGCCAGCGCCAAAAAAAGGCGCATTTGCCTGAAAGTAATGTTCATAGTGTTTTATCTATGTTGAATGCACTAACAATCGATTTTACTTGACGCCCGGTAGTCCTTAGCATTCACACAAAGGACACTGTACATGCAAAATTTACTTGACCCCGCCATTCTCTTTTTCGCGTTTGGCGTGCTAGCGGGCGCGCTCAAATCGAATTTAGAAATTCCGCCCGCGATTGCCAAATTTTTGTCGCTGTATTTGTTGATGGCGCTCGGCCTCAAGGGCGGCTTTGCGCTCGCAAAATCAGGACTGAGCCCAGAGATCGCGGTGAGTTTGGCAGCGGCCATGCTGATGGCGGTGATCGTGCCAGCGCTTGGCTATCAGTTGCTCAAGCGCCATGTGTCAAAGTTTGATGCAGCTGCGGTAGCAGCGTCCTACGGCTCGGTCAGCGCAGTTACCTTTGTTACTGCCATGCAGTATCTTGAGGCCAACAACATGCCCTTTGGCGGGCACATGGCGGTGGCGATGGTGTTGATGGAGTCCCCCGCGATCATCATGGCGGTGCTGCTTGCAAACAGTCTTCGGCACGTGCCCGCAAACGGGGTCATGGCGACCAGTTCTGGCGGAGCGGTGGCGACGCTGAGTGGTGCCGGGTCTAACACACGGCTCGGCAAAATTCTTCACGAATCATTCACCGATGGCGCGCATTTGTTGCTGCTTGGTTCGATTGCGGTGGGCCTGTTGAGCGGTCAGGCCGGAGAGGCCATGATGAAGCCTTTCTCCGGCGATTTATTCAAAGGCATGCTCGCATTCTTTTTGCTCGACATGGGCTTGATGGTGGCCAAAAACTTTGGCGCTGCGCGCGGCAAGTCGCCGGTAGTCATCGCGTACGCCGCACTCGGGCCGCTCGTGCATGCGGCCATCGCGCTCGGCCTCGCTGCCCTGCTACGCATGCCCGTTGCTGACACAGCGCTGTTGATGGTGCTGGCCGCAAGTGCATCCTACATCGTGGTGCCCGCCGTGCTTCGCTATGCGATACCCGAGGCTAATCCGTCGCTCTATTTTGGGCTCTCGCTCGGCATTACATTCCCAATCAATATCTTGTTCGGTATTCCGTTCTACACGTTCGTAGCGAAAGCTGTTTTATCGTAAATTGAGTGTGCGTATTGCGCGCGTCTAGGCGGCCTCGGCTATGCTTTATTGATGTCCGCACCCATCTCGCCGCCCGCATTGCCGCCCGCTCTCCAAGGTGAGCGCATCGATTTTGACTCCTCTGCCGGGCGGCTTTCGTACTACCGCCTAGCGCCTGCTGGTGCGGTTTCGGGAATACCACCGATGCTGCTCATTCACAGCATGAATGCAGCAGGCAGCGCCGCCGAAATGCGACCTGTTTACGAACACTACAGCACGTCGCGAACGGTGTACGCCATTGATGTGCCGGGGTTTGGATTTTCTGATCGCAGCGACCGCGCCTACCTTCCGCGGCTGATGACTGACGCGGTGCATGCGTTGGTTGCGCGCATTCGCGCTGAGCACCATGGCGCGGCCGTTGATGCGCTCGCACTCTCGCTGGGCTGTGAATTTTTGGCGCGCGCTGCGATGGAGGCTCCGGCCGATTACCGCAGCTTGGTGCTCGTTAGTCCTACCGGATTCAACGGAAAAAAGCCGCGCCTTGGGCCGCCGCAGAGCCTGGTCGGCTCGCATCGAGCGCAGCGTGTGCTCGCTTGGTCGGGCTGGAGTGATGGCCTGTTTCGTCAGCTCACGCGCCGCGGCGTGATTCGTTTTTTTCTGGAAAAAACGTGGGGCGGCAAGCAAATTGACGAGGGCGTGTTTGACTACGCCGTCGTCACCACGCGCCAACCCGGGGCCAAACATGCGCCGCTGTATTTTCTCTCCGCGTTGCTGTTCAGCGCCGACATCATGCGCGTCTACGATGCGTTGCAAATGCCGGTCTGGCTCGTTCACGGCGTGCGCGGCGACTTTGTCGACTACCGATTAAAGTCGCGATTTGTCAACGCTGCAAACTGGTCGATCAGCGTGATGCCCACCGGCGCCATGCCGTATTTTGAAACGCCGCAAGAATTTTTTGCTGGGTACGATGCGTTTATGGCGAAGACGTAATCGGACGCCCGCACGAAATGTTTGCGCGTTAACAGCTTCGTTCTGAAAGTGCCATTGCAATTGGGCTAGACGCTAATTTATCAATAAGTCGATAATTACCGTTTATACGATGTAGCCGCAGTTAAATGGGCGATATAGCAAAAAGCTATACATGCTTCACACCGATTTCACGTGCTGTGAATCGATGATCCAAAACGGCCAAACCACGACGACCAGCGCAGCTTTGTGCGTGTTCGCTATGCTCGATGCACTATGCAAATCAACACCACAACCGCCGCCGAATTGCGCCCGCCCTCGGCCTTCGGCGTCATCATCGTCGGCGACGAAATCCTCTCCGGTAAACGCACCGATAAGCACTTGGCTAAAGTCATTGAGCTGCTCGCTGCGCGCGGCTTGACGCTCGCGTGGGCTGAATATGTGGCCGACGATCCAGCGCGAATTACCGCGACGTTACGGCGCGCATTTGCGTCCGGCGACGTGGCGTTTTCTACCGGCGGCATTGGTGCTACGCCGGACGATCACACGCGGCAGTGTGCCGCCACAGCACTCGGCGTAGGCCTGGTCTTGCATCCTGAAGCCGAGCGCGAGATCCGCGGCCGTTTCGCTGGCGAGACCACGCCGCAGCGCCTGAAGATGGGCGAATTTCCCGTCGGTGCCGAGATCATTCCGAATCCGTTCAACCGCATCCCGGGCTTCGTGGTCCGGGAGCATTGGTTCGTGCCC
>JAYSRA010000011.1:0-5531 GCA_043721275.1 Burkholderiales bacterium
GCAAAGCACGAACGCGATCACCGCGATAACCCCCGGCACCAGCATACGGCGCACGATCAATCGGCCTTCGTCATCTTTCCATCGTGCGAGCGGGCCGATGCCCATCAAGAAGATCAGCGGCAGCATCAACGGCACAAACACAATCTCAAAATACGGCGGGCCAACGCTCACTTTGCCCATGCCGAACGCATCGGCAAACAGCGGATACAACGTGCCCAGCAACACCGCACCCGCAGCCACCACCAGCAGCAAATTGTTGCCCAGCAAAAACGATTCTCTCGACAGCAAACTGAAGCGTCCGCCATCGTTCACTTTCGGCGCGCGAAATGCATACAGCGTTAACGAACCACCAATAATCACCACCAAAAACGCAAGGATGAATACGCCACGTTTCGGGTCGGTGGCGAACGCATGCACGCTGGTCAATACGCCTGAACGCACGAGGAACGTGCCAAGGAGCGACAGCGAAAACGCAGCAATTGCCAAGAGCACTGTCCACGCCTTGAATGCACCGCGCTTTTCGGTGACGGCGAGCGAATGAATGAGCGCGGTGCCGACCAGCCACGGCATGAAGGAGGCGTTCTCCACCGGGTCCCAAAACCACCAGCCGCCCCAGCCCAATTCGTAGTAAGCCCAGAAGCTGCCCAGCGCGATGCCGAGCGTGAGAAAAATCCACGCCGCAATGGTCCATGGGCGGCTCCAACGGGCCCATGTTGAATCGAGCCTGCCGCCCCACAATGCAGCGATGGCAAACGCGAACACCACCGCCATGCCCACATACCCCATGTACAAAAGCGGCGGATGAAAAATCATGCCCGGGTCTTGCAGTAACGGGTTCAAATCGCGGCCTTCCGGCGCGGCGGGAATCAAGCGATCAAATGGGTTTGAAGTAAGCAGCGTGAACGCAATAAACACCGCCGTGATGCTCGCCAACACCACCAGCACGCGCGTCACCAACACGTCCGGCAACTGCTTGGAAAACAGCGCCACGGCCGCGCTCCAACCGGTCAACATCAACACCCACAACAACATCGAACCCTCATGCGAGCCCCACGTCGCCGACACCCGATATTGCATTGGCAACAGCGAGTTCGAATTGGTCGCTACGTTGACCACGCTGAAGTCGCCTTGTGTGAACGCCGTCATCAAACAGGCGAACGCAAACAACACGAGGCCGAATAGGGCCACCGTGCTGCTCCGCGTGAATTCCGCCATCGCCACGCCACGGCGCAAGTTGGCAATTCCCGCCACGCCCGCGCTGGTGAGCGCGACGAAAAAGGCAAGGATCAAAGAAAAGTGACCAAGTTCAGGAATCATGGCGAGCGCGTTCCGGGGTACAGCAAAACAGAGATTTTAGGCGGGTGCGCGTTTCAGTCGTGTGGCAGCGGTGCCACCGCGACCGACGTTGGTTGTCACTGCGGACGTCGCGGTGGCACCGCGCCCACACAAGCTGCGTGGCAGCGACCCCCAAGTAAACTTATTCCAATGACTGACGCCAGCCCCACCGCACTCCCCGCCTCGCTCGCTGCGCTGCAGGCGCGTTACGGCGCTAAACACCGCTGGTATTTGCTGCTGGCGGTGATGGTCGGCACCATGGCCTCGATCATGTCGTCGACCATCGTGAATGTGGCGATCCCGGACATGAGCCAGCATTTCACGCTCGGGCAAGAGCGGGCGCAGTGGGTGAGCTCCGGTTTTATGGTGGCGATGACGGTGTCGATGCTGACCACGCCGTGGCTGTTGACGCGTTACGGTTATCGGCAAACCTACCTAGCGTGTATGTGGTTGCTGATGATCGGCGGCATTGCCGGTGGTTCGTCGAATGAATACGGCTTGGTGCTCGCCGCGCGGGTGATGGAGGGCTTGGCAGCGGGTGTGGTGCAGCCGATTCCGGCGATCATTATTTTGCGCGCGTTTGAGCAGAACGAGCAGGGCCGCGCCAGCGGTTTATTCGGCATGGGCGTGGTGCTGGCACCGGCCATTGGCCCGAGTATTGGCGGCGTGTTGGTGGATTTATTCGGCTGGCGCTCAATTTTTTTTATGGTGGTGCCGTTTTGTCTGGCCTCAATTTGGCTCGCGTATAAGTTCGTGCCAGTCACGGCACCCGGCGGCGCTGCGGCCAATCGCAACGGCGCGCCGCTGGACTGGGTCGGCTTGCTGCTGGCGAGCATCAGCACGCTGTGTTTGCTCAACGGATTGGTCGAGCTGCACAGCGGTACGGGAATGACGGCGACCACGTTGCTCGCTATTTCTGTCGCTGCGCTGATTGGGTTTGTGCTGTGGCAACGCCGCGTCGGCAAGCGCTTGTTGCAGTTCTTGGCCGACGGCGTGCAGGATCAAATGGCACCGCTGATGAACTTTGATTTGTTCCGCTATCGCCAGTTCATGATGGGCAGCATCGTCGCGTTTATCTATGGCACCGCGCTGTTTGGTTCAACCTACTTGCTGCCGGTGTTTATGCAGCGCGGGCTGATGCTTTCGGCGTCTTACGTCGGCACTATTTTGCTGCCAGCCGGGCTGGTGTTGGCCGTCACCATCGCCATCGTTGGGCGACTGGCAGACATGCAACCGACCCATCGCTTGGTGAGCATTGGCCTCGCGTTGCTGGCGGCATCGTTCGCGCTGATGATCGCGGTGAACCTTGGCACGCCGCTGTGGTGGCTGGTGGCGTTCGCGATTTTGGGGCGTATCGGACTCGGCTTTATTCTGCCGTCGCTCAATTTGGGATCAATGCGCGGCGTGGACAAAGTGCTGATTCCGCAGGGCTCCAGCGTGATCAATTTTGTGCGCATGTTGGGCGGTGCCACCGGGGTGAGCCTGTGCGGCATCATGCTCGAATGGCGGATCAGCGCGCATGGCGATTCGCTGACGACGGCTGCGACCAGTGCGGCGCGACTCGATGCGTTTGATGAGGTGTTTGTCATGCTCGCCGCGCTGTGCGCGCTGGCGTTGGTGGCGGCGTGGCAGCTGCGAGTGCCGCCTGCGGTTGAGGTCGCAAAGGATGCGGTGTCGTAGTTGCTTTTGCCCCCTCTCCCCCCGCCCTCTCCCCGAGGGAGAGGGCGCCATAGCCGCCGCTACGTCAGCGCTTGAAGCACCGCATCTGCGCACGCTTGCGGTGCCTCCATCGGCACCAAGTGTCCCGTGGCCATGCGCACGAATCGCGGTGAAAACAGGCGCTCGTTCTCTGCAAATCCAGCGAGGCGCGCCTCCTCGGACCGCTCGCCTGCGATGAAGCTCACATGGACGCCGCCACGCTGCAAGCGCCGCAGCGCCTTGAGCGCAGAGCGATGCACGATGTGCACGTAGATGTCGCGCTCGGTGTCGCGTGGCACTTTAAGCGTCACGCCTTGGTCGCAATCGACCGTTGCGTGCTCGATGAAATCGTCGAGCACGCCATCGGCCCAGCTTTGCACGAACGCTTTGCCTGCAAAAAATGCGCGCGCGGCTTCGCGTGACGGCCACGTGTCGCGACGTCGTGCGGCAATCGGCGCGGGTTCGGACTTGTACGCGAGCCCGGTGAGCTGCGCGAACGTCAGCAGGTTGGCGCGCCAGCCGGTCGGGATCGGTGAATCAATCAGCACCACGTCGCGAATTGCGTCCATGTGCCGCACGGCGGCCTGCAATGCGATATAGCCGCCCATCGAATGGCCAACGAGCACGTGTCGCCGCGCTTCATCGGGCGACGGCGGCAGCGTTTGCAGCAGGTCGAGCGCCTGGTTCAGCATCATCGGCCAGCGCTGACGCGCGGCGCTGGCTGGCGTGGTTTCGAGGATCTCAGGTGCATGCACGGTGGCATGGTTGCGTAACGCTGCAAAAAATTGCCGGTACACGCCAGACGGATAGCCGTTAGCGTGCAGAAAAGTGATGTGCAGCGCGGGCGGTAAAACTTGCATGCGGATGATCTTAGGGGCGCGCGGTTGAGCGAACCCTTCAAACGCGCCGCTTCGCAGGCGCAGTTGCGAAATCGCACACAACAAAAAACCCGCCAGAGTCACCGTAAAGCGACTGCGGGCGGGTTCTGGTGCAGCTAAAGACGCTTAGTCTTTTTCGGCGACGATGATGACCTTGATTTCGGTCGTTACATCGGTGTGCAGCTGAAGCTTCACTGCCGATTCGCCGATCAATTTGATCGGGCCGTTAGGCATTTGCACCATCGCTTTGGTGATGTCGTAGCCCAACGCTTTCAGCGCTTCGGCGATGTCCACGTTGTTAACTGAGCCGAACAAACGACCGTCAACACCAGCTTTTTGCGCCATTTTCAGTTCGACGCCGTTAAGCTTTTCGCCCAACGTGGTCTGCACTGCGAGCTTGTCGCCCGCGAGCTTTTCTAGATCGGAGCGGCGCACGGCCATGTCGGCAATATTCTTCTCGGTCGCGCGCTTGGCTTTGCCTTGCGGGATCAAAAAGTTACGTGCGTAACCGTCTTTAACTTTAACGATGTCGCCCAAAAGGCCGACGTTCAATACTTTTTCCAGAAGGATAATTTGCATGATGAAGTCCTTTCTGAATTAAGGGTGCAGATCGCAATAAGGCACGAGCGCTAAGAAGCGCGCGCGGTTGATGGCCACCGTTAATTGACGCTGATAGCGCGCCTTGGTGCCGGTAACGCGGCCCGGCATGATCTTGCCGTTCTCTTGGATGAAATCCTTGAGCGTGTCGATGTCTTTGTAGTCGATTTCTTTAACGCCTGCTGCGGTGAAGCGGCAGAATTTTTTGCGTTTGAAAAGGCTAGGTTCGCGAGCCTTGCGGGGCTTTTGACCGAATTTGGGTTTGCCGAATGCCATGTAGTAGCTCCTTAATCCGCAACCGCTTCAGCGGTCTCAGGTGAGTTCATGTTGCGGGCTTTTTCGCCGGTCATCATTGGCGATGGGCCGACTTCAGCGCCGTCTTTTTTCACCGTGAGGTGACGCAGCACGGCATCGTTGAATTTGAACGCGGTTTCGATTTCGATCAGCGTGTCGCGATCAATCTCAACGTTCATGCACACGTAGTGCGCTTTGTAGATTTTGTTGATTGGGTAGGCCAGTTGGCGACGACCCCAGTCTTCAAGGCGATGAATCTTGCCGCCTTTGCCGGTGACGAGGGAGCGATAACGCTCGACCATCGTAGGCACTTGCTCGCTTTGATCCGGATGGACGATAAAAACGATCTCGTAATGACGCATGTCATTTTCCTTTTCAGTTTCGATCTATGGACAGAAAACGTGTGCCCTGCTAAACAAGCAAAAACACACACTTAACTGACTCCCGACGTTTGTTAGTTTCACGCTGTTGATGACGCGGCTCGGTGAAGAGCCATGTCGCCGCAGTGTGTACGTGTCGTAGAGCAGAGCCTCATATTGTAGCCCGGAAAACGGTGCTTGAGCTACCACCGAACTGCCTTTGCGAAGGCCGCGCTTCACGGCGAACAGCTTTTTGCTGAAAGCGCTATTTAACTTGGGCTAGGAGTCTGCGCGGCAGAAGCTGGATAGTGTCGACGAACGAAGCGGCTCAAGCGTTGAATCGTGATGAGCACAAGCTACCTACCGTACG
>JAYSRA010000012.1:0-15860 GCA_043721275.1 Burkholderiales bacterium
GGTTCATGGGCATGACGGTGCTCCAATCGTTCAAATGCGTAACTGTACGCAAATACAGCATTACCGTCAATACTTCCTGAGCCAGCTTGCTAATCAGGAGTCGGTTAATAACGTTTCTTCGTTCTAGCCCAAGCAAAATAGACGTTTCACGTAAAAGCTGTATCAACCTGCGAACCGGTCTGATCGCCCAACGCCGTCCGCTCGCCAACCGCTTAAGTAGAATTCGTTGTCAATAACTACCGCGTTTGTTCGGCTCCGGCCAACACAAACGCCTCCCCCGCGCCATGCGCAAATGGGTTCTCCCCGATTACGTTGAAGATGTGCTCTCGCCCGAGGCGGGCCGCATGGAGCACACGCGCCGCGCGCTGCTTGATGCGTTCGCCGCCGCCGGTTACGCGCTGGTCAATCCACCGCTGATCGAGCATCTTGAAGCGCTGCTCACCGGCACCGGCCAAGACTTGGAACACAACACGTTCAAGCTGATCGATCCGATCTCCGGCAAGCTGCTCGGCGTGCGCCCCGACATTACGCCGCAAGTGGCGAGGATCGACGCGACGTATCACGCGTCAAGCGAGGGCGACGCGGAACGTCGTTATTGCTACGCCGGTGAAGTGTTGCGCACCCACGCCAGCATCGGCAGCAGCCGCGCGTTGACGCAGGTGGGCGCTGAGCTGTTCGGCTCGGCGACCGTTGCCGGCGACGTGGAAATCGTCAAGCTCATGATCGCCTCAGCCCGCGCTGCGGGGGCGGCACCGCTGTTGCTTGATTGCGGTCACGTTGCGGTGTTCAAAGCGCTGGCGCAGCATTTTGAGTTGTCACCCAAAGCCACGCAAGCCGCAGACGCAGCACTCGCCGCCAAAAGCACCAGCGCGCTCGCCAAAATCATATCGTTGTCGGGCGAGGCGCGCGCCTCGCTGGACGCGCTAACGACTCTATTCGGCCCCGCCAAAATGGTGCTGCAACGTGCCCGCGCCGCGCTGCCGCGTAACGCAACGATTACCGCGGCGCTCGACCAGCTTGAGGCCGTCGCCGCAGCCATCACCGAAGCAGGCGCACAGTGCTCGCTCGATCTGGCCGATTTGCCGGGCCTTGACTATCACACCGGCCTGGTGTTCGTGGCGTACCTGCAAGGCACCACGCATATCGTGGCGCGCGGTGGTCGCTACGACGGCGTCGGCGAGGCATTCACGCAAGGCAGCGCCCGCGCGCGGCCCGCGACCGGATTTTCTTTTGTTGATTTGCGGGCGTTGACGGAAGTCACATCCAACGCTACTTAATCGAGCCATGCCACACCCTGCCGTCATTCTCGCGAAGCGGGAATCCAGTGCGTACCGTCACGCGAAGCGTCCGTCGCACGTAACGAGTAACGTCCACCCTTCTGGATTGCCGCTTCGCGAGAATGACGCCATGAAATTGAAACCTTGGAACCAAAACCATGCCACGTAACGTCGTCGTCATCGGCACCCAATGGGGTGACGAAGGTAAGGGAAAGATTGTTGATTGGCTTGCCGAGCAGGTGCACGGCGTGGTGCGCTTTCAGGGCGGCCACAATGCTGGGCACACGCTGGTCATCAACGGCAAAAAAACCGTGCTGCGGCTCATCCCGTCGGGCATTTTGCATCCACACACCACCTGCTATTTGGGCAACGGCGTCGTTGTTTCACCGAACGATTTGCTCAAGGAAATTGGTGAACTTGAAGCCGCCGGTGTTGAAGTTCGTTCACGCCTGAAAATCGCGCATGCCTGCCCGGTGGTCGCGCCGTATCACGTGGCCATCGACCAAGCGCGCGAAGCCAAACGCGGTGACGAGAAAATCGGCACTACCGGACGCGGCATCGGCCCGACCTATGAGGACAAAGTCGCGCGCCGCGCCATTCGTCTACACGACCTGCTGGAGGAAACACTTGAGGCGAAGCTCCGCGAAGTGCTCGAGTATCACAACTTTATGCTGAAGCATTATTTGCACGCGCCGGAGGTAGATTTTCAGCAGACGTTCGACATGTTGCTCAAGGCCGGCAAGGACATGGAGCCGATGCTCGCCGACGTGTCGCACGCACTGGTCGAGGCGCGTCGCCACGGCAAGCCGCTGTTGTTTGAGGGCGCGCAAGGCACGCTCTTGGATGTAGACAACGGCACCTATCCGTACGTCACCTCCAGCAACTGCGTGTCCGGCGCAGCGGGCCCCGGCGCGGGCGTAGGTGCCAAGATGATCGACTACGTGCTCGGCATCACCAAGGCGTACACCACGCGCGTCGGCGCGGGCCCTTTCCCCACCGAGTTGTTTGATGACGTCGGGGCGGGACTGGCCAAACGCGGCAACGAATTCGGCAGCGTCACGGGCAGGCCGCGTCGCTGCGGGTATCTAGACATTCCAGCCCTCAAACGCAGTTTTGAAATTAACGGCGTCGACGGCATGGCCATCATGAAGTTGGACGTGCTCGACGGCATGGATGAGATCAAGATTTGCACCGCCTACGATTTCCGAGGTGAGGTCATCGACCGCCTGCCTTTCGGTGCCGCAGCGGTGGCCGATTGCAAGCCGATTTACGAGACGCTACCGGGCTGGAAAGAAACCACCTTTGGCGTGCGCAAATTCGAGCAATTGCCGATGAGCGCGCAGAGTTATCTGAAGCGCGTAGAAGCGTTGACCGGCGTGCCGATTGCACTGATTTCAACCGGCTTCGAGCGCGATGATACGATTCTTATGCAGCATCCTTTGAATTGAGAACGGACGACAAACGAAGTTTGCCGTCATCCTCGCGCCAGCGGGGATCCGGTTCGTAGAGCATGCGAAGCATCAATTAAAACCACCCCAAGGCCGGTTCAGATTCCAGCCTTCGCGGACATGACGGCGGGAGAGAAAATTTATGACAGACACGGGCCATTTGTACGTCACTTGGGAACGCTATCACGGACTGATCGAACTGCTCGCGTTGCAGATACACGATTCCAAATGGCAGTTCGACAACATCATCGCCATCGCGCGTGGCGGCTTGCGTGTGGGCGACCAGCTGTCACGTATTTTTGACAAACCGCTCGCCATCATGAGCACGTCAAGCTACGTCGAAGAAGGCGGCACGGTGCGCGGCAAATTGCTCGTGTCTGAGCACCTCACCATGACCAGCGCCACGCTCGGCCCGCGTGTGTTGGTGGTCGACGATCTCGCTGATTCTGGCCACACGTTAAACGTCATCAAGCAAGAACTGCCCGCGCGCTACCCGCATTTGACCGACGTTAAAACGGCCGTGATCTGGAAGAAGGGCGTGTCGATGTTCAACCCCGATTACTTCGTCGAATTCCTACCGAACAGCCCGTGGATTCATCAGCCGTTCGAAAATTACGACAGCACGCGTCCGCATCAGTTGGCGCGCGACTAGGCGCCGCGCTCGGCCCACTTAGGCATTTGTAAAAGTCGATCCCGAACGACAACGCGCATTGCTCGCGTAATCCGTGGGCGGTGCAGTCTCTTGGTTCGTACTAAGGTTTAGCAAATCGTTTCTCAAACCACGCGTCGAGCAGCGGTTTTTCATAGCGGAGCCGATCGCCGCTTGAGTAACGGTTGTGCCCCCACAGAAAGTTCATGTTGCTGAGTTGCTCCTCAGGGCCGGTCACGACGCGATCACCCAGTTTGCCCGTGTAGCGCAGCGCTATTCGCGGGCTGGCAATGTCGCGCACCACCCGCACGTCAGCAAAACGCGTCAATCGATTGATCTCGAAGTCACCCGCCAGATCAATATCAAGCACCTCAACGGCAAGCGTGTCGCTCGCCGCCAGCGTGCGGACAGCCAAGCGTTGCAGATGCTGCTGCATCTCCTCTTGCAGCTCGGCAAGATCACGCGCGCTCGCCCTACCCCGCGAGTGACCAGCATCAGTGAACGTCTCCGGCTTGACGAAGGTGACGGATACAGTTGCGGCACAACTTGCGGATGACATAACGGCTGAGCTAGCGCCCGCAGCAACCAGCAAACCGGCAGCTAGAAAGTTACGACGGCTGTTCATACTCATCTCCCTTAAACGGATAACGCTTTGACTCCACCCGCTGTGCGCGGTTCCAAGCCGAAGCGGTTCAACATCTACTAATGCTTAGGCGACGAGGTCGACACCACCTGCTCGGTATCGGCAATCAACATTGAAACCACGCCGATCAGCTCGATAACGTGCGACAGCTCAACCTCCATAAACCCCTCGTATTCGGCCAGGTTCCGGGCGCGATGCGCGGCGTCGAGCAGGCGCCAGCGCTCTGCGGGCCAGCCGACGGTATGGGTGAGTGACTGAAACACGATGTAGCGATTTTCGCTGCGATAACCGTGATGCCGCAGCACCGCGAGCCCCGCCGAATGCCCCGCCGCGTAGGCCGACAGATAGCGCCCCTCAACCGACACTGACGGCTGCTGCGCATCCGTCAGATGCGTTTGCGCCATGCGTAGCAAACGCCGGATTTCCGTCTCGTTGCGCGGCTCTGCGGCGAGCTGCCGAATCTTGACGAGGCTATCTAGCGCAGCGATGCTCAAAGCAACTGCCCCACCACCACCTCATACGGCTGCGCAAGCACGCGATTCACGAACGAATCCGGCTGCGCGCGGCGCGCGGCAAACTCAGCGGATGTGTAAATCGTGGGATTGATCACGCGGGACAAACGATCCTGCACCTTCGTGAGCGCCGCCATCACCTCAGCAAACGACAGCGTGTCCGACACGATCATCACATCCACGTCGCTATCGGCGTGCTCGCTGCGTTTAGCTATCGAGCCGTAAACCGAAGCAAACTCGATCTGGTCAACGAGCGGAAGCAGCGCCTCCGCAATCGCGGGCACCACGCCCAGCGTCTTTTGCACCAGCGACGTCAATTCCGCAAACACCGGGCTCGACGGATTCGCCCGCACGCGGCGCACGTTCCCGATGCGCTCGTCGGTCACTAAACCCGCATCAAACAAACGCCCGATTTCGCGCTGCACCGACGCGCTGCCCAACCCCGTCAATCGCATCAACTCATTCACGTGAAACGCGCGCGCAGGCATCCCAAAAATCCATTCGATGATTTTTGATTGGGCGGGTGCGAATAATGCATTGGCAAGTGACATATGCTAAATATTAGCATGATCATGCCAAATTTTGGCCAATAATTGTCGACCTGCGGAGGCGACTTGGCGCTCAACCAGATTTTGTCGCCCGCACGACAAATCGTGCTACGATATATAAATAGTTTTACGAAAGAGATTTTATGACGTCCGTAGCCTTATCGCCCAAATTTCAAGTTGTCATACCGAAGGACGTTCGCAAAGCGCTGAATCTGGTGGCAGGTCAACGTCTTGAGGCCCGTGTGGTGGGCGATCACGTGGAGCTAGTGCCCGAGCTGCCAATTTCCGCGATTCGTGGCATGTGTCGCGGCATCAATACCGACGTGCCGAACGACATCGAGGACGCCGATGAAACCAACGGTAGCGAACCCACTGCTGCTCTCGCCGCATGAACGTCGTCGATTCGTGCGGCTGGCTGGAGTACATCGCGGACGGCCCTAACGCTTCGTTTTTTGAACCAGCGCTCGCCGACTTGCCCAACCTCATCGTGCCCTCAATCACTATTTATGAAGTGTGCAAACGCGTGTTGCTACAAAGCGGCCAAATCTTCGCGGATCGGGCAGTCAACGCGATGAGTCGCGGACAAGTCGTGCATCTTGACGCGGACGATCTGCGCCTCGCCGCCATCGCCTCCGTGCGCTACAAACTAGCAATGGCCGACGCCATCATCTGGCAAACCGCACAACTGCATCGGGCGCAACTTTTTACGCAGGACGCGGATTTGATGGATGTGCCGGATGTGCAGTACCGCGCTAAGGTTGCCACCTAAGTTGAAATCTATCAGGCCGCTTACATTTCAAGGCACAAATTTGAAGCTTAACCACAGCAACATGATTGCTACTTCCGCACGTTAATTTCTACGAAGCAGAAACCATGACCTCATCAGCAGAAACACTAATTCTTCCATTCGAAAAAATCTGGCTCGACCTTGCGGCGCAAACGAATTCGTGGGCGACAGTGCATCGGCTAATCAACGACGCAGTAACACACCCTGAACGGCTAGACGCTGCACTCAAAGAACTAGGTCAAATCTCCGTCAACCAAGCGTCTGACGCACTGAATGACCTCAAGCAACAAGCCCGCGCCATGGCGACCGAGGCAAGCGCACTTGTTGGGAATCGTCAGAATTCAATGGTGTACCCTGCGCTCGTTGGAACCTGGGCGATTGTGGAATCGGCACTGGACGGCATCATAAAAACAATTCTCGTAACCGATCCAGAATCGTGCAAGCGATTAGAAACTTACGGAGTCAAGTTGTCTTCCGAACACCCTGCCGGCACCGCCCCTTGGGCGGAGCAGATGTACGGGAGAGTAGAGAAATTAGCGAAACAACGGGCCAAGGGCTCAATAGTCGAAATTCACCGATCAATATTCTCAGCGGTGGGCCTGCAATTCGACTATCCAGCCGACCGCTCACGCGTGATCGAAGAATTGAATGAAGTTCGAAACTGCATTCTGCACAGCCAAGGTGTTTTAGACCAAAAAGCAGCTGAACGATCACCGCGCCTGGCCCAATACAAGGGCCATCCAGTGCCAGCGAACGACCCGCTTTTTGTGACTGCTCCACACATGATTCTGAACTACACGCTTGCGTGGGTCGCGGCGTTGGCACATGGACCGCTCCTTAGTGCTGGGCTCAAACCCGACGCGAAAAACCCATTTGCAACTTGAAAGGTCAGGGGCATCGGATATTCGTTGTGGCAAGAGATATGCTCCAGCTGTGCCCCACATCCAACCCCACCCCCCTCCCACTTCCGCCCTGCTAACCAAGTACGCCAAGGCAGGCGCATACACGGACTGCTTCGTGACGGAGATCACGCGAACCGTTTCGCACGCGGAGTTTGTTGAGGCGTTCTACACGGGTGGGCTGTTCAAGGTTGAGCGGTTTTTGCTGCGCGTGTTTATCGCCAAACCGTCCACCGATCTTCAGGCGCGGCAGCTTGCGGTGGGTGAGTTGAACGAGTTCGCGGCGTGGCGGGTGGAGGCGCGGGCGGTGGATCAGTTGCTGATGTGCGCTATCGACGGTCGCACTCGGTCGTGGCTGATGGTTTCGGTGGCGGCGCAGCCGGGCCATACGCGCCTTTACTTCGGGTCTGCCGTGGTGGCCGCCGTGAACCCGTCCACCGGAACATCGAACATGGGTTGGGTCTTCAAAGCTTTGCTTGGTTTTCACAAACTGTACTCGCGGGCGCTGCTGCGTGCGGCTGCGGCGAACCTCATGCAGTCGCGCGCCTGACGCTTAGCCGTTGGTGAACAGTCGCTGCTTCATTCGGTGGAAAATTGAGGTCAGGATTGTCGACAGCTTTTCGCTGAAATAGCCGTTTAACGAGGGCTAGCCTCCTATTTCGCTAATTATTGACTTTTGCGTAAATTGGCGTCTAGCCCAAGCAAAATGGTCGTTACAGCGTGGAGCTGATGCGGCAGTGAACGTTTTTTGGGGGAGCTTCGGCACCCTGTCGCAAGACGCTGCGGCATGTCGTGCTCATCGAGCAACTCCCGGTGCGACGACGATCGATGCGCCACCCTGCGCCAACGTTCGCCAATTGCATTTGCCAGCGCGCGGGGCGACAATGCGTTGCTGTTCGAGTGACGCCAGTAACGCGTGTCGCCGTTAAAACCCAAAGGAGACACTGATGCTGTTTCGTCCACGATTCACCTTGCTTGCCACGTCGTTATTGGTCGCGCTGCCGTGGCTCGCCGCTACGTTTGCCCATGCTCAAATCGCGGTCATCGCGCTTGAAAACAAAGTGGTGCTGGTCAACGGTGTGGCCACGCCGGTTGCCAACCCAAAGCCCGACGGTGCTGCGCTGCTTGACCTGTCAACCACACCGCCGAAACTGATCGCGCAGATTGAGTTGCCGTCGGCCACGGTGCTCGGCCCGCCAACGACGGTGGCCGTCACGCCCGATGAATCGATGGCCATTGTCAGCAGCGGCCAGCGCGCCGATACAGCGGACAAAATGAAGTTGGTCGACAACAATTTTGTGACGTTGATTGACCTTAAAGCAACGCCCGCCAAAGTGTTGGGCACGGTCATCACCGGCGCGCAGCCCACCGGCATCGCGATCAATCCGGCGGGCACGTTGGCGCTGGTGGCCAACCGCGGCGAAGGCACGGTATCAGTGCTCAAAATTGCTGGCAAACAGGTCAGCAAAATTGGCAGCGTGAGCTTGGGTAAAGCCGATTCAGGCACCTCGGGCATTGTGTTCACGCCCGACGGAAAAACAGCACTCGTCACGCGCGATGGCGACAGCTTCATCAGCGTGCTGATGATCGACGGCGACACGGTGACGGTCGACAAGCGCGAGGTCAGCGCCGGCACGCGCCCTTACGGCATCACCATGTCGCCGCATGGCCGCTGGGCCGCTGTGGCAAACATTGGTCGCGGCGCGGGCGACATTGATACCGTGTCGATCATCGACATGAATCGCGGGCAATTCAGAAACGTAGACACCTTCGCCGTGGGCCAAACGCCTGAGGGCATCATGGCATCAAGCGACGGCGAACACTTGGCTGTAGTGATGATGAATGGCAGCAATAAGGCCACCACGCATCCGTATTACAGCGACAATGGCGTTCTACAACTGTGGCGAATCGGTCGCGGTTTGCGAGCGATGAAAGTCGCTGAAGCGCCCATTGGCCATTGGTCACAAGGCGCGCTCTTTTCGAATGACGGCAAGCAAATTGTGGTGATGAACATGGTCGAAAACGAATTGCAGGTATTTGGATTTGACGGCGCGAAACTGACCGAAACCGCGCGCATCAAGGTCAACGGCGGCCCAGCAGCAGGTCGGGTGGCGGGCGTTCGCTGAGCCTGCTTTGGTGTGGGAGTAGCATCACCGCTCCCACAATTCGGCGCCTACAACTGCTCGCGAATTCCGTTCGACGCCCTGCCTTGACACACCCCGCATAACGGCTACTATCCATCATCATTCAGCGGTGGTAACTCATGAAACTGCGGGCTTTATTTGCAGGACTGAGGACTCGGACGCAACAGGTTTTGCGTCCTGAAGCAGCAACGGTTAAGGCCGCGAGCGCTGGCGCTTTTGGCGCGCTCATCGCGCTCAGTATCGCCGTTGCAACCGTGCACTGGCTGGGCCCCACGCAACTCAAAATCACTCAAGAACACATTGACGCGGCCGTCGCGCACAGCCTGCAAGAAGCCGCATTGCCGTCGCCTGCGGTCAAGGCGTACGAGGCGATTTTGCCGTCGGTGGTGCGCGTGAGTGGCTTCATCACCGATGCAAAAACTAAAGAAGAAAAGCCGCACGGCGTAGGCACCGGCGTGGTCATCGTTGACAACGGCACCATTCTTACTAACCTGCATGTGGTGTCGGGTGCCGACCGCATCGTGGTGACGTTTTTTGACGGCAGCGAGAGTGCTGCGCACGTCACCGGCATGCGCCCTGAGCACGATCTGGCCGTGATCCGCGCGCAGATTATTCCCGACGACATGCTCGCCGCGACCATGGCCAGCAGCGAGAAATTGTCGCCTGGAGAGCAAGTGTTTGCGGTGGGCTTTCCGTTTGGTATAGGGCCGTCGGTTTCGGCGGGCATCGTGTCAGGACTCAAGCGCAATTTCATGTCGCCCGAAGGCAAACGATTGCTCACCCATTTGATTCAGTTTGATGCCGCCGCAAACCCTGGAAATTCAGGTGGGCCGCTGGTCACAGCTGACGGCGAAGTGGTCGGCATTGTCACCGCGATTCTTAACCCGACCGAGGCAAGCACCTTCATTGGCATCGGCTTTGCGGTGCCCATCGAGAGCGCGGCGTCTGCCGTCGGCATGCCGCCGTTCTAGGAAATCTATGAGCCTTACTCAGCCAGCAAACCACGCCGATAGCGCCGAACTCATGGAGCGCATCTTGTATGAGGTTAAACGCGTTGTGGTCGGTCAAGATCGCTTTCTTGAGCGCGTGATGGTGGCGCTTTTGGCGCAAGGCCACCTGCTGGTGGAAGGCGTGCCGGGCCTCGCTAAAACGCTCACCGTAAAGACGCTGGCAAACGCGGTGCAAGGTAGTTTCAAGCGCATTCAATTCACGCCGGATCTGGTGCCCGCAGACTTGGTGGGCACGCGAATTTACAACCAAAAATCCGGTGAATTCAGTACGGTCGTCGGCCCCGTGTTTGCAAATCTCTTACTCGCTGATGAGATCAATCGCGCACCGGCCAAAGTGCAAAGCGCGCTCCTAGAAGTGATGCAAGAACGACAGGTCACCATCGCGGGGGAAACGCACATCGTGCCGAGCCCGTTCGTGGTGATGGCCACGCAAAATCCGATTGAAACGGAAGGCACGTACCCATTGCCCGAGGCGCAGGTGGATCGCTTCATGATGAAAGTGATTGTCGATTACCCGTCGGACGAAGAAGAGTTTGTAATCGTGCAACGCGTGACCGGGCCGAAGCTTGATCTGGTGCCGATTGCGACTACCGAACAATTGCAGGCGCTGCAACAAGCATGTCGTGACGTGTACGTTGACCCAGCGTTGATTCAGTACGCGGTGAAATTGGTGGCGGCCACGCGTGACCCGTCGCGGGTGGGTTTGGGTGAGTTGAAAAAATTCATCACCTACGGCGCAAGCCCGCGCGGCACCATCAATTTGACCGAGGCATCGCGCGCGTTGGCCCTCATGCGTGGGCGGCGCTACGTGCTGTCGGACGATATGACCGACTTGGTGCATGACGTGCTGCGCCATCGACTCGTGCTGAGCTACGAGGCGCTTTCGGATGGCATCAGTGCCGACGCCATCATCAGCAAAATCATGGCGAAGGTTTCTGCACCGGCGAAGCCGTTGCAAACGCGCGATGATGAGCAAAAAGCCGCTTAGCGTCGTGTTAGAAACCGCATTCAATGACGAGGCTCAACACAACACCGACGACACGATCCTGCGCCACCTCGAATGGACTGTTCTCAAGCGTCTCGACGGTTTGCTGCAAGGCGATTACCGCACGTTGCTGCGCGGCTTCGGGCTTGATTTTGCGGGCTTGCGTGAATACCAACATGAAGATGATGTGCGCTATATCGACTGGAACGTCACGGCGCGAATGGACTCGCCGTACGTGCGGCAATTCAGCGAAGACCGTGACATGAATGCGTGGTTTCTGGTTGACCTCAGCCCGTCATCGGATTTTGGTTCTGCGAGACTCAATAAGCGTGATGTCGCCACGCAGTTTGTTGCGGCAATTGCGCGCTTGCTGTCGCAGCACGGCAACCGAACCGGCGCGATGATTTACGGTTCAACGGTTGACACCATCATCCCACCGCGCTGTGACCGGCGACACGTGTTGCACCTGCTGCATCGCTTGCGCCATCGCCCCATTCTTGGCGCGGTGGGGCCGACGCGGCTTGACCTTTTGCTTGGTCGCGCGACGGAGACCATCAAGCGGCGCAGCGCAGTTTTTTTGGTGTCGGACTTCATCAGTGAGCCGGGTTGGGAGAAGCCGCTCGCGCAGTTGGCACAGCGCCACGATGTGGTCGCGGTGCAGGTGTCCGATCCGCTTGAACACAGCCTGCCCGATCTAGGTTTGGTCACCATGGAAGATCCAGAAACCGGCGAGCAGTTGTTCGTCGACACGGCAGACAAAGCATTTCGCGCGCGCTTTGCGACGTTGGCTGCCGAGCGTGATGATGCGCTGCGCAAAACGTTTGCGCGCCTCGGAGTTCATTGCCTGTCGCTCGCCACCGATCAATCGCTACTCGACAATCTGGTGCGCTTTTCGCGCGCACGAAAAAATCGTCCCGTAAACAATTTACCCACTGCCCGAGCCGCTTGAAATGAACTTCATCTGGCCTTCACTGCTGTCGCTTTTGTTACTGATACCGCTGCTGATCGGTGCGTATATCTGGTTGCTCAGGCGGCGTAAAAAAATGGCGCTCAGTTACGCCAATCTTTCGCTCGTCAAGCTGGCGATGAAAAAAGGCCCGAGCTGGCGGCGACACCTTCCGCCCGCGCTGATGTTGCTGGCGTTAACGCTGATGCTGATCGCTGCGGCGCGACCGGTGGCCACCATTCATTTGCCGTCGAACAAACAAACCATCATGCTCGCCATGGACGTGTCCGGCAGCATGCGCGCGACCGACGTTGAGCCCACGCGTATGGTGGCCGCGCAAAACGCCGCCAAGGCCTTTCTGGCGGATTTACCGCGCGATGTGAAGGTGGGCATCGTCGCCTTCGCCGGCACCGCCACGCTCGCGCAATTGCCGACGCTGAGCCGCGAAGATTTGGTCACCGCGATTGATCGCTTTCAATTGCAACGCGGCACCGCCACCGGCAACGGCATTGTGATGTCGCTGGCCACCCTCTTCCCTGATGACGGCATTGATATCGGCCAGATGCAATGGGGACGTTCCGACAGCAAAGCGCGAAAAATCGAGGACGCGGGCAAAGAGAAAAAAACGCGTGATCCCGTGGTGCCGGGCTCCTACTCGTCGGCCGCCATCATCATGTTGACCGACGGCCAGCGCACCACCGGCGTCGACCCGATGGAGGCAGCCAAGATGGCCGCTGATCGCGGCGTGCGCGTGTACACGGTGGGCATCGGCACCGTTAACGGCGAAACCATTGGCTTTGAAGGCTGGTCGATGCGAGTGCGGCTGGATGAAGATACGCTCAAGCAAATCGCCACGCGCACCGCGGCCGAATATTTTTACGCGGGCTCGGCGGCTGACCTTAAAAAGGTCTACAACACGCTGAGCTCCAAGCTCGCGGTGGAGAAAAAAGAAACCGAAATCTCCAGCATTTTTGCGTTGGTCGCGGCGCTGTTTGCGCTCGTCGCTGGCGGGTTGTCGCTCACTTGGTTTGGGCGCGTGATGTGAGCGTTGCCTAGGATCGCGTTCGCTAATAAGTGGTGCCACAGGCCAGCGTGACACGCATTGCCGCCGCTAAATCGTAAATCAGCGCTTCGTCGTGCGCCCGAAATTGCGGCTGATATTTGGCGAAATGGCGGAGCGCGGGGCAGTTTGCAAATTCTTGGATCGCCACGCCGTTCGCGTCGCGCAGGGCAGTGCCGTTGGCTAGCGCTTCGCGGTACAAGTAGGCGTCTTTGCGCAGATGGTTGGCCACAAATTGTGACCACAGCGGCTCAAACTCAGCGCGGAAGGTTGCGGGGTAAATGTGTGCGCCGACAGGCGTGGTTTTCCAGCCAATCAGCTCACGACCATATGCCATTGAGTAGCTGTAATGCGGCGCGTAAATCGGTGTGCTGCCTACTTTTTCAGCGACCGTGCCTTGCGTGGCCACGCGTTTCGCGGCGGCAAACGACTGATGAAAATACATCTCGGCATCGAGCAACGAGGCCGTCATGTATTCGCCAGATCGCGTTGAGTTTGAACCGTTGATGCGGCGCAGCGATTGGTCCAACGTGAAGCCGAGCCAAAACCACGATACGCGCAACTCTTCTTCAGCGTCACGCCACGGAACATCGGCGCGCACGCTGTCGGTGACGAACTGCGGCATACCGAGCGCCACCAGCCGATCACGCAGCGGCGCGGTGGGCAAAGAAAACGAATTCTGTCCGAGCGTTGCGCGCGCATCGTCGCCGATTTCCCACAGGTTGCCGCCGGGTAGGTAATTGAAGCGCTTCAAGCTGGCGACGTTTTCAAACAGCGCGCGCATGGGCCCCGTTTCAACGTAGGAAAACGCCACCGGCCCGCGCACAAAATCAGTGCGCCCCGAGAGCTGCGTGCGCATCAAATGTTGCCCCAACAGCGCGCTTTTGAACTTGTGCCGGGTGAAGCTTTGCGCGCCGGACGCAAGCGGCATCAAATCGGTGGTGTACTTGTCCACCGCGGCAAACATCGCCCAAAAATTCTCGTCGGTCGGGTTGCGCAAATACGCGTCTTGCAGCGCCCGCCAGGTGACGCGATCAGCCTCCGTCGCGGGCTCGCTGGCGAGGTCTGCAATCCAGTCGTTCAAGCTGCCGTCGGCGTTGCCGTTGAAGAAATCCGATGACCATTTTGGAAAGGCCACACCCACTTTGAGCGTTCGCAGATCAAGCGCCAGCAGCTCTGCAAGCGCGGTTTTTGCTGCGGCCAACGAATTCACAGTCGGCGCGCCGTCAGTGCGTGGCGTCATCACAAACGGCTGAAGCGTTTTTAAACTTTTGCCGAATTCAAAATCGCGATCAAGCGGACGCGCGCCGGGCAACAGCTCGCCACCCGGTTGAAACGGGCGGAAAGTCAGCGGGTCGGTGGCCGGAATGTTGAGCTGCGTACGGCTGCGCTTCACGGCGTTGATTAGCGCGTTGGCCTCAGCGGCGGTGGCACCGTCAGCGAGCGCACGGCGCATGATGGTGGCGTCGCTCGAACCGATGCGCGCGAGATCAAAATAATCGGCCCCGTGGCAGCCGGAGCATGAGCCTTTGACCTGCACTTTGCGCCACAGCGCAAGTGCGGTGACCTCGTCGGCATCGGTCTCCACGTCAGCTGGACAGCCTGCCTGAATAAACGCGGCAACGTCGGTGGCAGTGCTGCGTTTTGCTTGCGCAGCGAACGCGATTCCAGCGGTCAGCGCGCTGCCTGTGTAACCGCTCAAGTGCCGCGCGATGATCAGTGCGTCAAGCCGGGTGAAGTTGCCGTCGCCGTCTATGTCGTAGCGCGCAAGGTTGTCGGTGATGTAGCGCTCGCTGCCTGTCAACGACATGTTGGGGCGAACTTTATTGGTCATCGGTGCGTCGCGCAGCGGCGCGGCGTAGCGCATCAGCAGCAACGCATCAACCGCTGGGCTCGCGCGCGTGCCGGACGTGGGCGCGGAGACATTAAACGGGCAGCTGAGCGATTGCGCGTGCAGTGCTGTTGCGGAGAGAGCGACGGCACCGATCAACAGTGCGCGATGAAAACCAAGAACCCAACCCGAGGACAAATGCAAACTGCGCATGAACGATAAACCGCTATGAAAATTCGGCGCGAAGCCGAGATGTACCAGCGTGCATTGTTCACTAATCAGCGGGTTTTTGGCAAGCGCGATCCATGACGCCTGGGTCTTTCATCACACGCTGCGCATCGCCAAACATCGATCAGCACTGAGTGGAAAGCCTTGTTGCATTGGGGCTAAAAGCGAAAAACGCAGATAGTCGACTATCTGCGTTTTTAAGCGTTACCCCCAGTGCAATGGCGCTTTCAGCAATAAGCTGTTGCGCCAAACGGGTTAGCTGCTGGTTCTCACGGTGGCGTCAATGTCTGAATGTACGCATCGATCTCCGCGGCATTACGCGTCGCTCCGGCACCGAGCACACCGGCGCTGATGACGCTGCCGTTTAGGCCGAGCAGCTTGCGCACGATCATCACGCCGTCGGTCATCGCGTCGACTCGGCCGTTGCCGTCAACGTCGAGCAGCGGCAGGATGTCGAGCAGGTACGCGCTCATCTGCGGGCTGCCGGTTCGGAGCGCACCTGCGCCCAACGCGCCGTCGGTCAGCGCGCTGCCGCGCACGCCGAGGATGTAGCGCAAGATCAGCGTGCCGTCACTCTCCGCCGAGTACGCCGCGTTGGCGTCGACGTCGAGAATGCGGCTGCCATTGCTTGAGAGCGCGAAGGTTGCTGACACGTTCGCAGCGCCATTGATCGGCACAGTACACGCGCCAGTGCCGGTGCATGGGCCGAGCCAGCCGGTGAACACCGAGCCCGCGACTGGTGTTGCCGTGAGCACAATGTTTGATCCGTTCACGTAGCCGAACATACACGTGGCACCGCAATTGATGCCGCCATCAACACTCGTCACGCTGCCCGTGCCGCTGCCGTTTTTGTTCACGGTGAGCGAGCCCGCCGTGCCGGTAACGATGAGGGT
>JAYSRA010000013.1:0-15772 GCA_043721275.1 Burkholderiales bacterium
AATCAGGCGGTGCGGCGTCGCGACATTTTGGACGTGTTCCTCGGCACTGGCCTCGGGCCGCGCGCGTATGCGGTGATCGAGCAAGGGATGATTTCGCGCATCATCGAGGCGAAGCCCGAAGAATTGCGCGTGTTTCTGGAGGAGGCGGCGGGCGTGAGCCGCTACAAAGAGCGACGCAAGGACACTGAGAGTCGCCTCTCCGACACCAAAGAAAATTTGTCGCGCATCAGCGATATTCAGTCCGAACTGACGGCACAGGTGGATCGCCTCGAAGTGCAGGCGAAAGTCGCCGCGCGTTATCGCGAGCTTGAAAAAGAAAAGTTAGAGAGTCAGGCGCTTCTATTTGCGCAACGTCGTGATGACGCCGTGCGCATGCGCGAATCGGCGGTTAAAGTGCTCGGTGAAACCGAGACGGCGCTGCTCGCGAAAGAGACCGAAATGCAAACGCTCGTGACGCAGCTTGAGGGTTTGCGTCAAGACGTGTTCACGCAAAACGACGCGCAGCATGCGGCGCAGGGCGCGTTCTACGAAATCAATTCTGAAGTGTCGCGCATCGAGCAATCGCTGTCGTTCGAGCGTGATCGTGCGCAGCGCGTGGCGGGTGAAGTGGCGCAGCGTGAAGCGCGATTGATTGCGGCGCAAGAGCAGTCGGTGCAGCTTGCAGAATCGGCGGCGGAGGCGAACGATGCAGTGGCTGTGGCGTCTGCCAAACACGCTGATCAAATTGGTTTTGTTGAAGTGGCGAGTGTCGCGATGCCGCTCGCTGAGACCGTATTACGCGCCGCGGCTACGGCGCTGACCGACGTGCAGCAAGCCATCGGTGCAATCGAGAGTGACGCGCAACTGGTCGGCCTAAAAAAGGGTAACGCCGAGAAAAGCATCGCGCAATTTCAGGCGCGGCGGATGCGTCTGGAGCAAGAGCGCGATCGCCTCGTTGCGCCGGAAGATGCCGAGCTGATTGAGATTGAAGAGCAGCTTGATGGCGAGCGCGCAGAGTTGGAAGTTGCCGAACAAACAGCGCAAGAAGCCGAAGAAACCGCAACGCTCGCAGATGAGGATCGCAGCAGCAAACGCGCCGCACACGAGCAGGCGTCGCGCGCGCTCGCAGAGCTGAAAACCCGCGAAAACATGATCGCTGGCGCGCAGGCCAAATTTGATAATCGCGGCGAAGACAAGCTCCAGCTTTGGCGCGATGCGCACCACATTCGTGGCGAAAAATTCTGGTCGCATTTGAAGGTTGATGCGGGTTGTGAAGATGCGGTTGAGGCGGTGTTGCGGGATCGCTTGAACGCGGTGCCTGTGGCCTCGCTTGATGCAGCGGCGGCGCTGCCGGTGCCGCCTTCGCGGGTGACTGTTTACTCGGGCGCGTCGTCTGCAGCGGCATTGCAAACCGCAGACGGACTGATCGCGCATGTCACCTCCACCGACGCGCAGGTGGCGAGCGCGATCACGCATTGGTTGCACGGCGTGCGCGCTGCGGCCAGCCTGCAAGACGCGCTGGCGGGACGCAACGGTCTCGCAGCAGGCGAAATTTTCGTCACGCGCGATGGCCATCTTGTTAGCCCGAACAGCCTGACGTATTTTGCGCCGGACGAAGCCGTTCACGGCGCGATTGCGCGGCAACGCGAATTGACTGAAATTACTGCCAAACTGGTTGAGGCGCAAAGTGCTGCGGGCAAAGCAGAAGTTGCTTTCAGCGCCGCTCACAAGCGCTACGAAGATTTGCGCGTGCAGGCCACGCAGCAACGCGGCGCGATTGTTAGCGTGCAGCGGCGCGTGCATGCGCTCGAAGTTGAGCGTTTGCAAATCGAACAGGCACGCGCCCAAGCGTCTGAACGCACACAACAAATCAGTAATGAACTCGCTGAAATTGCCGAGCTCGTCGCCGCTGAAACCGAGCATGTGCAATCGTACATTGAGGCGCTGGAGTTAAGCGTTGAAAAGCGCACGGCGGGCCACGCTGATCGCGAAGTTAAACGCGGCTTGCGTAATGAAGCCGACGTGGCGCTGGTCAAAGCGCGTGAACTGTTGCGCGCCGCTGAAATTACGCTGCGTGATGCGATGTACGGCGAGCGGGCAGCCGCCGAAAAGGTGCAAGAGCTTTCGCGCCGCATCGTGAGCAATGCGCAGCAAATCAAAGAGCTAGAAGCCGACGTGGCGCGCCTGAAGGGCGAGCAAACGAGCATCTTGCTTGGGCCGCTGGAGCAGAGCCTTCAGGCGCAATTAAACATTCGTGTTGAACGTGAAGCGTTGCTGAAAGCGGCACGCGAGGCGGTGGACGCGGCGAACGCGGCGTTACGCGCGGCGGATGAAGCACGCTTGGTGATTGAGCGCGATCTGGAACCAATCCGCAAACGTATCGAAGATGCACGCATCAAACAAAACTCGGCCGAGCTGAATCTCGCTCAGTTTGAAGAGCAGCTTGCCGCGCTGAAAGTGGATCTGGAATGGCTCGCAGGAGCGCTGGAGAAAGCACCGCGCGCGCCTGAATTGCAGCGCACCGTGTTGCGTGTTGAAGGCGAGATTGCGCAGCTGGGTGCGGTGAATCTCGCCGCGCTCGAAGAATTAACGCAAGCGTCCGAACGCAAGCTTTATCTCGACGCGCAGGCGGGTGATTTGCTGGAAGCGGTGCACACGTTAGAGGACGCCATCCGCCGCATTGACCGCGAAACGCGCGCGACGTTGCAAGACACTTACAACAAAGTTAACGAGCAATTTGGTCGGCTTTTTCCTATTTTGTTCGGTGGTGGACAGGCCAAATTGGTGCTCACCGGTGAAGAAATTCTCGATGCCGGTATTCAAGTGGTGGCGCAGCCGCCGGGCAAGCGCAACGCGTCGATTCAACTGCTCTCCGGTGGCGAAAAAGCGCTCACGGCAACCGCACTCGTGTTCGCGTTGTTCCAGTTAAATCCCGCGCCGTTTTGCCTGCTGGACGAGGTGGACGCGCCGCTTGATGATCCGAACACCGAGCGCTTCTGTCGTTTGGTGCGCGAGATGTCGGTGGCCACGCAGTTCCTGTTTATTTCACACAATAAAATCGCCATGGAAATGGCAGAACAACTCATCGGCGTCACCATGAATGAGCCGGGCGTGTCACGAATTGTCGGGGTGGATGTGTCGCAGGCGCTGCGTATGGCCGAGGCGGCTTAGCGTGGTTTGCATGCCGCTCAGCATAAGGATGCCACAGTGAATTCTCTTCAAATCGGATTGATCGCCATCGGTGCGGTCGTCGTTGCGCTGCTTTTTTTGTGGCATTGGTGGCAGTCGCGACGCGCTGATCGCCCCAAAAAAACTGCGCGTTCGCCACAGCCGGATGTTGCTCGTCCGACCGTGTCCGCTGCGCCCCCGCTAACACCAATCGCCGCAGCAACATCGGAGCCGCCGTACGAGCGCATTGAGCCCACGCTTGATGGCCGCGCCGCGGGGGACTGGGAGCAAAAAATCGCCGCTCAAAAAACCGAGCCACCACCTGAGACGCTGCTTGACGACGCCGCGTACAACGAGATTCCGCCCGCGCTTCGTGCGCACGATTCGTTTGAAGATGTCGTTACCGCCGAGCCAATCGCACCGATCTATTCGCCACCGGAGCGCGCGGCCGCAGCGCCACCTGCACCACCTGCACCACCTGCGCCACCCAAGCTGCGCTCTGAGTGGCCGTTCGATGAGCGCCTGCACGTTCACGCCTCATTCGTGAGTTTGACCGGCGGCCCGTTTGATGCGGCACCGTTTGTGGCGATGGCGGGGCGCGCCGTCGCCTGGGTGCGACTGTTTCGGCAAAGCCCGTGGGAGCAGTATGACGCGGCCAACGTCGGCTCGGTGCAGCAGCTGGTGCTTGCGCTGCCGCTCGCCTCACGGCAAGGCCCGATTGAGGCGCAGGACATGGATGCGTGGCAATTTGTATTGTCCGAATTGTCCAGCGCGCAGGGTTGCGAGGCGCACTTTCACGGCTTTCGCGATGCGCCGCATCGGGCTGCCGAGTTGGACAGTTTTCTCGCCGCAGTTGACATCATGCCGGACGTGTATCTGGTCAAAAAAGACGGCGGCCACTGGACTGGTACGCGCCTGCGCGGCACGCTGGAGGCGAACGGTTTTCGCTTGCAATCGGACGGTCGCTTCGCGTATCACGAGATCGAATCTGATGCGGTAATTTTTCATGCGGTTGACGGCTTCGAGCGCCCGTTCACGCCGGAGCGACTGCGTGCTGACGCCATCACAGCGCTGCGTTTTTCCATTGAGCCGGTGCGCTTAACCAACCCGCTGGTTCGCTACGACTCCTTCCGGCAAAGCCTTCGCGGCTTGTCTAAGTTGCTTGATGCGGAACTTAAATCAAGCGAAGGCGAGTTGCTCGACGACGCAAAATTTGCAACGATGCGCGAGGACGTCAAGACCGCAATGGACGCCATCGCCGGTGCCGGGATCGAGCCGGGATCGGACACCGCGCGGTCGTTGTTCGGTTAAGCGTGGGTTGCTGGTACCGATTGATGATTCTGCGTTGTGTTCTGTGGGAGCGGCGCCACCGCGACGGTTCGTATGAGTGAGCGGATGTCGCGGTGGCACCGCTCCCACAAAATTCTGATCGTTGTGCAACATTTGCACGTCGAGAGCCCAATCTGATGTTCGCAACGGATGCAGACTTCAAGCGCGCGTTAGCGTTGCGCGATGCACTCACTGACGCCGCCCATCGCTATTACACGCTCGATGATCCGTCGATTCCTGATGCTGAATATGATCGGTTGTTTCGTGAATTGCAGGCGCTTGAGGCCGCATTTCCGGAACTTCAAACGCCCGACTCACCGACGCAGCGTGTAGGCGGTGCGCCGCTCGCAGCCTTCGCGCCGGTGCGTCACGCGGTGCCGATGTTGTCGATTCGTACTGAAACCGATGTCACAGTTGCCGGTGCGCGCGCGTTTGACGCACGCGTTCGTCGCGAACTGAAACTTGCCGAATCTGATGCGCCCGTTGAATACCTCGCCGAGCTCAAATTCGATGGACTTGCTCTGGCCCTGACGTACGTTAACGGCATCCTCGTTCGGGCCGCCACGCGAGGCGACGGCGAGACGGGTGAGGACGTGACGGCCAACGCGCGCACCATCGCGTCCATCCCGCTGAAACTGCGCACCGATTCCCCGCCCGCTGTGCTCGAAGTGCGCGGTGAGGCGTACATGACGCGCGCCGATTTTGATCGCTACAACGACAAGCAACGCTCCAATGGACTCGCCACGTTGGTCAATCCGAGAAACGGCGCTGCAGGCAGCCTTCGCCAGCTCGACCCCAAGCTCGCCGCTGCGCGACCGCTGTCGTTTTTCGCCTACGGCCTCGGTGAAATTCAAGGCTGGCAAATACCCGCCACACAAGCCGCGCTGCTCGATGCACTGGCCGCGTTGGGTCTACCGGTAAACAAGGAGCGTCGCGCTGTTTCTGGGCCCACTGCGCTGGCCGATTTTCACAGCAACATCGCGGTCAAGCGCGACACATTGGGCTTTGATATTGACGGCGTTGTCTACAAAGTGAACCGTCGCGAGTGGCAAGAGCAACTCGGTTTCGTATCGCGCGAACCGCGCTGGGCGGTGGCTCACAAATTTCCGGCGCAGGAAGAGTTGACGCGGGTGCTCGCAATCGAGGTGCAGGTCGGGCGCACCGGTGCCATCACGCCGGTTGCGCGGCTGGAACCTGTGTTTGTGGGCGGCGTCACGGTGTCGAACGCGACGCTGCACAACTTAGATGAAGTGCGGCGCAAAGATGTGCGCGTGGGCGACACCGTGATCGTGCGCCGCGCGGGCGATGTGATTCCTGAAGTGGTTCGTTCGGTAATCGAGCGACGCCCGCAAGGCACCACAGAATTCGCGCTCCCCACTCACTGCCCGGAGTGTTCATCCATCGTGGAACGACCCGAAGGCGAGGCGATTGCGCGCTGCACCGGCGGCATGATTTGCCCGGCGCAGAGGAAGGGCATGTTGCTGCATTTTGCTGCCCGCCGTGCGCTCAACATTGAAGGGCTGGGTGACAAGCTCGTGGAGCAATTGGTCGACGCCAATCTCGTGCATGAAGCCGCCGATTTGTTCACGCTCACACAAGCCCAGCTCGCGGGCCTGGATCGCATGGGTGACAAGTCTGCGACCAGCGTCGTGGCTGAGCTTGAAAAGGTGAAGCACGCTGAGCTGCACAGGTTCATTTTTGCGCTCGGTATTCGTCATGTAGGCGAAACCACGGCCAAAGATTTAGCCAAACATTTCGGCTCGATTCACGCGGTGATGAACGCGGATGAAAACGCGTTGCTCGCCGTGCATGACGTTGGCCCCATCGTCGCGGCGAGCATCACACACTTTTTTGCCAACGTTAAAAATCGCAACGCCGTGGAGCGGCTGCTCGAGTGTGGATTTGAGTTCGCGCCGGTGGTCGTGAACGCACCCACCCACGCAACCCTTGGCGGAAAAACCTTCGTGCTGACGGGCACTTTGCCTACGCTGAAACGCGACGATGCGAAGGCCATGATTGAGGCGGCAGGCGGTAAAGTCTCCGGGTCGGTGTCCAAGAAAACAAGCTACGTGGTGGCGGGCACTGAAGCGGGCAGCAAGCTCGATGACGCGCAACGACTTGGCGTCGCCGTGCTCGAGGAAGCCGAATTTTTATCTCTCCTGAATACAGAAAAATAATGGCGCAAATTCGCAAAGCAGTGTTCCCCGTCGCCGGCCTCGGCACGCGTTTTTTGCCCGCCACCAAGGCAATGCCCAAAGAGATGTTGACGGTGGTCGATAAGCCGCTGATTCAATACGCGGTGGAAGAGGCCGCGGCCGCTGGCATCACCGACATGATCTTTGTCACTGGCCGAAACAAGCGCGCCATCGAGGATCATTTTGACCGCGCCTACGAGCTTGAAAACGAGTTGACGCGTGCCGAAAAGCATGACCTGCTCGACGAGCTTCGCGCCGCCGTGCCGTCGAACATCAACTGCATTTTTTTGCGTCAAGGCGACGCGCTGGGTTTGGGTCACGCGGTGCTCTGCGCGCAGCCGGTGGTGGGCAGCGAGCCGTTCGCCGTCATCCTCGCCGACGAGCTGATTCGCGCCACCGCAACTGGCCCCGGCGCGCTGGGTGCCACAGCACAGTTGTGCGCCGTGCATGCCCGACTGTGCGCCGCCAACGGTGCAGTGATTGGCGTCAATCACATGCCGGGTGACTCGATTTCTCGTTACGGCGCGATCAAAATTGCCGAAACGCTAGCCCACCCCGACGGCAATGCGATGCGCCTGTCCGGATTTGTCGAAAAGCCGAAACCCGTCGACGCCCCATCGCAATTCGGCGCTATAGGTCGCTACGTGCTGCCCGCATCGATCTTCGCGCATCTGAAAGACATTAAACGCGGCGCTGGCGGCGAAATTCAGTTGACTGATGCCATTGCGTCACTCATGTCCGCCGAGCCCGTGTATGCCGTTGAAACCGTCGGCGTTCGCTACGACTGCGGCACCAAGCTCGGCTACCTAGAAGCCACCGTCAAACTCGGCCTAGAACACGCCGAGTTCGGCGCTGAATTTACAGCGTTTTTGAAACAACAGCTTTAGGCTGAAAGCGCCATCACATGGGGGCTAACGCGCGTAAATGGCAATAGTTGAGTTTTGCGATTTATGCCCGCCACCCCCAATTAAACCTGCGTTTCATCAAAAAGCGGTTGCGACATCGGTACAAAAAGCAACGCCGTCATTAGTAGAGTTTGCAAAGTATCGTCCGTCAGGCGCGCCGTCGACTTGGTAAACGTGATACGGCGCTGAGCCCGGAACGAAGTAGCGGGTAATGCGAATTGGAAACGCGGCTGGGCAACGTTGCTGCGCGTCTGGAACCACCGCATAGAAGGCAACGCCTTCGTACTTGAGCCCAACGCCCGCGCTGCCCGCATCTCCCCAAAGCGCACGGAGCGTGGCGCACTCCGATGCGTTAGCCGTAAAGAAATGACTAACGGTCGACGCGCTGGTTAAACGCCCAAAGAACTGGCATACCGGAGCCAATCCTGGCGCGGCGGTGAGGTTAGTAAAGCCTCGCCACACCTGACCGGTGCGTGAGAACAGTTTGGCCTCATCACGCGAATCAAGCTGTCTCGTTACTACGGCTGCACCCGTCAAGTAACGCACAGGCGCACCCGAGCCGCCGTCATAGCTGTATTCCACAATCGGCACGCTGTTGACCACGGGCGCGCCGACTGGAGCGTGCGCTAGCGTCACCATTGCGCTGGCGGAACTGTAGGGATGGCGAGCCTTCACAATAAATCGCTTGATGCCTGCGCGCGTGCCAGGTGTCACCGCGAAGCTCACCGTCCCTGCTGCGTCGGTGAGCAACGCTGTTTTTGGCCCATCGATTCCCGTGTCTAGCGCCTCATCAACGATCACCTCCGACGCCAGCACGGTGCTTGTGCCACGAGAGATGGATTCTGGGAATCCCGTACTCACCTTAACGCTTATCGTCGACGCAATAAATGGCGTGCCAACGTTGCTCACTTGCATGTCGCCGGCAAGCACTTCAGCGACTCGGATTGAGCTGCTTGCGCAACCCGGATTGTCGGTATCGGTGGTGTGCCTGATCGCGTCCGAAAGACGCTCGCCGTTGGATAGTTTTTGGATTGCGACAAAGTTCCAACTGCCCGAGCCAAGGCTGGCGTAAGTGCGCCACGCTTCCAACGACAGCGGGCGCAACGCGGGGCGCGTTGCGAAATTGTCGCCTGACGTTGGACTCACACTAAAAGCGAATTTAAGTGAGTTGTTACCCTCAAGCATTGGTAGCCCGTTCGGTAAATAGTCGTAGCTGTCCGGTATCGCCAAACGTACGCTGGTCGTTCCGCGGTTTGAAAAACATGAGGGCATGGATTGGTTTGCACCAAAAACCGAAAGTGCTCCGTATGGCAAATATTTGTCCGCGCCACTCACAGGCAACGAACTGGGTGCGACGAGCACAAAGCACACCATTGCTGAAAACGAATGCCACTTACAGCTTTTCACAAATGCGAAAGGTTTAGTTGAGATACGCATAGCCAAGCACCACTGGGTTAGAAAAGCCTTGACCGGAGTAATACACCTGATCAGTCTGTGCGGTGAAAACGAAGGTGGTTGGGCCACCGCCTGCGGGAATTTTCTCCATCCGAATGACGCCAACGGTGCCGCTAGGCTGCGGCTGATTGGGCGGGAATACGAATCCCTCTTGGCCATCAAGAATCGCGATAGATGGCAAGGCGGATTGCGAGCATTTAGGTGCTGTGTCCATAATGTGTCGCACTGTCGTTCCTGCAACGTAGCTAAATCGACAGATCGGCCAAAGCGTTACACCCGTAGCGCTTCTAGGCGTCGTGAATACCCGCAGTCGCGCGCGTGGGCGGTAGTTATCCACTATCGGTAATTGACCCTGTTTCAGGGCTATTGTGACGCCCAAAAACGTACTCGGGTATTGCGCCACAGTGTTGCCGATCCAACTAAAGCTGTAATAGCCGCCCGTAGACTGACTTGGTGCAACAAATGGCGGCACAGAGCCATCAGTCAGCGCCGCCCCCATCTGCGGAAATACGGTGTAAACGTAGTCGTCACCTGCGATTTTTGTAAATGCGAACAGTGGCGTTAATCGGTTTGCGGAAAGCGAGCTTGTGACTGCGCCGCTTGCGTTAGGCAGGCCGTAACCCGAAATACTGTTAAACGGCCCGCCAGCAGCGTTTATCAACTTCGCGCGAATCTCAGCAGTGGTAAGCAGCGGATTGCTGCTGCGCATGAGCCCGACTAACCCCGTGATGTGCGGTGCAGCCATGGATGTGCCTGTGCAAATGCCGTACAAATTCCCGCTAGCCGCGGCGTAAACGCTTTGCGAAACCGGACCAGAAAATTGCAGCGACATAGGTATGTTGGTGTTAAAGCTGCTGACGCTTCCGCACCGCACATTCCACTGCGAGTTTGTCCACATTGTGGAAAGGATGTCGCGAGCGGGCGCGACCACTAATTGATTTGAGCCGTAGTTTGTACCAATCTCAATCGTAGATCCGTCAACCCTTCTTGGCGAGTCCGTTCCCAACGCGGCTTGCTGATCCCATGTGCCGCCATCGGACTGGTAACCACCAACTGAAAACGTGCGCGAATCGGACGCTGGAAATTGAAGATTGGTTTTGTCGTTGCCCGCTGCAGCAACGATAACTACGTCTCGTTCCGTCGCAAACTGGATCGCGTCGCAGTACGCTTGAAGCGGCGCAACAGCTCCTCCACAAGCTAGGTCGGCGGTCTTCGTGCCGAAACTCAAATTGACTGCCTGCACGCCCCGCCTAACCATCCCGTACATTCCTGCAGCAAAGGTGGACTGTGAGAGCCCGTTGTTATCGGCTATCTTTGCAATCGCGAGGGAGCAGTTGTGGCACGCGCCACTCACGCCAGTTGCGTTGTTCGCTGTTGCAGCGATGATGCCAGCTACATGAGAACCATGTCCCACATTAAAAGAATTGTCTGCCTCGCCGAAGCCAGCCGAAGACGGTATGGGCGACAAAGTAGTCCAGCGCCCCGAAAAGTGCGCTCGCACATTGCCACTGCGGTCTTCGCGGAGGTCCGGGTGGTTACGCTGGATGCCGTTATCTAAAACGCCGATGTAGGCGTACCCCGTTTGCGTGTCCCAAGCGGTCGGCAAGTTGAGCGCCGTCATACCCCATTGCTTGTTGAGTGGGCTGCTCTGTGCGGGGTTGAAATACGGATCGTTTGGCGCGGTCGAAAATTCCGCATAGCCGTCTGACTCCACGGATCGAAAATTGCGCTGCGCGGTGAGCGATTCACGCGCTGCATCGGCCAGTTTGGCGTCAGGATATTGCAGCAAAACATAGTTCAGCAAGCGGTGCTCGGTGGACCCGGGTTTGAGCGCGGCTAGGTAATCCTCGCTGGGTCGTTCGACGATGAGCAAGCGCACCTTGCTTGGCGTTCCAAGCGTAGCGACTAACTGACGGGCTTTTTCGTCACCAACTCCTTTATTCGCCAAATCAGCCAGCGCTTTGCCGCTAGCGGGCACGACAGCGTTCGCGATGGTTTCATCGCGCAGCACCACTAGCGTGAAAACCTGTTTTTCTGCGGGCACTACGGGCGCTGCCGCTGCGCTGACTATGGCGTTTACATCCGTGGCAGCCGCAGAATTAGTGAGCTGTGGGCTGTGCATTGGCGACTCTGCGGCAGCGGCGTTAAACGTCGAGGTTGCCGCGCATAGAGCAACTGCTGCGAACTGTATTAGCCGCGCGGTGCGCAGGCAAGACTGATTGCGGGGGGGGGGGGGGAGGGTACATCAGTGATTTCCTTCTGAACGGAGTGATAAGAACCATAACCAAACACTTTCAGGACTGCACGCTTTTGTTGCGGCGCTTGCATTTATTCTTTCACCAGTATGCCACAGGCATATTGCTTTGCAAGCGCGTAAAAACTCAAGCGGGCTGCGCCTTTCAGGCGGTTTTGTGAGGGATCGATGGCGGTCAAAGCACGTTTGGCCGCTCCACTCGAAAACACCGTTTTTCGGCAGGCTTGCCAAGCGCTATCAGGGCTTGCGCAAAAAAGTTGAGTGCGCGCTGCACGGTGCGCGTTCAATGTGCAACCGCGGTGTTACAAATGCGAACTGTTCGCATCGTGATAGCATTCGCGAATAGTTCTTATTCACTTTTCTATTATTTCTGGACAAAGTTATGCAACAACGCTCAAAAATCAGCGCATTCCTGGCCGCTCTATCGCTCGGGGTAGGCGTCACCTCGTTGGCCGCCACCGCGTTCGCGCAGGAAAAAGTGCTCAACCTTTATTCAGCGCGGCATTACAGCACTGATGAGGCGCTCTACACCAACTTTACTAAGGCCACCGGCATCAAAATCAACCGCATTGACGGCGGTGAGGACGCGCTGCTCGCACGCATCAAAGCCGAGGGCGCAAACTCGCCGGCCGACGTGTTTTTGACGGTGGACGCGGGGCGCTTGTGGATAGCCGATCAGGACGGCGTGTTCGCCCCGATTCAATCGAAAGTGCTCAACGAGCGCATCCCGGCGGCGTATCGTTTGGCCAGCAACACTTGGTTTGGATTTTCGACTCGGGCGCGGGTGATATTGGTCGATAAAGCAAAGATCAAAGCGGGTGACATCACGACCTACGAAGACCTTGCCGACCCGAAATGGAAGGGCCAGATTTGCACCCGATCCGGTTCACACGTCTACTCGCTTTCGTTACTCGCATCAATCATCGAGCACAACGGCGCAGCCAAGGCGGAAGATTGGGCCAAGGGCGTCACGGCGAACCTCGCACGCCAACCCAAAGGCGGCGACACTGATCAGATTAAGGCGGTGGCCGCAGGCGAATGCGCCATTGCGGTGGCCAACACTTACTATGCCGCGCGTTTGATTAAATCGGACAAAGCCGACGAGCGCGCGATTATGGAAAAGCTGCGCATCGTGTGGCCCAACAACAGCGGGCGTGGCGTGCACATGAACATTTCGGGCGGCGGCGTGCTCAAGCACGCGCCCAACAGAGAAAGCGCCGTTAAGTTCATGGAATATCTGGCGAGTGACGAGGCGCAAGGCTATTTCGCCAACGGCAACAACGAATGGCCGGTCGTGGCGGGCGCGAAAGTAAACAACGACGCGCTGGCTTCAATGGGCACCTTCAAGCAAGACGCCATTCAAATGCTCGTCCTCGGAAAAAATCAGCGTCAAGCGCAGGAAATTGTGAACCGGGTTGGGTACAAGTAACGCGGTTTCGTAGGTTGTGCGCCAAAGCGCGCACCGCTCCGAAGTGCGCAACGACGGTGCGCATTCTGATGCGCACCCTACGGCGCTAAAGCTTTCTCGCCAACTCAATCAACTCCGCCAACTTGGCGTGCGCCTCACGCGGGCTCAAATCGTCGGCGTCGAGTGTTGCGAGCAGCGCGATCAATGGCGACGGCGCATCGGTGACTTCGGTCGCAAAAGGTGCAGCGGCAAACAAATCGGCTTGCGGTGCGTGATGCGTGCGCTCTTTCTCCAGCCGCTCTAGTTCGCGCCGTGCATCGCGAATAACCTCTGCTGGCATACCGGCCAGTTTAGCCACGTCAATGCCGTAGCTGCGGCTCGCGGGCCCGGCTTTTACTTCATGCAAGAAGACGACTTTGTCGCCGTGTTCGACTACTGACACGTGAAGATTTACGCAGCTTGCGAAGTCGTTGGCCAGCTCGGTCAATTCAAAGTAGTGGGTCGCAAACAGAGTCAAACTTTGCGCTTTATTAATGAGCCGTCGCGCGATGGCAGTGGCCAGCGCGAGGCCGTCGAAGGTGGAGGTGCCGCGTCCGATCTCATCCACGATGACCAGCGAATTCGGCGTGGCGCGTTGCAAAATCGCAGCGGCTTCGGTCATCTCGACCATGAAGGTGGATCGGCCTGAGGCCAGATCGTCCGACGCGCCGATGCGAGTCAACACGCGATCAATCGGGCCGATGGTGGCTTGGGTGGCCGCCACAAAGCAGCCCGAGTAAGCCATGATGACGGCGAGCGCAGCTTGGCGCATGTAAGTGCTTTTTCCGCCCATGTTCGGGCCGGTGAGGATCACGCAATTTCGTTTGTTGTCGAGCCGCACGTCGTTGGGGATAAATTGATCGACCAAGGACTCGATCACCGGATGCCGTGCGTCCGTGAGCTCTAAGCACGGCAGCGTCGTGAAATTCGGGCGTGCGAGTTTGAGTGTTTCAGCGCGTTCGGCGAAGTTGGCGAGCAGATCGAGCTCAGCCAGTGCTGCGCCTGCACGACGAAATTCATCAAGCGCGGGAGCGAGTTTCGCTAGCAATTCATCGAATAATTTTTTCTCTAAAGCCAACGCACGATCGTTGGCTGCGAGCGCTTTGTCCTCAAAAGTTTTGAGCTCGGGTGTGATGTAGCGCTCTACGTTTTTAAGCGTCTGCCGCCGCTTGTATTCCACCGGCACCTGAGCCACATAACTCTGCGTGATTTCGATGTAGAAACCACTGACGCGGTTGTATTCCACGCGCAAATTGGGGATGCCGGTGCGCTCACGCTCACGCACTTCCATCGCGGTTAAAAACGCGCTGCTGTCCAGCTGGATCGCGCGCAGCTCATCAAGGTCGGCGTCATAGCCACCCGCGATCACACCACCGTCGCGCACTACCAACGCGGGCTCGTCAGCGATGGCGCTTTGCAGTAACGCGAGCCACTGTGGCGTGACCGTGACGGCTGCGTTGAGTTGTTGCAATGATGCGTCGTTGCTGCTCGATAAAAGCGCGTTCAATTCCGGCAGTGTGGCGAGCGTTGTGCGTAGTCCCGCCAGCTCGCGCGGACGCACGCTTGCCATCGCGATACGGCTGGCAATGCGCTCAATGTCTGACAGGCCACGCAGCAGGTCCTGCACTGCGCTGAACGGCACTGTTTGATCGCGGGCAAGAGAGGCCACGCCATCGTGCCGCGCGCGGGCTTGCGCCGGATCGCGCGGCGGCTCGCACAATCGGGCGCGCAGTAAGCGCGAACCCGCGGCCGTTTCGCAGCGATCCAAGAGCGATAGCAGCGTTGGCTCGGTAGCGCCAGAGAGCGTCTGCACGATCTCCAGATTGCGAATCGTCGCGGCATCCATCTCCAGCGCCTCGCTCGCGCGCTCGACCAGCACGGTCGACACCGGCAGCCGCGTGCCACCGTTGACCATGCGCACAAACGCGAGCCCTGCGCCCACCGCGTTGATCGCGAGCGGCACCCGTTCGACGTCTAGATGCGCCGTGGTGGAGGTGCCGAGCGACTGCGTTAATTCGTCTTGCGCGCGGGTTGGCGTGAACTCGTAATCGGGGCGGGCGCGCAGCATGAAACCGTTGCCCAAAAGTGCGGCTAATGTGGGCGCAGCGGACTCGCTGTGAATGATTTCGGCGGGGGCTTTTCGCGCGAGATAGGCTGCGAGTTCTGCCTGTTGCAGGTCACGCAGCACTAGCGTTCCGGCGGACGCATTGATCAGCGCAACGCCTGCACGCGCTTGATCCAATGTGACGGCGGCGAGGATCGTTTCGCGGCGTGGATCGACGAGTGTGGCGTCGGTTACGGTGCCCGGCGTGACGATGCGGGCAACCTTCCTTTCAAGCGGGCCCTTGGCAGATCCAGCTGCGCCAGGCACGCCGATTTGCTCGACGATGGCCACCGTGATGCCCGAGCGCACAAGCTTTGCGAGATAGCCGTCGAGCGAATGAAACGGCACGCCCGCCATCGGAATCGGCGCGCCGTCGGACGTGCCGCGTGCGGTCAGCGTGATGTCTAAGAGCTTCGCCGCACGGCGCGCATCATCAAAAAACAGCTCGTAAAAATCGCCCATGCGATACAGCACCAACTTGTCCGGATGCTCAGCCTTGAGCGCCAGATATTGCTGCATCATGGGGGTGTGGGTGGACATCTTTTTGGCTAATTCAGTGAGCTTTTATTGAGTGAAGTTTCCCAAGTGCCGTTATTCTCGCCCCTTCGGCAGGCTCAGGATAAACCGTCGTTCTGACGGCCGGGGATCCAGAAACGTGGCCTCCACCGTGGCAACAAACTGAGACGGAACGCATGGCTTTCTGGATACCCGCCTGTGGCGAGTATGACGCCACAGTAGGTGATTTTTTGGCGTTTCGTACGATGGGCAACGCCTAGCTCACGGTATTGGCTTTATAACGAAATGACCGTTTTACCGGGGCTCAAGTGAATAAAATGCCATTTATCGACTCCTGATTAGCAAGCTGGCTCCGGAAGCCGTATCTGGGATAGCGGATGAGGCTTGGAGGCGACGGCAGCATGGAGCAATCTCGGCAGC
>JAYSRA010000014.1:0-47438 GCA_043721275.1 Burkholderiales bacterium
CATGCCCGCACTGGGCGCTGCGTTGCTACACGCCCGTGAAGGCTCGCGTCAATTCGACGTGTTGATTGAGGCAGTGCCGGAGCGTCTGAAGCGCTTTGTAATCATGGCAACGGCCTCGGGGACAACACTAAATCTCACGGTAGATTCGCCGTCAGCTGCGCATTTTGCGCACTTGATGAGCACCGAAATGCTCACGAACCTAGACCGTAAGGGATTGAAATTTAACGAAATTTCAGTGAGGACGCAATCAAATAGTGCGCCCACCCGCCGCGTACGCATGCTTCCAGACGCCGCCGACAAGCGACAAATGAGCGCCACCGCCGACAAAATGCAGAGTGAGCGTTTGCAAACCAGTTTGAAGCGATTGTCTAAGACGGTCGCTGAGCGGTAGACGAGTTGGCGATTTCCTGCTACCCGTGCCCGGAATCAGCTTTTTGGATAATGCCCCGTTCAATATGGGGCTAAACTGTGATTTGACCGCTAGTCAACTAGAGCCTCTTTTCGACCTGAGCCCCCATGCAATAGGCGTTTCAGCCATAAGCTGCTGCTGCCTCGCAACCGCCGAACGTAAATTCCATCGGAACAAGCGCTTTTGCAGCGCCGATCTGTAGGGTCGTTACAACCCGCTACATGTGCCGCATGACCCCTGAAGATCGCATTGGCTAATGGCCAGCCGCATAGCGCCCCCAGTCAGGCCAACGTCATTAGGTTAAGCGGGAATATCGCTCGGACAACTCCGGTACTTCGTGACGATATCCACCACTCCATTTCGATTCGCTGTACGAAGTTCTCGAGAAAGGCTACGTTGGCGATTCATGAATGCAGCGGGAATTCCGCGGCCGGCTACTGCGTGACCAACTGCGTCGGACGCCCATTTTCCGATGAAAACAACAACACGAGGCTGAAGCCATCCAATCCAGCGATCAAAGTGCTGATCGACACAATTCGCGACGAGAGACCTGTTGGGGGTGCGATTTGCTTGTGTTCTGCAACGAACAAGGTTGCAGTATGCGATGTCATTTAGCGTTAGACCGCACTCTGTGAGCGGGAAGTAATTATTGTGAACTCGCCAACCCTGTATGACATTTTCCAGCAAATTCATTAACTTTTCGTACTCTTGATCCGTCGGGCTATCGCGCAGAGACCGAAGCGCAGCTGTGTAAATTTGATCCCCTTCCACTAGATCATTTGGAACACCTGGATTTTGTCCCACAAGCAGGACACGAGACTGGTCGTAATTTGCGCCCACGTACCCTGGCTGAGGAACGTTCTCTTGGGCATCGCGTAAGAGGTTGCCATCGTGACGCTCTTTCGTGCAACGCGTGCAGGCGATTACCTTTGCAAACTGGGCGTGAACGACGATTGTTTTATTCATGAATTTGCTAATTTTCTGTCGATGCGGCGGTCGTCGAATACCGCCAAGCTTTCGGCTTTGCTAGCAGCGCTCGGCACAGTTTGTTGTTCAGCTCATGCCCCGATTTGAACGCGTAGTATTTGCCGCGCACTCGGTGGCCGAGCAAAAAGAGGTCTCCGACGGCGTCGAGCACTTTGTGTCGTGCGAGTTCGTCGGCGAAGCGCAGGCCTTCGCGGTTGAGCACTTTATATTCGTCGAGGACGACGGCGTTTTCCATGCTGCCACCAAGTGCTAAGCCCATTGAACGCAGCGTTTCTACCTCGTACGCGAAGCCGAAGGTTCGGGCGCGGCTGATGTGATCGAGGAAGTCGGTGTCGTCCAACGTCATGCGCACGCGGCACTGGTCGTCGGGGATGGCGGGGTGCGAAAAATCGATGGTGAAGTCCACTTCGAATTGCGCAGCACCTGAGTTCGGCAGCAGTTCGGCGAACTTGTCTCCCATCTCCACGCGCACCGGTTCGAGCACCTCGATGTACCGGCGCTGCGCTTCCTGCGCGACCACACCGGCTTGCTCAATCAGGAACACGAACGGCGCGGCCGAGCCGTCCATGATGGGGACTTCGAGGTTGTCGAGTTCGATGATGGCGTTGTCAATGCCACAGCCGACGCAGGCGGCGAGCAGGTGCTCGACAGTGGCGACTTTGGCCGTGCCTGCGTCGTTGACGAGCGTGGTGGCGAGGCGGGTTTCTTTGACCAGTTCAGCGCGTGCCGGGATGTCCTGTGGCGGGCTCAAATCCGTGCGGCGAAAGATGATGCCAGTGTCGGGCGGGGCGCGTTTGAGGGTGATCTGAACGCGGACGCCGGAATGCAGCGCTACGCCGGTCGCTGAGACGTCGCTCGCGATGGTGTGTTGTTTTGGCATGACGAAAGTATAGGCGTCAGCCCGGATTTAGAGACGACAACGCCCAGCACAGGGAGCGGCTGCGCTGGGTGATTCTGCTAGTTGGCTAGTCTGCCTGCTTGCGCAGGAAGGTAGGAATCTCCAGCGAACGCGCAGTGCTGCGGCCAGGGTTACGGGTGATGGTTGGTTCATCGTACTGCACGTCTATTCCGATGGTGCTTGGTACTGCGTCGCTCAGCACCGTGTAGTTATCGGTGCCGGTACGCAACGACGGGATTTCGAGCCGTGGCGCAGCGCCGATGCCGCCCTGAACGGCGACCATTTTGCGCTTGCCCAAACCGGTGGCAATCATGGTCACACGCACTTCGTCGCCCATGGTCTCATCAAATGATTGACCCCACAACATGGTGGCGTCCGGCGCAATGAACTCCTGCACGGTTTCGGTGATTTCGCACAGCTCGTCGAGCGTGATGTCTGGCGAACTGGTGATGCACAACAACACGCCACGCGCGCCCTGCAAATCAACATCTTCGAGCAGCGGGCTTTTCACCGCAGCCATCGCCGCCGCTTTGCCGCGACCGTCGCCCACGGCGGTGGCGGTGCCCATCATCGCCATGCCGAGTTCCGACATGATGGTACGCACGTCAGCGAAGTCGCGGTTCACGTCGCCCGGCTTATGGATGACTTCCGAGATGCCCGCGACCGCGCCGTGCAACACGTCGTTTGACGCAGCAAACGCTGCCTGCAATTTGACGTTGCGACCGAGCACTTGAATCAGCTTTTCGTTCGGCACCACGATCAGCGAATCAACATGCTTTTGCAGCTCGTCGATACCAGCCTGCGCGGCGCGCTCACGCTTTTGCATTTCAAAACGGAACGGCTTGGTCACCACGGCCACCACAAGGATGCCCATTTCACGCGCCATTTGCGCGATCACCGGTGCTGCGCCGGTGCCCGTTCCGCCGCCCATACCGGCAGTGATGAACAGCATGTCCGCGCCCTGAATAGCTTCCTGCAACGCGGTTTTTGACTCCATCGCCGCATCGCGACCGACGTCTGGCTTTGCGCCTGCGCCGAGGCCCTGCGTAAGCTGCGCGCCGAGCGAAATCCGCTTCGGTGCTGGGCTCTTGTCGAGCGCCTGCGCATCGGTGTTGGCGACGATAAATTCGACGCCTTCCACCCCTTTTTCCATCATGTGCCTGACAGCGTTTCCGCCGCAGCCACCAACGCCGATCACTTTGATGACCGCGCCGTCCCTTTTTTCATCAACGATTTCAAACATGTATCCTCTCCTTCAAGGCAATTAAAACTAAATATTCAATGACCAAAACAACCCTAAACCCCAAACGCATCCCGTAACTTTGCAAACATTCCTGCGGCCGCCGAGTCGCGACGACGCAGCACCGTAAGCTTCACCTGTTGATCACGGCCGTGCATCAACAGGCCAATGGCTGTGGCATATTTCGGCGCGGCGAGCACATCTTTAAGCGCACCTCGGTAGTCCGGTACGGCGATGCGCACCGGCATGTGAAACACTTCCTCGCCGAGCGCGGCGATACCCGGCAACATGCTGCTACCACCGGTGAGCGCAATGCCGGCACGCAGCAGCGGCTCAAAACCCGAGCGCTTGATCTGCTCATGCACCAGTTGAAACAACTCTTCAACACGCGGCTCAACGACCTCAGCGAGCATGTGCCGCGCCATCGATTTCGCGGGCCGATCCGCAACACCGGGCACTTCAATTAACTCATCCGGTTCGACGAGTTTTGTCAACGCGCAAGCGTGGCGATGCTTGATGTCGCTCGCCTCTTTGCTCGGCGTGCGCAGCAACATCGCGATGTCGTTGGTGATCTGGTCACCCGCTACCGGAATCACGCCGGTGTGACGAATGGCACCGCCCGTGAACAGCGCAAAATCAGTGGTGCCACCGCCAATATCGACGAGGCCAATGCCAATCTCCATCTCATCCGTGGTCAGGCACGCCGCCGCTGACGCGAGCGGTTGCAGCACCAGCTCCATCACGTTCAAACCACAGCGGCGAACACATTTTTCGATGTTGTCGGCAGCGGAAACAGCGCCAGTCACGATGTGAACCTTTACCTCCAACCGACGACCGCTCATGCCGAGCGGGCGACGCACGCCTTCCTGCCCGTCGATGATGTATTCCTGCGGCAACGTGTGCAGCACTTTCTGGTCGTTCGGGATGGCGATGGCACGTGCGGTTTCGACCACGCGCTCCATGTCGGCCTCGGTCACCTCGCTGTCTTTCATCGCGACCATGCCGCTGGAATTCAGACTACGAATGTGCGCGCCCGCAATTCCGACGTAAACGTCGGTGATCTTGCAGTTGGCCATTGCTGCGGCCTCACGAACGGCAGCGGCGACTGAGTTGGTGGTGGCATCAATATCAACGACCATGCCCTTGCGCAAACCGAGTGACGGTTGTTCGCCAAAGCCGATGACGTTAAGCTGACCAGCGGCATCAACCTCTGCGACCAGTGCGACCACTTTCGACGTGCCGATGTCCAGCGCTGCGATCAATTCGCTCACGATTGTCCTCTCTGCGCGTCGGCAGCCGCGTTGGCGTTGGGGTTGCGCGCCACGGCAATCGCTGCTTTGTAGCGAAGGTCAATCCGCGCGAGGCCAGCGCGATAAGCGGTTGACCAGTTGCCGTACAGCGCTACAAAGCGCGCCAGTCGTTCCTGAAAATGCTCACGGCCAAATTCGATTTGCATGTCGTTGCGTGTGGTGACGGTGATTGCTCCGCGAGGAGACATGGAAAATTCTTTGATCTCAATGCCGTGCGCAGCAAGCGCCACGCGCGCCTCCTGATAGCGATTGAGTACATCAACGGACGCGGCAGCGGGGCCATCAAATCGTGGCATCGGCGCTTTCGATCCAGCGCGGAAAACTTCGCCCCGATCTGACAGCAGATCGCTGTCGTTCCAGTAGCCGATGGCACGATGTTCGTCCACACTCACGTCAAGCGCATAAGGCCAACGACGCTTGATCGAAACATCACGCACCCACGGCAATTTTTTGAGCGTTGCACGTGCACGGCTTGGTGCGATGGAGAAGAAGGTGCCGCGCAATTCGGTACGAATCGCTGACTCCAGCAACCCCGAATCAACCTCGGCGAGCTGGTTAACGACCTTGACCTGCTTGATTGCGAAGTAGCTCTTCGAACTCGCCCACGACGTCAAGCACCAGGCCAGCGCGATGGTTGCAATCGCCGCGATGATCGCAGCCAGTCGGTTGATGGATTGCGCATCAGACCACATGGGCGGCTCCGCTTGCGGCGTTCACAATTTTCTGGGCTGTTGCGCCGATGGAGCCCGCGCCCATCGTCATCACCACGTCGCCGTTTTGTACCAGTTGCAATACTTGTCGCGGCATCTGTTCAATGTCTTCAACGAACAACGGTTCGACGCGTCCACGCAGGCGAATTGCACGAGCCAACGCGCGGCTATCGGCAGCGATGATCGGCGGTTCGCCAGCCGCATAGACCTCAGCCAGCAGCAGCACATCCACCTCAGACAACACGGCAGCGAAGTCTTCGAACAAGTCGCGCGTTCGGGTGTAACGATGCGGTTGAAACGCAAGGACGAGACGACGTCCGGGGAACGCAGCACGCGCAGCGGCGAGCGTTGTTTTCAGTTCAACTGGATGGTGACCATAGTCGTCAATCAAATCAAACGCCGCGCCGTTGTGCGTGATTTTGCCGAAACTTTGAAAGCGACGACCGACGCCACCAAAGCTGCGCAGCGCTTGCATGATCGCCTCGCCCGACACACCCAAATCCTGCGCAATGGCGATCGCAGCAAGCGCGTTTCTGACGTTGTGCAGTCCGGCTACCTGTACGGCCACGGGCAACGGCGCAAAGCCGTCGCGCAAGGCTGTGAAATGCATCGTCGCGCCCACAGCTTCAATGTCCACGGCGCGAATATCAGCGCCCGTTTCGAGGCCGTAAGTGACCACGGGCTTCACCACGCGCGGAAGGATGCTCGCCACGCCCGCATCATCAACGCAGGCGTACAGCGTTCCGTAAAACGGAAGCCGGTGCGCGAAATCAACAAACGCCTGCTTCAGCCGATCAATGCTGTGCTCGTAGGTCTCCATGTGGTCGGCATCAATGTTTGTGATGACGGCAAGCGTGGGCGATAAGTGCAGAAAGGACGCGTCCGATTCATCGGCTTCGGCCACCAGAAATTCGCCGGTACCAAGACGCGCATTTGAGCCTGCTGCCAGCATGCGACCGCCGATCACAAACGTGGGATCGAGCCCGCCTTCGGCGAGCACGCTGGCGACCAACGAAGTGGTCGTGGTTTTGCCGTGCGTGCCAGCAATCGCTATGCCGCGCTTCATGCGCATCAGTTCGGCGAGCATCAACGCGCGCGGCACCACGGGCAGCTTGCGCAAGCGCGCGTCGATCACTTCAGCATTAGTCTCCTTGATCGCAGACGATACGACCACGGCCTGCGCGGCTTGCAGATTGGCTGCGTTGTGGCCAACACAAGTGCGGATGCCGAGTGCTGCGAGTCGTTCCAGCGTGACTGAATTCGCGGCATCGCTGCCACTCACCACGTAACCTTGGTTGTGCAACACCTCGGCGATCCCGCTCATGCCGATGCCGCCGATGCCAACGAAGTGCAGGTTTTGCAGGCGAAATTTCATACCATTCCTGCCTTGGCCGCCCTGATTTCTGGCAGATTGACGAGCGATTCGATGGCGTCGCAAATCTCAGCGGTAGCTTTCGGATTAGCCACGGCGAGCGCCGCTTGCGCCATCGCCAAGCATCGCGCCCGCGTGAGCGCTGCAATGTGTTCGGCTAGCACTTCTTTGGTCAACGTGGGTTGCTCAAGCACGCGGGCGGCACCCACATTCGCCAGCACTTCTGCATTATGTTTTTGCTGCTGATCCTTGTGATGCGGATACGGGATGAGGATCGACGCCACACCCAGCGCCGCAAGTTCCGACACCGTGCTGGCTCCACTGCGACCGATGAACACGTCGCACTCCGCGAGCGCACGCGCAGAATCAGAAATGAACTCCACGACTTCAGCGGTCACGCCAGCTTGATCGTACTTGGCTTTTGTTGTGTCAACCGAACCACGACCTGCCTGATGTGTGACGACGGGGCGATCCGATTGAGGAATCAACGCCAGCGCGGCGGGCAGCAGCGTGTTGATTGCTTCAGCCCCACGACTGCCACCCATGAGCAGCAGACGAATCGGCCCGGTGCGGTTAGCAAATCGCGTTGCAGGATTCGCGAACAGTGCGAACTCAGGACGGATGGGATTGCCAGTCACTACGCGCTTGTGGACTACATCCGTGAACACTGAACTAAAACCCACCAACACGCGGTTCGCGAAATGCGCGAGTAATTTGTTCGCTAGCCCCGCCACCGCGTCGCTCTGATGAATCGCCAGCGGAATGCCTTTGTTCGACGCGGCAAGACCACCGGGCACGGTTGGATAGCCACCCATGCCGATTACCACATCAGGGCGCAGTTCTGAAAGTAGTTTTTTGCAACGACGGTAGGCAGAATACAGATTGAACGGCAGCGCAAGCTTGGGTCTCCAGCCGCGCCCGACGATGCCTTCAAAGGCAACCGTGTGCAGCGGGAATAAATCCGGCGGCACCAGCGTTTGCTCCATGCCATTTGCTGTGCCGAGCCACGTCACCTTCCAGCCGCGTTCACGCAGCGCGCGTGCCACCGCGAGGCCCGGAAAGATATGCCCACCCGTGCCGCCCGCCATCATCAGCAAATGCGGACTCATACTTTGAATCCCCGCGAAAGACGACGGTTTTCCCAGTCGATTCGCAACAAAACAGATAGCGTCACAAGACTCATGATCATGCCGCTGCCACCGTACGACATCAATGGCAAAGTAAGCCCTTTAGTCGGAGCGAATCCCATGTTCACTGCAATGTTGATCAGCGACTGAATGCCGAACAACGTGCCGATGCCTTGCGCGACGAGCGCTGCGAACGGTTGCTCAAGTTGCCGTGATTCGCGGCCGATGGCGAACGCCCGCCACACGAGCCACGCATAGGCGCCGATGACGATGAACACGCCCACCAAACCCAACTCTTCGGCAGTAACGGCCAGAATGAAATCGGTGTGCGCTTCGGGTAGATAGTAGTGCTTCGAAACGCCCGCCCCAAGTCCAAGCCCGAAGATGCCACCGCGACCAATCGCCATGAGCGACTGCGTCAATTGGTAGCCTTTACCAAACTCTTCTTTCCATGGATCGAGGAATCCGAAAATTCGCTCAAGGCGGTATGGCTCAAGCCAAACCAATGCGACCGCAGCGATGAGGCCGACCACCACCACCGGCAGCACCAAGCGGTAATCAAGTCCCGCCATAAACAGGATGAGCAAGCCCGTGCTGAGCACCACCATCGTCGCGCCAAAATCTGGTTCGCGTAGCAGCAAAACACTAACTAGCAAAGCGATCAGCAGGAAAGGACCGAGGCCTTTCATCAGACTTTGCTTTATCGGTTGCGCCGCATGCAGCAGATCGCGCTTGGTCACTGCATATCGAGCCGCGAACAGCACCATAGCCAGCTTCATCAGTTCAGACGGTTGCAGGCCGACCGGACCTAGGCCAATCCAGCGCGACGCGCCGTTAACTTTGCGACCAATCCCCGGAATGAGCACCAACAGAATAAGCAACAGCGCAACGCCAAATACATACGGAGTAATGCGCTCCCATGCGCGCAGTGAAGTGTCGAAGACGAACAACGCTAGCACCGCGCCGATCAGCACGAACAGACCTTGGCGGAACAAAAAGTAAGTGGCCGACGAACGGGTAAAACGGCTTTCACTCGCACTGGCAATCGATGATGAGTACACCATCAACAAACCAACCGCAACGAGCAACGCCACAACCCAAAGCATTGCGATGTCGAACTCACCACTGACCGCGCCGCGCGCCTTTGCGCGCGTCGTGCCGGGGGTCATCATGGCACTGAACCGTGCTGCCCATTCACGTGGCGCCGCGCCGACGTTTTTCAACATCATGATGCAGCACCCCCGCGCGGCACAAAGTCGAGGCCGCGCTTGTTCGCCCAGTCGCTCACTGCGGCAGCAAACACTTGAGCGCGATGTCCGTAATTGCGGAACATATCCCAGCTTGCGCATGCGGTGGACAACAATATTTGATCGCCAGGGAGGGCGGCATCAAGCGCCGAATGGGTTGCGTCTTCAAGGGTCGTGAACGTTTTGTTCGGAACGCCATTGGCAGCGAGTGCTACGGCAATCTCTGCGGCGTCGCGACCGATGAGATGCACTGCTTTGCAATGCTTCGCAGCAGCGGCACCCAGTGGCGCGAAGTTCTGGCCTTTGCCGTCGCCGCCCGCAATTAGCCATGTTGGCGCGGCGAGCCCTTCGAGCGCAGCGTTGGTCGCGACGACAGTAGTTGCCTTCGAGTCATCAATGATTTTTACGCCATTGATCGTGCCAATGAGTTGGCATCGATGTGGCATGCCAGCGAACGAGCGCAAGACGTTTTGCTGCATGTTCACCGGCACTGAAAGCGAATGAATCAGAGCGAGTGCGGCTAGGGCGTTTTGCGCGTTGTGAGCACCACTCACTCCGAGCGCGTCAGTTGAAAGTATGAACGTATCGCCCTTTGTTAACGCGGCTTTTCCATCAATACGGTCAATGCCAAACTGCGTTTCGTCGTCAGCCCGATCTGGGCCGAATGTGGTCAAGTTCAATTCGGGCCGCCGCATGCTCATTGACCACGCGTCGGCTCGATTGAGCACCTGACTTTTAGCGTTATGGAACACGCGTTCTTTCGCTGCGGCGTACCCGAAAAAGCTCGGGTAGCGATCAAGATGGTTGTCGGTCACGTTGATCACCGCAGCCGAAGTGACCTGAAGTGAATCCGTCGATTCAAGCTGATAACTGGACAGTTCAAGCACCCACGTTGAACAGTTTGGGGTCTCAGCTAGGGCGTCCAGAATTGGCACGCCAATATTGCCTGCTGCACGAGCATCCGGCTTCACGCATTTAGCCAATTCACCGGCCAGCGCCGTGGTGGTGGTCTTACCGTTGGAACCGGTGATTGCAAATACGGTCGCGGTCGTTGGCACTTCGCGTGCGAACAACTCGATGTCGCCGAGCACTGGCACGCCATGCTTCAAAGCATGGCTGATTGCCAACGTTGCGCGTGGCACACCGGGTGAAAGTGCGATGAAATCTGACGCAGCTAGCGCGTTGCTCGTTAACCCCACGCATGTGAATTTCACCTGCGGAAACTCACGATGCAACTGCGCGAGCCCGGCAGGTGCAGCGCTGCCGTCCACCACCGTCACCTCAGCGCCTCGCGCATGCAAAAAGCGAACAAGTGAGAGCCCAGTTGCACCGAGCCCCACAACAGTTGCTTTTGATTGCGCGCACTGAAACACGAACGGAAGATTTCCTAGCGAAGTTTTAACGTTGAGAGGCCAGCCAGCACCAAAAACATGGTGATGATCCAGAAGCGAATGACGACATGGTTTTCATGCCATCCACTAAGCTCGTAGTGGTGATGCAGCGGCGCCATGCGGAAAATGCGCTTACCCTTGCTGTACTTGAAGTAGCCCACTTGCAACATAACGGACACCGTCTCGGCAACGAATACGCCACCCATCACCACGAGCACGATTTCTTGCCGCACGATCACGGCGATGGTGCCGAGTGACGCGCCCAGAGACAGCGCCCCCACGTCGCCCATGAACACGCGCGCTGGATACGCGTTGAACCAGAGAAAACCCAGCCCTGCGCCCGCCATTGCGCCGCAAAACACCATGAGTTCAGCGGCCCCAGGAATGTACGGAAACAGCAAATAGCGCGAGTAGTCGACACGGCCCACCACGTAGGCAAACACAGCCAACGCGCTGCCCACCATCACCACCGGCATGATGGCAAGGCCGTCCAGCCCATCGGTCAAGTTGACTGCGTTGCTGGTGCCGACAATGACGAACCAAGTTAGCGTTATGAAGCCGAACACGCCGAGCGGGTAAGCAATGTTTTTGAAGAACGGGACAATTAAGTCTGCTTTTGATGGCAGCTCGTTGGTGAAGCCGCTCTGCACCCACAAAAATATCAAGTCAAAAATCTTGCTGGTGCTTGGCGCAGACACCGCAAAAGCGAGGTAGGTTGATGCCACGATGCCGATGAAGGCCTGCCAGAAAAGTTTCTCTTTGGCCGACATGCCTTTTGGATTTTTATGCACTACTTTGCGATAGTCGTCGACCCAGCCAATCGCGCCAAATCCAACCATCACGAACAGCACAACCCAAACAAAACGGTTACTCAGATCGGCCCATAGCAATGTAGAGATCGCGATAGAGGTCAACACCATCGCGCCGCCCATAGTGGGTGTGCCCTGCTTGGCTAAATGCGATTGCGGCCCGTCGCTGCGCACCGATTGACCGATCTTCATGGTGAGCAACCAGCGAATCATTCGTGGCCCCATCGCGAGTGCGAATGCCATTGCGGTCGCGCAGGCAAGCACGCTGCGCAGCGTGATGTAGTTGATCGCGGTAAGGCCGCGAAATTCGCTAGCAAATAGGTTGGCAAGCCACAGCAACATTAGTGAGCACCTCGTGACATTTGTTCTAGTTTTTTGATCACGCGTTCCGTGGCCATTGAGCGGGAGCCTTTGACGAGCAACGTTGCGTCTGGGGTGAGCTGCGGATAGAGGGCTGCTGCGAGCGCTTCAACGTCGTCAAACGCGACCGCGTGTGCACCGAAGTGTTGGATGACTCGCTTCATACGCGGGCCTAGAGTGAGCACCGCATCAAATTTTTTCTGGCGAATATCAACCGCAAGCTGCGCGTGCAGAGCGTCGCTTGCCGCACCCAACTCCCCCATGTCGCCCAACACCACAAGCCGCTTACCGGATGCCTGCGCCAGCACCTCGGCAGCAGCGAGCATCGAGGCGGGATTGGCGTTGTAGCTGTCGTCGATGAGCTGTGCGCCGTTGATGAAAGGCTGCACCGACAACCTGCCGCCGATGTTACTGGCCGATTCCAGACCGCGCTTGATCGCATTCTGCGGCACCCCCAATGCGTCGCAGACAGCCGCGGCAGCCATCGCGTTGGAGGCGTTGTGCTCGCCCACTTGGTTGAGCGTCACTTGAACACTACAGCCACGCGCGGGCATCTGAATTTCCAATGCGCTTGGCGGCGCGTAGTGGCTGGTCACCGTTGCATGTGCATGAAAGCCAAAGGTGCGCTGGGCGGACTGTCGAGCAACCACCTGCCAATATGGCGCGAAATAATCATCAGCGTTAATTACCGCCACGCCACCGCTGCGTAAGCCAGAAAAAATTTCGCCCTTGGCCTCGGCCACGCCCTCAATCGAGCCCACACCCTCAAGATGCGCCGGGCCAGCATTGGTAATCAAAGCGATGGTCGGTTCGGCCAACTGCGTCAACAGGGCTATTTCGCCGAAGTGATTCATACCCATTTCAACGACTGCCACCTTGTGCGACGCTTTGCGCGCCAACAGCGTCAGCGGCACGCCGATGTGATTGTTCAGATTGCCGACCGTGGCCAGCACAGCGTCGTCACCGAGGTGAGCACGAAGTACCGCCGCGATCATTTCCTTGGTGGTGGTTTTGCCGTTGCTGCCAGTTATCGCAATCACCGGGCCGTCAAATTGAAGGCGCGATGCGTGCGCCATTTGTTGCAGAGCGATCAGCGTATCGGCGACCTGCATGACCGTAATTTTGGCGCTCGTCTCTACCGGCTGCGAAACCAGAACACCGGTAGCTCCGGCCTTGATGGCTTGCTCGACGAAACGATGCCCATCGAAATTCTCACCATGCAAGGCAACGTACAGCGCACCCGGCTGCAGAGTGCGGGTGTCGGTTGAAACGGAGGTGAATTGCTGCGTTGGCCCGCTGATCTGCGCGCCACAGGCTTTCGCTAAAAAATCACTGGCCCACATGATGAGCCTCGTTAATATTTTGCTTCGGCAGATTGCGGGCGGCCAGCGCTAGCAGCGCTTCGTCGACATCGGAAAACGGGTGGCGGACACCAGCGATTTCTTGATACGTCTCATGTCCCTTTCCGGCAATCAAAATCGCATCTTTTGCGTTTGCAGTTTTGATAGCTTGCTGGATCGCGTCGCGCCGCAGCACGACTGGATTCAAAACATTTCGCTGATCAATACGCACACCAGCAACAATTTCGTCAATGATTGCTAAAGGTTGTTCGCCGCGCGGATTGTCGCTCGTGACATACACGCGATCAGCCAGATCGGTAGCGATTCTTCCCATCAACGGACGCTTGCTGCGATCACGATCGCCACCGCAGCCGAACACCACCGTGAGTGCTTGAGGTTTCGTTTCACGCACGGTGTCGAGCGCCTTTGCCAACGCGTCTGGCGTGTGGGCGTAGTCGATGTACACGCTGGGTTCGGTGGCATCGTTTGCGCTACTCACACGTTGCATACGCCCCGGCGCTGCGGTGAGCGCAGACAGTACGGTTGCCACGCGTTCAAGCACGACGCCTGACGCAATGAGCGTCGCTGCGACCGCCAACAAGTTGTAAGCGTTGAAGCGGCCGATCAACAGAGTTTCAACATCAACCTTCTGCCCTGCAAACGAAATCACAAGGCGCATGCCGTCGGCGTTGATCGAGATAACGTTGCCGCGAACGTCACCTTGATCAAGACCGTAACTCAGCGTATTGGGCAGTCGTTTCGCAATCAGTTGCGCGCCAAAATCGTCATCAACATTGATGATTCGATGCTTGGCGAGATATTCGGAAAACAGCTTTGCCTTGGCTGCTCCATAGGCTGCCATCGTGTCATGAAAATCGAGGTGATCTTGCGTCAGGTTGGTGAAAATGACGGCGTCAAATCGGGTGCCTGCAACGCGATGCAATTGCAATGCATGCGAGCTGACCTCCATCGCAACGGCTAGCGCACCTGCGTCTTTTAAGTCGCGCAGAATCGTTTGCACATGCGCTGCGTCAGGCGTCGTATTGTTGGTCGACCAAGTTTTTGCACCAAAGCTGACGCCGAGTGTGCCAATGGCGCCACAGGGAATATTAAGCGCTGACAACGCTTGCGACAGCCAGTTCGCGATGGACGTTTTTCCGTTGGTGCCGGTGATGCCCATCACTCGTAGAGACGCCGATGGGCGACCATAGAACAGGTCTGCAATATCACCCAATTGCGTAGACAAATTTTCCACGTCGATCACGCGAGCGTCGTCAAATTTTGCAGTCGCGCCAGAGGTTTCGCGCAGCACCGCTGCAGCGCCTTGCGCCAGTGCCGCTGCAACAAACTCACGTCCATCCACTTTCGATCCCGGCATCGCGATGAACACATCGCCGACCGAAACGCTGCGCGAATCCACCGTCATGCGCTGGCGCTTGACACCCAATCCGTCGAGTTGTTTCACGACCTCTTCTGCGCTGGGCAACGGCATCAAATGCCCTCCCTTACGATCGCAAGAACCGTCTCGCTAGATTTGGGCTGCGTCGGCAGCGGCGCGTCGTACGGCACCTCCATCAAGCGCAGTGTTTGCCCCATGACGCTAGAAAACACGGGGGCGGCGACTTGGCCGCCGTAGAAAATTCCACCCGCCGGTTCGTCAATCATCACGGCGACGACGTAGCGAGGATTACTCACTGGCGCGAGGCCGACGTAGGAGGCGACGTAGCGCCCCTCGGAATACACAGCCCCCGCCAGTTTTTTCGCCGTGCCAGTTTTGCCCGCGACGCGATAGCCAGACACTTGCGCGAGCGGTGCGGTGCCTTCTTTCGACGTGGCCTTTTCGAGCATTGGCAACACAGCGCGAATGGTGGTTGGCGAGTACACAGCTGTTTGCCGCGCGGCACCGCCATTTTTGAGTAGCGTCACGTCCACCAGTGCGCCTTGATTGGCAAAAACGGTGTACGCGCGGGCGAGTTGAACTAGGTTTACCGAGAGTCCGTAGCCGTAGCTCATCGTGGCTTTTTCAATCGGTCGCCATGATTGCGGCGCACGCAATCGACCGTGCGCTTCACCGGGCACCCCGGTCTGTGGCGCGCGCCCGAAACCGGCGCGTTGCAATTGCCGCCACATCACTTCGTTGGGCAAGCGCTCGGCAATTTTTGCGGTGCCGACGTTGCTTGATTTTTGGATGATTTCGGTCACCGAGGCGACACCGTTGCTGCCAATCGAGTGTGTGTCACGAATGGTCGCACCATTTAATGTGTAGGTGCTGCCCTGCATCGGAATGAACGCATCCGGCCTCAACACGCCAGTCTCAATCGCGGTTGCAATGGTGAACGGTTTCATCGTCGATCCAGGCTCGAACAAATCCGCTACGGCGCGATTTCTCAATCCACCGGTGGCTGCCGCCGAGCGATCACCGGGCGCGGATGTTGGGTAATTCACCAGCGCGACAATTTCGCCGGATTTCGCGTCGAGCACGACTGCTGCGCCGCCCTTTGCGCGATGCGCTTCTACGCCACGTTTAAGTTCGCGAAACGCGAGATGTTGTACGCGGCTATCGAGCGCGAGTTGCAGGTCGCGACCCTGCTGCGGCGTGCGCAGGCTGCCATGTTCTTCCACCACGCTGCCGCGACGATCAATGGTGACGCGACGCAGGCCCGGTTTGCCTGAAAGCCAATCGTTTTGCGCAAGCTCTAAACCCTCTTGCCCAAGGTCGTCGACGTTAGTAATGCCGAGCACCTGGCCCATCACTTCTTGCGATGGATATTCGCGTTTGAACTCCGTTTGCACGGCAACGCCCGCGATCTTCAGCGCAGTGATCGCTTGGCCCTGTTCAGGCGAAATTCCGCGCGCGAGGAACACTAGATCGCGCTCAGTATCAAGCTTGCGATCCACGTCTTTCGGGCGCAGATTGAGCGCTTTGGCGAGACCTTCGCGTTGCGGTGTGGTCAATTCCACTTGATCGGGGAATGCGAACACGCCACGAGCCGGAACGCTTGACGCGAGCACCGCACCTTCACGATCCAGCAGCCGCCCGCGATGCGCAGGCAGCACCAAGTCACGTGTGGTGCGGGCGTCGCCGCGCTTGGTCAAATCGTCGTGCTGCACCACTTGCAGGTACACGCCGCGTCCGGCGAGCACCACGAAGCCCACGAGCAAGCCGTAAGCCACGGCACGCACGCGCCACACGGCAAACTGTGGCGTAACGATTTTGCTATGGGTTGTTTTCATTGTGCGCCCGCCACTGCGGCGCTAGCAACACCGCTGAGTTCAACGATTTGCGTGCGTGTGCCCTCAGGCAAATCCATGCCGAGCCGCTCACGCGCAGTGCGCTCCACAATGGTCGGTGTCGATAGGCGCGACTGCACAAGCGTGGCGCGATTGCGATCGGTGTCTAGCTGATACGCCACATCGCGGGCACGATTGATCTCAATGGTCAAGTGACGCACGCGATATTGACTCGTTACCAGCGCAAACGCACTCGCCCACACGAGTATCCCCAACACCACGTTGACCCGCGTCACGCCGTCGCTCCCAATTTTTCTGCCGCGCGCAAACGAGCGCTGCGCGAACGTGGATTGGCGCGCACCTCAGCGTCCGTTGGCGCGATGTCGCGCCCCACTATTTTGATCAACGCGGTGCGCGTCACAACCTGTGGCAAGTGGCGCAAACGTGGATCCTCAGGCGTACGTCCTGCCTGTTCACGCATCCACAGCTTGATCATACGATCTTCGAGCGAATGAAAACTGATGACGGCCAAGCGACCACCCGGTGCGAGCAACGGCAGCGCTGCGCTCAGGGCCATTCGTAGCTCCTGGAGCTCTTGATTGATGTGAATCCGAATAGCCTGGAAGGTTTTCGTGGCCGGATGCTGCCCTGTCCACCGCGTTGAGACGGCTTTTTCGACAATCTGCGCAAGCTGAACGGTTCGCTCGAGCGGTTGCCGCTGGCGTGCCTCAACAATCGCTGTTGCAATCCTCTGAGCAAACCGCTCTTCACCGTAGTCACGGATGACCTCCGCTATGTCGTTGATGGGGGCTGTAGCAATCCACTCGGCAGCGGAGGCGCCGCGCGATTGGTCCATTCGCATGTCAAGCGGTCCGTCGCGCATGAAGCTGAAACCGCGCCCCGCGTCGTCCAGTTGCGGCGACGAAACGCCGATGTCGAGCAGCAGGCCGTCGACTTGGCCAAGGCCAATACCGACGCTTGCGAGCGCCTGCGTGATGTCGCCAAAATGCGCTGCGACGAAGGTGAAGCGCGGGTCAACAATTTCACGCGCAGACGCAGCCGCCGCCGCGTCGCGATCAATGGCGATGAGGCGCGCGTCGGCTGGCATGAGTCGCAGCAATTCGCGGCTGTGTCCGCCGCGGCCGAACGTGCCGTCGACAAAAATGCCGCTGCGTCCCGGCTGCAAAGCGTCGCAGGCCTCTCGCAGCAATACAGAGATGTGGGCGTCAGGTGGCATCGCGCTCGACTCATACCGACATGCCAGCAAGCTCGGCGGGCACATCTTCCAGCATGCTGCGCTGCGCCAGCGCTATTTGCGCCTGCCAGCCAGCCTCACTCCACAGCTCAAATCGATCTTTTTGACCGACAAACTGCACCTTGCGATCAAGCTTTGCGTACTCACGCATTTCCGGCGTCAACACCACGCGTCCGGCGGCATCCACCTCAGTCTCAGTCATGTAGCCGAGCCACATGCGCTGCATCGCCTTGATTTTCGGGTTCATGTTGGGCAGTGCGCTGACGCGATCCTCGAACGGTTGCCAACCGGCCGCCGGAAACAGCAGCAGGCAACCGCTCGGGTCGGCGGTAATCACCACATTCGAGCCGAGCGCATCCCGATAGCGCGTGGGGATCGCCATGCGGCCCTTCGCGTCGAGACTTAAATTGGGTGCGCCATTAAACATATGCAAAAGATTATCCCACCTTTTGCCGCTAATCCCCACTTTTACTCACAACTTGGCATTTTTCGCACGGTTGTTGTATTACGCTTTAATTTCAATAAGTTACAGCGTTAATTTGAAGTGCATAAAAGGCAAAAACTGACGCATAAATAGTGAGTTATGCACAGTTTTAAATGTGGCTTAACGGATCAGCAGATGCTGGGAGCAGTTTCGTTATCGACTTTACATTGTTTAAGCGCTTAGCCCCAGTGAAACGGGCGTTGCAGCATAAAGCTGTTAACCCGATGTACAGCGAAAGACAACGAAATCCGGCGTAAAACGCAAAACGTAATGCGCGGCGAAATAGTTTGTTACGTTTGCGCCGAGAATTTAGGTCATCATTTGCGCGACACTTCACGTTGCACAAGTAGCCAAGTTTTCGTCACCGCTTTATTTTGGGGAAACATGATGCGGATCAACTCTGCCGCCTTCGCGATTTTCGGGGCAGCCGCCCTTCAGACGGCAGCGCAAGTGGCCTATGCCGCCGAACCCGCTGCCACCATCGTTGAATTTTTCAACGCACCCGCCAACAAATATTTCATCTCCGCCAACCCCGCCGACTGGGCGCTGCTCGACCAGTACGCAAACATCGGCTGGAAGCGCACTGGCGTTACTTTTTCGGCGTACACGCAAGGTCAAGATGCGGCGGCACTTCCGGTGTGCCGCTTCTTCGCACCTGCGGTTGCATCGCATTTTTTTAGCGTCAACAAAACCGATTGCGACACGCTTGCGGCAACCGCTGGGTTCGTCAACGAAGGCATCGCGTGGTATGCATTGCCGCCGAGTTCGGGCAGCTGTGCAGCGACCACCACGAACTTGTATCGCACCTTTAATAACGGCAACAACGGCCCCGCCAATCACCGTTATTTCACTGACTTCAGCTTCTATCAGAGCTACGCCAGCAAAGGCTATGCGCTTGAAGGCTTAACCATGTGCCTGCCGCAGTCCACGGCTGAGAAACGGCTCGACGTAACGCGCTTACTCAAGCAAGCAAGCTTCGGCCCGACGCCTGCCGAGATTGATCGCGTCGCAACGCTCGGCACCAACGCGTGGCTCACTGAACAGTTCGCCGCCACCGCATCGCGCTACACGCCGCGCGCTTATTACCCGCAAACGCGACCGGACGATTGCGTGAACGCGACCACGCTGCCGGTCACGCCAACCTCGTATTGTCAGCGTGACAATTACTCGCTGTTCCCGACGCAGCTTGAGTTCTACAAACAGGCCATCACCGGCAACGACCAGTTGCGGCAACGCGTCGCTTGGGCCTTGAGCCAGCTTTTCGTGGTGTCGGTGATTGACGTGAACCTGCCGTACGGCATGGGCGACTATCAGCAGATGTTGCGCGACAACGCGTTTTTGAACTTCCGCACGCTGCTCGAAAAAGTCACGCTGCACCCGGCAATGGGGCGCTTTCTCGACATGGCGAACAATCGCAAAGCCGACGCTGCACGAGGCACTTCGCCAAACGAAAATTACGCACGCGAAATACTCCAGCTCTTCTCACAAGGCGTGAATCTGCTCAACGATGACGGCACCGAAAAGAAGGGGCTCGACGGCAAGCCCATCGAGGCCTACACCCAAGACGAGATCAAAGGTTTCGCCCGCGTGTTCACCGGCTGGACGTACCCGACCCGCGCGGGTGCCACGCCGGCCACGGGTAACAACGTACAAAATCTTGCAGGCACGATGGAGTCGCGCGAGATTTATCACGAGACTGGCAGCAAAGATTTGCTCGGCAGCGTTGTTGCCCCAGCAGGAAGCAGCACTTTCGCTGACATGACCGGTGCGCTCGACAACGTTTTCAACTACGCCAACGTGGCGCCGTTTGTCTCAAAATTTATGATCCAAAAACTGGTGACTGGCCAGCCGAGCCCGAGCTACGTGCAGCGCGTTGCCAACGTGTTCAAAAACAACGGCAGCGGTGTTCGCGGCGACATAAAAGCGGTGGTCACAGCGATCCTCACCGACATCGAAGCACGCGGTGCGGCAAAGTACGACCCGACGTATGGCCACTTAAATGAGCCGGTGCTTATGATCACGGGTCTGGCCCGCGCGTTGTCCACGCAAACGGATGGTTATTACTTCTACAACAGCGGCAACGTCATGGCGCAGGGCGTGTTCAGCGCGCCGTCGGTGTTCAACTATTACTCACCTGACAACGTGGTTGCCTCAGTCGGCGTGGTCAGCCCCGAGTTCGGCATTTTCAATTCGTCGACCGCTGTATCGCGCATCAACTTTGCCAATGCAATGTTGTACGGCAACATCGGCGTGAGCCCCGCCTTGTTCGGTGCAACGGGCACGCAGTTCGACTGGACGCCCTACAGCAGTGTGGCCGCCGACAGCAACGCACTACTCAATCGCATCAACGAAATCATGTTCAGCGGCAAGCTCACCGCGAGCACCCGCGCCAAGATGAAAACAGCCATTGACATCGTGCCCGCGAGCGACCCAACCGGCCGCGCGCGCACCGCGCTCTACCTATCGATTGCTGCGCCCGAAGCGCAAGTGGTTCGCTAAGCCCTGCTTCGCCGCAAAGGAAATTTCAATGAACATCGCACGTCGCAACACCCTCAAAGCACTCTCCGCAGGTGCCCTCGCCTCGGGCCTTGGCGGCTTCACTCTGCCGTTTGCCAATGCGCAAGCAACGCCCGGCGATTACAAGGCGCTGGTGTGCGTTTTCTTGTTCGGCGGCAACGATGGCAACAACATGATCATCCCGGCCGATGCGGCGGGCTACGCGGGCTACAGCGCCATTCGCAGCGTTGATTCCGGCATCAACATCGCGCAAAGCGAGCTGCTCACATTCAAGCCAAGCAACACCTCGGCAACCTATGGTTTTCACCCCGCGTTGTCAGCCGTGCATCCGCTGTTCGGTCAAGGCAAGCTCGCCGTGATTGCCAATGCCGGGCCATTGCTCGCACCGATCAATAAAGCGCAGTACGTTGCCGGTGTGAGTCGCCCCGATCAACTCTTTTCACACTCCGATCAACAAGCGCAGTGGCAGAGCGGCATCTCCGACCAGCCGTCGCGCACCGGCTGGGGCGGGCGTCTCGCCGACGCGGTGGCGTCAATGAATGGCAGCAACACATTCCCGGTGCTCACCTCGGTCGCAGGGTCAGCGCTGTACACCACCGGCAACACGCAAAGCCCGCTCGCAATCCCGTCCGCCGGCAGCTTCGGTTTGACCGGCCTCACTGGCACCGATGCCATGACCAAAGCACGTGCTGCGGCGGTGAACGCGCTATTGCTCGAAGGCAAAGATCACCTGCTGGTGAAAGCCGCAGCAGAGCAAACCGAACAAGCCATCGCGCTCTCCGCCAAAGTCAATCCGATCATCAGCGCGAATAGCGCAACGGTGACGAGCCTATTCAACACCACTGGCAACAGTTTGGCCACGCAATTGCTGCAGGTCGCCAAGCTGATTGAAGCGCGGGCAACCATCGGCCTCAAGCGGCAAATATTCTTTGTGTCGTTAAACGGTTTCGACACGCATAACAATCAGATCATCACGCAACAAACGCTGCTCGGCTACGTCGGCGCAGCGATGAAATCGTTCTATGACGCCACCGCTGCGCTGGGTGTTGCCGACAATGTCACCACCTTCACGCTGTCGGACTTTGGGCGCACTTTTAAGCCCGCAGCGGGCGGTGGCTCCGACCACGCATGGGGCAACCACCACATGGTGATGGGCGGAGCGGTCAAAGGCGGCGCAATGTACGGCACTTTCCCGGAACACCGCCTCAGCGGCCCGGACGACGTGTCGAACGAGGGTCGCTGGTTGCCGACCACATCGGTCGATCAATACGCATCCACGCTCGCGAGTTGGTTCGGCGTGCCCGCCGCGCAACTAGCAACGGTCGCGCCGAATATTGGCGCGTTTGCTACCAAGAATTTGGGGTTTGTGTAGCGCAAATCGTAGGGTGGGCAAGCGCTGCCCACCGTCCTCGCGCAAAAGCGGACGGCTCGTGATTGAATGGAGCCATGAGCCTTTACGCACACCTACAAAAAGCCGCGAGCGAAGAAGATGTCAAAGACGCCTACATCAAGGCCTTGGGGCTCAAGGGGCACACCAAGGGGCTGATCGACATTCAAAGCAAAGAGATTTGGTTTGAGGCGAAGCACAACAGCCGCTGGTCAACCTATGCGATCTTCACGCAACTGCTGCACTACGTCCAAATCGCGGTCAACAAAGGCGAAACGACCCCACCGTTTTTGGCGGTCATCGATACCGAAAAAGCGGCGGTCATGAAGACCGCTGACGTCTTGCCGTTTCTGGCGAAGAAGACCATCAAGTGGGGCAAGTCGGCGAGCCAGTACCCGCAAGAAGCGCTCGACGAAATCTCCGCGCATATCGGTACCCACTTCGTCTCCTTCAAAATCGCGACGCACGAAGACGAGTTCATCGCCACCGTCAAAGCCGCGATCAAATCTGGCGAAATCATTCGAACGCAAATCACGCCCGACAACCTGAAGCAGGTGTTCGACAAATGGGTTGTGATGGTGGGCCGCGAAATCGGCGGCGTGGATGAAGACGATTACGCGTTGCTATTTTTTGCCGACATCATGCATGACGGCACCGTATCCACGCACGCCAATTTGCCTGCTGAATTGCTGCACAAGAACGGCGCGCCCGTCTTCAGTTTGGGTGGAAAGAACTATGAACTCGGCAACCGCGAAGGCTACCGTCAGTTCTGGGCGATTTATCACCGGCCACCGAAATCCGAATACCGCGACTACCTGCTGGAACGCCGCGACAGCCTGATTCCGCTTGATGAGCGCAGCTTCAAGGGCGCGTATTACACGCCGCTCGCCGTCGTCGACAAGGCCTACGACAAGCTCACCGAAACGCTCGGCAAAAACTGGCAGAAGAACTACATCGTCTGGGACATGTGCTGCGGCGTCGGCAACCTTGAAGTCAAGCACAGCAACCCCCGCAACATCTTCATGTCCACGCTTGACCAAGCGGACATTGACGTGATGAAAGCAACCAAAACCTGCGTCGCCGCGCAACGCCTTCAGTACGATTATTTGAACGACGACATCGACGATTTCGGCCAGATTGATTACGGCTTGACAAACAAAGTGCCAGCGGAATTGCGTAAGGTCATCAAGGACGGTAAGAAGATATTGGTGTTGATCAATCCTCCTTATGCTGAGGCTACGAGCGGTGGCAATGCAGTCGCAGGCGTGGAGGCTGAAAGCAAATTGGGCGTAGCTAAAACACAGTTTGCTGCAAATGCGATGGCCGAGTACGGCAAGGCGACTAATGAGTTATTCATGCAGTTTGTCGTACGTGTTGCGCACGAAATGCCAAAGGGGCGACGGTGGCCATGTTTAGCAAGCTCAAATACATCAGCGCTCCGACGCTCGGGCAATTTCGAGAAAAGTGGCAGGCCAAATTTCTCGCGGGCTTCGTAGTACCCAGTCGCACATTTGATGGTGTGAGCGGAAATTTCCCTATTGGTTTTTTGATTTGGGCAACGAATCAAAAGGCCACAAATAAATCGCCGATAGCTGAAATTACGCTTGAAGTATTGGATGAACAAATTCGCGCCGTTGGCGAGAAGACGTTCTCCAGTGTTTCAACTGCAAATTTGTTGACTGACTGGATCGAGCGCCCGCTCGCCAATCATATCGATGCGGTTCCGCTAAAAAATGCTTTCACACCCGCTACCGCGACAAAAGATTTACGCGGAACGAAGTGGGCCGATGGTGCGATCGCGTGGATGAATTGCGCGGGCAATGACCTGCAAAATGCCGGGCAAAAGACGATGCTCTTTTCGTCAGGCTATGGAAGCGGACGCGGCTTCTTCACTACAGAGAACAATCTATGGCAAACAGCAATCGTCTTCGCCGTCCGGCGATTGATAAAGGCCACTTGGCTCAATGATCGCGACCAGTTTTTGCAACCTGCGAAACCACTGCCTGAAGCGTTCAAAACCGATTGCCTAATTTGGATGCTGTTTAACGGAAGCAATCTCACCGCCAGCGCAAACAACCTCGAATGGAACGGAAAGAAGTGGTCCATCGTGAATCACTTCATACCCTTCACGGAACAGGAAGTCGGCGCGCCGGATCGTTTCGAATCCGACTTTATGGTGCAATATTTAGCGGGCAAAACACTGTCCGCCGAGGCGCGCGCCGTGTTGCTCGCCGGGCGAACGCTGTGGCAGGCGTATTTCGTTCACACCGACGTGCGCAGCGTGCGCGACGAACTGAAATTGAATCGCCCCGACGTAGGCTGGTATCAAATCAGGAACGCCCTGAAGTCCCGCAACGCCAGCGGCGACGTCGCTCCAGTCGATGTCACCGCGTTCACCGCCGCGTACCTTGCGCTAACCGACAAGCTGCTACCGCAGGTGTACGAGCTGGGCTTTCTGCGCTGAGCCGCCACAGCCGTTGAAGTGTTTGAAGTAGGCTGGGTCTAGACCCAGCACCCCACCAAGCCTCGTGCGAGATGAAACCACGCCAATCAGCGCGGGTCGAGCTGCCGTTTGCCGCGATCAGTTTTGCTTGCGCATTTCGTAGGCGCGAAATTAAATTGAGTACGATCAAGACGCTCATCTTTACCGCCTGCGTAGGTAATGCGAACGTCATATTAAAGTCGCGCTGTCGGGTAAGATAAGCCATGCTTAAAACACACGCCTTGCTTCCCCGCACCCGCAAAGCTGTGCGGCCAGCATTATGGGCACTGCTGGCGCTACTCACGCTGCCGCTTGCCAGCCACGCTGCCGAGCCACCTGATGTCTCGGTCGCCGCGATTCAGGCGCACCTATTTCTGACTGGAACCGGACAAATTTCAGCCGACGTGCTGGGCGAATCCTCCGCATCTCTGGTCAATGTCGTCGCTACTGACGATGCATCAATTTCAACGCTCGTCAAGGTCAAGGTAAAAATCACGGGGCCGAGGCGCTCGCTACCGCTTACGCAGGTGCGACTGGTGGCCACCGAGCAAACCAAAAAGCGGGGCACGCGCGTGATGCTCGATCAAAGGTCGCGGGTCGGGCCGTTTTCTGCTGACGGCGTGAGCTACGTGGCTTTTTTGCTGCCGAACACCGGCTGCGCCAGCATTGCTTTGCGAGCAACCGTTACTTATGCCCAACAAAACGTGCAAAGCCCTGCGCTGACGTCGGTGATTCCCTTTTCGTGTAATGAATAAATAAGGACGCGGCTGTGCAACTCATTTCAGGATCGGTCGGCGCAAGCGGTGGCAATGCGGTGCATGATGTGGCGCTGGTGCAGGCCATATTGGTGAAAACGACTCGCCCCGCCAGCGCTGACGGCAGGCGTGCGGCGGGCGCCTATCTCGCGAGCTACAACGGCGCGTACGACACCACCACGCTGGCGGCCATAAAGGATTTTCAAACCGACAACGCGCCGCCGCGTGCGGCGGGGGCAACCGGCGCTGCGCCCGCACCCACCGGCTTGATCGCGCCGGGGGACGCCACGTGGGCGGCTTTGTTGTTGCGCGTGCCCGCTGACTTTGCCAATTTGCGCGTGTTGCCGCAGGGGATAACGGTATATGTGGCGGCAACCAACGCGCAGCTGCAAGCCAAGCTCACCTTGGTGGCAGCGATGACCTTTAATGCGGCCTTTCGCAACAGAGTTGTGGCCTGCATCAATGCGGTTCATGAGGCTCACGGCATCGCGATGGGTGTGGTGCCGCGCACGGGAGACCGGCGAACATTTGAAACGCAATACCGATTGTTACTCGATCCACGCGGAGTCACTCGCGCAGGACCAGGCGAGAGTAACCACAACTTTGGTCAAGCCACCGATTTCAGTTTTGCAAGGCTGCGCTGGCTGCGCGCGAATGGCACAGTTGTGGAGAACGAAGACGATTCTCTGCGCCAGTTAGACCCACCTCAGCAAGGCGCTGCGCCCGCTCGAATTTTCTGGACAACCTTTCAAAGGATCGGCACGGGCTTGGGCTTGCATCGTGGCCCAGCGGGCGATCATCCCCACCTGCAAGCGTGGAATGATGCAACGGTCAACATGGGTACGCGATTGGCGGACTTGCTGCAACGGTCAGGCACGATGCGGTGGCAAAAGGTGCGCGGCACACCCTATCAATGCGATTTTGGTCTCGGTGGCGCGTTCACTGCGGCTAATAATGTTGGCACGGCAGCGAATGTGTGGGCTTTAACCGCGACGGTGACAGTTGCAACGCTCACAGCGGCGCGAACGGCGGCGGCAATTGCTGCGGCGCGCCGTATTGGGCCGCGTGCGGTGCCCGCCGCAGTGGTGCCGTCCACAGCGGCTGAGGTGACCGCCATGAAAGCAGCGTTGCGCGCTGAGATGGTACTGCCCGATGCCAACTGGCAGGCTTGGACTCCGTCGTAGCCTTAGTAGCCGGGATTGATAAACCCAGCGCGTTGAGCTGCGCCGCAGGGTTTGTAGATCTAGCGCACAAAAATTATCTATAACTTTCTGCAACGACGCCCAATTTGATTGGGCTTTCACGCTTTTTTTCTATTAGTCGACTTATAGCTATTTGTTGATAGCAGCCCTTTTTAAATAAGGCTTTCACACAAAAGCTATTAGGCAAATAAGACGCTACGCAGCCAACCCTTGCAACTGAGTCAGCAACACATCTGGAATCGTGATGCCGTCGCGTAGAGCCTTGCTGGCGTTGGCGTAGCGCCGCGCGCCGGGTAGGCGAACGCCGCCATCTTCGAGCATTGCATGCACCAACGTTTCGACGCGTTCGGCGAACATTTTTGCGCCGCCTAATGCGCCCGGATTGATGACTAGAAACAGTTGGCCGATGCGCGGTTTATTGCCTTCGACGTCGAAAAACGAATCAGCCTCAAACCCGAAACGCGCACCGCTAAGTGCCGTCACCAACAGCTCCACAGTGAGCGCGAGCATTGCGCCTTTGACGCCGCCTGCGGGGGCCATGCTGCCTTTCAAGCCCTTGGCGGGGTCGGTGGTGGGCTGGCCGTCAGCGTCCATCGCCCAGCCGATCGGGATGTCCTTTCCATCCTTTGCGGCGATCATCAATTTGCCGCGCGCGACCTCAGATAACGCGAGATCAATGGCGAGCGGGTCTGCGCCTTCACGCGGAAAAATAGCGGCGATGGGGTTGGTGCCGAACAGCGGTCGCGAGCCGCCCCAAGGCGCAATGGCGGCGGGCGAATTGGAAAACGCGAGGCCCATCATGCCCGCTTTGGCCACTAGCTCCAAGTGATAAATCGCCGCGCCGAAGTGATAGCTGTTGGTGACCGATGCAGCGCCAATGCCGTGCGTTTTTGCGGCGTCGACGGCGGTTTGAATGGCAAGCTCGCACGCGGGAAACGCGAGGCCGTCAGCGGCATCGATGATCGACACGGCACCGTGCGTTTTTGCGATGACCGGAGTCGCTGCGCCGTTGATGCGGCCCGCCTTCATGTGCCCCGCGTATTGCGGCACGCGCGACACGCCGTGTGAGGCTGTCCCCTGCTGGTCGGCGTAAATCAGCGCGGTGGCGGTTGATTGCGCGGCCGTTGTGGATGCGCCTGCGTTGACTAGCGCTCGGCAGACTACTGCGTGTAAGTCTTGGGAATTTATGTGTGCCATGTCTGAATTCTTTCTAAGGTTTTCACCGCGCAAAACTCACCTGTAGGAGCGGCGAAAGCCGCGATTGGTGCGCACGCGTGATCGCGGCTTTCGCCGATCCTACGATGCCGTTTGCGACGTTACGTCAACGCGCGAATTACCGCATCGGCAATCATCGACGACACGCGCACATTGGCCTCAAACGACACACCCGCAATGTGCGGCGTGAGAATCAGATTCGGGCAGTCGGCGAACGTCTCAGACGCAGGCAACGGCTCGGCTGCGAATACATCAATCGCCGCGCCGCCCAGATGACCGCTCTTGAGCGCAGCCGCGAGCGCCGTTTCATCGATGATGCCGCCGCGTGCGGTGTTGATCAAAATCGCGCCGGGCTTCATCGCTGCAATGCGTTCTGCGTTGAACATATTGCGCGTGGCGTCAACCAGCGGCACGTGCAGGCTGATCACGTCAGCGGTCGTAATTAACGTCGCTAGATCGCTGCGACGAGCGACGCCGTTCCACGCGGCGTGACCTTCGGCGAGCGCCGGATCGTAGGCGATAACTTTCATGCCGAGACCGTGCGCCAACGCGCCGGTCATCTGCCCGATTGAACCGTATCCGATGAGCCCCAATGTGCTGCCCGCTGTTTCGCGGCCCGCTGACAATGCGTTGCGTGGCCATTTGCCGGCGGCTACGTCCGCGGTGGCGAGAAAGCTCGCGCGGCGCAGCATCATGGCCGTGGCAATCACGTATTCAGCGACGGCCAACGCGTTGGCCCCGGTCGCCGGAATCACCTTTATTCCGCGCGCTTCGCAGGCGGGCACGTCGATGTTGTCGAGCCCCACGCCAAGGCGACCGATCACCCGCGCACGCTTTGCGGCGGCGAGCAGCGCGCCGCGAACTTGGGTGCGATTACGCACAATGAGCGCGTCGCAATAGGCCGCAGCTGCGGCCAGTGCATCGGGCTGGTCGACGAGTGTGGCGTCGTACGTAACGTTGCCCGCGCCGAACGCTTTTGTGAGCGTGGCGACCGCATCGTCGTCCATGAATTCAGTGATTACGATCCGCATTTTTGAGCAACCCACTTGCGCTTTTTGACAGTCTTGATATTCTACGAGTCATCTAGCTCATCTATATCACCTAGATGAGTTGCAACAGACGCGATCAGCAAACTCAGGACAGCAAGCAATGATTCATTTCGTAGTGCATGAAAAAGCCGACGGCGTCGGCGTGGTGGTGGTGGAAGGCTGCAAGATTGGCCAGAAAACAACCGGCTGGATCATGGAGCCGGACTCCACCGTGATTGTTTCGCTCAAGAGTGACATCCCGATTGGGCATAAGGTTGCGCTCAAGGATTTCAAGGTCGGCGACACCGTAATCAAGTATGGCGTTGACATTGGCAAGGTGGTGGCGCCGATTAAAAAAGGCGAGCACCTCCACGTCCACAACGTAAAAACAAAGCGCTGGTAGCAAGCGCATGATGTGGCCCGCCATGCGTCGTTGCGGCGGGCCTTGTGTACGCTGCGCTCGATGTACACGGCGGCCCGCCGCGCCTAGCCTGACGAGCCAAATCAAACGCTCGATCAGCCCAATTCAGTTAAACAGAGTGAGCCCATCATGATTTCAAAGAAAACAAAATTCTGGGGATACCGCCGCGAAAACGGTCGTGTCGGTGTTCGCAATCACGTGATCATTTTGCCGGTCGATGATTTGTCCAACGCGGCGGCCGAGGCCGTTGCCAACAACATCAAAGGCACCATGGCGATCCCGCATCCGTATGGTCGCTTGCAGTTTGGTGCCGACCTTGATCTGCACTTTCGCACGCTGATTGGCACCGGCGCCAACCCCAACGTGGCAGCGGTGATCGTGATCGGCATTGAGCATCAGTGGACGAAAAAAGTGGCCGACGGAATCGCTGCCACCGGCAAGCCCGTTATAGGCTTCGGCATCGAAGGCCACGGCGATCATCAAACGATCATGCATGCGTCTGCCGCAGCGAAAAAATTTCTGCAAAACGCAAGCGAAATTCATCGTGTGGAATGCCCCATCAGCGAGCTGTGGATTTCAACCAAATGCGGCGAATCGGACACCACCTCCGGCTGCGGCGCCAACCCGACCGTAGGCAACGCGTTTGACAAACTCTATCCGCTTAAAACCACACTCGTGTTCGGAGAAACCTCCGAGATCACGGGCGGCGAAGCGTTGCTTGAAGCGCGGTGCCGCACGCCTAAAGTGTGGCGTGATTTCATGTTTATGTTTGACCGCTATCAGGCGATGATTGAGCGGCACAAAACCAGTGACCTGTCCGACTCGCAGCCGACCAAAGGCAACATCGCGGGCGGCTTAACCACTATCGAAGAAAAAGCGCTCGGCAACATCCAGAAAATTGGTCGCAAGTGCAAGATCGACGGCGTGCTCGACAAAGCGGAAGCGCCCACCTCGCCGGGCCTGTGGTTTATGGATTCGTCCTCCGCCGCTGCTGAAATGGTGACCCTGTGCGCCGCGGCCGGCTACGTTGTGCACTTGTTTCCGACCGGTCAAGGCAACGTGATCGGCAACCCGATTTTGCCGGTGATTAAAGTGTGCGCGAACCCGAAAACAGTGCGCTTGATGAGTGAGCATGTGGACGTGGATACCTCCGGTTTGCTGCGTCGCGAAATGACGATGGACGACGCGGGTGACGCATTGCTCGATTGCATGATGCGCACGGTGAACGGGCGCTTGACGTCGGCCGAGGCGTTGGGTCACCGTGAATTTGTGCTGACGCGTTTGTACGAATCGGCGTAAAACGAACCTGTTGGAGCGTGCTGCCGCTGCCCTCCGGTATTGTTAACTTGAGCGGTCGACGCAGATCGCCCCAGCAGAAATTCGCAGTGATTGCATGACGCAAAAGACGTCATCAATCGCAAAAAACCAAAGGAGAGCAGTGATGGACAGCAAAGCAGGACTGGAACGCCGTCGTTTTTTAGACGTGGCAGGTAGGTACGGATTTACTGTCGCCGTGCTCGCGGGCACCGGCGGATTTTTGTGGAGCGATGACGCGATTGCGCAGGCCTCAAAAGACGACGAGTCGCGGCGCAAGACAGCAAAATACAACATGATGTTCGCCACCGAATACAAGTTGGAGGACTACGTCAAATACCCGGTCATGCAGGCCGCATTCCGCGACAACGTGTGGAAAGCGTCCGGCGAAAAAATGTACGTGCGCCTCTTTCCGGCGGGCCAGCTCGCTGTGGGCGCCGCGCTCGCGCAGCGCATTCAGGCGGGCACCGTGCAGGGCGGTGCGGTGTCGCTATCGAACTTTTCGCCGTATACCAAGGCGGTTGATCTAATCAACATCCCGTATTGGTGCGGCGAAAACCAGAAGTTCGCGAACTTGGTCAACAGCAAAGCATGGAACGACGAGATCACGCCGAAGGTGCTCGACAAAGGCTACAAGCCGATGTTTTATTTCACCGTCGATCCGCGCACTGTTGCAACGCGTCGCGGCTTTGGCAAAGCGATCAAAACACCGGATGATATGCAGGGAGTGAAGATGCGCGTACCTCCGTCAAAACTGCTGCAAAAATTCTATCGACTCGCAGGCGCAAACCCAACCGTGATAGCGTGGGGCGAAACCTCGACCGCGATTAAACAGGGCGTTGCGGACGCGCTCGATCCGGCATTGGCCGCGCTCGCAACGTTCGGATTTAGTGACATTCTGGAGACGGTCAGCTTTGTGCGATCCGTGCCCGATGCGCAGATGTTTGCAGCGAACAATGCGTGGTTCAACGCGCTGCCTAAAGACCAGCAGGCCGGGTTTGACGAGGCGTCACGACTGACGCAAATTCAGACCTTCGCGCAGATCGAAGAAGCGCGCGCCGAGTCAATGCGCATCATGACCGCAACCGGCACCAAGTTCTACAACCCGACCGCGGCTGAGTTCAAGCGTTGGGCCGAGCAATGCGGCGAATCACGCAAGGAATGGGACGACGACAAGATCGAACTTGCGGGCTCACTGGCTGCCTTTGAGAAGCTCAAAGCGGCGGCGAATACCCAGGGATCGATTACCGTGGGTGACTACCAAGGCTGACCAGTTTTCTGGGAACGCAACGATCAATCAATCATGACTGCTCGACTCGCCTATCGCATCTCACTCGCCATGGCGGCGATCTACGTGTTGTGGGTGCTTGCATCCTTGGTCGCCCAGCGCGCCAGCGGCGCGATGCCGCTCAGGTTGGGCGACCTTGGCGAGTTTCTGCTGGTGCTTGTCGGCACCTGCTTTTTTGTAGCCGGTCTCGCGCTTGATGAAAACGCCGGCACGCATCACGGATGGCTGAAAACGCTTGATGAAAACGCCGAGCGATACGCGATGTTGGTGGCGTATTTATTCGTCTGCATCGTGATTGTTCAAGAGGTGCTGCGTCGCTTTGGGCTCAATTTTTCATCCGCGTGGTCGCAGGAAACGGCGCAGTATCTGTTCATCTATCTCGGCTACATTGGTGCAGCATATGGCGTAAAAGAGCGGGCGCATATTCGCTTTGACGTGCTCATCAGTCGTGTCGGCGAACGCACGAAAGGATGGCTGTACATCTTCGCCGAGCTGTGCACGATTGCCTTTGCTGTCATCGCGGTTTACTGGTCGCTACACACCGTCGTGCAGCTCGTCACCTTAGGCGGCACCACGCCAGTTTTGCGTGTCAATAAAGCGTGGTTTGAGATCGCGGTGCCGCTCGGTTTTACGTTGGTGGTTTTTCGTTCGTTGCAGGCCATTGCTCGCGACTGGCGCGACATGCAGGCGGGCCGTCCGGTGTTCGCAGGCAAGGCGATGTTTGATGAATAAAAGCACACGATGATCGTTTCACTCTGCGTCCTCGGCGCCATTGTGCTGCTTGTGTTCGGTGTGCCGTTTTGGGCGGCGATGGGCTTGGGTACGGTGGCGATTTTGTGGCTCACCGATGTGTTGCCGCTGACGCTCGTTGGCGAGGCGCTGTTTGAAGGCGTCGATTCATTTGCGTTGATCGCGATCCCGCTGTTTGTGCTCACCGGCGACGCGATGGTGCGCTCGGGGCTCGGCATCAAATTGCTCAATTTTGCTGAGGCCACATTCGGCAGTTTTCGGTCGGGTTTCGGCACGTCCACCGTGATGGGCTGCGGCTTGTTTGCCTGCATTTCGGGCTCCGACGCAGCGGACGCGGCGGCGGTCGGGCGGCTCACCATGGCGCGGTTGCAAGAGCGCGGCTACCCCATTGATTACGCATGCGCGCTGGTCGCGTCGGGTGCTTGCACTGGCATTCTGATTCCACCGTCCATCGCCTACATCATCATCGGCTTGGTGCTTGGCATTTCGTCGAGCACGCTGTTTCAGGCGGCGTTTTTGCCGGGCGTGATGGTGCTGATTGCGGTCATGTTGACTAACGCAGTGATCAACCGAATTCGTAATTACGAGACGTCCACCGGGCGGTTCAGTTTTGCCGTTTGGCGGCACGCGCTGTGGGACGCGAAATGGGGGTTGTCGATCCCGTTGATCATTCTCGGTGGCATTTATTCGGGCATCTTCACGCCGACCGAATCGGCAGCCATCGCCGTGGCCGTTGCGTTGGTGATTGGCTTTATTCATAAGACGTTAACGGTGAAAGACTTGCCCGCGATGCTGGGCACGTCAGCCCGCGTGTGCGGTGTGGTGTTGCCGATCATTGCTGTTGCGCTGCTGTTCTCGCAGGCGTTGACCGTGCTCGACATTCCGCAAACGTTCGTCGCGTTGGTGATGGACTTCGGCGTCGGCTACACCGAGGTCGTGTTGCTGATGCTTGCGATCCTCATTGTGGCGGGCATGTTCATGGAAACCGGCCCGAATATTGTGGTGCTCGGGCCGTTGTTGCTGCCACTGGCGCAGAAAGTTGGCATGAACGAAATTCACTTCTGCGTGTTCATGATCACCACGCTCGGACTCGGGTTCATCACGCCGCCGTTTGGGCTCAATTTGTTCGTGATGAGCGGCCTGACGCGAACGCCTATTTCAGCAATTGCGCGCAAAGCGGTGCCGTTTGTGGCGTCAATGATCGTCGTCTCTGCAATCATCGGGTTCGTGCCGTGGCTTTCGATGTGGGGCGTGACCGCGCTGAAGTTTTGACGACGATCTGCGCTTGGCTAGTTCCCAAAAAACTGTGATTTTGCTATCATGCGGCATGATTTAGACGAATGGGTGATTTCATGCTGAAGCAAGTGGGAACAAGCGGGCAAGTTGCGCTGGGCAAGCAGTTTGCCGGTAAATACTTTGAAGTGTCGACGCGGGAAGACGGGGTGATCGAGTTTCGCCCAATGGTGGTGATTCCGGAGTCGCAGGCTTGGGCGCACACGCCGAATATGAAAAAACGCTTGGACGCGAGCGAAAAGTGGATGGCGAAAAACCCGCCGCGCGAGACCGACGTTGACGCGTTGTTTGAAGAAATTATTGCGGCAAAGCAGGTCGGGAAGAAACGTGCCCACGCGACCGCAAAAGTAGCGAAAGCTGCTTAGTGGCGGCAAGCGACAAAAGGATCTGCATCGACATGAATTGCGAGCGCTTTCAGGACGAGCTTTGGGCGCTGGACATGACTGAACTGAAAACATTGCAGCGGGCAATGAAGCGCGTGGCGACGCTGAGTTGGGCGCAAGTTCATACAGACCACGGTCTGAATTGGGAACGCATCGTCGGGCGCGAGGGTTTCTACAGCATTCGCTTGAACCAGCAAGCGAGAGCGGCGGTCACGCGTCAAGGAGATTTCCTTCGTTTTGAGAGTTTGCACTTCGACCACGACAGCGCGTACGGCAAAAAATAGTGTGTCTCGACGATCATTTCACACTGAAGGGGCCCGCGTTTCATACTGCGCCGAACGTCACAGCTTTTTGCTTAAATCTCCGCTTAACGAGGGCTAAGACCTTAATTTAGCCCAATGTCGACTTACTGCATTTTTCGCTGAAAGCCCTGTACACTCATGCGATTGACAAGAAAGCTGCTTGCGCGTAAGAGCCCTTCCGATCGTCCAACACGCGCCCAAGTTATGAACGCTCAATATGAATAGCCTCGACGGCGGCCCGTTGTACAAAGGCGTGCAGCGCGCACTAATGGAGCAATTGGCGACCGGCGACCTGAAGCCCGGCCAATTGATCCCGTCCGAGCGGCAGTTGGCGATGGAATACAACGTCTCGATTGGTACGCTGCGCAAAGCCATCGACGAGTTGGTGGAAAACCGCATCCTGATCCGTCAGCAGGGCAAGGGCACGTTTGTGGCGTCGCATGATCGCGAGCGACTGCTGTTCTATTTCTTCCACATCGTGCCGCAAAAGGGCGTGAAGAGTTATCCGCTGGTCGAATCAGTGTTTTTTCATAAAGCGGTGGCTGATGACGAGGTCGCCACGCGACTCAGAATCGCGGTCGGCGCGGCTACGTTTCATGTTCGCAACAAGCTGTCGCTGCTTGATGAGGTGGTGTCCATTGACGACATCACCATCGACCAGGAGCGCTTTGAAAAGCTATCCGCTGCCCAGTTCAAAGAGCGGCCAAACACGATTTACAACCTGTATCAGGAGGCGTTTGGCATCACGGTGGTGCGCACCGACGAGCGCTTGCGGGCCGAAGCGGCCTCCGCCGATCACGCCAAACTGCTGAAAATCAAAGTGGGGGCTCCCGTACTCACTATTCGGCGCACTGCATTTGACATGCGCAACGAGCCTGTGGAATTGCGCATTTCGACCGTGAATACGGCAGCGCACGAGTATTTCGCGGAAATCCTCTGAGTGCCTCCTCCAGGCGCTACGGCGCGGGTAGAGCGTAATCGTAGAACACTCAGTAGCCAGCTATAATCACGGGCTTCCCTTGATTTTCATATCCCATCAATACCTGATTGCAGCGGTCCATTCGACGTTTGCCGCGATCAAGTTATTTCAACGTTCAAGGGCTTACGTTGAAATCACACTGGAGTCCTCGTCATGTCACGCGTCTGTCAAGTCACCGGCAAAAAGCCGATGGTGGGAAACAATGTTTCTCATGCCAACAACCGCACCAAGCGCCGCTTTCTGCCTAATCTGCAAAACCGCCGCTTCTGGATCGAGAGCGAGAACCGCTTCATCCGCCTGCGCCTGACCACAGCTGGCATCCGCCTCATCGATAAGAATGGCATTGACGCCGTGCTCGCTGATCTTCGCGCCGCTGGCACCATCTAAGGAGATTCGATCATGCGTGAAAAAATCAAACTCGAATCAACCGCCGGCACCGGCCATTTCTACACCACCACCAAGAACAAAAAAACGACCACCGAAAAACTGTCGTTTAAGAAGTTCGATCCCGTGGTGCGCAAGCATGTCATCTACAAAGAGATGAAGCTGAAGTAATCAGCTGTTCGCTCGACACAAAAAAGCCCGCCAGATGCAAATCGGCGGGCTTTTTTGTGAGTGCTTGTAACGTAGGCGCTTTTGCGTGCGCTAGCGTGCGGTGACGTTTCGCCGCATCAACGCTAGCGCAATTTTCAGCCGTTAATTGCGGGCAAACGGAGCGCCTAATCCGCTTGATCGCGACGCGTCTTGGTTGAGTTTTGCGAGCTTCATCGAGAGACGAATACGGTCAACAATCACCAGCGATAGCACCGCCAACAAGCCCAACATCCATCCGCGTGGCAACGGCGTTTCGCGGCTATCGGGCATTGCCACCGCACCAGTGCCTTGCTGTTTAAGCAGCAGCGCACTGGCCGATTCGCTGACCGCAAGCGGTGGCTTGACGGTGGCACGCTCGGCAGTCGTCACGACCACATGCGGTGCCGCGCCTTCCATCGCCGGGAGCACCACCGCGTCGCGAGCGACCGCGGCCTGCGCCGACGCGGCAAACAGCGCGCACGCGGCTACGGCCACCGTCACTGTCAGCCGCATCGAACTACTCGGTCGACGCATAGATGCGAATATTTTCATGATGAACCCTCGTGACGTTAATTGATCGTTTTTTGCGCGCTAGCCCGCTGCGCTGCGCCGCTATATGACGCACACAATGCGAAAAGTTCGCCAGAGTGGAGCCGTTACTCAATATTCAGCCGAAATATTTTTACGCTAGCTTTGAACTAAGGCGGAAAACGGGCTCACGAGCCACGAAATGCAAGGCTCTCAAAGAAAAACGTAAGCGAAAAATGGCGCGAATTGCATGGCGATTTTCGCGGCAATTACTAGGCTCATGCGTGGTTGCATCACACGCGATATGACGGTCGAACGCAGACTCACCTCTCCTCAATGACGACGTCATTGCCAGTGCAAACGCAGCCCGACCATTTGCGTCACGACTGCCAAAAATTGGCAGCAGGTTCACCCAATTTTCTGCGAGCAAAAACAAAAAAAGGCTCGCACTGCGAGCCCTTTTCAGACGGCGAAAGATCAGCCGTTACGCAAACCGCGCCAAACGATTCGAAAATGCCTGCAAGCGCGCCACGCCGGAACTCTCAGCGCTTTTACGCCATGCCTGCCAGCGTGCAGTGAGCTGGTCTTGCGACTCAGTGGAGCGCGCCCAAATGGCGGCCAAATCTTGCCGCGCGTGGTAAAGCTTTTTCAGCGCGTCGCTGTGCGCAAACGCGGCTGCGAGACGTGCACGTTGCGCGTCGGCAAGTGTCGCTGCATCGGCGCGAAAATCTTTCAACAACTGGCGGAAATGCGGCAGCTCAATTTCGCCCTTTTCAACGCGCGATTTGAGCGCGGCGAACTCCGCTTTGGCTGTCGCGCGAACCACCGCCGCATAGTCCTGCATCACACGATAACGGTGCGTGATGATCGCTTGCAGCGTCGCGTCCACGTCGCCTTCACTGGTGCGCAATTTGAGCGCGGGCGCCACTTTTCGCACCGTTGCCAAACCCACAGCCGACATCATGCGGATATACATCCAACCAATGTCAAACTCATACCAACGCACCGAAAATTTCGCCGATGCGCCGTACGCGTGGTGATTGTTGTGCAGCTCTTCGCCGCCAATGAAGATGCCAATTGGCACGATGTTGGTCGACGCGTCCTCGGTGTGATGGTTGCGATAGCCCAGCGCGTGGCCGGTGCCGTTGATGATGCCCGCCGCGGTGATCGGAATCCAGATCAACTGCATGCACCACATCGAGAGCCCTGCAAAACCAAACAGCGCGACGAAGATCACAAGCGACACGCCCATGCCTTGCCACGTGTACTTGCTGTAAAGATTACGCTCGATCCAATCGTCCGGCGTGCCGTGCCCGTAGCGCGCGAGGGTGTCGAGATTTTTGGCTTCTTTGCGGTACATATCCACGCCGTAACGCAGCACGCCTAAGTGGCCGTGAATCACCGGACTGTGCGGGTCGTCCACCGTGTCGCATTTGGCGTGATGTTTACGATGAATGGCGACCCATTCTTTGGTCACCATACCGGTGGACAACCACAGCCACATGCGGAAAAAATGCGAAACAATCGGATGCAAATCAAGCGCGCGATGCGCCTGCGCCCGATGCAAAAAAATCGTAACGGCTGCGATGGTGACATGGCACAACGCCAGCATCGTCAGCACATAGCCCCACCACGGCAAATCAATCGCGCCTTGCGCAACTAAAACCAGCGGGGACAGTAGGGAATCGATCAAGTGAACTGCTCCTGAAATCGGTGAGGTGATGGGTGGCCGCTACGCATGGTTCGCTGCCTGATGCAGCGTAATGTCCGCGTCGTTTGAATCGGTTCAGCCGGTGGACGAACCTTAAATTTTACGAGCTTAACCAAGCGCTACCTTGATCTAGTCGCACTAACACTGCGTAATGTTTGGACTGTTGTCGTGAATGTAAGTGCCAGCGCACGCGTTTGACGGTTCAGCTTTATACTGAGACCGCCATTTTGCTTGGGCAAAGGCGGCAATTGATGGAAAGTCGACATTCATTCTTTTAAGCATCAAGCCCGCGCTAAATAGACGTTTCACAACATAGCTGTTGACGTCTAAGCAACCCAAAACCGCTCGCGAAGCAGCGCAACCGTTGGCGAAGCGCGTTGCTATTTTCGTCGTTCGGCTGTGGTTCGTACCGCCTGTGTTTCATAGACTTCATGCATCGAATAAAGCAGCCAGACAATTGCCACATGGAAGACGAATTGATGCTGCCCGGAATGACCGAGCGTGAACTCGGCATTCGCCGCCACGTGCACCGACTGGCAGAGTTTTACCGCCATGTATTTGTGTACGGTATTGTGATCACCGCGCTGTGGTGCGTCAATCTGTGGGGTTTTTGGGACGGCACGCTGCCCCGCAAATGGTACTTTTACTGGGCCGTCTGGCCAACGTTCGGCTGGGGCATTGGCTTGCTCGGTCACGGCCTATCGGTGCTTCCCGTGTGGCGTTATTTCTCTCAGGATTGGGAAGATAAAAAGGTCAAGGAATTGCTCGCCCGCGAGGATGATCGGGTTGCGAAATGACTGTTTCCACGATTGAGGCGATGCGCCATGAGGAGGCGCTGCGCCGCGCTAGAAAGCGCGTGAAGGAGATGCGCGGCTGGTACATGTCCGCCGCGATGTACGCCATCGTGACACCGTCGTTGTGGGTAGTGAACCTGGTTGCTGGCGGAAAAATATGGGCACACTGGCCGATGTTCGGTTGGGGCATTGCGCTCGCCATCGGCGGCTTTTCGGTGTTCGCGGGCCGCTCCTTCTTCGGCAGCGAATGGGAGGAGAAAAAAGTCGACGAAATCATGGCCCGCGAAAAGCTCAAGGTCGTGTCGAGCGAAAAGCAACTCATGCAGGCGCAAATGCGCATGTTGCAGGCGCAAATCGAGCCGCATTTTTTGTTCAATACGCTGGCGACCATTCAAGGTTTGATCGGTCGTTCGCCTGAAAAAGCGAGCCTGATGATGGACAACTTCATCGCCTATTTGCGACAAAGTTTGTCGGCGAGTCGGTCGCAAGAAGGCACCGTAAAACAGGAGTTCGATCTGCTGCGGCATTACCTCGAACTGCTCAAGATTCGTATGGGTGAACGGCTGCAATTTGAGTTGGATGTAGCGGATGATTTGGGCAGCGTGCCGCTCGCGCCGATGCTGTTGCAACCGATTGTCGAGAACGCGATTAAGCATGGGCTAGAGCCGAAGGTTGAGGGCGGATTGGTGCGGGTTTCGGCGCGACGTGACGGCGCGCAAATGGTGCTCTCGGTTGCAGACAACGGGCTGGGGTTTTCTGATCACGCGGACAGTTCGGGCGCGGGCGTTGGCCTGACGAATTTGCGGGAGCGAATTGCAGTTTTGTACGATGGTCAGGCGACGCTCACGGTCGCCAACGCAAACCCTGGTACCGAGATTACGATCCGCGTGCCGCTGTAGGAGCGGCTCTGCCGCGACCTACGTCTGGCGCACCGCCTGTCGCGGCAGAGCCGCTCCTACAACTCTTACCTGAGACGCTAACCATGACCACCGCCCTTCTAGCCGACGACGAACCGCTACTCCGCGAATTTCTTCGCGAAAAACTGCTTGCGTTGTGGCCCGATTTAAGCATCGTGGCCGAAGCCAGCAACGGCTTAGAGGCCGCCACCCTCATCGCCGAATTTGAGCCCGACATCGCCTTCCTCGACATCAAAATGCCCGGTCAAACTGGTATCGAAGTGGCGCAAGGAATGGACGCCAACACCCGCGTCGTGTTCGTCACCGCGTACGATCAATACGCGGTGCAGGCGTTCGAGAGCGAAGCGATGGATTACCTGCTCAAACCGGTCACCAACGAGCGTCTCGCGCAGACCGTCACGCGCCTCAAAACCGCGTTCGCACAGAGCGCACCAGTGCCCGACATCTCGCAGGTATTGAACCTCCTCTCACGCGCGGCGGCGGGCGGCGGCGTGGCGACAAACGCGAAGCCACATCTGCGCTGGATTCGCGCCAGCCGAGGCGAGACCACCTATCAAATCTCGGTCAACGAAGTGCTGTTTTTCCAGAGCGACGACAAGTACACCATCGTCAACACTGCCAACGGCGAACACGTCATCCGCATGCCGCTAGCCGAGCTGTTGCAATCGCTAGACAGCGAACAATTTTGGCAAGTGCATCGCGGCACCGTCGTCAATATTCGCTGCGTCAATTCAAGCAAACGCGACGGCGACGGACGCGTCACACTCAACGTAAAAGGCTACGAAAAACCGCTGCCCGTGTCACGCGCCTATCAGGGATTGTTCAAGCAGATGTAGCGGTCATCGTAGGGTGTGCACCAGAGTGCGCACCTCGCATGCACTTCACTCGGGTGGTGCGCATTTTGATGCGCACCCTACGCGCTACTTGCCACTTCTCGTGCTACCTCCGCCGTGATTCTCGCGAAGCATGTCCTGAGCTTGACGAAGGGCGGGAATCCAGTGCGTAGACTACGCGAAGCTCAAGAGAAATATCACCGCAACTTCCAGGACGAGACCATGAAAAATCCAGTCGCAAGCGAAGCTCAAACCGCCTCCGATCTCATCACCAAAAAAATCGCCGACCTAGTCGACTGGCGCGGCCAAACACTCGCCAGAATGCGAAGGCTCATCAAAGCTGCCGTCCCGGACGTCGTCGAAGAGTGGAAGTGGATGGGCACGCCGTCTGGTCGCACCACGGCATCCTCTGCACCGGCGAATCCTACAAAGACAAAGTGAAGCTCACCTTCGCCAAAGGCGCGTCGCTAAAAGACCCAACCCACCTATTCAACTCAAGCCTCGACGGAAATGTGCGGCGTGCGATTGACGTTTTTGAAGGGGAAGAAGTTGATGAGATGGCGTTCAAGGCGCTTGTGCTTGAAGCGGTTTTGGTCAATGGTGCTGGTAAGGTGAAAGCGTCGAAGAAAGCGAAGTCCTAATTTCGTCGAACGTAAAAATAGCGTATTTGCTATAATAAAAAAGTGCAATGGGCTGTCAGTTTTCATAGCGATAACGTCGAATCCGAAATTCTCGCGATGCCTGGTGGCTTTCTCTCGCGCTTCGTTCGTTACGCTGAACGCATGGAAATTTACGGCCCCGACCTTGGCATGCCGCACACGCGAGCGATGGGCGAAGGGTTATTTGAATTGCGACTGAAAGCGGCCGAAGGCATTGCGCGAGTTTTCTACTGCACAGTCGTCAACCGCAACATCGTAGTTCTCCATTCGTTCGTGAAGAAGACCGACAAAACACCGCCACGCGAACTTAAAGTCGCTCGTCAACGCATGAAGGAACATCAACATGCCTAGCAACCTGCAACAGTTCAAAAAGAAGGCTTTCGCCAAGCCTGGCGTTCGTGCCGCTTATGACGAGCTCGCTGAAGAGTTCGCGTTTCTCGACGAGGTGCTCAAGGCGCGCACAAAGACGGGCCTGACGCAAGCAGAAGTCGCCGAACGAATGGGCACCACGCAATCCGCCGTCGCCCGGCTGGAGTCAGCTAACGCGAAACATTCACCGTCGCTTGCTACGTTGCAACGCTATGCGCTGGCGTTGGGGCATCGGGTTGAGGTGAGGTTGGTTAAGGCGTAGATTAGATGCCGTAACCACGGCTGCTACGATCTATTTGCGCAAATCAGCTTTTTCATTAGAGCAAAATTGTGCAGAAAATAACTAATAACCGGTACAAATAAAAATGGTAAAGCAATCACAAAGCATCGCCGAAGATCGCGACCTTACCGAAGACGAACGAAGACTTGTTCGCTGGCTTCTAGAGAACGGCCATCCAGATGCCCTACCTTTTCTACCGCAAATTTCCCGTGCGCGAGTTTTTTCGCGATGTGGTTGTGGCTGCGCGAGCATCGACTTTGCGGTTGATGGAAAACGTCCAAAAACGCATGGAGTGCATGTACTTGCCGACTACCAGTGGAAAGGTAAGCGCGGTGAATTGTTCGGAGCGTTCGTGTTTGAGTCTGACGATTTGCTGTCAGGGCTTGACGTCTGGTCGATTGATGGACAAGCTATCCCAACTTATCTTCCGACTATTGAAGGTCTGGTTCCATTTGGTACGCCGTTCGCAGACTGACTCGCAATCGTGATTTTCGCCCGGATGCTCGCATCCGGGCCTTCGTAGTCGCCATCGCGAAGCGATCAAATATCGGCTTGACGGGTCCCCGTTGATTGGCCCCGAGAAGCGGAAGAGAAAAGCGATCAGAACGAAAAACTGTCTGAGCGAAGCGAGTTTTTTTCGTTCCGCTTTTTTCTGAGCATCGCGGGATCAGGACAATCGTCGGGGTCGCCTTCTTTGGGTTACCTTTCTTGGCGAAGCAAGAAAGGTAACTGCCCCGCGGCATGAGCGGGATGGTGGCGCTCATCCAAGGACGAGCCCCCTCACCCTAACCCTCTCCCGCAAGGGGAGAGGGGACTACGCCGCGCTGCGCGCGGCTACAACAACACGATGTCGTATTTCTCCTGCGAATACCCCGTCTCCACCAACAACGAAACCGGCTTGCCGATCTCCACTGACAGCTGCGCAAGCGTCGCCGATTCGTCGTCCAGAAACAAATCAATCACTGCTTGTGAGGCGAGGATTCTGAACTCTCTGGGATTGAATTGTTTGGCTTCGCGCATGATCTCGCGCAGGATTTCGTAGCACACGGTTTGGGCGGTTTTTATTTCGCCGCGGCCTTGGCAGGTGGGGCAGGTTTCGCAGAGCACGTGGCCCAGCGATTCGCGGGTGCGTTTGCGCGTCATTTCGACTAGACCTAGGTGCGTGAAGCCGTTCACCGTGAGTCGTGTGCGGTCGGTGGAAATCGCTTGATTCAGCGCTTCGAGCACGGCTGCGCGATGCTCGGGCAGATCCATATCGATGAAGTCGATAATGATGATACCGCCTAAATTTCTCAGGCGCAGTTGTCGTGCGATGGTTTGCGCGGCTTCCAAATTGGTTTTAAAAATCGTGTCGTCGAACGAGCGCACGCCGACGTAGCCGCCGGTGTTCACATCAATGGTGGTCAGCGCTTCGGTTTGATCGACGATGACGTAGCCGCCGCTCTTCAAATCCACGCGCCGATGCAGCGCGCGCTCGATTTCCTGCTCGACGCCGTACATGTCGAACAGCGGGCGCGCGGCCTGATGCAGGCGCACGCGATCCTTGAGTGCAGGGGCGTAGCGTTCGGCGAACGTGGTCATGGCCGCGCAGGCCCCGGCTGCGTCGACGAAAATGCGCTGCGTGTCTTCACTGGCGAAGTCGCGCAACACCCGCTCGGCGAGCGTCAAATCTTGATGAATCAGCGTGCCTGATTTGGTTGATTTGGAGCGTGCCTGCACGTCGGCCCAGAGCATCGTCAAGTATTCAACATCGCGCGCCAAGTCGCGCTCGGTGGCCTTCTCGGCGACGGTGCGAATGATGAAGCCGCCGTGCGGCACGTTGGGCGGCAAGAGCTTGGTTACGGTGTGTTTGAGCAGCGTGCGCTCGGCTTCGTCTTCAATGCGTTGCGAGATGCCGATGTGTGAATCTTGCGGAAGGTGCACGAGCAGGCGACCCGCGAGCGAAATCTGTGTGGACAGCCGCGCGCCTTTGGTGCCTATCGGGTCTTTGATGACCTGCACAATCAGCGCTTGCCCGTCGTGCAGAATTTTTTCGATGGGCTTCGGCGTGACCTCGGGCGAGTGCTGCGCTTGGCGAAATTCCCAGATGTCGGCCACGTGCAAAAACGCGGCACGCTCCAGGCCGATTTCTATAAACGCGCTTTGCATGCCGGGCAGCACCCGCGCCACGCGACCGAGATAAATGTTGCCGACCAACCCGCGGTGGGTGGCGCGTTCGATGTGCAATTCTTCGATCACACCATGATCGAGCACCGCCACACGCGTCTCTCGCGGCGTGACGTTGATCAGAATCTCTTCAGCCATGGAAACGGCCTTGCCTTAAATTTCTATTGTGTTCACCGTGCTCGCAAACTTAGCTGCGGGGCGGTGAAATCATCAGAAACTTTCTATATCGGGAAAGCGCCTACATCGGCTTAATTCCAAACTGCGCGAGCAGCATTGACGTCTCAAAAATCGGCAGACCCATCACACCGGAGTAGCTGCCCTCCAAGCGCTCGATGAACACCGCTCCCATGCCCTGAATGGCGTACGCACCGGCTTTGCCCATCGGCTCGCTGGTGGCGATGTAGGCCGCGATTTCGGCGTCCGTGATGTCGCGAAAACGCACCCGCGAAATGGAGGTATCGTGCAGCAAACGGGTGCCGTCGGTGATGGCCACGCCGGTTAACACTTCATGCTGAGTGCCTGACAAGAGCTTCAACATGCGACGCGCGTCGGCCTGATCCGCGGGCTTGCCGAAGATGGTGCCGTTGAACACGACGATGGTGTCCGCGCCGAGCGTCGGCAGGATCGGCAGCGCGCGTTGTTTGGCGCGCAACACGCCGATTTCGGCCTTCATTTTGGCCATGCGCTCGACGTAAATAAACGGGTTTTCGCTTGACAGCGGCGTCTCGTCCACGTCGCGCATGCGTGGGGTTTCTTCGCGCAGCAACACGGTTTTGCAGGCGATGCCCATTTGTTGCAGCAGTTCGAGACGACGTGGGCTTCGCGAGGCCAGATAAATTTCGTTCATGGGGTCAGTGATGAATAAAAGCGGCTTGAATTTGCGTCAATCACGGTGATACGGATGAGCCGATAGCAAGCTTACCGCACGATAGAGCTGCTCGACCAGAAATATCCGTGCGAGACCATGCGGTAGTGTCAGCCGCGACAAACCAAGGCGACCGTGCGCAGCGCTTTTAAGCGTCGCATCGAGCCCGTCGGCGCTGCCAATCACGAACGCCGCTGACGGTGCCTCGCGCGCCCACGCCGTCATGCGCGCCGACAGCTCGCGGGTGCTGAGCTGCTCGCCGCGTTCGTCGAGCGCGATGGTCAGCGCTTGGCGCGGAATGTGCGCGCGGATGCGATCTGCCTCTGCGGCGAGTACCGCTTCGATGCTGCGGTTAGCGGCGCGTTTTTCCGGCTTGATTTCGACCAACTCAAACGGCCAGTCGGTGGCGAATCGTTTGCCGTATTCCTGCACGCCATCGGCCACCCACGCGGGCTGGTTGGCCCCGAGCGCGATCACCTTTAGTTTCACGATGTGCGCGCTCGACCAGGCAACAACGAAACGCTATCTGCCTTTTGCCTTGGCGGCGGGCCGCTTGATCGGCTTCATTTTTGCGGCGGGCGCTTTGATCGCAGGAGCCTTTGCAGCGGGTTTTTTTACCGCTGTTTTAGCGGCGGGTTTTTTCGTCGCAGGTTTTATGGCGGGCGCTTTCGCTACGGGCTTTTTCACCGCAGGTTTTTTCGCTGCGGGTGATTTTGTTGCCGCTTTAACAGCGGCTTTTGCCACTACTTTCGCCACCACTTTTTCCACTACCGGCGCGACTTTTGTCGCTGCTTTCGCCGCAGGTTTTTTCACTGCTGGTGCTTTAACAGCGGGCGCTTCAACCACTGCGGCGGCAGCGGCTGCTTGGGTCGCCTTGGTCGCTTTAACTGCCTTTGCGGCTTTACGTTCCGCCGTTTTAGTGATCGGCGCGGCTTTGGCGCGTGCTGCCCTGACCGGCTCCGCAGCCACGGTGGCCGCCGCAACAGCTGTCGCGGGCCGTATGCGCTTCATCGCCGTCGGCGCGGTCCACAGCTCTTCCAGGTTGTACAGCGCGCGGGTGGTCGGCAGCATGATGTGCACGATCATTTCAGTGCAATCGACGAGCACCCATTCGCCGGTCTCTTCACCTTCGATCGACATCACTTGACCGCCAACTTCGCGCACTTTATCGCGCACGTGGCGAGCCAGCGCCTTGGTCTGGCGCGCGCTCTCGGCGGTGGCCACGATGATCGAGTCGTACAACGCCGTCAGCGGGCGCGTGTCGAGGACGGTAATGTCGCGCGCTTTGATGTCTTCAAGGGCGGCGACGGCGGCTTTTTCAATTTTGGTATTGCGCAATTTATTCCTTATCCTGCTTCGACCCTAGACGCTAAGGCGAAGCTCGGTACAGTTGATGCGCACGAATATAGGCCAATACAGGCTGCGGGAGGAAGTGGGTGAGCGCGGCATCTGTCGCACCGGCAGCAATAGTGTTGCGAATTTCGGTGGCAGAGATGGCTTGTGGCGTCACCGTGTGCAGATAAATCGAGCCGTGCGTGGTGTGGGTGAGCGTATCGGCAGCACGCGTGAGGCGGCCGTGCCACACCTCGGCAAGCGTCACCGACAGCGCTTGTGACACGGCGAATCCGGGCCGATTCAGCACCACAAAATGCGCCAGCTCAAACAGGCGCGGCCAGTCGCACCACTGATTGATGTGCAGAAAAGCGTCCACGCCGATCAACCAGATCAACGGTCTCCGCGGAAACTCGGCGCGCAGCGCGGCAAGCGTCAGCGCGGCGTAGCTCGGCGTATCGCGCGTGAGCTCTCGATCATCCACGGCGAGGCCCGGGACATCATCCACCGCAAGTTTCAACATCGCCAAACGTTCTGCGCTGGTTGCGCCGGGCGATGCGCGATGCACCGGCGTTTTCGACGGAATCAAACGAACCTCGGGCAACTGCAACGCCGCCGCCGTTTCGCTGGCAATCCGCAAATGCCCCCAGTGCACTGGATCAAAGGTGCCGCCAAGCAGGGCCAGCGGCGCGCGTGACGCATCGAAATCAGCATTGACACTCATACTCAAAGTCTACGCGGCGGAGAAATGCGCTTATAGCTTTCGGCTGAAACGTCTATTTTATCTAGGCTAAGCGCATATTTATGCACAAGTCGATTATTTCGCTAAGCTGCGTTTAAGTACGAACTGTCGGCGAGCGCGGTGGAGCGAAGTGTATTTCGTACGGAGTCAAGCCATTGAAGATTCTGCGAGGTCTGCGGTTGA
>JAYSRA010000015.1:0-47434 GCA_043721275.1 Burkholderiales bacterium
ATGACTTCTTCTTCAACATAAAAAACTCCAGTTCGCGAGCGCTCTTGACGCCTCGCCTTATGCCCTGAAGTTTCGCTTAAACCGCTGTCTGAATTTGCTAAACCACTTCTGAGCCTGAGAACCAGTTGTATCCAAAACTGATGACCGAGTTAGCGGAAGAGTTTCGTCTCTATGCCAATCGTGGTGGGCAGGTATTGGTGTCAACTCACTCGCCCGATTTTCTGAATGCAGTGGCGCTAGAGGAGGTTTGCTGGCTAGTGAAGAAAGATGGGGCGACCGAGATTCGACGCGCAAAAGACGACGAACAGATTAGGGCCTACATGGCGGATGGCGATCAAATGGGATACCTGTGGAAGCAAGGCTTCTTTTCCGGTGCCGACCCAGAATGAACGAGTTAGTTTTTTTGCTCGAGGAGGCGTCCGCAAAGGTAATGCTAGATGGCGTACTTCCGCGAATGCTTGATGCACAGATTCAAACTCGAATGATCGTTTTTGAAGGGAAACAAGACTTAGAAAAGCAGTTGGTTAGGCGAATGCGCGGCTATGCGAATCCTTGTGCGCGATTCATCATAATGCGCGATCAAGACAGCACGCCTGACTGCAGAATAGTGAAAAAAAAGCTACTTGGTCTCTGTGAGCAGGCAGGCAGAAAGTCGGTATCGCTTGTGCGATTGGCATGCCGCGAGCTGGAGTCGTTTTACCTCGCTGATCTTCGAACCGTTGAAGTTGCGTTGAAGATATCTGGATTGGCGCGGCATCAAAACAAAGCGCGATTTCGCGCGCCTGATCAGGTGCTCAGCCCTAGTTCGGAGATGTCAAAACTCACGAATAACTCATATCAGAAGGTTAGCGGCTCGCGTCAAATCGGCCCTCACCTGGAAATTGAGAATAGCCGTTCAGATAGTTTCAGAAACTTGATCGCAGGCATTCGCCGCCTTGAGCAGGAGTTGCTCGCGTTGTCGGTGAACTCATGATGCTGTTTGATGATCGGCTCGCTGTTTGAGTGGATCTACAAATTCGCCTTGCTTTAGGCTGTGAGGTTGCAAGGTGCTGTGCCCGCAGAATGTGTCGAAAGTCTGCGCATTAGGGCCGATGATTAAACCCGTGCTATCGTCTGTCCCCCGAAACGCACCAACGCCGCCGCCGGAAGCTTCAACCCCGGACAAGCGGACACAAGGAGAACACCATGCCTGGACTGCTTCCTACTGTTGACCCTGATGGGCTGCTTGAATTTTCTGTGGTCTATACGGACCGTGCTTTGAACCATATGTCTAAGCGGTTTGGTGGTGTGATGCGGGAAATTTCGCGCATGCTGAAGACCGTGTATCACGCCAAGTCCACGGTGCTGGTGCCGGGTAGTGGTACGTTCGGGATGGAGGCTGTGGCGCGGCAGTTCGCTACGGGCAAGCATGTGCTGGTGATCCGCAATGGCTGGTTCAGTTATCGCTGGACGCAGATTTTTGATATGGGCGGCATTCCGGCTTCGCACACGGTGATGAAAGCGCGGCGAACTGGCACTGGCAAGCAGTCGCCATGGGTGCCTGCGCCGATTTCTGACGTGGTCGCAACGATTGCTGCGGAGAAGCCTGCCGTGGTGTTTGCGCCGCATGTGGAAACGGCCGCCGGGATGATTTTGCCGGACGATTATTTGCGTGCGGTGGCGGATGCCGTGCATGCCGTGGGTGGCTTGTTCGTGCTCGACTGCATCGCGTCGGGTGCGATGTGGGTGGACATGAAAGCGACCGGCGTGGACGTGCTGGTGAGCGCGCCACAAAAGGGCTGGAGCAGCTCGCCGTGCTGCGCGATGGTGATGCTCTCCGAGCGAGCGCGTGCCGCGATTGACGGCACCACGAGCACCAGCTTTTCGGTCGATCTGAAAAAGTGGATGCAGATTATGGAGACGTATGAAGGTGGTGCCCACGCCTATCACGCGACGATGCCGACCGATGCGTTGACACGTCTCGCCGAGGTGATGCTGGAGACCGAGGCGTACGGCTTTGAGCGGGTGCGTAACGAGCAGTTGTTGCTGGGCACCAAGGTGCGCGCGCTATTTGAAAGTCGCGGCATTCCGAGCGTGGCAGCCGAAGGTTTTAAGGCACCGGGCGTGGTGGTGAGCTACACCGAAGACGCTGAGCTGCAATCAAGCAAAAAGTTTCTCGCCGAAGGCTTGCAAACCGCTGCGGGTGTGCCGTTGCAATGCGACGAGCCCGCCGATTTCAAAACATTCCGCATTGGTTTGTTCGGACTAGAAAAGTGGCACAACGTGGATCGCACCGTGGCTCAATTGTCGGCAGCGCTGGATCGTGTGGGTATCGCCCGCGCTCCCGTCGCTGAGCCGAAAGTGTTGGAGTCAGCGCACGCGTAAATTTGCCAATTGCCGCGTTAATTGCAGCTTGATTCGGGCACACAGCTTTACGCTACAAGCGCCATTTAGCTTGGGCTAAACCGTTAAATGGCAGATAGTCGATTATTGGCTAATATCGACGTTAGCCCTATTGCAGTGGGCGTTTAACGAAAAAGCTGATAGTTGAAAAGCTTATCGTCAAAAGCCTAATTTTTCCCCAGCGCCGAGCAACGTTGCCACGCCCAGCGCCAAAAATATCAGCGCCGCAATGCCGTGCACCAGCCGCACCGGCACGCGATTGGCGATTTTGTTGCCGAGCAAAACTGCGGGTACATTGGCGATCATCATGCCGAGTGTGGTGCCTGCAACCACCGCGAAAAACGCGTTGAATTGTGCGGCGAGCGCGACCGTCGCAACCTGCGTTTTGTCACCCATTTCTGCGAGAAAAAACGCAATGACGGTGGTCACGAATACGCCATAACGCTTGCCCGCCGATTCGCCCTCATCGTCGAGCTTGTCGGGGATCAGCGTCCAGATTGCCATCGCGATAAACGACACGCCGAGCACCCAGCGCATCGTCTGCGGGCCGACCACTGAGGTGATCCATGCGCCGAGCGCGCCAGCGAGCGCGTGGTTGGCAAGGGTGGCCACCAAAATGCCCGCAATAATCGGCCACGGTTTGCGAAATTTCGCAGCTAGGACGAACGCCAGCAATTGCGTTTTGTCGCCGATTTCAGCGAGGGCGACGATGCCGGTGGAAATGAGAAAGGCTTCCATCGCGACATTGTGGCATCTACGTCACCTGTTGCTCGCGGCGCGCGCCGCACTTGCAACACGCGCTGACTTTATGCCAATTTCGCAACGGCGCAAATCGCGACACATCGCACGCGCCCCTAAAATCGCGGGTTAGACCAAAAGGTGCGCGGTTGTTTTCCGTTCGCACTGAGCCCGTCGAAGTGCCGGTCGATTCGCTCACCCAGTGACGGAATCCGTTGCGACGCAGCCTTCGACGGGCTCAGGCCGAACGCAATGTCGATCAGCGCGCCGTAAGCATTCATCCAACCACAGCACACCATGAAACTCGCAGACATCCGGGAAAAGTTTTTAGCCTTCTTCGAATCGAAGGGCCACACGCGCGTCGCCTCGTCGCCGCTGTTCATCGCGTCTGATCCGACGCTGATGTTCGTCAACTCCGGCATGGTGCAGTTCAAAGACGTGTTCACCGGCGCGGACAAACGCGCCTACACGCGGGCGACCAGCGCGCAGCGCAGCGTGCGTGCCGGCGGCAAGCACAACGACCTGGAAAACGTGGGCTACACCGCGCGTCACCACACGTTTTTTGAGATGCTCGGCAACTTTTCGTTCGGTGATTATTTCAAGACAGAGGCCATCAAATTTGCTTGGGAATTGCTGACCGTTACCTACGGTTTGCCGAAGGAAAAATTGTTGGTCACGGTGTATGCCGATGACGACGAAGCATTCAATATTTGGCGCGAAGTTATCGGCGTGCCGGAAGATCGCATCGTGCGCATTGGCGACAACAAAGGCGGGCGTTATGCGTCCGACAATTTCTGGATGATGGGCGACATCGGCCCGTGCGGCCCGTGCTCTGAGATTTTCTACGACCACGGCGCGCACATACCCGGCGGCCCGCCTGGTTCACCCGACGAAGACGGCGACCGCTACATCGAAATCTGGAATCTCGTGTTCATGCAGTTCAACCGCGAGGTGAAAGACGGCCCGATGTTGCCGCTGCCCAAGCCCTGCGTCGACACCGGTATGGGCATGGAGCGTCTGGCCGCCATCCTGCAACACGTACATTCAAACTACGAGATCGATTTGTTCGTGGCGCTGATCGCGGTGGCATCGCGTGAAACGGGCTGTACCGATCTGGCAAATCCGTCGCTGCGCGTGATCGCCGATCACATCCGTGCCTGCTCGTTCCTGATCACCGACGGCGTGATTCCAAGCAACGAAGGTCGTGGCTACGTGCTGCGCCGAATCATCCGCCGCGCACTGCGCCACGGCTACAAACTAGGTCAGACCAAGCCGTTCTTCTACAAGCTCGTTGCTGAGCTTGATGTGCAGATGGGTGACGCGTATCCCGAGCTGCGCGCTGCGAAAGATCGCGTTGCGGAGACGTTGCATAGTGAGGAGATTCGCTTCGGTGAAACGCTGGTGCACGGCATGGCGATTCTCGAAAAAGCGCTGGCTGATGGTGCGAAAACTTTGGACGGTGCCATTGCATTCCAGCTCTACGACACCTTCGGTTTCCCGCTCGATTTAACGGCGGACGTCTGCCGCGAACGCGGCGTCACGGTCGACGAAGCCGGCTTCGAAACTGCGATGCAGAAGCAGCGCACCACAGCGCGTGCGGCGGGCAAATTCAAGGCCGACACGGTGCTCGCGTACGACGGGCCGAAGACCACATTCCGTGGTTACGAATCGTTGTCGGAAGAGGGCCGCGTTATCGCGTTGTATAAGGACGGCTCTCGCGTTGACGCGCTGGTCACGGGCGACAGCGGCATCGTTGTGCTAGATCGCACACCTTTCTACGCCGAGTCCGGTGGTCAGGTCGGCGACAAGGGCGAGCTCAGCAAATCGGGCGTTTGCCTGACGTTGTTCACGGTCGAAGACACGCTGAAAGTGCAGCCCGATGTGTTCGGTCATCACGGCGTCGTGCAAAACGGCGAACTGCGCGTGGGCGACACCGTCGCTGCGCAAGTAGATTTCAACGCCCGCGCCCGCACCATCCGCAATCACTCGGTGACGCACCTCATGCACAAGGCGCTGCGCGAAGTGCTCGGCTCGCACGTCGCACAAAAGGGCTCGCTGGTCGACGCTGAAAAAACGCGCTTCGACTTCGCGCACAACGCGCCGATGACCGACGCGCAGATTCGCGAAGTGGAAGCCAAAGTCAACGCCGAAATCGTCACCAACACGGCGACGCACGCCGAAGTCATGCCTATAGAAAGGGCCAAGACGAGCGGCGCGACGATGCTGTTCGGCGAGAAGTACGGGGACGTTGTGCGCGTGCTGGAAATCGGCAGCAGCAAGGAATTTTGCGGCGGTACGCACGTCGCCCGCACCGGCGATATCGGCTTCTTCAAAATCGTTAGCGAAGGTGGTGTGGCAGCAGGCGTGCGCCGCGTGGAAGCTGTCACAGGCTTGAACGCAATGGCGTTCGTGCAAGCGCTCGACGCCCGCATGAGTGACGTAGCAGGCGCACTGAAAATTCCGCAAGCAGAAGTCACCACCAAAATCGCACAAATTCAGGATCACGCCAAAGCACTGGAAAAAGAACTTGCGGCACTCAAGAGCAAGCTCGCCGCCGCAGCCGGTGGCGACCTGCTCAGCAAAGTCGTCGAGAAAGACGGCGTGAAATTCTTGTCAGCCGAGATCGAAGGTGCAGACGCCAAAGCGTTGCGTGAAATGGTCGATCAGTTGAAGAACAAACTGGGATCGGGCGTGGTGCTACTCGGCAGCAAATCGCCGGATGGCAAGGTTGCCCTATGCGCTGGCGTCACGGCTGATTTGGTAGGCAGGTTCAAGGCGGGCGACATCGTTGGCAAGGCTGCGGCTATCGTCGGTGGCAAGGGCGGCGGACGGGCGGATATGGCTATGGCGGGTGGGGTGGATGGGGCGAAATTGGGGGAGGCGTTGGCGACGCTGGTTGGGTAATCGGAGTGGCTGCGCGCAGTGATTATGGGAGTGCTGCTTTGAGTATCCAAACCACATTTCGAACGCGTATTCAGAAAGCTTGCCGGAGAACTTTGTTCTGGTTGGGACTATCGCTGACTCTCATCGCCATGCCAGTTGTGTTTGGCTTCCTAACCCCGTGGCCTGAATATTGGTTCTTGGGATTGCTTTTTTGCTTCGCGTGGTTTTGGATTGCTCCCTTCCTTCTGCGCATCGCCAAACTGATGACCTGCCCATGGTGCGAATACCGCCTGCCAAAAGAGGCAATGTGGCACGCCCGCACGGACGCTTCCGACAAGCCGTGGCGTTTGTGCCCGCACTGTGGCGAGTCGCTGGATCGTCCACTAAACGATGCGCCAAACCGCTAGCAAGTAGCCAGCGTAGCCTCGATGAAGCTACAGCGGAATCGAGGATTCGTTGCGCTCACCACCATTCCGCGATTCCGCAGTAGCTTCATCGCGGCTACGGCGTGAGTTTGCGGATGTTTGTCATTGATGGGATTGCGTCGCTGCATTGCGGAATCGAGAATTCGTTGCGCCCGCCGCTATTCCGCGATTCCGCTGTAGCTGCATCGCGGCTACGTTGTTGACTGAGTCATGGTTGCTTATCGTCGTAATTTCGTTCCAGGGGGCACCTACTTTTTCACGGTCACGCTGCGTGATCGATCAAGTCGCTTGCTGGTTGAACGAATCGATGATTTGCGTGCGGCATATGCGCGTGTGCAACGGGATCGACCGTTTACAACCGACGCCATCGTTGTGCTCCCCGAACATCTGCATTGCGTGTGGACGCTGCCTGACGGAGATGCCGATTATTCAGCGCGCTGGCGTGCGATCAAATCGCGGTTCACGATGGCGTGTCGCAAAGCCGGGCTTTCGATGCTCAAAGACTTGTCCGGTGCCTACGACGTGTGGCAACGGCACTTTTGGGAACACACGATTCGCGATGAACGTGATTTTGAAAATCACGTCGCGTACATTCATTTCAATCCCGTGAAACATGGTCATGCTGCACGCCCCGCTGATTGGGCGCATTCGTCAATTCACAAGTACGTCGAGCGCGGTGTCGTGAATGCCGACTGGGCAATCGCCCCTAAGATCGAAGCACAGGAATGATGTAGCGGCATGACGTAGCCTCGATGAAGCTATAGCGGAATCGAGGAACCCAGCAATCGTTTCACAAGCCAATCCTCCCCCGCGATTCCGCTGTAGCTGCATCGCGGCTACGGTGCCCTCGTCATGCCATCGTCATTATTTCCTGTTACTATCTGCAACGGGGGATAAAACGCTCAGGCGGTCGTCGAGCGTTAGTTGGGATGTAGTTATGACCACACGATTTCGTCAGGCCATTATTTCAATCGGCCTAGGTGCCTTGGGAACGTTGGCCACGGTCGCGAACCCGGTGTTCGCGCAAGCCACTTCCTGTCCGCTCAATGTTTCCGGCGGCAGCGCAGCTAAGTTATCAATCGATGGCGTGTTGCTCGCCCGCTATGCACAGGGCATGCGTGGTGCAGCCTTAATTGCCAATATCGGACCAGCCGCTTCGCTCGCCACCGCGGAGGCGACCATCGCTGCAAACGTAGCGCGACTTGATATGGACGGCGACGGTAGCTTCGGCAACTCCGACGCGACGATTATAAGTCGCTATCTCGCTGGTTATTCGCAGGCCGCGTGGGCAACCGGCATCACCTTTGCTGGCAACGCGCAACGAAAAAACGGCAACGATTTGCAGCTGTTTATGACCGCAGGTTGTCCGGCAACGGCAACAGCCTTCGCGGCGAAAGACGCGGCGCGACTGTTGCAGCAAGCCACATTTGGCGCGACGTTACCCGAGATCAACCGCGTGCAGGGCTTAGGCGTAAACGGCTGGCTGAACGAGCAATTTGCGCTGCCCGCCACGTCGTACACCGCGTACGCAGAATCGGTGATTCAAGAAAACAAAAATGGCGCACGCGGGTGCAACGACATGAACGGCGGCGGCTGCCCTTGGGCGGCCAACACGCCGGGGTTCTACAAGCAGGCGTTTGAGGGCCGCGATCAACTGCGTCAGCGGGTGGTGAATGCGCTGCTGCAAACGGTGGTGGTGTCAATTGGCAACAACCGCGTGCTTGACGCGGGCACCGGCGTTGCCAATTACATGGACATGCTCAGCACCCATGCCTTCGGCAATTTCCGAACGCTGCTGCGCGACGTGACGTTGCATCCAACGATGGGCATTTATCTCGACATGCTCGGCAGCACGCAAGACAACCCGAACGAGAATTATGCGCGCGAGCTTCTGCAATTGTTCTCAATTGGCACCGTGATGCTCAATGCCGATGGCACGCCACAATCAAGCGGTGGGCAACTGGTGCCGACCTACAGCGAGGCCATGGTGCAGGGCTTCGCCAAAGCGTTTACCGGATGGCACTTCGCTAATCAGCCCGAGGCCGCTGAACCGTGGCGTTTCTACTATCCGGTTGAAAAATGGACTACACCGATGACGCCTTGGGTGGGTCGGCGCTGCTCGCAGGACGGGCGAGTGCCGGACGACCCAGCGGGTACTCCGAACAACCAACGTTGCTACACCTACTGCAACGTGACCATTGATCGCTGCTCAATTCCGCCGCCACACAACACCACCAGCAAATCGTTGCTGCAATATCCGGGCGCGCCCTACTCCACGCTGCCTGCAGGACAGACAGCTCAGCTCGATATTGAAAACGCCATCGACAACATTTTTAATCATCCGAATGTGGGCCCGTTCATTGGTCGGCAGTTGATTCAACGACTGGTGACGAGCAACCCGACGCCTGCTTACGTGGGCCGCGTTACCGCCGCGTTCAACAATAACGGTAGCAATGTGCGCGGCGACATGAAAGCCGTGATTCGCGCCATCCTCACCGACAGCGAAGCACGCGACAACACGGTCGCGGCGAATAATATTTACGGCAAACTACGCGAGCCCGTGATCAAGTTCATTCACCTGCACCGCGCGTTTGGCGGTGTCGCCAGTGGCGGCTTTTATGAGGTGTGGGACACCGCCGACAGCGATACGCTCGGTCAGTCGGCGCTCAAAGCGCCGTCGGTGTTTAACTATTATTCGCCGGAATTTGAGCCTGCCGGTGCTATGGCTACCGTGTTTTTACAAGGGCCGGAGTTTGAAATCACCTCCACCTCAACGGTGGCTGGTTTTTCTGATTTCACCGGCTGGGGCGTGGTTGGCGGCTTTCGGCGGGACGATGGCCCGCTGTGGATCAAGCCTAACTACGACCGCTATTTGACCGGTGCCGCCGGTGCGGCGCTGGCCGACACGCCGCAGCAAATGGTCGATGAGCTTGATCTGCTGCTCACCGCGAATAACCTTAAACCAGCGTTCAAGGCAAACCTTGTTGCGCTTGCCACCAACATCACGCGAGGCGCGATTGCCGATCAGCGCAATGACCGTTTCCGAGCGGTGATGTGGCAGATTATTCATTCGGCTGACTACGCCATTCAACGCTAAAGAAGAGGAGCGATCATGACCAACCGCCGTGACTTTATCCGTGCTTCCGCCGCGCTGGGCGCAATGCCTTTTTTGCCACCGTTTTCTATCTCATCAGCCAACGCCGCCGACACCTCGGGCTACAAGGCGTTGGTGTGCGTTTTCTTGAACGGTGGCAACGACAGCCACAACATGATTGTGCCCGCCACAAGCGCCGAATACAACGCTTATGCTGCGTCGCGTGGCGGGCTCGCCGAGGCCAATGGCTTGGCGCTGCCGCTCGGCTCGCTGCTGCCGATTTCGCCCGCTGGAATGGCAGCGAACAGCTTTGGGCTGCATCCAGCAATGAGCAACTTAAAAACCTTGTTCGACACCGACAAAAAACTTGCCGTGGTGGCCAATGCCGGCCCGTTGCTCGCGCCAACCACGCTTGCGCAGTATCAAAACCGCAGCGTGCCGTTGCCGCCGCAGCTTTTCTCGCATTCGGACATGCAAATGCACTGGCAAACCATGCAGCCTGACGTGCCCGCCGACACCGGCTGGGGCGGACGCATGGCCGACGCATTTCGCGCCGCCTCGTCAAGTTTGCTGCCGGTGTCGACCAGCTTGGGCAGCGGCAACATATTCATGAAAGGCAATCAGGTCACCGCGTACACCGTGTCGCCCATTAAATACAAAACAGGTGCCATCGACACCAGCAGCCGCATCGCTCGCACTGCTTCAGCCGATGTTTTCTGGAACTGGACCGGCACGGGCGCAAATCGGTTGCCGCAAGAGGTGTTTGTGAACAACATCAACGACGTGCGCGCCAACCTTTTGGAGAAGCAATACGCAGGCATTCACAAAGCTTCGCTTGACGTCGGCGCGTTCGTTACCGACGCGATGTACACCGTGAACAGCGGCGTCTATACGCTCAAAAATCCGGTGCCTGGCGCATGGCCCACCACCAACCGATTGGCCGCGCAACTGCACTCAGTGGCCGCGATGATTGCCGCACGCCAAGCGCTCGGTGTCACACGCGAGATTTTCTTCGTTTCGCTCGGCGGATTTGACAATCACGGCGATCAATTTGGCAGCAACATCAACGGCAAAACGCTGTTGGCTGGCAAGCATTTCGATCTACTCAAAACGCTTGATGAAGCGCTCAATGTTTTCTATCGCGCCACCGACAGCATGGGCGTGGCGGGCAACGTGACGACGATGACGATGAGCGATTTTGGCCGCACGCTGAAATCCAACGGCGCCGGATCGGATCACGGCTGGGGCGGGCATCAACTCGTACTTGGCGGCGCGGTTAAAGGCGGTCGCATCGTGGGCGACTTTCCGATGCCCGCAATCGGCACATCGGTGGACGTGGGCGAAGGGCGGCTGTTGCCAGCCATCGCGGCAGACGCCTACATCGCGACGCTTGCCACGTGGATGGGTGCGTCGGCGACTGATCTTGCCAGCATTGTGCCGAATCTCACACGCTTCAACACGCAGAGCATTGATTTGATGGCGTGATCGGCTCCGCCGCCGCATCGAGCGTGCCGCAGCGGGCCGCGTTGATATTTGCGCGTTTGGCGCAAAATATCGAGCATGGACAAAACCTTCACCCTTTCCGGCATGCATTGCGGTGCCTGCGTAGGTCGCGCCAGCAAAGCGTTATCGGGTTTCGCCGACAAGGTGCAGGTGACGCTTGACCCACCACAAGCAGTGCTTCGCGGCATGCATTCCGATGCGGCTTTGGAGGTGATGCAAATTGCACTTGCAGGTGCGGGCAAATACACCATGCAGGCGTCTGCTCCCACCTTTGGCGCAAACACGTCGGCCGACGTCGGTGACGGCTTCTTTGCAACCTACAAACCGTTGCTGCTGATCGTTGGCTTTCTGGTTGGCGTGACGTGGCTAGTGCACGCACAAACGCCGGGCCGACACTGGCATGAATGGATGTCGGACTTTATGGCGGGTTTTTTCCTCGTGTTCAGTTTTTTCAAACTGCTCAACCTGAGCGGGTTTGTGCAGGCGTATCGCGGCTATGACCTGATCGCAGCGAAAAGCGCGGCCTATGCGTGGGCCTATCCATTCATTGAACTGGCTTTGGGTGTGGCCTACCTTACGCGCTGGCAGCCGCAAGTTACGCATTGGGCAACGCTCGCGGTCATGCTGGTGAGCGCGGCGGGTGTGTTGAACGCCTTGCGCAACCGGCAACTGATCGAATGCGCGTGCCTGGGAACCGTGTTCAAGTTGCCGATGTCGAAGGTCACGTTGATTGAAGACTTAAGCATGGCCGCGATGGCCGTCGCCATGCTTGTCACCCTGTAGAAGCGGCGCTGCCGCGACCCCCGAACCACATCAAACTCAGGTAGCGGCAACGCCGTTCCCCAAAAAATATGAAAACAATTGCGCTACTCATCGCCTCCGTTTTGTCGGCTATCGCCTGCGCGCAGGATGTCAAAGTCGGAACCATCAGCATCGCTCATCCGTGGGCACGCGCGACCCCCGGAGCCGTCAAAAACTCCGCCGCCTTCATGCAGTTTGATAATAAGGGCGCAGCTGACAAGTTGATTGGCGTGAGCGGCGACGTGGCTAAAGACATCCAGATTCACAGCATGATCACCGAAGCGGGCGTGATGAAAATGCGTGAGATCAAATCACTCGATATTCCTGCCAACGGCATGGCGGAATTGAAGCCGGGTGGCTATCACGTGATGCTCATCGGCTTGAAAAACGGCCTGAAGGAAGGCGAAAAGTTTCCGCTCAAACTCCAGTTCGAAAAAGCGGGCGAAGTGACCGTGATGGTGACCGCCGAGAAGCCAGGCGCGCACGATCATGCGGAGCACAAGCATTAGCATGCGGGCGTTTTTAACTGGCCTCGCGGGCTTAGCGGCTGTCTTCCTGCTCGCCGCCTGCGGCAACAATAGCGGCGGCAGCAACGGCGGCAACGCGCCGCCCGCTAAATTTATTGCCACCGATATTACCGGTGCCGCGTTCGGCAAAACGCTCGCGCTAAATGATGCCGCCACGCAGCAACCGCGCACCTTGGAGAGCTTCAAAGGTAAGGCGACCGTGCTGTTTTTTGGCTACATGTTCTGCCCGGATTTTTGCCCAACGACCATGACCACGTTAAGCGCCGCGCTCGGCAAAATGAAGCCGGAAGATGCGGCCAAAGTGCAGGTTATTTTTGTCACGGTTGATCCCAAACGCGATCAACCTAAATTGCTGGCGGATTACGTTCACGCGTTCAATCCAACGTTTGCCGCGCTGTATGGCAGCGACGAGCAAACGGCAGCCGCCGCCAAAGAGTTCAAGATCATCTACCAAAAAGCGCAAGTTAAGGACGAGAACACCTACCTCGTCGATCATTCCACGCAGATGTACGCCTTTGATCCGCAAGGCAGAATTCGTCTATTGTTACGCCATGAAGCAGGATCAGACGCGATTGCCGCCGACTTGACCACGCTGGTAAAGTCGTAACAGCTTTAGGCTGAAAGCGCCGTTTGACTTGGGCTAAACGCCATAAATCGTCTAAGTCGATATTCTGTATTAACGGCGCTGATCCCCCGTGCAACGGGGCTTCTGGATTAAAGTTGATAGTTCAATTTCGCACATCTACCTGCGAGTGACGGCGCGCTTGCATGTGCGCCTCGCTTGACGACGAAATTTAATTTTCGCTGCACACAAACCCTTTTTCGGTGTCTCGTTTAACGAACGCCGATGGCGGGACCACCGGCGTTTGCAACGGTGGCCCCCGCACTCCGCCCACCGCAATCGATGCGCCCAGAAATTAGCTGTGTCTGGCCTGCAATCACCAACCCCCAGACTGATCGCTAAACGCGAAAACCGCTCGGTTGTTTCTTGCGTACAGGACACGTGCGCTTAGCACAACGCTCCGCACGCTCCGCATATTGCGGCGGGAAGAATAAGTCGTTTCAAGATTGGCCGCACTTTTTAAACGCTCGTCTGTCACACCTTTATCTGAGAACAATCTTACAGTCCAAAGCATTTATTTTTCATAAGTAGTACGCATGAGGCAATCGCTCTGACTGAGACCCAAACCGTAAACCGCGTAAACCGCACTGGCGAAAAATTTATGAACACAATGTCCGAAACCTTGACTGCAACGTCCGAAGCTTCGGAATCCGCTGCAACGTCCACGACGACTGCCGTGGCCGCTGCCAAGCCCCGCCCTGATCGCAGGCAAAACATTCTCGACGCGTCGCAGCGCCTGTTTGCGCGCTACGGCTACCACGCGGTCACCATCCGCCAGATCGCGGCCGAAGCCAAGGTGCCGCTCGCATTGGTGGGCTATTACTTTGGGCAAAAGCAGGAGCTGTACGACGCAATATTTGCGTACTGGAGCGGCACGGTCGCGCAGCGCGGCGTTGATTTACGCGAAGCGCTCACGGCAGCGAAGGGCGAGCAGTTGCAGCGCATCGTCTCGGCCATGGTGGTGCCGGTGGTGCGCATGCGCGGCAGCGCTCAAGGCGAGTCCTACGCGCTCTTTTTAACGCGTGGACTCACGCAGCAAGGGGTGGAAGAAGATCGCGCCATTCGCGAATTTTTAGACCCGATTTCAGCTGAATTTATCGCGGCGTTTCAAGGCGCGCTTGCGCACGAATATCCGGGCTTCACGCTGGCACAGGCCGCGTGGGGTTACCAGTTTGCGCTCGGTGCGCTGCTGCATTACCTGAGCGATCAGCGCGTCAATCGGTTGTCGCAAGGCGTCAACATGGCGGGCGACGCAGCGGTTGAAAAGCAGTTGGTCGCGTTCATCGTGCACGGCCTGCGCGGGGCGGCAGAGTCGTTCACTGCTGCGCCGTAAGGCTCACGGCTCACGGCTTACGGCACAGCAGCGGCCATTAACGCAACGTTAAAGCCCCTTCCAGAGCCCCGTCTCCTTGGCGCAACCGCGAATGGTCGGGATGTACTCGGTCACGAAACGCAATGTTTCCGGGTTCAGGCCGATGTCTTTCACGCCGTCGACATCGGTCTCCAGCTTCACCACGTCCACCTTCGCCATGAAGCAGCCGCAAAACTTTTCCGGAATGCCGGTGTCGGTGGCCACTGGCGACACAGCGTTCAACATGGTCACCACGCGTTCCTGACATTTTTGGTCAAGCGCCGAGCGCTTTGCTTCCTGCACCACGGTGGCACAACCGCCGAGCGTGACCGCCACTGCTGCCGCAATCAATGCGGTTCTCGTCGCGACCAAAAAAGCCGTTTGAGGCGTACGAATCCGAGCCATTGAGTCTCCCAAAATCCATCTCCATAATTTTTGCCGTGCAGCTGATCGGCCACACCCGTCGCCGGGTACGCATCTCGAAAATCAGCCGTACCAAATAGCTTATCCCAAAACGAGAACACCACCGCAAAATTCACGCCCTGCGTTTGCCCTTCATGCCCAATATGAATGCCGTGATGCACACGGTGAAATTGCGGGCTGACCAAAATGTGCTTGAGCCAGCCGAAATTCCAGCGCACGTTGGCATGGCCCAATGACTCCATGAATTTGGTGATGAACAACAGCAGCGGAAACTGCTGCGGCGGCACGCCGATGGCGAGCGCCACTGCGGCCATCCAGAACGCGCCGAGCAGTTCATCCATCACGTGATTGCGATCATCGGTCCAAAACGTCATGTCGCGCTGCGCATGATGCAGCGCATGCAATTGCCACCACCAATTGAGCCGGTGCTGAAAGCGGTGTTGCCAGTAGCCCGCAAAATCGAGAATGATCACGTACAGCGCCAAACTCAATCCAGGATTCGCGTTGAGGGTCGGCCACACGTCCTCCAGCGACCATGGCGAGATGCCCTTCATGCGCAGCCACGCCTGCATCGGCGACCACAGCAGCAGCAGTGCGGCAAAGCTAAACAACGGCACCACGCCAAGCTTGTTAATCAAGGTGAAAAACACGTCGGTGCGCACTTGTTTGCGGTCGGCAATCACCTGCGCGGGCGCGAGTTTTTCGATAGGGATACAGATCAACGCGGTGGCGCTTACCGTGAGCACACCACCGACAAAAAACGCCGTTGCATCAAACGCGCGCTCCGCCCACGACATCAAACCGAGCGCGTAAAGCATCGGGTCAACCAGCGTGATGTAGACCCAGCCGACCAACGACTCGATGATTTGTTCAAGCGTCTCCACCAAGGCTATTTCGCCTTCCGCTCAGGAATCGTCGCAAAGCAAAATCCTTTTGACTTGAGCCCAGCAATCAGCGGATCAAGCATCGGCCAAAACGGCTCTTTGCGCGACCAGATACCGAGATGCGCCACCAGAATGTCGCCGTCACGAATGTTCGCTAATGCGCGCTTGAGCAGCACGTCATTGGGGTAAATATCAGAGGACAATTCATCGCCCAAAAAACCCGCATCCGCCCATGCCACGTGCGTGTAGCCGCAACTTTTTGCGTAGTCCAAAACCCGCGGTGTGGTTTTGCCGCCGGGCGCGCGCCACAGGCCGTCATAACCGCGACCAGTCATTTCACGAAAGCGCTCTTCTGACTTTTTGAGCTCTGCGCAAACCCCGGCGCGGTCAAGCGTTCGGCCTTCTTTCGCGGTTTTTCCCCAAGGAATAAAACTCACTTTGTCAGCGCCCACATCACCGCGAAAATAATGGTGATCCCACGTGTGCGAGCCGAACGCATGACCTTCTTTGGCAAGCCGTTGCCAGAACGGTTTTTGTGAATCATCCAGCGTGAAGCCACCGGATTTTGCCTTCTCATTGGCGAGAAAAAACGTGGCTTTGACTTGGTGCTTGGCGAGGATGTCCGCGATGGCATTCGCGGGCTCCATGTGGCCGGTATCGAGCGTCAGGTACACCGTGCCGCTACATGCAGCGTGTGCCGTCACGGCAAACCATACGGCGGCTACCGCGCAAATTACTCTACTGATCACGTCGCGCATGGCTCTTGAAATAAATGCCATGTGGCGAGCGCCCGACCGGGATGTATTCAATCGGTTTTACGCCGGTCATGTCGATCACCGCAACCTTCGCCTCCCAGCGCACAGTGGCCCACACTTCGCGGCCATCGGCTGACACTTCAAGGCAATCCACACCGCGCCCCACCTTGATCGGTTTGCCTACGGTGTAGGTTTTGTAGTCCACCGGCGTGATGGTGCCGTCCACCCGATTGCTCACCAACACGCGGACGCCGTCGCCCATCGGAAACACATTATGTGCGCCACGTCCGGTAACGATTTTTTTGATTATTTCGCGCTTGGCGGGATCAACAACTTGCACAAAATCTTGCCCCATGATGCCTATAAACAAAAGTCCCTGCGGGCTCATCCAGATGCCAGCGGGTGTCTTACCGATTTTGATGCGCCATGTTTCTTTTTGCGTTGTCAGATCAATCGCTACCAGTTCATCGGAGTCTTGCAACGTGACGTACGCAACGCGCGAATCGGCGCTAAACGCCACGTGACTCGGCGTTTTTTTGGTAGCGATGCGCGCTTTCAACTCGTAGTTGGGCATCGTGTAAATATCCACTCGGTCCAGCCGCAAACTGACCGACACAAACCACTTGCCGTCCGGTGAATAGCCCAGTTGATACGGATCGCTGATGCGCGGCAAACGACGCTTGACCTCGCCAGTCAGTGGGTTCAAAAACACCAAATCGTTAGAAGCGGAGTTGGCAATCACCAGCTCCTCGTCCTTGCCCAACACCGGCATTAAATGATGCGGCTCTTTGCCCACGGGGTAGGTGTCGACCACTTTGCGCGTGGCGCGGTCAATGACCGACACCGTGCCTTCGCCCGAGTTGAGCACGATCACGCGCTCGCCCGGTTCGATGGCGTGGGCGATGGTGGCGGTGAGCGCGACCAGCAGCAGGGCCGCCGCGATGAGGGTTTGATGAAGTTGGGTAATGCGCATACATTGATTTTACGTAGCTCGACCGGCGTGTACTTAGGGTACGATTCGTGCTCAACAATTGTGCAGTAGCGTTTTGCTACCTTGATGCCGGTCATGGTTCGCTTTCTTATTCTTTTTGTCGTGATTCAGGCCGTGCTGTTTGGTGCGCAATTAACGCCGTGGGGCCAAGATTATTTCGTAATTCCGTGGACCAACGGCCTCGCCCATTTTTGCGCGCAACTGGTTGCTATTTTTGACAGCAATGCGATTGCTATCGGCAAGGTGTTGCGCAGCAATTCCAATGGTTTTGCGGTGAGTATCGAGGCCGGTTGCAACGGCGTGGAAGCCACGCTGGTGCTGATTGCGGCAATTCTTGCGTTCCCCTCAACGTGGCGGCAAAAGGCGTGGGGGCTGGCGTTTGGTTTTGTCGCGGTGCAGGGCTTGAACGTGGTGCGCATCATCAGCCTGTTCTATCTTGGGCAATGGAACATGACGGCGTTTGAATGGGCGCACCTCTACATCTGGCAGGCGCTAATAATGCTCGACGTTTTGATCGTGTGGCTCATCTGGGTGCGGCGAATCAATCGCGCTCCGGTCAATGGCACGCCGCCGCCGTCCGGCGATGCAGGTGTCGCCGCAGCGCTCGTTGCCTGATCGCTGCGAGCAGATTTATGCCCACCACTATCGGTCGCTTCTTTCTACGCATCCTGCTGTGGGTGCCGCTGGTGTTTGCTACGTGGTACGTGTTGGTGCCGCTGTTGCATTGGCCGATTCGCTGGTTTTTGTCGGGCATGGCGCTGCTGGGTTTGCCAGAATTTGTGACGTCAGTGACGCAAACGCTACACGGCTTTGAGTTCTTGACCTCGCTCTCGCCAGGCGCGGTGGCCGGTCAGGCGTTTCGCGCGGACGCGCTGGTGAGTGCCGAGGTGGACGCGCGGCTGTACAGCTACGGCAGCGCGCTCATGGCGGCGCTGACGCTGGCGGCGTGGCACCCGCAGCGCTGGCGAAATCTTTGGTACGGCTGGCTGCTGCTGTTGCCGCTGCAAATGTTGGCTGTGTTCGCTGCGGGCATGAAACAAATTTTGCTCAGTTCGGGCCCTGCGGTGCGCGAGCAGGCGGCGTGGGCGGCGTGGCAGCTAGAAGTGATTGCGTATCTGTATCAGTTTTCAACCTTGATCATGCCGCCGGTGACCGCACTCGTGGTGTGGTTTGTGTTGCACCGACGCTTTGTTGAAAAGTTTGTCGGAGCGGACGTGATTGCAATTTTGCGGGCCAGCGAGAAGAAACCGAAGCGCTCGCCGCATCCGCCCGCCGTGCCGATGCCGAAGCGGCCGTAGGCGTGCTTATCGCTGGTTAGCTGTTCGCTGCGCCAGACCGGCCCCTTCTCCCCTCGCGGGAGAATGTTGGGAGAATGTTGGGAGAAGGCTGGGAGGGAGGCTGGGAGGAGGCAGGGATAGGGGGAACGTGGGTGGAAGATTCACCATCCAGAGAAACTCAGCCCGCCCCCTCACCCTAGCCCTCTCCCGCGAGGGGAGAGGGGACAGAACGGCGTGGAATCTTCACATCTCCCTCAATCACCAAATCTGGAATGTGATTGAACGCGATGGCCATTCGGGCTGACTTTTGCGCGTTAAACGCGCCGCCCCAAAACAACGTGTTGTTGCCGAATTTGAGATTGAGCTTGTCGACCACGCGGTCGAGCTTTTCGGTGTTGGGCTGCGCATCAAATAGCGACAGCGATTGGCCCTCGCGCGGCGTGAGCCCTGACAACGCCATGCCGACGGCCATCGGCGTGCTGTTGCGTACGCTGCGATCAGTGAGCATCAATTCGTAGAGCGCTTGCACCGTCTCAAGCAGTGTGGTGGTGCGGTCGGTCGCGTCAACGCGTTGATGGCGCTTTTGTTTTTCGCCACCGCGCAGCTTCAGATACAGCGACACGTCGGTTGCAATAAATTCCATATCGCGCAGCCGCATTGCGGCTTTTTGCGTGAGGCGCGAGAGCACGGCCTGCGCGTGCGCGTGCGAGCGATGATCGGGCGCAATCACATGCGAGTGGCTGATTGACGAGGTTTTAGTTTCGCGCGCCGCCACGTCCTCTCCGCGCAGTTTTTGCCAGAAGCGTTCGCCTTCAATGCCGCCCCAAATCGAGCGCAGTTTCGCCGCGTCGGCGGCGAGCAATTCAGGCGTGCTGGTGATGCCGCTGTCGATCAATCGCTGCAACATTTTTTTGCCGATGCCGACAAAATGATTCAGTTTGAGCGGCATCAATGCGTGCGGCAAATCAGCGAGCTCAATCACCACCAAACCGTCCGGTTTCACCATGTCGCTCGCGGTTTTGGCGAGGAACGCGTTGGGCGCAATGCCAATGGACGAGGTGATGCAATCACCCAATTGCTTGCGCAAGCGATACTTGATTTCGAGCGCTAATTTTTCAGCGGCGGGACGCGGTTGATCGCGCCCGGAAAGCGTGATGCACATCTCGTCAATCGAGTTCACCGACGCAATCGGCGCGACACTTTCAACCACCGCTTTGGCGCGATGATGGAACTCCACATACACGGCAGGTCGCGATTCAACGAACACGATTTCGGGGCACAGCCGCCGCGCATCGGCCACGTTGGTCAGCGTTTTCACACCAAAGCGTTTGGCCTCGATGCTCGCGGCGATGGCGCAGGTGGTGTCGGCAAGCATCGGCACCACAGCCACCGGGCGACCACGCAGCTCCGGTCGCAACTGTTGTTCGACAGACGCAAAATAGCTGTTGAAATCGACGTAAAGGGCTCGGAGCATGACGATTATTTTACTGTATAAAAGCGCAGTTTTAGCGGAGTTTGGGCGTGAAATCGGGCAACACCTTTTTTCTGAAAGCGCCATTGAATTGGGGCTAAACGTCTATTTAATATAAAGTCGACTATATGCTTTTTATGGGCTTAGCCCAAGTGAAACGCGCGTTATAGAATAAAGTTGTATGAGAAAAATTTGATGAAAGCGCTCCAAATTTTCGCCGGTAAGCGGGCACTTGCTCATTTGCAAAGCAACGGTTTAAAGCCCGCTGACGTTCGCGCGATTCCCGCTGCCGCCGGTGGTCCAAAGGGGCTCACGCTGCTTCCGCTGGATCGCTTTTTGTTTGGCGATTGGCTGCCGCAATCCACACAACCTATCGACTTGATCGGCGCGTCGATTGGCGCGTGGCGCATGGCGGCTGCGATGTTGAACGCTCCGGCTGACGCGCTCGCCGCGTTGCAGCACGCCTACATTCATCAAGATTTCGACCTGCTGCCCGGTCGCAAAACGCCCAGCAAAACGCACATCAGCGAACGCTTCGCCGAGGGCATTCACGCCATGTTTGGCGGGCGCGAGCTGGAGGTGCTCAATCATCCGCGCTATCGTCTGCACGTGCTCACCTCGCGCGGGCGACACATCCTGCGTCGCGACAATCGTGTGCGCTCGCCACTCGGTTACGCCGGTGCGTTTTTCACCAACGTGGTGTCGCGCAAAGCGATGAGCGCATGGATCGAGCGCGCTGTGTTTTCGTCCAACGCTTCACACGCATTGCCGCTGCCGTTTGCCGTGAATGACTATCGCACGCGGCGCTATCCGCTGCTTGAAAACAACTTTGCCGCCGTGGTGCAAGCGTCGTGCTCAATTCCGTTTGTGCTCGATGCCGTGCATGACATCGCGGGCGCAGCGCCGGGCGCATATTGGGACGGCGGCATCACCGACTATCACCTGCATCTCGACTATCGCGCGGCGTGTGAAGGTGAGCCCAAGGGTGTGGTGCTCTATCCGCATTTTCAACGCGCCGTGGTGCCCGGATGGCTCGATAAATCGCTCAAGTGGCGGCACAGCGCTACGCATTTTTTGGACAACGTAATCGTTCTCGCACCGCATCCCGAATGGGTGGCAACGCTGCCCAATAAAAAGCTGCCGGATCGCACTGATTTCATGCGCTTCGGACGCGACCTAAACGCCCGCGTTGCGGTGTGGCAAACCGCAGTGGCCGAGAGCGCACGATTGCGCGATGAGTTCGCCGAATGGCTCGCCACGGACGCGGACTGTTCGCTCGTACGAGCTCTGTAGTCGTAGTTGCATAGCCAAGAGTGCCAAGCGCTCGACGAGCGCAACGGCGCTGATCATGGTGGCGCCGACCTTCCCTCGACTGCTCGTACAGCTACGCGGGCTGCGGCTTACGCTCCCACGCACGCGCGCACGAACAGGTTCGGTAAATAGCAAAAACCAAGTTTGAGTGTTCGCTCGTATAGGGTGCGTAATGCGAATTCAGAGCGCGTAACCCATCAACCCAGAACGTGGAGAAACACATGAACACGAATGTTGCGAAGTCCCAAGGAATAGCTCGGTGGGGACGTCCCCTGCTCGGCGCGTCAGCAGTTGCGCTGGCACTGAGTTTTGTCGCTGCGCCCGCCACGGCGTCGAGCCACCGCGAAGCCCCCTTCATCACCCAATTGCCCAAAGTAGACGGCACTGATTTTTATATGTTCCGCAGCACCGAGCCCGGTCGCTCCGCTTTCGTCACCATCATCGCGAACTATGCGCCGCTGCAGGACGCGTACGGCGGCCCGAATTATTTCCAGCTCGATCCGAACGCGATCTACATGATCAACATCGACAGCAATGGCGACGCGAAACCCGATTGGAGCTTTCAGTTCTCGTTCCAGAATACGCTCGCCGATAACAAAATCAACGTCGGTGGCAAGATGGTCTCCATTCCGTTGGTCAACAATGGTTCACGCGCAGTGGACGGTGTGTTCGACGGTGGTTTAAACGTGCGGGAGACGTTCAACATCACCGCGTTTCGCTCGCCCAACACGTGGAAAGCCGTGACCAACGCGAGCAACGGTGCCGTGTTCTTCGATAAACCGGTGGACAACATCGGCAACAAGACCATCCCAAACTACGCAGCGTACGCGGCCAAGCACGTCTACAACATAGCCATTCCCGACTGCGCAACGCCGGGCCGCGTTTTCGTCGGTCAGCGTAAAGACCCATTCGTGGTGAACCTTGGCGAGACGTTTGACTTAATCAACATCAAGCTGCCAGCCACTGAATTTGCCGCTAACGCCGAAAAAGCCGCACGTGACGATTTGGCAGATAAAAACGTCACCACCATCGCGATGGAATTGCCGATTTCCTGCCTGACCGCAGGCACCGATCCGGTGATTGGTGGCTGGACCAGCGCTTGGATTCGCGACACGCGCACCATGACTGCCGCCGCCTCCGGCTTCAACGCCAACGCCACTTACAGCGGCGGCTACACGCAGGTGTCCCGCCTCGGCATGCCGCTGGTGAATGAAGTCGTTATCGGTTTGAAAGACAAAGACAAATTCAACGGCAGCCAGCCTGCTGATGATGGTCAGTTTGCCGAGTACGTGACCAACCCGACGCTGCCGACCTTGGTTGAAGCATTGTTTGGTGCGGCCGGTGTGAAAGCTCCGACCAACTTCCCGCGCACTGATCTAGTCACCGCCTTTTTGACCGGCGTTCCCGGTTTGAACAAACCTGCAACGGTTACGCCGTCGGAAATGCTGCGACTGAATACCGGTATCGCCGCAGCACCTAAAGGCTCGCAAAATCGCTTAGGCGTGATTGCGGGTGACAACGCAGGCTACCCGAACGGTCGCCGTCTCGGTGACGACGTAGTAGACATATCGCTGCGCGTAGTGATGGGCAAACTCTGCACGTTGAGCCTTGGTTGCGTGCCAGCAGATGCACCGTCTGGCGGCCTCGGGTTTACCGACGGCGCGTACGTGGATGACAGCTTCTTTGACGCTGCATTCCCATATGTGAAAAGTCCGCTGCCGGGTTCGCCGCAAGTAGGCGCGAAGCGTGCGGTTGTTCGCTAAGCGATAGCAGCAAAGCGGCTCCGAACGAGCGCCAAATCGGGTAACCGGTTTGGCGCTTCTTTACGTTTGCATGGTGAAGCGCGTTCGAGTGACGACGCTATCGAGTAGCCACGATGGCGTTCTGGTCACCGAACAATGCGGTCTCTTTGCTCCACACATCGAGCATGGCGGCGGAGCGGAACCCTGCGCTGCGCAGTGCATCCAGCAAGTCCCAACCGAAGTGATAGAAACAAAGCACGCCTTCGCGGGGGATCGTGGGATTGCCGTGATATTCCGGTGCTTCGATATGAACAACATCGCCGTCTTCGATTCGCGCACGAATGAGCGTGGTGGGTGACGCGTTGAGAAACGGCGCGGTCAATATCAGTTGCCCGCCATTGCGCATCGCGCAACACACGGCGAAGTTCGCCGAGTGCTTGTTGGTAATCTGGAACATGTTCAAGCAAATCGAAGCGCGATAGCGGTGGCGAGACGCTTGCCGACATCATGCGCCCTTCGTTCCCGATGCGCCTTTGGCCAATTCCCGATCACGCAGCACTTTACGCTGGATTTTGCCGGTGGTGGTCATCGGCAGCTCGGTGACAAACTCAAATTCTTTGGGATATTCGTAAGGCGCGAGGCGACCGCGCACATGCATCGCGAGACTTTTTTCGAGTGTTTCGGTGGGTTCGAATCCGGCGGCGAGCACGATAAACGCTTTTACGATGGAGCCACGCTCCGCATCTGGCTTACCGATAACGGCGGCCATCAAGACTGCTGAATGTTGAATCAGGCAGCTCTCCACCTCGGCAGGACCAATGCGATAACCGGCGCTCTTGATCACGTCATCGCTGCGCCCTTCATACCAAAGATAGCCGTCAACATCCATGTGTGCCATGTCGCCGGTGTGGCACCACTCGCCGGAATATTTGGCTTTAGTGCCGGCGTCGTTGCCAAGGTAGCCTAGAAAAAATATGGGATCCAAGTCGCCGTTGACGTCACGACGATTCACCGCCACGTCACCGGTTTCACCCACCGGAACCACGCGGCCCAGCGGGTCAACCACGGCGACCTGATGGCCGGGGTAGGCGCGGCCCATGCTGCCCGCGCGCGCAGGCCACAGCGCAGCAGAGTTACCCACGATGTAGTTGAGCTCCGTCTGCCCGAACATCTCGTTTAAGGTGACGCCCAGCGCAAGCTCCGTCCACTTGAACACCGTCTCGCCTACGCTCTCGCCCGCGCTCATGATGGAGCGCAGCTTCAGCTGGTACGTGTCGCGCGGAAACGGCACGCTCTTCATCATCATCTTGAGCGCGGTTGGGAACAGAAATGTGTTGGTCACGCCATGCCGCTCCATCAACGAAAACGCGTGGGCGGGATCGAAGCGTCCGCAGTAGCCAACGATGGTGTGGCCGAAATAAAGTGTGGGCAGTAGTGCGTCCCAAATGCCGCCGGTCCACGCCCAATCGGCAGGCGACCAAAAAACGTCGCCCGGCTGCGGAAATTGATTGTGCGAATAGGTAAAACCGGACAAGTTACCCAACAGCGCGCGATGTGGAATGACCGCGCCTTTGGGCGGGCCGGTGGTGCCGCTGGTGTAGATGATCAGGGCTGGGTCGTCAGCGGCAGTGGCCGCAACTTCAAACTGATCGGTACCGCGCTTGAGCAACTCGTTCCAGTCAATCGCCGCCGCGTCAACAGCTCCAGCGCACGCCACGATGGTTTTCAGAAAAGGAACCTGTTTGCGAACTGCCATCACGTTAGCCAATGAAGCCGGATCGCATATCGCCAATTTGCACTGGGCATGATTCAGGCGATAAGCAAGCGCCTCGGGTCCGAACAGCACCGTGAGCGGCACCGCTACTGCGCCGAGTTGCAGAATAGCAAGCATCGCCACGGCGGTCTCAATGCGCTGCGGCAGGCAAATCGCGATGCGGTCCGCGCGCTTGAGTCCCAGCCCCGCCAATGCCGACGCAAGGCAATTGACACGGCGTGCAAGCTCGGCGTATTCGATGTCATCAAAGGCACCCGATTCGTCTTCCCATCGAATGGCAATTTCAGAGGCACGCAGCGGGTCTGTTGCCCATTTGTGGGCGCAGGCAGTGGCAATGTTGAACTGCGCTGGCACCGACCACCGCCAGTCACCGTAATGCGATGCGTATTCGTCAATAGATTCCATGCGTGCGCTCAATACCAAATCGATGCAATTTTTAAGGCCACTCGTAGAATAGCGCTGTGGAAAAGTTTACGCGAATCGACTCTTGGTCTGCCTCGTCATGGCGTTGGCGAGTCGTTTTATGGGTTTCCGCAATCGCCGCGTTAACCGTTACGTTTCTAGGCTACGGACAGGTTGAGCTGTTAGTTCAGTGGGTCACAGCGCGACTGTGCTGAACGCCCCGCCGACAGCGGACGCGGCAGCGACCCGTTATGTGCTGCACATAGTCCCGGCGAACGGTGGCGGTGTAGATCGGTATGTGCGCGATATCTGTGCGCACCGTTTGCACGATTGCATCTTGCATGTGGTGCAACAACAGTGCGTGTTTGAAGTGGTCGCGGCGCATCGATTTATTGCCATCGACCACGAGCAGTTCGCCGATGCGTTTGTGATTGCAGCCTTGGGTCATCCGGCACTTTTACATGCGCACTCAACTTTGGCTGCGGTGCGTGAACACGTCGCATTGTTGAGCAACGTGCTTGGCATCAAATACGTCGTGACGCTGCACGACATTGACTTCGCGGCAACGTTCGGTGAGGTTGATGACGACGAACGAACCGCGCGGTTGGAATTTGTGCGTAATGCGGCGCAGCGCATTGTTCCCAGCGCATTCATTTCGCGAATGTTGTCGACGGCGCTCGGGCCTGAGACCACACGCGAAGTCATCGAAAATGGAGTGGACGGTGCGCCTTCGCTCAGCGATGCGGTTCAATCGACCGCTGCGAGAGGACAATTTCGAATCGCCGTCGTCGGCGCACTAGGCCCGCACAAAGGATTGAATTTTCTTAACGATATCGTGGCGGCTCTGCCGCCGAAAATACGCGTGGTCATCGTCGGCTACGCGGATGGTCAAATAACGCCCGGATGGCTGCAAACTGATCGTTTGTGGGTGCATGGCGCGTTCGAGCCGCGTGATCTCACAGGTCTGATCCGCGGCTATGGGGCGAGCATCGCGTTGTTTCCAAATCGTCAACCTGAGAGTTACAGCTACGCGCTGAGTGATGCGTGGTGCGCGGGTTTGCCGGCATTCGGCCCCGCGCTAGGCGCGATTGGCGAGCGCATTGTGCAGACTCGCGGGGGATGGACGTATGAGGCAGAGAGTTCGGCCGACCACGTCGCTGCGCGGCTGCTTGACTGCGTTGGCGCTACTGAGGAGGTGACAGTGTGCGTAGCTGCCGCTGCGGCAGCTTTGCCGTCGACGCAAGACATGGTCGAAAGACTTAACAAGCAATATGAAAAAACAATGAGCGCAGCTGACACATTTTGCCCAGACGCTGAATTCTCGCCACATATTAAGGCGTTGGAAGCGGTAGCTGCAACGCAACTGAATGGGCGTTTTTTTCGCGGTGAACTTAACAAATTGGCCGGTGATCTTGCATTTTCGCAAACGCAAGCTGCAAACGCGCATCAGGCGTTACAGGCAGTGACCAAAGAGTATGAAGCGCGTGGTGTTTGGATTGCTGCGCTAGAAAGTTCGCTGTCCGAATGCAGAGCAGAGATCGCCCGGGTCGAAGCCGCACGAATCGTTGAGCATGAACAGGCAGACGCGGCGTTGCAACTCTCCACAGCCGCTTTGGACGCACAAAGCACGCAAGCGGAAATGGCGCGAGTTGCAGCTCATGGCGCTTATGAACGATACGCTGCCAAGTTACAACAGGACGTCGTTGATACGCTTGCCGTTGCGCATCAGCAGCAGCACGCGATTGCAGTTCTTGAGCGCGCACTGTCGATGATTCCACCGTTGCTTCGGCGGCACATGCTGGCTCGCGCTGAACGGTTGACAGCGGCGAAGGCGGCGCAATGATTGATGTCTTGGTCGTGGTGTTTCAACCTGACACTACGCAATTGAAAGCATTGTTGGAGTCCGTATTGCGCGCGACCAACCAGGGGGTGCCGCTCGCCATGCGAGTCTGGCACAACGACGGCGATGCGCCGTTGACGGGTGAAGTGAGCGAGCTTTATCGAGCCGTGCAACGGCGTGGCCTAACGTTGACTCTAGGTGGCGGCGAAGGAAATCTGGGCTTCGGCACTGGCATCAATCGCATGCTCGAAGATTCGCAGGCAGCTTACTTGCTAGCGCTTAATCAAGACGCGATTCCTGAAGATGGTGCGCTCGCGGAGTTGTGGAAATATGCCGCAGTTGATGACGCAGCTGTGGCCGCTTGGGAGATGCGACAAATACCTTTCGAGCACCCCAAAGTCTATGACCCAGTGTCGCTTGACACTGAATGGGTGAGTGGTGCGGCGGTTTTGATACGCGCGTCGGCCATGCGTGGTGTCGGCGGCTTCGAGCCGCGAATTTTCATGTACGGGGAAGACGTTGACTTGTCGTGGCGACTGCGCTGTGCAGGTTATCGTTTGCGCTATGTGCCCCGAGCTGCTGTTGTACATCACACCTACAGCAAAGCGCATGAGGTCAAGCCGTTGCAAGCGCTTGAAGGCATCTACGTAAACCTCTGCCTGCGTGCCCGTTATGCAGGGCGTCGACAGATTGTTCAGGGCTTGTCGATGGCGTTTGCCGAGATATTGCTTCCAGAGAGTTTTCCGGGACGTCGGCGTGGCATCGCAAAAGCGTTGTTAAAGTTTGTGCGAAATTGCCGCTACTTCTGGAGCACTCACAAAAGCGCGCCACATTTTGAACCGCGATTTGCCGGTTGGGGTTATGAGCTTCGTCGCGATGGGGCTTTCTACAGTTTTGCGTCGCGTGAGCAACAACCCAAAGCGCTGCCGGTGATTTCGGTACTCATTCGCACCCACCAGCGCGCTGGATTCTTGCGACAAGCTCTCACCTCGGTACTGCACCAAACCCATCGCCCGATTGAGGTGATAGTGGTTGAGGATGGCTCGGATGAGGGGCAAGCCGTGTGCGCGCAGTTCGCCGATCAAATGAACATACGCTACGTTAGGATCACGCCCGGTCGCGGTCGTTCGGTTGCAGGCAATCGAGCGCTATTGGAGGCGCGCGGCGAGTGGATGTGCTTCCTCGACGACGATGATCTGTTTTTTGCAGACCATCTGGAGGTGCTGCTGCAAACGGTGCGCGAGGCCAAACTGCTCGGGGCGTTTGCGCTGTCATGGCGAACCACAACCCAGATCATTGATGCGAGCGTTCCGTCTTACAACGAGTTGAGCTGGGACACCATGCCCGATGAACCGTTTTCACGCGTCACGTTATGGCATCACAATTTCATGCCAATTCAGGCGGTGCTGTTCCATCGCAGTTTGTATGATCGATATGGCGGTTTTGCCGAAGACATGCACCAGCTCGAAGACTGGAATTTATGGACTCGCTACACCATGGAGGACGATTTTGTGCAGGTGCGGAAAACGACGTCAAAGTATCGCGTGCCCGCCGAAGTGAGCCACACATCGAAACGTCAAGCTAAGTTGGACGATGCTTACAAGGACGCAGTAGCCCGCCAAGGCGAGATGAAATTCAGCGCCGATCCGGCGTTTGTCAGGAAGCTTGCTGAGGATTATGTGCGCAGCAATGCACTCATCCATGTCGGTCGCGATCAGGTGCGCGCCCGATTTGCTAGTTCACCCGTGCTAGCTCGGCTGGCCACGCTGCGCCACGTGCTGCGTCGGCGCTTGAGTTAATCGCTACAACCGCGTTGATTGGCGGTGGTTGCGCGCGTCACGGCGTCCGTCGCGATCTCCTTAAACCTTCCAGATACACAGCGCTTTGTATGCCATGGGCAGCGCTACGCAGTCGTTTTTTGTGACGGCCCGCTAGACGTTGCGGTTTAGCTGGCGCTTTGCGGGCTAAGTAATCCTACCAACGAATATTGCTACCGTATCAACACCGCACGAATAGCGGGGCGTGCCGCATCGGGCGAAAAGTGCGCGTGAACGTTGGCGCGGCCAGAGCTCGATAGGACGTCCCAAAGCGCCGCGTCGTTGTGTAGACGCACAATCGCTAGAGCAAAGTCGTTGGCGTCGTCCGCAACCAGAACATCCCGTCCGCTGACTAGCTGCATGCCCTCAATGGCGCACTCAGTCGCGACCACAGGGATGCCGTGGTTCATCGCCTCGTTGATTTTGCCCTTGATGCCTGCTCCGTAGCGTAGCGGTGCAATAGACACCCGGGTGGATCCCAGTAGGGGCTTGGTATCTTCAACAAAGCCCAAGACACGTAAGCCATCTTGGCTCAGCGCGGCGACCTCGTCTGGCATGTTGCTGCCAACCACAGTCGTCACAACGTCTGGGAGTAGTTTCCGCACAATTGGAAACACCTGAGACGCGTACCATTTGATCGCATCGACATTGGGAGCGTGCCTGAAGCCACCAACGAATAGTATTCCGCTGCGCTCGGCGTACGGCGCGCCGACGCTAATCGGCGTGTTAATAAGCGACACAATGTCGATGCGGGCGGATGGCTTGATCTGGGTAAGCAACGCTTTCTCGACCGCAGAAACAACGATGGTGACATCGCTTTTGTCAATCACCGCCAATTCTTTGGCGCGAGTTAACGCAGCGGATCGAACCATAGCGGCGCTGCCTAGCAATTGCGCTTCGCGCTGTTCACGAACAAAGTGCAGGTCAACGGTGTCAAAAATTATCTGGGCTCGCGGGGCGAGCGAGCGCACGCTGTTGACATATTGCGTGGCAATGTAATACCGGCAAAAAAGAATAGCGTGCAACGTAGGGCCACGGTCGCGTAGCACCTTGCGAACACTACCGGCATATTGCCCGTGCAGCACCTCTATGCCCATGCGGGTGAGCATCGCGGCATATTTTGGATTGCCGTCTAGATTGTCGGCGATGAAGGTGACGTGATGCCCTTCGTCGCGCAGAATGCGCAGCATGTTCACCATGCGGACTGACCCCGCGTCCTGGTCAGGCGTAATCATGCAAGCTTCTACCACTAGGATGTTGCTGCGAGTGACGCGATGCGCTTCGAGGTCGGGTTCTGACGCGTTTTCACGATGCGCAGATAGTGTTTGCTGCCAACGCATGAAGAACTTTTTGGCGTTAGCGCGTTGGTACGACTTGATGCCGGACGATTCGTCGCGCCCATGGCTTACGCCTTCGATGTGAAAAATTTCGGCAGCGGGTTGATACAGCACGCGCAATCCTCGCGCGCGGATGCGGAATGCAAGATCGGCGTCTTCGTAATAAGCAGGCGCATAGTGCGAATCAAAGCCACCCATTTCAGTGAACAATTGGCGTGAGATCGCCAGTGCTGCACCCGAGCAAAAATCGGCATCCCGAACAAAGCTAAATCGCGGGTCATCACGGTGCTGCCCTCGCCCCCAATTCCAAGCGCTGCCGTCGCGCCAGACGATGCCGCCGGCTTCTTGTAGGGAGCCGTCAGCGTTCAGGAGCTTTGCGCCAACCAAGCCGACGTTGTGGTGTTCATCAAAGGTGTTTAGAAGCGCGTCAAGTGCGCCTTGGCGCACCACAGTGTCATTATTCAAAATGATTAACCATTGGCCGCGTGCCTGGGCTACCGCCGCATTGACGTTGCCAATAAAGCCGAGATTCGTCTCGTTTCGAATAATACGTATGCCGTGGATTTGTGCAAGTGCTTCGGCAGCGGGCACCGGCGAGCAGTCGTCCATCACGATCACTTCAAACGCGCGATGCACTGGATGCTCCGCAATGCTCTTCAGGCACGCGAATGTGGTTTCGTGCTGGCCATAAACCGGTATCAAGATGGATACGAGGGGTTCAGTATTGCTGGACTGAAGCGTAAGCGATGCAATAGCGACAGGAATGCTTTCAGGCAACTTCATCGCCATGGGAATGTCGGGTGGACGGAACTCGCTTGCAAGGCGATCTTGCACGCTTCGCCAACCACCGCGGCGAAAGCGTGCAACGCCGCCGCGCGTCAACGCCGGGACGCGCGGGATAAGTTGTATGGTTGATCGCCCCACGTGTTTAAGCCGACGCGCACCGCGCGCCAACACCCGCAGTGGCCTAGTGATTAGCCACGAACTGCTGCTCAGCATCTCTACCCGCTGGGCATCAAGTGCCGCATGGTGAACTTGCAGCTGTCCAATCGACGCTTCAAGGTGCGCAATGTAGGCGCGCGCGCTGTGCGCACGATCATCGGCATCGTCGAGAATGGTTCGCCAGCGTTCACTTTCTTGAGCGTGCGCCGCCTGTGTTGCATCCATCGTGTTGGCGAACGCAGCCTCCAACGATATTTGCAGTGTCGCCATTGCATCGACGAACTGCTCTTGTTTCACTACCAGCAAATCTTGGTGGTCGGCAACGAGTTGCTGCACGCGGACCAGCTCCTCTTCAACGACCTGATATTGGATGCGTCCAACGACGTCTGTCTCACCCGGCGCGAGCGCTTCCAAAGCGCGCTCCACCACCTGTGTGGACGGTTTATGCCCGCCATACACGCCGATGCGAAATACATTGATCAGCGGTCGCTCGACGGGTTTACTTAACGCCAGCGCTGTGCAACCTGTCTCCAGCAATTTGAAGGTGGGTGAGGCTGACGCCGCTGTTGCCGCGTTTGGCAAAGCTCTTACATACTGTTCCGCGTACGCTTCAGTCGATTTTGCTGCGGACGACGCAACGCGTAAATTAGCCGCCGTTCTTGCTGCCGAAGTGAGCGTTGAATGATGTGACGCCGCCATCAGCGCGTCATGCCAGTCTGCGGCAGTTGCGTTGTACGGAAGTAGCGTTGCATGGGGCACGCCGTGCAACCGGTCGGCTAGTGCGCCAATGTTTGAAGCGACAATCGGAACGGTGCTTGCTAGCGCGGCCGACAGCGTGAACGAGAACGTTTCGGGCACTTGCGACGGCAGCCAAATAACATCGGGTCGTTCGCTTGCAATCAACTTTGGTAAATCGTCGGCTTGATAGGAGCCCGTTGCCGCCAGCTCTGGAGGCAATGGCTCGCTAGCGTGGCCTATCAATCGAAAGAGTAACGGCGAATGCGTATTTTTCGCATGCGCGACAACGGCCAAAGCCACCGGGAGTCCCTTAGCATTTGATAGCGCCCCGAGCAATGCAACCTTCACAACCTGCGGCGGTTTCGCTGAGCGCTCCGGGTGGGGCAGACAAATCACATCAACGGACGGAAAGTAGCGCGCAATTTTTTCCACCACGCTAAGGTTGGGTGCAAACACGCGATCTGCGCGAGCCAGCACCAGACCGAACGCTTCGCGCCATTCGCCAATCGTTAGAAGCCATGCGTGCGGACGACCTTCGATGCATCGATTGCAGCCCGCCGCATCGGGTTCGCCGCAATAACGACCGTCGGGGTCGACCAATTGATACTGCGGACAGATGGTCGTATAGTCATGCAGCGTGCAATCTAGCGGTATCTCGAGCGCCAGATCCAAGTCGAGAATCGCTGGCGGCAGGCCGTGAATATGGTGAAGATGAACGCGATCAAATTGCAGAGCCTTCAGAGCACCTTGCAACGTGCTCCAATCCGTACTGGCCAGACGAAATCGCTGTTGTCCGGAAAGCTCAATCTCGACGCTATTTTGGTCAAAGGGTCGCAGAATCATCACCCGAGTACGATCTGACATGAGCGCAGCGAGCATCGCGACATGCTGCTCCACACCGCCGCCCCACGCATGCGTTATGAACAGCAAACGGGGTAGCCCCGGCTCGGCGAATGCCGTCAGCGCAGCGGGAATCTGATCAGCCTTCGGTGTCAATGCGAACCACTGAGCTTCTTTGCCAAGCGCACCAATAGCGGGTCCGCCATTGGACGTGGCGCGTTAAATTCGGCAGGCAGCAACGGTGTTAGCGGCAAAGCGTTTAAATGAGCTTCTAAGTCAAGTCGCAATACCTTAATTTCAGCGTGCAAGGTCGCGTTCTCGCGATACGTGCGCGACCACTCGGCGTACACCGAAAGCTCGCGATCAGTAACAAGACTTAATTGCGATTCAACGGTCGCAACGCGAGTCGCATCGCGTGCGCAAAATACTAAAAAGTACACTTCGGCGGGAAAGCCAGATCCACCATCGGCGGTCAACGCGACAGCGCTTGTCGCAACTGCATCCACCGGCCAAACCATGGAGTGAAATGCCGCCCGTTGCGCAAACCATTGCTGCGCAGGAAAGTGCGGATCAAGCAACACTTTCAGCTCCGTGCGATCCAACTCTTTGACGTGAAATTCATTTTTGTATCCGGACCGATCACTGTACTCGGGGCGGTTAGGCGAGGAGATGATGAACAGACCGCCCGGTGCGAGCAGTCGATCCACTTCGTGCAGAAAAGCCTCGTGCTCCATGATGTGCTCAATCGTCTCGAACGAGACGATCACATCAAAGCTTGCATCAGGCTCTGGGATTCGAATGCAGCTTGCGGCAATGTATCTGAGGTTCCCAGCCGGGTAGCGTGACAGCGCATGCGCTACCGCATCGACTGACACATCAACGCCGACAACGCTTGCAGCATGTTTGGATAGCAAGTGCGAGCCATAGCCCTCCCCACTGGCCACATCCAGAACGCGCAGGCCTTTCACGTATTGTTGCGCAATCAGATAGCGATGCCAGTGTTCGTAGATCATTTCGCCTGCACATTCGGGCAGGAATCGCTCGCCAGTAAAAGTAAGGCTCATGAAGGATCAAACGTTTGATAATTTTTTGAAAAGAGGTCAGCCAATCGTCGGCGATCCTGTTTAGTGGGGCGGCCTCGCATCACGGGTTGTCCGCCTTGGCTGTCCGCCGCCGAACGAGTAGTGGCGCGCTCAATTCTTGCGGTGATGCTAGCGTCGGATTCCTTAAACATCAGTGCCGCGTCCGTCGCCGATCCGCGTCGATCAGAAATTGCGATGATCGTGATTTCCTGAACGTTAGCGCCGCGTTGAATGGAGAAACCGTCGCCCACTTTCACCACCAGCGCGGGCTTCAAACGGTCGCCAGAAATCGAGCCCACGGTTGCGCGGCGTACGTGGCCTGCGTCAACCGCATCGGTCGCGAGCGAGCGAGTTTTGTAGAAGCGGGCGGCCCACAACCATTTGTCGATGCGGACAGCGGCAGTCTCGCTCATACGTTATTGAATCGTTCTTGAGGCTGGTGGATACGACGCTTCAAGGCCATGAAACAGCTCCGAGAACTGAATGGCGCTAATCTCGTAGCCTTTGCCGCAAAACTCGCAACGCGTTTCGATTTTGCCGTTCTCAGCGATAAGCGGTTTAAGTTCGTCCTCTCCAACCAGTTTCAACGCATTCAACACGCGCTCAATGCTGCATGAGCAGGCAAAGCTGACAGGCTGTGGCGGATGCACTTTCACGTCATGCCCGGCGAACGCAAATTGCAACCATTCCGCGTAAGGGAAGGGCATGAAGTGTTCCTCGAAGATCGCGTCAGCCTGCGCCGTCAATGCATTCCAGGCGGGTGTTGCTTCGTCCTCAGACCGATCCGGCAAGCGCTCCAGCAGCATCGCCTCCATAACGTCGCCGTCTTCACGCAACCACATGCGCGTCTGCGTCTGTTGCGAGTTGCTCAAATAGTCTTCAAGCAGTGAAGCTATGCCGAAGCCTTGGCCATCACCAGACTCGTCTAAGCCCGACAGCGCCACGATGCCCTGATACATCTGCCCGTTGGTCGGCGAAATCGTCAACACAAAACGACCCTTGCCATCGGGCGCGACGAGCGTTGCAATGCCCGCCGTTTCCGGCAACACCGCATCCTCGCGCACGCTCGCATAAACGCGAAACGTGAGCTCATCCGTCGCTTCGACGCACAACAGCGGCACGTCGCCCGTGCCTTGCGCTTGCAGAATGACCTGCGCGCTTTGCTTCAAGTTACTCGCGAGCAGCACCGCAGCGCCCGCAAGTTGCTTGAGCAGCGATACGACTACAGGCGGATAGTCGTGATGTTTCAGTGCACTCGCGAGGCTCCTATCCAAGCGCGCAACCACGCCGCGCGCGGGCGCAGTTTCGATCCAGAAGCGCGTAAGCTGATCGTAACCGGCAGCGATTTTGTCCATAGTTCAGGGCAACAAAAATTAACCGACGCGAGGTGTCATCGCAACCGTGACCACCTGCATCGGTAGAGCCGAATTCTTGTCAAATGTTGCGCCGCTATCAACGCCCACGCGGGCGATGGCCTCCGCGCTGTCGAGCGTGTCGTACAACGCGTTCATCGCGCCCAGCGCATACTCGCGGCCTGATCCGGCAGCCCAAAAACGCTTGAACTCGAAGACCTCGCGCATCGAATAAATTCCATAAATCCCCGTTGGGTTGGCAATCAACGCAGTGATGTGGGTGCTCTCGTAGGCATCCTCATCTTCTTCTTTCGGATTCAAATAATGCTGATCTTTCAGAATCGCATGCAGTTTGCGAAAGGTCTCGAAAATCTCCGACTTGCTGTTGAAGTTCAAATCCTTTGCTGTCGACAGCAGGTTTTCATAAACCAGCTGATGCGCGGCGCTTCCGCAAAGCGCGATCACTGTCTCACCGTGGCGAACCATCTTGTCGGAGGAGGCATCGAACGCGTCAGATAAACGCGTGTCACCAAACGTGGTCAGCGAATCAGCGGCAATGGCGGCCATATTACCTTTGCGCACCACAACGAGGGTGGTCATAGTTACTGCCTTATTTTTCTTGATTAACTTTCAATTATAGATTTTGCGGTGAAGGGCGTGGTTTCAAGGGGGTAGTGATGATTGTGGGCCGGCGAGAGCCGCGATTGGCTCACCATCGGATCGCGGCTTTCGCCGCTGCTGCTGCAGCGAGCTGGGGCTTGAAGCCGCTGCGGATTCCATTTCGCAACAGCCGCGTTCCAAAACGCGTTGACCGAGTCCACTCGCCCCAGATCAACCTGCCTGAGAAACGCCCAGGCCGCGAGCAACGTAGAAACGGGCGCATCAACATTCACTGCTTGCGCCAGGGTTTGTTTGGAAAGTTTTTCGCCATCCGTGTTGCGCACCAGCGGCACATGCAGATACGTTGGCGACGTAATGCTCAGACTTCGTTGCAGATAAATTTGCCTCGGCGTGTTCATCAGCAGATCCTCACCACGCACCACATCAGTGACGCTTTGCAATGCGTCATCCACCACCACGGCAAGTTGATATGCATAACAACCATCAGCACGGCGCAGCACAAAATCGCCCACGTCCGCCACTATGTTTTGACTGATCGCGCCACGTGCGCGATCAATGAAATCCATCATTGAATCACCATCGTCCGCCACGCGCAGCCGCAGCGAATGGGCGCTTGTGACGACATCAGCGTCACGACACGTGCCAGGATAAATCGCGTCGCCATCGGCGTTGCGTGGGGCCGTTTCCAGCATTTTTCGCGAGCAGGTGCAGGCGAACACCTGCCCCGCGGTGGCAAGCCGCGCAATCGCCGCCTCGTAGATTTCGCCACGCGCGCTTTGCCGAACCACTTCACCATCGGCCACGAATCCGTATGCGTCGAGCTGGCGCAAAATTTCAGTTTCCGCAGCACGTGAACAGCGCGCCGTGTCGACATCTTCAATGCGCAACAACCATTGGTCCTGAGCTGCGCGCGCGTCGGCGTGGCTGGCAACGGCCGCCACCAACGAGCCGAAATGCAGCGGGCCGGTGGGCGAGGGGGCGAAGCGGCCAACGTACATCGGCTGTCGCGCCAATGTCGCTACGGCAATTTGGCTGGCGTCCACTTCCAGCGACTTTCTTGCATACCGAGCACCGTGTTTGGGTATTCAAACTTGCCTAGCGAGCCGTTGTATCGCGCCAACGCGCGCACCACGTCGCCCTTTTCGATGTCTAGATAGTGGCGCAAAATTACGCAGCCGTAACGCAGGTTGGTACGCAGATGAAACAGGTTGTGTTGCGGGGAGCCGATGAGTTTTACCCAAAACGGCATTACCTGCGTGTAACCACGCGCTGAGGCCGACGAGATGGCGTATTTTCGAAACGCGCTCTCGTGGTTAATGACCGCAAGCAGCAGCTGTGGGTCAAGCCCGGCGCGGCTTGCCTCGTATTGCACGGTAATTAGAAACTCGGTGCGTTGTTCTGAATCGGGAATGCGTTTTGCCAAGCGTGCGGACATTTCGGCCAGCCAAGGCTGCATCTCTCGCGGATCGCCAATGAGCTTCGGCGCACTGCGATCCGCAATGGCGGACGCGAGCGCGGTTTGCACGCTTGCGCTGAGTTTTTCCTCGGCTTGGGCACCGGCTTGGGCGGGCGAGGCGAGTAATGAGAGCGAGGCTAAAAACAGAGCTATTGTGTAGCGCCGGATCGTTCCGCTCCCTCTCCCCGGGGGAGAGGGTTGGGGTGAGGGTGCAGGCACTTGATCCAAGTTTGGACTGAGCTCGCTCACCCTCACCCCCAGCCCCTCGCCCCGAGGGAGAGGGGAACGCAGCGCGTAAGCCATATCACTTCGCATCAAGCGGTCAAAACCGCACGCACATGCGCCACCACATCAGCGATCAGCACTTTGGTCGCCGCAGAATCGCGCCGCCCCTGATACTCAACCGCGCCTTCTTTAAGACCGCGATCACCAATCGTGATGCGGTGTGGAATGCCGATTAGTTCGAGGTCGGCGAACATCACACCGGGACGCTCGCCACGATCATCGAGCAACACGTCAATGCCGAGAGCCGTCAGTTCGTCATGCAGCTTGTCGGCAGCGACTTTTACTTCGGCGCTACGGTCGTAACCCACGGCTGCAATGGCAACGCTGAATGGTGCCATCGCCAGCGGCCAGATGATGCCTTTGGCATCGTGGTTCTGCTCAATGGCAGCGGCCACCACACGGGTCACACCGATGCCATAGCAGCCCATTTCCATGACCTGCTGCTTTTGATCTTTATCCAAATACGTCGCGCCGAGTTTGGCTGAATAAGCCTGCCCCAACGCGAACACGTGGCCCACTTCGATGCCGCGCCGCAGCTTGAGCATGCCTTTGCCGTCGGGCGACGTATCGCCTTCGACCACGCTGCGAATATCGGCGACGACATCGGGCTCCGCACAGTCGCGGCCCCAGTTTGCGCCGGTTACGTGATAGCCCGATTCGTTTGCGCCACACACAAAATCTGCCATCGCCGCAGCGCTGCGATCTGCCACCACGATCACCTTGCCGGGATGCATATTGCCGTGCCGTGGCACGGGGCCGCAATAGCCCGGTTCAACGCCCAAATACTCCTCGATTTCCTCGGGCGATGCAGGCCGGTAGTTCGCGAGTACCGCCACTTTGCCGAGCTTGACTTCGTTGACCATATGATCAGCCCGCAGCATGCACAGCACGAAGCCCGCGTCACTCATGTACATCATGGCCTTGAGCTGCTGGGTGAGCGGAACTTTCAGAAATGCGCTCACGTCTTCGCACGTTTTCTGCCCCGGCGTGACAGTGAGCTCAAGCGCTGCGTTGGCCGCTCTGCGCGGCTCAGCAGGCGTCACACCTTCCGCCAATTCCACGTTAGCGGCGTAATCCGAATCGGGGCAGTAGGCGATCAAATCCTCACCGCTTTCGGCGAGCACTTGAAACTCGTGCGATGCGAAGCCGCCGATGTTGCCGGTGTCGGCATTCACAGCGCGGAACTCAAGTCCAAGGCGCGTAAAAATCTTGGCGTAGGCGTCGTACATGCCTTGATAACTTTTCATCAACGAGGCTTTGTCTACGTCGAATGTGTACGCGTCTTTCATGATGAATTCACGCGAGCGCATCACGCCAAAACGGGGCCGCCGCTCGTCACGAAACTTAGTTTGAATGTGATAGAAGTTAACAGGTAATTGCCGCCATGATTTGATGTCCTGACGCGCGATGTCGGTAATCACTTCTTCGCTGGTCGGCTGCACGATGTAGTCGCGATCATGGCGATCTTTCACGCGCATCATCTCCGGGCCCATCTTGTCCCAGCGACCCGAATCTTGCCACAGCTCAGCCGGTTGAATCACCGGCATCAAAAGCTCTACGCCGCCTGCTGCGTTCATCTCTTCGCGCACGATTTGCTCGACTTTGCGCAGAACGCGCACTCCTAGCGGCATCCACGTGTAAATGCCCGCGCCGAGTTTTTTGATCATGCCAGCGCGCATCATTAGTTGATGCGAAATAACTTCCGCCTCGGATGGCGCTTCTTTGATGGTGGCGAGGAAAAATTGGGTGAGTTTCATGGACGATATCTGCGTACGTTGGTTCGCGGACGGCCAAACGAGCCGCTCGTTTGCGAAGAGCCCACATTTTCGCCTATTCTCCCGGCATGACAAATTTTGAACCCGTTCGCGTAACGCTCCCACCCCACGCCGTGACGCCGATTCCACTGGTGCTCGATTCACCGCACAGCGGGCAGCACTACCCCGCCGATTTCGGTTTTTCTTGCGATAAAGCGCAGTTGCGCATGGCCGAAGATACTGACATTGACGATCTGTACGACTTCGTGCCTGCGCTCGGTGCGACGCTGGTGTGTGCTGAGTTTCCGCGCAGCTATCTCGATCCGAATCGGCGCGTTGAAGACATGGACACAGCCCTGATTGAGGGGCACTGGCCGCATCCGGTGGATCAATCGCCGAAAACGCAATCGGGCATCGGCTTGATCTGGCGGACGCTCGGCGATAACTCAAAGATTTATTCACGCAAATTGTCGGTGGCGGAAGTCGCGCAGCGCATTAGTCTTTGCCACGCGCCGTATTGGGCGGCGGTCACCTCCGCTATTGAATCGGCGTATGCGCAGCACGGGCAGGTGCTACACATCAATTGCCACTCAATGCCCGCGGTTGCTGGGCCAAGTTCGTGGGTCAAGTTGGGCACGTCATTCGCTGACGTCGTGCTTGGAGATCGCGACGGCAGCACCTGTTCGCCCGCGTTCACAGCAATCTTGGCCGAGGCGTTTCGGTACGAAGGATTAAGCGTTGCGATCAACGACCCTTACAAAGGCGTTGAGCTGGTGAAACGCTTCGGTCGCCCCGCAGAAAATCGGCACAGCATTCAGGTCGAACTCAATCGCAAGCTGTACATGATCGAGGCGACGCGGGAGCGGACGGCGAATTACGCGGTGTTGAAGGCGGCGCTTGGGCGGGTAATGCTGAAGGTTGCGCAGTTCGCTGCGCCTCAGGCACGGCCTGTCAGCGACCGGCATGGTTAGAGCCCGCGACCTAGGTTCCGGTTGCGGTCAAAGTCGCCATAAGTTGCAGCGGTTCCGCTAAGTTTTTTTCCCGGCTGCGTGCTGGAAGGCCATTTTGTAATCAACGTTAGTGTCGTTTTGCCAGCGGCAGGCGCGAACAGCGAATTTTTCCATGGACCCGAGCACTTTTTTGAACAGCGGGTTTTCTGCTGATTTCTTGCTCATAATTTCGTCCCAAGCTTTAAGTTGGGCCTGCAAAATCGCGTCAGGTGTCTTAAAAAACTTTACGCCACTATTTTGCAGCTCGACGTAGTCCTGCGAATAGCGATCTATCGCTTTCCAGCTCATCTCAGCGGAGGCGGCTTGCACTGCGACAGTGATCAGTGATTTCAGTTCTGCCGGTAGCGCATTGAATTTGGGTTTGTTGAAGATGATTTCAAACTGTTCAGCGCATTGGTGAAACGATTGCAGCATGCATACTTTGGACACATCGGGGAAGCCAATTGCGCGGTCTGACGACGCGTTATTGAACTCAGCTGCATCAAGCAGTCCGCGATCCATCGCCGCCACAATTTCGCCGCTCGGTACTGAATTGATGACAGCACCCAGTGCTGAAAAAAGGTCAATTGACAAGCCTACTGTGCGATAGCGCAAGCCTTTAAAGTCCTCAATACGTGCAATTGGTTTTTTGAACCAGCCGAGCGGCTGTGTCGGCATCGGGCCGTACAAGTACGACACCACATCGAGGTTGAGGCCGCTATAAATTTCTGCCAACAGCGCCTTGCCGCCGCCGTATTCATGCCAAGCCAGCACCATGTTTGCGTCCATGCCAAATGCGGGGCCTGAGCCCCACAGCGCAATAGCAGAGTTTTTGCCGTACCAATAAGCAGTCACCCCGTGGCCACCATCCAGTACACCCTTTGACACAGCGTCAATCAGGTCGAATGCCTTGACTACCGCCCCCGCAGGCAGCACCTCAATCTTTAATCGACCGGCTGCGGTTTCATTCACTTTTCTTGCGAAATCATGCGCGTATTCATGAAAAATATCTTTTGCTGACCACGTCGATTGCAGCCGAAACAGGATCGGTGTTTTGGCAATACTGACCATTGGGGCCGCACCGATCACCACCCCGCTAACAATCGTTGCGGCCTTAAGAAAGATGCGACGAGATTGAGGAGCGGCGTCTAGCATTGGAGTGGGTTTGCGCGAGTGAAATGGCGTAGATGCACGTTACTGCAAACGATGCCCGCGCCCTATAGGGTGAGCCCCCGGTGCGTTAATCGCTTGGTGGCAAGGCGCATGTGCACAAGTCGTCAGTGAAAATCATGCGACGCCACAGTCAGGTCAGCCAGCAGGTGCGATGCGTCTTCCATGTGCAGCGCAACCAGATGAGTAATGGGCCCCTGATGCTCCAGCTTGCCATGCACGATCATCAGGCGCGACGCGATAAGTGCGCGGCGCTCCTTTTCGGCAAGGTCGCGCCACACGATAACGTTGGTATTGCCAGTCTCGTCCTCTAGCGTGACGAAAGTAACGCCGCTCGCCGTGCCGGGACGTTGGCGGCAGGTGACTAAGCCCGCAACGCGGATGTGACGACCCGACGTCACCGCTGTCAAGTCTGCTGCGCGGTAGGTGCCTTTGAGCAAGCTTCGCAGTAACTTGAGCGGATGCGCACGCAATGTGAGCCCAGTGCTGCGAAAGTCGGCGATGATTTCTTGACCGAGCGTGAAGGGCGTCAGAGAAGCTGGGATTGCCTCTGTGGCGCTGGGTGCGAGCGGTAGATCTGGCATTCGAGTGGCGGCGGCAACCCATCTCGACTGCAAGCGGTTGCCCGAGAGTGATCGGAACGCGTCCGCGTCGGTCAGCGCCGTAACGGATTTGCTATCGAGGCGAGTGCGTTGGACGAGGTCACGTACATCAACGTACCGACCGTTTTCACGCTCCGCAACGATGTTCCTGATGGTCTCGTCGCTCAAGCCTTTGACCATACGAAACCCTAGGCGCACTTCCTGCGGTGTAGCGCTTTTAAATTCAGCATTAGCTTCGTGCGCGCCTGATCCTGTAACGAGCACACAGTCGAGCGCGCTTTCGTTTATGTTGACCGGCAGCACCGTGACGCCATTCCGACGCGCATCCTGCGTTAGTTGCGACGGTGAGTAAAAACCCATCGGCTGACTGTTGAGCAGGGCGCAACAAAATGCGGCAGGATGATGACACTTGACCCAAGCAGAGTAATACGCCAGCAGCGCAAAACTCGCCGCGTGCGACTCCGGGAAACCATAGCTGCCAAAGCCTTCGATTTGTTTGTAAATCGATTCAGCAAATTCGAGCTTGTAACCCCGGCTCAACATTCCATCGACCAGCTTGTCTCTCAAGTGACCCATGCCCCCATTGCGTTTCCATGCTGCCATGGAGCGGCGCAGGTTGTCCGCTTCAGACGGTGTAAATCCTGCGGCCTTCATGGACAGCTCCATCACCTGTTCTTGAAAAATAGGAATACCCAGCGTTCTTTCCAGCACGCCCTTGACCGCTTCAGACGGGTAGGTCACCTTCTCAATAGCTTGCCTGCGTTTGAGATAAGGATGCACCATGCCGCCCTGAATCGGACCGGGCCGAACGATGGCAATTTGTACGACAAGATCAAAAAATTGCATGGGTTTCAGGCGCGGCAACATGTTCATTTGCGCACGCGATTCGACCTGAAACACGCCAGTGCTTTCGCCGCGACAAAGCATTTGATAAACCGCTTTGTCATCTTTCGGAATCTCGTGCATCGAGAACGGTTTGCCAAGCTGCGCGCCAACCAGTTGCAACCCACGGCGCAGGCAAGACAGCATGCCCAACCCGAGAATGTCCACCTTCATGAGTCCAAGAGCGTCAATGTCATCTTTATCCCATTGAATTACGGTCCGATCAGGCATAGCAGCGTCCTCGATTGGCACCTGTCGGTCAAGACGCCCCTGCGCGATCACAAAACCACCCGGATGCTGCGATAGATGACGTGGAAAACCGATCAACTCATCGGTGTATTTCAGCAGCTGCTGGACGCGAATGACTTCCGGGTCAAAGCCCATTTCAACGAGCCGATCATTGAGCCCATCGCGCCTGTCCCACCACGACAAGTTTTTGCTGATGCGATCTACCTGATCCAGCGAGAATCCCAGTGCCTTGCCTACATCGCGGATAGCGCCTTTGGTGTGATAGCAAGATACAGCCGCGCAAAGTGCTGCGCGATCACGACCGTACTTTTCGTAAATATATTGAATGATTTCTTCACGTCGTTCATGTTCGAAATCGACGTCAATATCGGGCGGTTCGTTGCGATCAGTCGACATGAAACGCTCGAACAGCACATTGATCTTGTCTGGGTCTAGCTCTGTTATGCCGAGGCAATAGCAGACAACAGAATTGGCTGCCGACCCGCGCCCTTGGCACAGAATGCCCAATGCGCGAGCTTTGAGCACGATGTCGTACACCGTTAGAAAATACGCCTCGTACTTCTTCTCGGCAATCAGGGCAAATTCTTTTTTGATCAGATCAGAGATTTTGTCCGGGACTTGATCGTTGTATCTTCGCCGCGCGCCGAGCCAAGTTTGCTCATGAAGGTAGCTTGCTCTTGTGTAGCCTGGCGGGACGATTTCTTCTGGGTATTCGTAGCGAAGCTCGTCAAGTGAGAACTTGCATGTTTCTGCAATGCGCGTGCTTTCTACTAGTAACTCTGCTGGGTACAGATACCTGAGTGATGCGATTGGTCTGAGCACGCGTTCAGCGTTTTGCTCGGCTAATACGCCCAGTTGATCCACCGTCGTCTTATGGTGAATTGCAGTCAGTATGTCTTGCAGCGGCTGACGCGATTTGTCGTGAACCAATACATCGCCGCAGGCCACTATTGAAAGCTTGTGCTGTTTGGCGACAGCTTCAGCCTGTTGAAAACGCAGTGCATCGGAGGCTGCCAGCAACCGGGTGTAGCCAATGGCACGCTCAAGATTTTCTGTGGCGGCAATAATTTCTGCGCAACTATCAGACGGAACAATAATCGCGTAACAATCTTTGATGCTGGTCAGGTTGTGAAGATCAAGCCGATAGGTTCCTTTGCTGATATTTTTTCGACATTTTGTAATCAGTTCGCACAGATCACCGTAGCCCGACCTAGATTGCGCGAGCAGTATGAGTGAGTTTTTCCCCGATTTGAAAGTGGCACCGACAATAAGCCGGAAGTGGCTCGCAGCCGGAGAGATTTTTTTCTCAGACAACAGTTCGCGGTAGTGCGTATGCGCGCGTACCGAGCCCGCTAGCGAGCATTCGTCGGTGATTGCAATGGCGCGATAACCGAGCTTGTACGCTGCGCTGACCAGCTCTTTTGGATGCGACGCACCGTGCTGAAAGCTGAAATTGGATCGGCAAAAAAGTTCTGCGTAAACGGGCAGCATGAGTCCATAACCCAGTCAGGCGAAGATGCCGTGCAAAAACCAGAATCCTGCAACGCGCTCACGAAAGATCCACCAAATGCAGTAATCGGGTGATTTGGCTAGGTAGTAGTCGCGTTCGGTTGGCTGATCGTTGGCATTGGTCGTCCAGTTTTCTTTAACGCGCTCAGGGTGTTCAAGGCGCAACGAAGCAAACAGTTGGCGCAGGTTTTCGCCGTATAGCCTTCGTGGCGGCTCGATTAACCACGCAGGACGTAACGCGTCGTCGATACGCGCTGTTGCGTGATCTGCATGTACTGCTGATGTCGATTCAGGTAGCGCATTGTGATTGCGATGTGTTGAATCGAGCACAGATTGGTTTCCAACCCGTGATTTGATGAGCGCAAGCAGCGCTTGCCACTGGATGTTTTTGTCATGGCTTTGATCGAAAAAATCGAGCTCAGCAAACTGCATCGGCTCGATCTGTTCGCACAGCAAAACAATGCTGGAAATCGCGTGCGGAATTGCGGTGCGCTCAAGCTTTGCGTCAAACAGGCGCTGCCACTGCTGCGTTGAGTGTGTGGCGTGTGCTGCATTGAGCAATAAATTTGTTTGTTGCTGAGTGCCGTGAAAAAAAATGAACTGGATAGCGATGGTCGCTGCGGCGCGTTGCCTGAGATAGTTTTGCAGCTGCTCCAGCAACACTGTAATGCCGGGCATCCAGTGCGATTGTTCGCGGGCGAGATCAAGAAATTCGACGTTTTCTCTAAAGTGGGTGAGCGGTTTCCAGAACAACAGTGGCTGCGGCACACACCCGTACGCTTGCGCCAGTGCCAGCGACAGATCGGGCCCAAAGCGCTTGCTGAGTTGATCTGTTGGAAGACGCCTAACTGCGGCAAGATTGTGCAGGTTGAGCTCGTGCAATGCGCCAATGGTTTGCAGCGGCAAATCGGTGGCGAAAAGAGGCAAATCATCAAGCCATTCGTCAAGGCGATCAACCACGACCAGCTCACGGTGCGCGCGCGCGAGCCAGCGTGCCCCGCGCGCGCTGGCTGCGATCACCGTGTGTGCACGAAGCAGTTGTGCTTCAACGGTTACTAGTGCTTCATTGAGCAACGACTGGGCACCACCAAAAAGTGCGAGTGATGCTGACACATCAAGCAGCAATCCGAATGATTCGCTGATGTGTATGTTGGGCGTTAAGTGGCTGACTGCCGTGGCCAACTCACGCAACCGAGCTAATTCGCGCAGTGGCTCTCTCGGCATGGCGATAAGGTGATTAGACAGTGCGTTTGCCTCAGCCAGCGAGCAATCTCGTTTAATGCCTAGTTGGGCGGCCTTTTTGTTGCTCGCTACGATGCGATTACGTTTTGCGTCACGCTCATAAATAGCAACCGGGCCCGATTCGACTAGCGCGCGCGAAAACGCCTGAAGCGGCAAGGCGGGAATGTAAATTGCAAGCCACACAACAACCTCTGTGCAGCATCAGTGCGAGGTTGATAGCGGTGAGGGTGCCGCCATGAGATTGACGGGCGGGTGAGCTGTTCTAGCGCTGTTATCTGCTGCGCGATTTTGAACAACTGTGCCGCCATGAGTGATTGCGTGATTTAGCGCGTTGGTTGCCTGAATATGCCCATACAACCGGGCTTGTACCGACGCGCGATCCAGCGTGATCAATGGCCGCGTGAGCAGCCGCCCACGGCACTTGAGCACTTGTAGACGAATGTGCGCATCATCCGCCGCATAACCAAAGCGCAACCAAGCCGGCGAGGGCTGCGCCATACAAGATTTGCTGCGAAAGTGGATCAGCATCGTCTCGCGCCCGATGGTTGCCAAATGCAGGCGGCGCAGCACTTCCGGTGCACAGTGACCGTGAGTGGGGCTCCACATCACCACCATGCCGGGGAGGCCGGTTTTCAACGCTTGTTCGGCTGACCATAGGTTTTCTTTGTGCTGTTTAAGGGTCGATATGGGATTGATTTGTGTAACGTGCGCCGGATCAATGCCGACCTGAGCGAGCGCGGGGGCGAACAGGGCGTGCGGCGCACCAATACATAGGATTGGACGTTTTTCTTGAGTCAAACGCGCCATGGCGGGCAGCAGTAGCGAGAGCTCCCCGCAGCCCACGGTGTCAGTCATGATCTCGGTCATGGCACCGACCGGCCAGCCGCGCCACGGTAAAAAGGCGTCAAGCACGCCAAAGCTTGATGCAACGCCGGGTGGGGGTTCGCCGTTGAAGGAAAAATGGCTGTCGCTGGTTTCCTCCACGCCCAGTCGCACGTGATCGCGCAGGATGGGGTGACTTGTGGAAAGATTGGAGAAAAACAGCGCGTTCATACTGTATGTTTTTACAGTATTTGGCGCAAGCTCGCAAGTGACCGTGTTTAGTTTTGTAGGAGCGGCGCGAGCCGCGAAACGGACGCATGAATGACGCAGCGGATCGCGGCCCTTCGACCGCGCTCGGGAGAGCCTTGCGCCGCTCTCACCGGTCGTTAAAGTGTCAGCAGCTTTTCGCTGAAACGTCCATTTAACGTGGGCTTAGCGCAATTTTATACAAAAGTCGACTCCTGATTAGCAAGCTGGCTCAGGAAGTATTGACGGTAATGCTGTATTTGCGTACAGTTACGCATTTGAACGATTGGAGCACCGTCATGC
>JAYSRA010000016.1:0-5452 GCA_043721275.1 Burkholderiales bacterium
CATTGATCTGCTTTGCGTCCTCTCGTCCTTTCGTCCTCTCGTCTTCCGCGCAGCGGAATGCTTGAACTCTCCTTCGGCAAGATGATGATCATCGCGGTGGTCGCGTTGATCGTGCTCGGCCCAGAAAAACTGCCAAAGGTCGCGCGTACGCTCGGCCATTTGCTTGGTCGCGCGCGCGGTTACGCCAATCAGGTCAAGCAGGACATTGACCGCGAAATGCAAATGGACGAGCTGCGCAAATTGCAGGAGCAGGCCAAGGATGCCGCACGCAGTTTTGAATCGGCCGTGAACGAGGCGGGCTGCTCCGTTGAGAGCGAAGCGTCGAGCGCGTCCAAAGTGTTCAACGACATGGAATCTGATTACAAGGCTAAGCTCGACGGCGCGGTCACCGAAAACAGCATTGCCGCGCCGGTGATAGCGACTGCCCTGACCGCTCAGGATGAAGTTGCAGCGCTGGAAAAATCTGTTGCGGAACAAGCAGCCGATCAGATGGCGGAGATCAAGCCGATGATTTCGGCGGAGCAAATGTCGGCGAGCTTGCCGCATGCACCACCGGCAAGTTTGCCGCACTCACACCCGGCAAGTTTGCCAGAGCCCGCCATCAGCGCTGATGCCGCTAAAAAAGTTGCGTGACGTTGAGCGTGGCCCATGTAGGAGCGCCCTTCGACGGGCTCAGGACTAATGGCAATGTCGCGACCCACTTTGCGACGCGGCGGCGCTGCGATACTCAACCCATGGTCGCGGCAGAGCCGCTCCTACAGGTAAATCTGCAACATACTCAATCCACACCACCCACTCAACACTCGGCAATCGCGCCGCTATCTCAATCACTTTGTCGCGCGTGTCGATCAGCTTGCCGTTGTAGAAGTATCCGTTCACTGCAAACAGCACTTTTGGTGCGATTTGCGTGAAGCGATCCAGCACACCCTGCACACCAAAATCAGGTGATGACGACGACCACACCGCACCCAGGCTCGCGGTGGCGAGCATCGCAATTGCCGCTTCGGGAATATTCGGCAGGATGCTTGCGACGCGATCGCCGGCAACAACGCCACGCTCGCGCAACGCGTGTTGCACGCGCGCGACCGACTCATGCAGTTCATCAAAACTCAATCGTCGACGATCTCCCTGCTCATTCCAAAACACGAGCGCGTCGTCGCTGCCACGCTTTTTAAGCAGGTTCTCGGCAAAATTGATTTGCGCATCAGGAAACCACTGCGCGCCTGGCATTAAATGCCCGTCGATCAGCGTGCGCGCTCCTGGGTCGCCGACAATGCCGCAAAAGTCCCACAGCTCGCGCCAGAACACTTCTTTATTGGCAAGCGACCAGCGCCACAGGCTCCAATAATCCGGGAAGCGTTGCGAATATTTTTCGCGCAATAGCTCAGTAAACGCCGTGATTCGCGCCGCGGCGACGCGTTCCGGCGACGGTGACCACAGCGGCTCGGCCATGGCGTTCAGCGCCTCGTCAATAGGCATAGGCGCGCGCGAACCTCGTCCGGCAACGCAACGCCCTTGTTCGCGCTGCGGCTCATCCAAAGCAATTTACACACGCCTGTCGCATACAGTTCATCACCGACAAACAGATCGTGCGTGGTCTCGACAATCTTTGGCCCCACGTCAGTGACGCGGATGGTTACGCGCACTGTTGCCGGATGGGTCACAGCCCGTATAAAGCGACAATTCGCCTCAACCAATATCGGCACGATGTCCACACCCACGGTCTCAAAGCCCAACTTGGCGAACCACTCCAGCCGACATTGCTCCATGTAGCGAAAGTACACCGTGTTGTTGACATGCTGGTACGCGTCCATATCGCCCCATCGCACCGGCATGTCGACCTCGTGCATCACCATGTCAGAAATGGCGGCGATATTGGCAAGTTGGTTTGAGGAATTTTTAGAGTTTTCCATCGACAAGTACGGCCTGTCAGTGCGTGGTTAGGGACGGTTGAGCACAGTAGCACTAACTATAATCGCTCAATGCAGTTTCACGTCATTGACCCGCCGCGGTCAACCCTGATCTCCCAGCGCGCCACATTTGTGTTGCAGCCACAGCCAGCGGTGTTTCCACCCCTTGAATACTGTTTGGCGTTGGCGCATAAAAACATGAGCCCGTATCTAGAGCGTCGCGGGGAGCAGTTTAATGATGACCGTTGGCGCGAGCTCGCGCCGCAGGCGCAGTTTTTTTTGATTGTTGATCACGCTGACGAGGCGTCGATTACCGTTGGCTTTGTTGGCTTGCGTATTGAGCCCGACGCGCCGCAGGCATTGCACGTGGGCGACGTGCAAGTTGAGCCACGATTTCAAAATCGCGGCGCGGGTTGCGCTGCACTCGCCCACATCGAAACACTTGCGCTATCTCGCGGATTGAGCGCATTAACGCTCAACGTATTTCGCGACAATCCGGCACTGCGCCTGTACGAGCGCTTTGGTTTTGACGCTGTTGACACCCGGTTTTACAAGTACAAAATGCGCAAGTCGCTGTCTTGAAACGGGCATGTTCCCCACATTTTTTGAAGCAAAGAAATTAGATCACCATGAGCAGCATCAGAGCCGACCGTGACGCAATGGAATACGACGTAGTGATTGTGGGCGCAGGGCCTGCAGGTTTGTCCGCTGCCATTCGATTGAAGCAGCTCGCAGCAGAAAACAATCGCGAAGTCTCCGTCTGCATTCTCGAAAAAGGCGGCGAGGTCGGTGCGCACATTTTGTCGGGCGCGGTGATTGACCCGCTCGCGTTGAACGAGTTAATCCCGGATTGGAAAGACAAAGGCGCACCGATTCACACGCCGGTCACCGACGACGAATTCTGGACGCTTACCGAAACCGGCGCGACCAAAATCCCGCACTGGACGTTGCCTAAACTGATGAGCAACGAGGGCAACTACATCGTGAGCCTTGGCCGCGTATGCAAGTGGATGGGCGAGCAGGCCGAAGCACTGGGCGTTGAAATTTATCCGGGATTTGCGGCGGCAGAAGTGCTCTTTAACGACGCCGGTGCAGTCATCGGCGTCGCCACCGGGGACATGGGCGTCGGCAAAGACGGCGAGAAGAAAAGCGAGTTTCAGCCGGGCATGGAATTGCACGCCAAGTACACGCTGTTTGCCGAAGGCGTGCGCGGTTCGCTGTCACAAGAGCTGATGAAAAAATTCAACTTGCGCGACGGTATTGATCCTCAGAAATACGGCATCGGCATCAAAGAGTTGTGGCAGGTTGAGCCGTCAAAACACAAGCCGGGATTGGTTGCGCACTCACAGGGCTGGCCGCTTGATTCCAAAACCGGCGGTGGCTCGTTTTTGTATCACTTGACCAACGAAAACAAGGACACGCTGGTGGCCGTGGGCTTCGTGATTCATTTGAGTTATGAGAACCCGTGGCTGTCGCCATTTGACGAGTTTCAGCGCTTCAAATTGCATCCGCATATCAAGCCGTTGTTTGAAGGCGGCAAGCGGCTCGTCTACGGTGCGCGCGCCATCAACGAAGGCGGTTTGCAGAGCGTGCCGAAGCTCTCGTTTGCCGGCGGTGCACTGATTGGATGTAGTGCCGGTTTTGTGAATTTGCCGCGCATCAAAGGCTCACATAACGCCATGAAAACCGGCATGCTGGCGGCTGAGGCGGCATTCGATGCGGTGAAGGCGGAACGTCAGCACGACGAGCTGCACGCGTACAACGACGGCTGGAAAAAGAGCTGGGTGTTCAACGATCTCTACAAAGTGAGGAACGTGAAACCGGGGCTTAAATGGGGCATGGCGTTGGGCACGCTGCACGGCGGCATTCACATGTGGATGAACGATCTGGGCATGGGCAAACTGGTCGGCTGGACGCTGCGCCACGGCAAGGCGGACAACGAGTATTTGAAGCCCGCCGATCAAATGCCGAGGATCAATTATGCAAAGCCCGACGGCGTGATCACGTTCGACAAACTCTCTTCAGTTTTTCTGTCAAACACTAATCACGAAGAGAACCAGCCGGTGCATTTGCAATTGCGTGATGCGACGATTCCGGTAAAGGTCAATCTGGCGCGATATGCCGGGCCAGAGAGTCGCTATTGCCCTGCAGGCGTTTACGAATATGTTGATGCGGACGAAGCCGCCCAAGGGGCAGCAGGGAGCAAAAAACTGCAAATCAATGCGCAAAACTGCGTGCATTGCAAAACTTGCGACATCAAAGACCCGTTGCAAAATATCCATTGGGTGGTGCCAGAGGGCGGCGGCGGGCCGGTTTACAGCGTGATGTAGTTTTCCTGCCCCCTACGTGCCGCAACCAGGAATGGTCATCCTGAGCACAGCGAAGGATCGGCAGGCTGACCCGTAAGAGTGACTTGGCAACCTTTTGTCTATGCCAGCGGATGTTTCGCTTTGCTCGACATGACAGCCTAATTGCTGCTCACGGTGCGAGGCTCGCAACGCTTTGAATAGTTTTTTATCCGCTCTAACGCCCCCAGAAGGCGCAGCCAGCTAAACCGATGAACCCCACCGCCCTGCTCGCCCTCTACGACGACACCATGCGCCGCAACGCCAGCGTCGCAGGCTGCGCACGCGAGCAAACCGCGCGCGCCTCACGCTACAGCACTGCGTCGGGAAGCCTGCGCTATGTGATGTGGCACGAGTTTTCTGCGGCCGACACCGACCGCTGCATCACGCAGGAAGTCATTGCCGCAACCGACAGCGTGAACGCGTTGATGTGGAAGGTGTACGGCCACGACGCACCGGCAAATCTCGGCGAGCGGTTGATAGCTCATGGCTTTCGCGAGCACGAGCCGTGCACGCTGATGGCAGCACCCGTCACACGCGTGCTTGCTGCGCTGGGCGATGCGCCAGAACAGATCAAAGTGCGGCAGCTGCTTGAGGCAGCTGAACTCGATGCGTATCAAGAAATCTGGGATTCGGTGTGGCCTGATGCGCCCAACGCGCGCTATGTGAATGACTACCGGTCACTGGCCGCCAATCGCGATCCGGGCGTGGTGTTTTTCGCGGGGTTTTCGGCAGCGCACGAAGCGGTGACGTCCGGCTATCTATTCCACGCGCTTCGCTGCCCGTTCGCACTATTGTGTGGCGGCGCAACGAAAGCGGCGTGGCGCCATCAGCATGCGTATTCTGCGATGCTGATGGCGCGCGCAAAGTGTGCGTTACAGCGAGGCGCAAACTACTTGGCGGTTGAGGCCAGCCCACAGAGCCGGCCGATTCTTGAACGACTCGGATTCGTGCGTTTATCAACGCTTTTGTTTTACGAAAAAGACCTGACTAACGTCGTCACCGAGGTGTGATCGACACGCTATTTTGTTCAGAAAGTGCCTAACAACTTTTAGCTACAGCCCCTATTTGACATGGGCTTAACTCGAAAATAAGCATAAGTCGACACCTGATTAGCAAGCTGGCTCAGGAAGTATTGACGGTAATGCTGTATTTGCGTACAGTTACGCATTTGAACGATTGGAGCACCGTCATGCC
>JAYSRA010000017.1:0-15534 GCA_043721275.1 Burkholderiales bacterium
CTCATTTCAGTGTCCTTCGCTGTTTGCGTCGGTACACTCTACTTATGAGTCAACGAGCCTCCTAAAGTACGGTTTACTTATGAGTCACCGCGTTTCAGCCAAAAGTTGAACCACAGGCTACGACATTTTTTTGCTGCTACTTGCCGATGTTTTCATCTAAAAACTTAAGGACTTGCGTGTACAAATCCACGTTGTTTTCAAGCTTGCCAAAGCCGTGGCCTTCCTTCGCTTTCACGACGAATGCCTTGGCCGGATTTCCCGCTGCTTTCAACGCTTTGTCCATGCGCGTCACCTGATCCATCGGCACGCGAATGTCGTCCTCACCCGCATACAAAAACACCGCGCCCTTGATTTTTGCGGCATTGTTCACGGGCGACAAATCACGCACCAGTTGCGATTTCAGATCTTTCACGCCAATGATGGCGCGCCAGAAATCAACCGCCGCTTCGCTGCTCACGTAATCGGTTTCGAGTGATGTGTTTTGATACACAAGGTCGGTCACCGCCAAGCCCGCGACGGCGCATTTAAACAAGTCCGGCGTTTTAACCATCGCCTGCAGCGACGCGTAGCCGCCATAGCTTGCGCCCGAGATGCAGGCGCGTTTTGGGTCAGCGTAGCCCTCATCCACGGCCCACTTCAATGCGTCTTCATGATCCTCGGACATTTGCCGTCCGATGGTGCCAAAACCGGCGGTGTAAATCTTGCTGCCTATGCCTGGCGTGATGCGGAAATTGGGAACGACCACTGCGTAGCCGCGCGACGCAAACAGTTGCCCCTCAATGTAGCCAAAGCCACCACCAAAAAAGTCCGCGCGCGCGGTAGGCCCGCCATGAATGTGTACGATGGTCGGCAACGGCGTGCCCGGTTTGTATCCGGCTGGCAAGAAAAGGTAGCCGGGGATTTCCAAGCCGTCTCGCGTTTTGTAGCGAATCGATTTTTGTTGCACAAGCTTGCCGTCAAGCCACGGGCGCGATGCGCCAATTTCTTCCAGCGTGCGTTTCTGTTCGTCGAATAAATACCAGCGCCGCGTTTTCACATCGGAATACGACGCGATGAGCAACCGCTTGCCGTCCGGCGTGCGGCGAACGTCGTTGATGGTGTCCGGCAAAGCTGCGTCAATCGTGCGCTGGGTCTTGGCACGCTCCTCATCAATCCATACCGTCTCGGGCTTGTCCGCTGCCACCTGATAGCCGATGATTTTGTCGTCCTTAGCGCTGATGAGCACGCCCGGCACACTCAGACCCTGCGAGTCCGCGCCCATGTCGTAGCGCGGGTGCGAGGCGATCAGTTCGCCGAGCTTTTTTTCGTTCGGGTTGTAGCGAAACACGGCCATTGTGTCGCGATCTTTGTTGGTCGCAACCTGCAATGTTTGGTCGTCAGATTCAAACGCCAGCGGCACAAACACCGCTCCTTTGTCGCGTGAGTAACGCGCGATTTCGCCCCACGGAGAATCACCATCCTTGCGATAAAAAACAACCCGCGTCAGCTCGTCTTTAACCCCAGCCACCAAGACGCGCGGCACGAACTTACTGTCGAGCAACCATTCGGTAGACAGCGACGACGGACGGCCCAGCGTGATCGGCGTGGTGCGGCCGGTGTTGAGATTCAGGCGATACAAATCGCGCGAGTCAGCACTCGTCAAATTGCCCTCAGCAATCACCTCATCCGTGTTGCCCGGAATGGTGCGAAACAGCTCAATGCCGCGATAAACAAATTGACCTTTGTTACGCATTTCACGCACCGTGGCCGACAGCCGACGAAAGTTGCTGCCGTCGCGATTGACCACAAATAATCCGCCGCCATCAAACTGCCCCGGTCCGGTCGGCGAGTTGTTTTGTCCCAACGAAAAAATCAACCGTTCGTCGCCCACCCAGCTCACATTGATGACATCAAAATCGTCAAACGACGTCAGCAAATCACCCTTGCGCGTCTCCATGTCAAGCACCAGCAAATTCATGCGACCGCGATTAGGGGCGGTGGCGGCAAGGTATTTGCCGGTTCGCGACAGCGTAGGCCCAGCAAGTTGCGGATTTTTCCAGATGTCTTCGACGCTGAGCGGCTTGATTACCGGTGGCGGCGCGGCGGGCGCGGGCGGCGACGCGGGCGTTTGGGCGACTGCAGTCACAGCGGGCAATACCGCGCTCAATACCAGGAGGAAAGTAGCAAGCATTTTTTTCATGGAGATGCACATTGTTGCTGTTTTGACGACCGTCTAACAATAGACCAAGATCAGCAAAGTCGAGTCGTCATTCGTCGCAGGCAATCGCGGTTGGTCGGATTTAGTCACGCAGCGCGCGCCTCGCCCCGACGTGCCAAAGATTCACCGCATAACTAGCCCATTTGCAGTCTCGCAGCGATATGCAACTTCAGAACGCTTAAGGACGCTTAAGCACACTTAAGCGCAAATAAAGGGTTGCCCAAAGACCTTAAGAGGCAAACGGAAGATAGTTACCCCATGGACAACGCACTCCGCAGCGTCTCTTAAAACCGCTTCCGAACCTCACCTAAAGGACACCGAAATGAACACATACACAACCTCCGTCGCTCCTCGCATCGTCGCCGCCATGGTCGCTGTTGGCGTGACCGCCGCGCTGTTCAGCGCCGTGATCGCGCCGGCCATGCAGCCGCAACTGGACGGCAGCGTTCGCCTGGCTCATGCCGCCGTCAGTGCGCCGCAGATTGCAGCGCCGGTGCTGGTTGCGCAAGCTGATGCGCAACTCGTGCGTTGAACATCAAGAAACAGATTGTGCGCCCGGAGCGAACTCTGCCGCCGATTGCTGGCTCAAAGCAACGCCTGCGTGATCGCAAGCTTGGGCCAAATCCACATCGAGAAATTGTCGCAGCGCCTGTTCATCGGTTAAGTAAAGCCCCGCAAAATCACCATCAACTCCGGGCAGAAACGCGCCCGCCACGCTAACCGCTCGCCCCACAAATTCAAAAATACGCGAAGGGTCACCCTGTAAGCTGAACGCATCAAAGTCAACCGGTTCAGGTAGCGTACTGAGCAAAATAAACTGCCCCTCGGTGGACCAATGCTCGTCAAATGCTTGGGCAACAATGGTTGGATCGCGCGACCAGATTAACGGCATCTTAGGGCGCAGCAACCGACGTTGCGTCTGCGCCCAATGGGTGGGGTACATCTTCCACTGCGCGGGCGCGTCAGGCGGATTGAGCGCAGAGGGTGCGATAAATGTTGCATGAAAATGCGCGCATAGTGCCGCTGCAAAAACGTCTGCCACGGGCGGCTGCAGACCTGCGTTGAGGTCTGATGAAGCACTCTGCCAGCTAAAAAAGGCGTTGCTCATTTGCTGCGGCGCAGGTAACTTTAGGACGGATAGCCAATCGGTGCAGAAACGAATTTCGGTACTAGGTGAGTTTTGGGTCATGCGTTTATTACGCTTGATCGCAACGTTGCTACTTAGGTGCTGGCGCAGCGGGAAGCGGCGTGAAAAACGTTCCCTCAGCCCAATCGTAAACAATTCCCCCAATCTTCTCGCCCGCGAAATATCCGCCTACGCCGCCCGCCAAGCATCCCAGCGCGCCTACGACAATCGTTCCTCCGCCCGGCTCGATAAAAGTGCCTAACGCGGCACCGCCTGCGCCGACGGCGCGGCAGCCCAACCCAGCTGCGGTCCATGCTGTCACCACCTGCGTCGTGCGCCGCAAGGGTTTGCTTGCTTGCACTATAGAAACTACATCTAGCCAAACACCTATCACGACCAGCACTCGCCCGGCATACTTAAAGAATTTGGCCCCTTTGTAAAGCGCGGAGCCCGACGTTCCAGTCGGTCCGTGATCTGGGATGCCAAAGTTCGCATTGATGCCTTTTTGATTCCAGTGGTAGTCGACCGATTGAGTCTTAATGTTGAAGCCGTAGTCGAGGCGCAGATGACGTTTGCCGTCGAGACCTTGGATAAATACGGTAGACGTACTGCCTCCTTTCGGAACCCACCCTCGCGGGCGCAGTTCAATCGCCAAACCGTTCGTTCCGGGCACCGGTATTCTCAACACCGACGCGGCTCCCGCGCCTATCGGAATAGCACCGGACATGGGCACTGAATTGGGTGCAACTGGATCACTCATGCGTATCGCTACTCGTGGTTACTTCGGTACAAATTTCAAAGCTCGTCGTAAAAACCCTAATGCACCCCACAAAACACAACGCCCTCGTCCGTCCAGCCTAGTCGCGTCACCATGTCCTGATGCTGCGCAAGGCTCGTGCTGAAACGATGGTTGCCGTCGTCGACGTAGCGCGGTGCGCCTTTGAACGCTCGATAGATCGGTGCGGTGCCTGCGGGGCACAGGTTCGAGGCAAGCTTCGGCACGGCGTAGCCTTCAACGCCCTCTAAAAACGGCTTCGCGTCAAGCGGCACATTAGTCGGGTTGAGGCTTGCTAAAAACACTTGATCGGACGGCAGTGCGGTGAAGAAATGCGAGCCGCGTGAACCGCCCTTGGCGACCTTGTTGAAGTAGTGGCGCTCTAGCGGCTGCGTGCTCAAGTTCGGTTTGGCAAACACCTTAATTTCTTTGCCGGTGCGTGCGAACGCGGGCGCGCCGTCGAGCAGCGTTTTGTCGGCATCACGACCGGTGAGAAAGTAATAGTCGAGCGCAGCGTTGTAATACTCGGTGAGCACAGTGGCCACTTTTTGGCCGGCCGGCAACACGTCAAGCGCGACCGAATTGCTGTTCACAGGGCAGCTGATCGACAATCGATTGAACACATACACCGGCAAGCGCCCCACGAACGGCAGGTCGGCGCGCGACAACGTGAGCCGCAACGTATTGCCGTCGATGAACGTGGGCGTGATGAGCACAGCGTTGATCGATACGCGGGTCTCGTTGGTGAAGCCGGTGCCGGTTAATGTGATGGTTGAAGTCGGCGCGTCGTCGCCAAAGTTGGGCGGCAGGATGCTCGCCAACGTGAGCGTTTGCTCCACCGTGTTGAAGGTGGCGATGAACTCGGGAACCATATTGTCAACCGTCGCCGAAATCGTAGGCGCGGTGCCTGAGACGCTGCCAGACCAGCCGAGAAACAACGCCGTGGTCACGGGGTTGACGGTGGCCGTCAGCGGCGTGCCCACCGCCGTGTAGGTGCTGGTATTGTTTACCGTGATGGTTGCAGCGCAGCCGGGAATGACTTGCTTGTACACGCGCCATTCTTTGTGCGCGCGGATGGTCACGGTGCGGCTGCCGCTCGCGGGCATGGAGACCTCGCCGGTGGTTGCGTTGTCCAGACCGTCGATGCTGTCGACCACATAGCGACCGGTGGCCGCAAAAGACTGCGGCGAGGCAGCCGCATATTTCCACACGCCCGCCGTGTCACGCGACAGACGCGGCGCAAGCGTGTTTCCGGCTGTGCCACCGGGCGGCGTGACGGTGATCGACAGGTTGTCGCTCATGCCCGCACCAACGAGCGCCACGGCAATCGAATTGCCGGTGTGAAACGCGGCACCGATGTTGTGAGCGGGCGCTGGAAACAACAGAAAGGAGGTATTCGGAGACGCACCCAGACCGCCACCAAAAACCACGGTGGGCCCAGTGCTGCTGAAATAGTTTTGGAAACCGGCGGTGGCTGTGCTGCGAACATCGAACACGCTGTACTGCGGAAACAGGTCTGCGCTGCCCGGCCACGGATTGCTGCGCGGCGTCACGGTGACGCTGCCGCCCGCTTGCGTTGCTGGCGGCAGCGCGACCTTCATCAGGCGCACAAAATTAGCGGTGAGTACCGTTGACAGCGGGGCGGCCACCGGTGCGCCCAAGGTGCCGTCGCCCGAGATCACCTGCCACGTCAATTGTGTTGACGGCGTTGCGCTTGCGTCGTTGCTCCAGCGGCCAAAACCAAACTGATAACCGTCCAACGCTTGCACACCCGGCGCTGCCCACACGCGATGCACGCTGCCCATCGGCCAGTTAAACGTCGCTGGCGTGGTCACCGTGACGCCGTCAACCACCACGCTTAAACCGGGCGGATGGGTGACGATAGTGGTGGCCGCTGGCACCGCACCGGCCAGGCGTCGCAGCGCATCGGCGTCGGCGGCTGAATAGGTGCCGCGTTGGCCCACATCAATGCCTTGTGGCTTGGTCTCAGTGGTGATCCGATCAGGGTAGGCCGAGAAGGCCGTGCGACCGTAATGCATGATCGACGCGTAGTCGTAACCGCTGAGCGTGCGCGAATAAAACTGCTGATCGCTTTGTGACCGATATTGGGGGTCAATGCGGCTCAAGCGGGTGTCAATAAACGGCGCTGGGTTAACGTCTGCCTGCACATGCAGCAAACCCATGGCGTGGCCCATTTCGTGAATCACTACGCCGCCCGAGCACAATGTGTCCCCGAATATCATTTGCCGTCCGCCGCTGCGCCCGAGCGCGCTGGCGCAAAAACCCGCGTTGGGCGTGGCGAAATTGAAGGCAACATAGTCCACCTGTGCCACGCGCGGCACCCACTGAATCGCACCTGCGAGCGCCTGGTTCACCTCATTGATGATGGCGGTGATGGCCGCACTATCGCCCACTTCAATCACATATGGCACCTCGACAATGCCTGACGCAGCGCGCGTCCACAGCCCAAAGTCCGAGTCCACGGTAAGCGCTTTGCTGCGCCCCAGCGACACGAGTTTCGGGTCAGCCGCCAGCTGCAATTCCAGCTCGCGGGTGGCGGCGCGAATGCGATCTTTGCCGCCGATGATGATGTCGCCTTCAACCAGCGCGTAATCGCCGCGCTCGACGTAGTTCACCCACTGCCCGCGCCACAGGGTGCGCAGCACTTCGGTGCCCGTTGCGTCGCTGGTCGGGGCGGTGAAATCGGCAACCTGCGCGGTCGCCGAAACTGCCGCCGTAACTGCAATGCAGGCGAGCGCCGCACCCAGTATGACTCGTCGAATTTGCCCAAAAATCATGCGTACTCCTAAAACATTTCTGAAATTGCAGTCGCGCATTACCGCGTCGAAGCGCGAAGCCTATCACCGGAATCGACCATTGCCATGACGTTGGAATAAACATTTTTTGGGCGCTGAACGCGCGGCCTTTAGCCTCGCGCGCAAGGCTAAAAAAGCGCTTCTTTTATGAACAGCTTTTATCTGTAATCGCCATCACGCTTGGGTTATGGTCGCAAATAGCATCAAGTCGATAATTATCTTATTAAACGCTTACCCCCAATGCAACGGGGCTTTCAGAGTAAAGCTGTATGCAAAATGAGGCCTCAAAAACGCCCGGCAGACGGGCAGCACGCCACAATATACGTTGCTTCAAAAACCGCTGAATCAAACAAGGAAACATTTATGCGCGACGCCACCTTACCCGTTGTCCTGATCGCTGGCGGACTGGCCATGTTGGGCTGGAATTACGGCTGGATTCCTGACTGGAACACGCTCGTGGCGCTGGCGCTGGTGGTCGCGGGCGTGGCGATTATTTTGCTTGACGGCTTGACCAAACAATCAATCGTCGCAGGGCCGGTGCTGATTGCTATGGGCATGGGTTGGTACGGTTATTTCGACCTCGGCTGGCGCTCACGGCTGATCGTTCCGTTGCTCATGATTTTTGCCGGGTTGATGATGCTGGCCGCGCGATTTGCGCCGCTGCCCGCGAGCAAATCCAAGGGCGTGCTCGCACCGCGCGAACGAGAAACACCGTAAACAAAAGGCGGGCAGCGCAGCCCGTTTTTGCCCGCCGCCTACAATCCGCGCATGGCAAAACAAACCTATCTTGACTTCGAGCAGCCGCTCGGCGATCTGCAAACAAAGATCGATGAATTGACCGAGCTGCATCACGGCATCGATAAGCTCGATGTGTCTGATGAACTTAAAAAACTCACGCGCAAACTGGGTGACCTGAACCGGTCCGTTTACGCCAAGCTCACGCCGTGGCAGGTGGCGCAAGTGGCCCGTCATCCGCAGCGCCCTTACACGCTCGATTACGCCAACGGGCTATTCACCGATTTCGTGGAATTGCACGGTGATCGCAGCTACGGGGATGATGCCGCTATCGTTGGCGGCCTCGCCAAATTTGACGGCAAAAGCTGCATGGTGATCGGCCACCAAAAAGGTCGTGACACCAAAGAAAAAGTGCTGCGCAATTGGGGCATGCCGCGGCCCGAGGGCTACCGCAAAGCGCTGCGCTTGATGAAGCTGGCAGAGAAATTTTCGCTGCCAATTTTTACGTTTATTGACACACCCGGCGCGTATCCTGGCGTGGGTGCTGAGGAGCGTGGGCAGTCGGAAGCGATTGGCCGCAACCTCTTAGAAATGGCCGCGTTCAAGACGCCGATTATCGTCACAGTGATTGGCGAAGGCGGCTCGGGCGGCGCGCTGGCGATTGCCGTGGGCGACGTGACCATCATGCTGCAATATTCAACCTACGCGGTGATTTCTCCGGAAGGCTGCGCGTCGATTTTGTGGAAGAGCGCCGAGCGCGCGCCCGAGGCCGCAGAGAGCCTTGGCATCACCGCAGTTCGCTTGAAATCGTTGGGCCTGATTGACCACATCGTGCCTGAACCACCGGGCGGCGCACACCGCGATCCGGTCACCATGATGGGCAATTTGAAGACCGTGTTGGCAAGCGAATACGCACGCCTCACGGCATTGACGCCGGACAAGCGGCTTGCCGCACGACGCGAACGGCTAGCCGGGTATGGCGCGTTTAAAGTCACCAACTGAGCCAGCAGTTTTAGTCACCACAGCGGTCGCGACTGCGCGAGCACGCTGGACGCCGGGTACGCGCGTGTGCGTTGCGCTATCGGGCGGCGCTGACTCCATCGTGTTGCTGCATGCGTTGGCAGCACTTCGCACCGACGCATGGTCGCTCAGTGCCCATCACGTTCATCATGGTTTAAGCCCGAATGCAGACGCGTGGGCAGCGCATTGCGCGACCGTTTGCGCGTCACTCTCGGTGCCGTTCACGATTGAGCGGGTGATCGTCGATCAACACGCGGGCACCGGTATAGAGTCCGCTGCACGTGACGCTCGATTTGCGTCGCTGGATCAGCTTGATGCTGACATCGTGGTGCTCGCGCATCATGCGCTGGATCAAGCCGAAACGCTGCTGCTGCAACTGTTGCGCGGCTCCGGCCCAACGGGCATGGCGGCGATGCCTGCTGCGGCAGGTCGATACGTGCGTCCGCTGCTCGCCGTACCCAAAGCGGCGCTGCTGAGCTATGCGCAACACCATCAATTGCAATGGATTGAAGACGAATCGAACAGCGATAGCCGCTTCTCGCGAAATCGTCTGCGCAATGCCGTGTGGCCGGTGCTAATTGACGCATTTCCGGCAGCAGAATCCACGTTGTTTCGCGCGGCGCAGTTGCAAGCGGAAGCGTCGTTGTTGCTTAACGACTTGGCAGTGATTGACGCAGCAGCTAGTGTTGTCGACAACGCGCTCCAACTACAAAATTTCAATGCACTCAGCTTACCGCGACGCGCTAATTTACTGCGCTTTTGGCTGCTCGAAAACAACATCGGCCCGCTCGCCGCCGACACGTTGCGCGAATGGTTGAAACAGCTCGACACTACCGCCGCAATTCAAGCCATCGAATTGCGTGGCGGCAAACACGACGGCGCGATTCGCGTATTTCGTGGCCGCGCTTATGTGGTCGCGGAAGTGCCGCACTGGATGGCGTGTCGGTGGACGGGTGAGACGTTGTTGACGCTGCAAAACGGGCAACGTTCGGTCGGCGAAATTGAATTTTTGCCCACCGCAGCAGCAGATGCAACGCGCGCTTTCCGCTTGCCAAAAACCAGCGAAAACTGGCAGGCGCGCGCTCGTTTAGACGGAGACGGCGTTGCGCTGTCGGAGCGCTCTGGCCACGTCGCGTTGAAAAACATTTTTCAGCAAGCCAACGTTCCACCGTGGCTGCGCAGCACCTGGCCGCTGTTGACGTGCGATGATGAAATCGTGGCGGTGGTTGGTATCTCGACAGCGAAGGCGTTTACCGTTGCGCCCGGTCAAGATGGGGTGACGTGCCAGTGGAAACCCGCATCACAGCGTTCGCCGCGAACGTAAAATTAGGTGCAAGTCAACGTGCGCGAAACGCGTCACGTTACGCCACACACAAGCGCGCGATTGCTTAGCTTTTTAAATTATGTTGCACAGCAACTATTCCGGAGAACCCAGCTTATGTTCATGAAAAATATTTCGATGCTGACGGCGGCGATTGCTTGCACGTTAGCCGCCAACAGCGCCTTCGCAGCGTATCCCGAAAAGCCGATCACCGTGGTGGTGCCATTCGCAGCAGGCGGGCCGACCGACGTCGTTGCGCGCACGCTGGCGCAGGCCATGGGCTCACAGCTCAAAGGCTCAATGATTGTGGACAACACCGGAGGTGCAGGCGGCACCATTGGCGCGGGCAAAGTGGCGCGCGCCGCGGGCGACGGCTACACGCTGTTGTTCCACCACATCGGCATGTCTACCGCGCCCTCGCTGTATCGCAAGCTTGATTTCAAACCACTGGAAGATTTCATCCCGATTGGTGCTGTGGTTGACGTGCCCATGACGCTGATCGCCAAGCCGCAAATGACGCAGACCAATCTGAAGGACCTGCTCGCCTACGTTCGCACCAACAAGGACAAAATCAACCTCGCCAACGCGGGCGTCGGTGCTGCGTCACATCTGTGCGGATTGCTGCTGCAAAGCGCGATGAAAACCGAATTGACGACAGTGCCCTTTTCCGGAACTGCCCCGGCCATGACGGCGCTGTTGGGCGGCAACGTCGACATCATGTGCGACCAGACGACCAACACCACCGGTCAAATTAAGGGCGGCAAGGTCAAAGCGTTTGCAGTAACCAGCAAAGTCAAACTGGCCAATTTCCCTGATTTGCCGCCGTTGGCAACCGAATTACCAGGCTTTGACGTTGGCGTTTGGCACATTTTGTACGCACCAAAGAACACGCCAGCCGATGTGGTGGCGCAATTGCAAGCCGCCTTGCAGGCAGCGATTAAAGACCCAGCGTTTGCCAGCAAGATGAAGGAGTTGGGCGCCGAGATCATGCCGTTGGACCGACAAAATTCAGCGGGCGCCAAAGCGCTGCTGACGTCGGAGATTGCCAAATGGTCGCCAATCATTCAGGCAGCCAAGGCCTACGCGGACTGAGCGAGTGGTGCGTTTCATCCCAACGGATGAAACGCATTTCAGGCACCCATAGTGTTTTTGTTAGAGCAGCTTCGCCGCTACTAACAAAAACTTCGCCGACGAGCTGCGGTAAAAGTGCCGACCAAAAACGCGAAGCCGACAGCGGCAGCTACTAGCCGCCGTCGGTTCCCGTCATGGCCGACGTCTCATCATCCGGCTTTTCAAGCAGTTTGATGAGGCAACCGGCGCACGTAAATACCGTGCGGCCACCCACTTTACGCGTTTTGCCACCGCGAATAATCGCGGGCTGTTTGCAGGTGCCGCAGAGCCTGGTCCAACTGCCGGCCACCGACCGTTTGCGCGGTGTCGCCGTTTGTTGACGAAATTTGGCGATCTGATTTGGATCGAGCATAGACATCAACACCTTGAGTTTCGCCCGATTGCATCGCACTGCAAGAATTGATGTAAAAAGGACATTAAGTTCCCGATTTAGACCGATTTTTTGCAAGCTTCGCTGCAATAAAAGCGTTGTATTTTCAACGGCCTACATTATGTCTCAAAAGACAAATCTCCGCCAGTGCCTCATGACAAAATTCCAAAATTACGGCTCGCGCGGGTTCATATTGCCGCTTCTTTTTGTGCTTTTAGCCCTGGCTGTGATCGCTGTGGGCTATGGTTTTGCCGTCTGGAACTACAGTTATTCCGAGGGCGAGCGCGCCGGTGTGGTGCAAAAGTTCTCAAAAAAGGGCTGGATCTGCAAGACTTGGGAGGGCGAATTAAACATGGTGGTGCTGCCCGGCGGCCTGCCCGAGAAGTTCCTGTTCACCGTCTGGGATGAAACCACCGCAGCGACCATCAATCGCAGCATCGGCAAGCGGGTTGCCTTGCACTATGTTGAAAAAGTGGGTTTGCCGACCTCGTGTTTCGGCGAAACGCGTCATTACGTAAAAAAACTCTCGCCACTAACCGAGTAACGCTCGCGTAGCCGCTGGTAGTCCTCCGGCGTGTCAATTCCGGGCGGCAACGGCGCATCCACCACCGCCACCGCAATTCGATAGCCGTGCGCCAATGCGCGCAATTGCTCCAGCGCCTCGAATCGCTCAATGGCCGGAATCGCAAGCGTGGGGAAGATGCGCAAAAAAGACGCACGATAGGCATAAAGCCCAATGTGGCGATACATCGGCAATGATCCAGGCACCGCATTGATGCCACGCTGCCAGTCGTCGCGCGCGTATGGAATCGGGGCGCGGCTGAAGTACATTGCCTCACCGGCCTCATTCAAGGCGCACTTGACCACGTTTGGATTGGTTGCATCGGCGACTTCAGATATCGCGTGGCAGAACGTCGCCATCGCCGCATGCGCTCGCTGCTGCAACAACGCGGCCACCTGATCGATCACCAACGCCGGAATCAGCGGCTCGTCGCCCTGCACGTTGACCACCACAGCATCATCAGGCAAGCCCAGTTGCGTCACAACCTCACTCAGGCGGTCCGTACCTGTCGCATGATCACTGCGCGTCATGGCCACGCCTACACGCGCCTGCATGCAGGCATCCGCAATGCGCGCGTCATCGGTGGCCACAACAACGCGGCTGGCCGAGGACTGCGCGGCACGCTCAGCCACACGTACCACCATCGGTTTGCCTTGCAAATCAATCAGCGGTTTTCCGGGAAAGCGCGTCGACGCATAGCGCGCCGGGATCACGACCGTAAAGCTCAAGTGCACTCCTATAAATTCATTGCTCGGGCGAACTGCCGCGTTGCACGGTGCCAATGCGTTGCGCGCGCAACAAAGTCCTCATGTACCAGAGCGGGAATGAAGGTTGCTGCGCGCCGTGCGCCTTGCATTTCATCCCGAAAAATAAATTTTTAGAAGCGCCCACGAGCGAGTGCGTCCACTTCGTCTGGCGTCAGCTTGCGCGCCTCTTCTTCCAACATCACGGGTATGTCGTCGCGAATCGGGTACGCCAGACGTGCCGATTTTGAGATCAACTCAAGGCGCGCTTTGTCGTAAATCAGCGGCCCTTTGGTCACGGGGCAAACGAGAATTTCAAGTAGTTTCAGGTCCATGATCGGTGGGCGGTTGGTCAGAATAATTGTCTCGCGCGTCGCGCACGAGTCGTAGCAGTTTACGCTTGGTTTCAGGCGCGAGATGTACGGTTAGCGGCACCACCCACATGCGGTGGTCGGCAAAGGCGCGGCACTTCGGTGCGTCCTTTTCTGTCATCAAAATAGCGCGATCACCGAGCGCATCAAAATCACTGGCTCGAAACGCGTGGTGATCCGGGAACGGATAAAGCTGTCCTTGCACGCCAGTGCGCTTAAGCGCGTCGTAGAACTGGCGTGGATGAGCGATGCCCGCCACCACCGCAGGTCGCGACTGTGAGAAGGTGGCAAACGTGGCCTCACGCGTCGGCTCCACCAGCGCATACGGCAAGCCCAGTTTACGGCGCGCCACGTGATGATTGCCGCTCTTGTAATCGCCGCCGGTGGGCGTCATCCACGACGGCATCAGCCGCAACGCGCTCTCTCTCGCACGCTCGCGCGGCTCGCGCAGTGGCCCGGCTGGCAACAGCATGCCGTTGCCGTAGCGACGCTCAGCGCTCATCACTTCAATTTCGATATCGCGCATTAACGCGTAGTGCTGCATGGCGTCATCAGCAACGATCACGTCCACGTCGGGATGTTTGGTGAGCAAACTCATCGCGGCGGCCACGCGGTCAGCACACACCTCAACAGCCACGCCCAACGCGAAATGCAGCAGCGGCTCGTCGCCTACGTCCGACGGGATGGAGCGCACGCTGACGCTGCGCGGCTTTTTCGGACTCACCGGATAGCCGCGGCTGATGATGCCGGGCGTGTAGCCGGCTTGCTGCAGGCAGCGCACCACCGCTTGCACGACCGGCGTTTTTCCAGCGCCACCAACCACAATATTGCCGACCACAATCACCGGCACGCCCGGATGCGCCCGTTTGAAAATGCCGCGTCGATACAGCTCACGCCGTGCCGCGACCACACGGCCATAGAGCCACGACGCGGGTGCCAACAGTTTCGCCAAAAGCGTTGGCTCTTTAGCCCACCAAGTCTTCTCAAAAAATGCGGGAAGCATCATGCGCGGAAGTAGGTAGCAATGGGCATGTGGCGCTGAACCAACGTCGCGCCGCTACTTGCCCTGCGTGGTTGCCGACTGCGTGGCAAAGGTGATGTTCGGGAAGTTCGCGAGCCGCGCCGCTTCCATCACGTGAACCACGTCTTGGTGCTTAGCGGCTGCGTCAGCATTGATGATGATCACCGGATCGGCCACGCCGTTCGCGGCCTCCTTCAACGCTTGCGCCAGGGCGTTCACGCCAGTGAAGGTGAACACCTGTTTGTTCAGTGCGTATTTGCCCGCAGCATCAATGCCAACGTTGACCTCTTTCGGTCGCTGCGTCTGCTTCTCGGCGTCCGCCTCCGGCAGCGAGATTTTTAGCTCGGTGAACTTGCTGTAAGTCGTTGACGCCATCAAAAAAATTAGCACCACCAGCAACACATCAATGAGCGGAATAAAGTTGATTTCAGGCTCTTCACGAAAGCGGCCTCGGCGGAAGTTCACTTGGCGCGATCTCCGTGCAGAATATCGATCATTCGTGTCGCCTGCTGTTCCATCTCGATCAACAGCGAATCTACTTTGCCACGAAAGTAGCGGTAGAACATGAGCGTGGGCACCGCCACGATGATGCCCATCGCAGTGTTGTACAGCGCCACCGAAATACCGTTGGCGAGCCGAGCTGGGTCAACGCCTGCGCTACCGGTGCTGCCGAAAATTTCGATCATGCCAATGATGGTGCCGAGCAAACCCATGAGCGGTGCCGCGGCCGAAATAGTGCCAATGGCGTTGAGGTATTTTTCAAGACCGTGGCCGATCACGCTGCCGGTTTCTTCGAGCGCCTCTTTAACCACTGGGCGCGGCGATTTGATGTTCGCCAAACCCGCCGCGAGGATTTGTCCCATGGGGCCCTGACCCGCAGTCAAATCGACGAGCTCCTGAGTGAGCCCTTTTTTCTTGTATTCCGCGATCACTTTATCGACCAATCCGGGCGGAATAATCTGCGCGCGGCGCAATGTCCAAGCCCGCTCAATGATGAGCGCGAGCGCCACGATGGAAACGAAAATGAGCGGCCAGATGGGCCAGCCTGCCGCCTTGATAATGTCCCACATGCAGCGAAGTCTCGGTAGTGAATTCAATCAGCAGTGTAACCCGCGTTTTGTTCTCGCGATGAGACCATATTTTGCATACAGCTTTTGGCCAACTATGGCGTTTTGTATAGGGCTAAGGCGAGTTATTGTCAAATCTCGATAAACTTATTTTTGAGCATCTATCCCGCGTATTACGGGCATTTCCGAATTGACTCATAAATAATCGTACCGAAGGGGTCATCGTTGACTCATAAGTCAGCGTACCGAGCGGGTTTAAATATTTGCCGCAGAGTATCG
>JAYSRA010000018.1:0-15336 GCA_043721275.1 Burkholderiales bacterium
ATGCTGCCGAGATTGCTCCATGCTGCCGTCGCCTCCAAGCCTCATCCGCTATCCCAGATACGGCTTCCGGAGCCAGCTTGCTAATCAGGTATCGACTAACCCGTAAATCGGCACTTAGCCGTAATGAAACAAGGCCTGCAGCCAAAAGCTGATAGCTTAATTTTGAACTTCACCTCCATCATCAGAGAAGTCGGTCGCGGTGCCAGAGGGGCTCGCGGTCTTGAGCCGCTCATTGCGCGAGAGGGTTTTAGAGCCTTGCTTGCGGGCGAGGTCAGTGATGTGCAGCTCGGTGCATTTTGGCTCGCCATGCGCATCAAAGGCGAAACCTTGGAGGAGCTCTCGGCGTTCGTCGAAGCGATGCAAGAATCGCTCGCGTTTCGCGTTGAGGCCACGCTGCCCGTGGTGATTTTGCCGTGCTACAACGGCGCGCGGCAATTGCCGAATTTAACGCCCTTGTTGGCGTGGGCGCTGGCTCAGCGCGGCGTGCCGGTGCTGCTGCATGGCGTGACCGCTGACCCGAGTCGCGTCACCACCTTTGAGCTCTTCAATGCGCTCGGTTTTCCGGTGACAGAAACAGCCGCAGACACGCAGCGTGCGCTCGCCGAAAAGCGCATCGCGTTCACCCCGCTTACCGCGCTGCACCCCAAGCTGGCAGCGCTTCTCGCCAAACGCTGGCAAATCGGCGTGCGCTCAACGCCGCACACGGTGGCCAAGCTTTTGCAGCCGATCAATGGCAGCGCAGTCACGGTGATCGCGCTCACTCACGGCGACTACATTGAGCGCATGAATGCCTATGTGGCCACGCTGCCGAACGCAGAGGCCAACGCGGTGGTGTTTCGTGGCTGCGAGGGCGAGCCGGTGCTGCACCCGAAGCGCGCGGTGGCGGTGCAGATATTCCAAAACGGTGCAGCGGTTATGCACGAATGGCCGGGTGTGAGCACGCATGATCTACCCGACAATCACGCCATTCCCACCACCGTGGCCTACACTGAATCGGTGATTCGCGGCGTGCGCCCGGTGCCGCCATGGATTGATTGGCTGGCACGCCGCGTGCATGAAACTGCCCATGAAATCGCTTCTCCAAAAACATAAATCTGGCAAAGTATTCCTCGTCGGCGCAGGCCCCGGCGATATCGAGCTGCTCACGCTGAAAGCCGCACGTTTGCTGGGGTTAGCCGATGTGGTGTTGATTGACGACCTCGCAGGCGACGACGTGCTGAGCCTCTGCCCCCAAGCGCGCATCATTCACGTCGGCAAGCGCGGCGGCTGCCAAAGCACGCCGCAAGCGTTCATCGAAAAATTGCTCGTGCGTGAAGCGCAAGCCGGTCACACGGTGGTGCGATTGAAGGGCGGTGACGTGTCGTTATTTGGTCGCGCCAGCGAAGAAATCGCGGCGTTAGAAGCCGCAGGAATCGCGTTTGAAATCGTGCCCGGTGTCACCGCAGGTCTTGCCGCCGCCGCTACGCTCAAAAGCTCGCTAACTCACCGCGATCATGCGCACGGTGTGGCCTTCATCACTGCGCACGGTGCTGAGGGTGCCGAGATTCCGTGGCAGGCGCTGGCGCAAAGCGCGTTGACCCTGGTCGTGTACATGGGCGTGGCCCGCGCCGCCTCGTTGCAGGCGAGCTTGCTGGCGGGCGGGCTGCGCGCGGATACGCCTGTGATTGCCGTTGAAAGTGCATCGCGCGCAGATACACGCAGCGTGTGTTCAACGGTTGCCACGATGGTGGATGACTTCGCGCAACAATCGCTCAAAAGCCCAGCGGTACTGGTGATTGGCGAGGTGGTGCGAGCGCGGGCGGTTGAGTTGGCACGGCTACCAGCGCCGCATCGCTCAGACGATCTTTCCACCGCGCGAGGCGTCGCTTGAATCTGTAGGAGCGGCTCTGCCGCGACCCACTTTTCGACCTAGCCAAGCTCGCGGCGGAGCCGCTCCTACAATCGAGTTTTGATCGGCCCCATTCGCCATGACCGCCATCCTATTTTTCTGCCACGGCTCGCGTGACCCGAATTGGCGAGTGCCGTTTGACGCCATCCTCGAAGACTTTCGTGGCATGCACGCAGCGAAACTCTCGGAGCTTGCCTTCCTCGAATTCATGCAGCCGGATTTCGCCACCTCCGTGGCCGCGCTGGTGGCGCAACACGCGGAGCGTATTCGTGTGATCCCACTGTTCCTAGCCGCCGGTGCCCACACCCGAAAAGACTTAACCGCGTTAATCGAGGAGGCCCAAGCAAAACACCCCGAAGTGCGCTTCACGGCGGCCCCACCGATAGGCGAGGTCGACTCGATCCGCGCCGCAATTTCAAGCTGGGTCGCGACGCAACTGTAGGTGCGGTTTCACCGCGGCCTGCACAAAAGACCGTGTCTCTCGGTGTCAAGCCTTGAGCGCAACAAACTTGCCCATGCCGCTACATCCTTCGCAGAACAGCCCGACAAACCCAGTATTTATGCGTAATTATGTGCAGCACATAAGTATGTGTAAACTTGCGGCATGCTCACTTCCGCACCTTCCGCCAACGTCAACTTCACCGGTTCGGTAGACCGCGCGCTGCTGCGGCGGGCCAAAGTGATTGCGGCAAAAAACGACACCTCGATCAACGCGTTGTTCAACGCCGAGTTGCGCTACTTGGTGGAAACTTTCGACGCAGCGGAAAAATCGGGAAACCAAAACTACGCCGCGCTGCTCGCATTCTCGCTAGGGCAACGTGACGCGCTCGCCACCCGCGAGAAGCTCGGAATTGACAGCGCGGAGGACTTGTTTTTGCTCATGGCACAAGCGCGCCTGCCCATGCCGCGGCTGACTGACGAAGCCACCCAAGCCATGGTGCAAAACCTACACGCACTGCCCACGCGATAAGTGCCGTCCGCTGCCCAAAGCGTTGCCCTTTTGCCCGATGCGGGGCCGCTCATAACGCTGGCCTACGCCAATGCACTCGACCTGCTCTTCGAGCCCGGCTGGCAAGTGATGATTGTCGACATGGTTCTGCATGAGGTCACGCGAAACCCAACGCCCAGCAGCGAAATCATTCGGCAATGGGCCGCCCGCAAACACGTGCACGTGGTGCCCTCGAAAACGCTCGCCGCACATTTAGCCACGCCGCAAAGTCGCACCGCGCATCTGGGCGAGCAAGCCATTCAAGAAACGCTCAACGCCTTCGCCCTCGCTAACCTCACCAACCCAACGCAACGCGCGGTGCTGCTGTTTGAAGATCACGCTATTGCCAAGCTCAGCTTTTTTGTGCCCCCCGATTGCCAAAAAATCTCCACCCGAGCATTCCTGATATTTCTAGAACAAAAAGGCTGGATCGAAAGCGCAGCAGCCATCGAGCGACAGGTGATTCAAGCGGGGCGACAGTTTTCGCAAATACGGTTTCCGGCCAATGCTCTGTAGGAGACGGCGTGGCGTCGCTCTGGAATCAGCGCATGTCGCGCGCTGATTTTCGATGTGAAACGAACTTGAGGCCCTTTCTGACCCGATTTCAACCGATGTGCACGCTGAACCCTGTCGGGCCGGTGAGTTTTGTCGAAAACGACGGCTGAAAACTATCGTTTCTGTGCGAGCATCATTCTCATCAAAATAATTTGTGGCGTTTCACTCGCGTTGAAACGCTAGCACTGGGGGCTTTGTGTATACGATCAAAAAATTGCTGGCAACTTGTTTTTCTTTTGCTGCCTTGAGCTGCGGCGCGGCGCCGACGAGCCCCATCGGAAGCTCGGGCGTGATTCCCCAGTACCCCGTCATCTTTGTTCACGGAATCGCGAGCGATGCGGCAACCTTTAAACCCATGATCGGCGCCATCGATGACAAAAACGGAACCTATACAGGCGGCAGACTTTTGGCTTGGGCGCAGCGGTCGGGTAGCTTAAGTTGTAGCTGGCGCGGCACGTGGGATAACAGCGAAACTTGGAAGCCCGTGAGTTCAGCTTTGGTGCCGGCTAACAAAAAAATATTTGCAATTGACTTTTCAGATAGCAACGACCTCACTTTCGTTGCACAAGCACGCGAACTAAAAACCGTAATCGATTGTGTCAAAGCTCTAACGGGTTCGCCAACAGTCGTTCTTGTCGCCCACAGTATGGGCGGAATAGCATCGCGCTACTACATGCAAAACCTGACAGTTGAATATGGCGGCGACGTTAACAAGCTTGTTACGATTAACACGCCGCATTCGGGCGCGTTGCCTGAGCTGTACGGGTGTCTTCTCCCAGGGTTTAACTTGTTAAGCGGGTTAAGCGAGTTAAGAAATCATCTTTGGTGTGGCCACACTGCAGTGGGTGAATTAGCGCCAGGCTCGTTTTCGATCCGGCAAATGAACAGGCTTGCAGCCACAACTAATCCGTTACCCGCAGCCAACTACACAGCAATTCGCGCGAGAAATGCTTCGCCGACCCCGTCGGTTAATTTCTCAGGAAATGACGGAATTGTTCCATTCGATTCGCAGTCGTTGCGAAGCGCTATTGCGCCAGCCGTTATTCCAGACGTAGCAAACAAACAATTTGATGACTGGATTTTCGATACCCACTTAGCACATACTTATGTACTGGAGTCCGATAGAGCAATTCAGCAGATCCGGCTTGAGGTTGCACCGAGTATCGTCCCAAGGCCGTGGGCTCTAACGGGCAGCTACTACGGCCTCACAACTTCATCCGTAACCCTAAAAGGCAGCGCTTCTTCCGCTGGATTTTCAAACTCGGACGTAGCAGTCGAGTGGGGCAACAGCACGAGCCTTGGCAATATCTCAAAGCAAAGTGCCTCTGCGGTCGAAGGCTCGGTTTCGTATGCGTTTCCACTTACAAACCTGAGCCCGGGAAGCAAAATTTACTATCGTTTTTTTATTCGAGCAGGTGTGTCGCCATTCACTGTGTATCAAGGTAAAGTCGAGAGCGTTACGTTACCGGTTGTTGGATTAAATTACCTCCAGTCACCTCCTGGGTTGACTCCGGCTACCGGCAGCTCGGGGCTTCCCTTAAGGGCATACCTGTCCTGGTCATCAGTGCCAAACGCGACCTCCTATCGCGTGATGATTGCCGAATCGCAAGCCTCGCTACCGACGAGCCCATCCACTGAGACCTGCCCAGCCTGCATCGCCAATTTCGAGCCCACGCAGTCAGTTGTCACATTAAGCAGTGGCACGCTCGCGCCCAACAAAACCTATTTTTGGAAAGTAAAAGGCCGTGCGCCTGAGCAACTGGGCGATTGGTCTTCGACACACAGCTTCACCACCACGGCAGCCTCAAATTTGCCCGCCCCGCTGCTCTCGTCGCCCGCTAATATGGCCGTTACGCCCAACGCGCAACCGATGCTGCAGTGGTCGGCTGTTTCCGGCGCCTCGTCCTATCGGGTGCTCGTTGCCGAAACATCTTCCGCGCTGACCGCGCTCACGGCTTACGACCCGCTATGCGCCGACTGCGTGGTGAATACGACCACTGCAGATACTTTTCTCACGCCGCCCACAAGCGCGCTCATTGCCGGTAAGAGCTACTTTTGGCGGGTGAAGGCACGCAGCGCCGCGCAGTATGGTGAGCTCAGCAGCCCCATTCGTTCATTCACCGTCACCTCTGGTGCATGCTCCTATGCGCTCAGCTCATCACCCACGCTGGGCGTGGTGGCCAGCACTGGTGTGGCCACGGTTGCGGTGAGCACGCAGTCGGGTTGCGCGATCAACATCACCAACAGCCCACCGTGGCTTGCGGCATCCGCGCCGAGCGTGGCTGACCTTAGCGGCTACGCAGCCATTGGGCTCAATGTGCAGGCCAACACCAATGCCGCCTCTCGATCAGCAGCGCTCACCGTGAGCGGGCAAACCATCACCGTGTTGCAATCGGGCACCGCGCCCGCAACCAGTTACACCATTACCGTGGTGCAAGGCGCCAACGGCACGGCAACCCCTGGCGGCAGCACATCCTTCGGCGCAAACCAGCAGGTCACGCTGACCGCCACGCCTTCAAGCGGTGCCTACCTATTCTCCGGCTGGAAGGAGAGCGGATCGTTCGTTAGTTTCAACTCAACGTGGACATTCAACGCCACCCAAAACCGCACCATCACCGCAGAATTTATCGCCAGCCGAATCGCGCAAAACGTGCAGATGAATGGCGGCGACGAATATGCCCGTTGGCGTGTCTTTCCAGGCCCTGACGCATGGTCAAAGAGTTCGGACTATGTGAGTCTTGAGCCCAATCGAACCTACGATTTGATTTGTAGCGACACGCCCTACTACTACGCCAATCCGGGCAAAGTAACGTGGTCGTTGGGTGCTGCTTACAACGGTCCATTTGCTTGTAATTATTTGCCGAAGGCGGGTGGGGGTGCGTTGAATTTGCCAATCCGGTCGCAACCGCGCGTGGCGACGGACGAGTACAACTACTTGGCAAAACTATCCGATGGACGCGTTGTCGTCTGGGGGCTCGCATGTGGCGGTGCACCGGGCAATAGTTACAACGTTTATTCTTGTAACGGCCCAAACATGTTGGCACCACAGATTGTGCCCGGAATCAATGGTGCAGTGAGCGTCGCTGCTCTATCGCCAAACGGCGGCAAATTGTTAGCGCAGGTGACATCGCGCGATTGGACAAGCTGGAAGGGCTATACGCCTACAGTAAAACTCGCACCTAGCATCGAATCATCGATGCAGGATGTCGCTGTTATACGAGGTCGTTTTGCAATAAAAAATGACGGCACGCTGTGGACTGTGTCGCAAGATGCGGTGCTGGAAACCGTTGGCGGCATTACTGATGTTGTGGACGCCGCAGAAGCAGGTTCGGTGCGTTTCGCATTGAGAAAAGACGGCGTAGTGGTCGCCATTAGTGATGGATTTACGATACCAATTGGTATCGATTTCGACGACTACGTGAATTTCGTTGTGCAGCCTAGACCGCCTCTTGCTCCATTGCCAAGCATCAATCGCGTAGTTTCAATTGCTGGCACGAGCGACAACATGTTCGCAGTAAGGCAGGACGGCACCCTTTGGGTGTGGGGTTATTCTGGTGCGGGATACGGCGGTGTCGTTCGGCCTGTTGGAGGCTACCCGAGTAGCTATCGACCGCTACAAGTTCCAGGGATTAACAACGCGGTTTCGGTTGTTGCGTCTTACCGAAGCGTGTACGTTTTATTGTCGAACGGCAATGTCGTGGCTTGGGCAGGAAACAGTGCCGGTCAGTTGGGTCGCGGCACATCTGGAGCGGATGACGGGGCGCCTACCATCATCCCAGGTCTTACGAATGTTACGGAGCTCGCGGCGGCAATCAACGGTGTACTGGCAGTCAAGTCAGATGGTTCTGTGTGGAGCTGGGGCGCTAACTATGGCAACTCGCCTGGAAACAGCACGATCGCTGCCGCGCAATCAACTCCAGTGCAAGTTAGTTGTCAGAAAGGATACTCAGGCTTTTTAAACTTGAACAACGCGGCCAGTTGCACTGCCAATTCCCAATTCATAGTCAATATCGATAAAAAGACTGCCGCAGTTTCAGCGCAAGTTAAAGTCAACGGATTGACTGTGACTTTGCCGTACTCAGGACTGTTCCCTTCCGGCACGGCGGTTACGGCTGAGGCAGAGTACGACGCAGGATACGATGCGGGTTACTGGAATTTTGTTGATCGCACTTATCAGAACAAGATCATTTCGATCCCAACTGGTGTTGATTCAGACATAAAGCTCAACGGCGGTTCGTGCGTGGGCCTGTTGGCTACATACGTGACGGTCAATTTTGATTTGAATAACCGTGCTTTTGCTGCGGCGTCTTCTGGTGAGTCACTGAGCATGAACACCTATGTTTCTAATCGATCATCCACGTGCCGCTGGAAATTTAACAGTACCTTTGCATGGATTCGAGCAGCGAACGGCGATGGCTATGGCCCTGGTCAGTACCAAATACAAGTTGATCCCAATCCCACAAACGCCTCTCGAACCGCTACGTTTTATTTAACTGACCCAGCTACTTTTGCATCGAGTGCGTACACAATCACCCAAGGCGCATCCGCCAACACCACAACCCCCGATGCATTCGCCTTCACCTCAATCGGCGGCTACCCCACCAACACGCAAGCCGACAGCTCAACGCTGATCTCGGGCATCAATGCGCCGTCGCCTGTGAGCGTGACCAATGGCAGCCACTCAGTTGGTTGCACAGGCACCTACACTGCCGCCGCGAGCACAATTGCCAACGGGCAGTCGTTATGCGTGCGTGTGATGAGCGCGCCCGCTGCCGCGACGACGGTGACTTTGATGGCTACGGTGGGTGGCGTGTCGGCTCCGTTCAACGTTTCAACCGCTGCTGCATGCAACTTAAATGTGTCGGGCTCGGGCACCACCAACGCGAACGATGGGCTGCTGGTGATGCGCTACTTGCTTGGTTTTCGGGGTGCAAGTTTGATAGGTGGCATCGCGCCTGTTGGGGCACCCGCAAACTATGCGGACTTAGTCGTCGACCGCATCGGCTCACTTCCACTCGACCTCGACGGTAACGGTGCCAATGACGCGCTGACCGATGGGTTGATGTATCACCGCTTAACCTCTGGATTGGCGGGCGGCGCGGTGACCAACGGCGCAATTGGGCTTGGCGCAAGCAGGGCCGATTGGGCTGCGATTCAGGCGTTTGTGAACTCGAGATGCGGCACTAGCTTTTAATCGTTTTTGGAGAGCTGCGCCCCTCACCGCCCAGTGCCCAAGCGCAGCGGCGGCTGGATCTCGCATTGGCAGTAACAACTCGCGCCTGAACGTGACTCGAGCGTTGGAAATTGATCTGCCCTGAAAAACTAGTTAAACTAGTTATCTGACTAGCTTTATAGGTTGCCACTCAATGCAAACTTGGCCCGTACAAGACGCTAAATCGCGCTTTAGCGAGTTTTTAGACACCTGCTTAGCCGAAGGGCCGCAGATGGTGACCAAGCGCGGCGCTGAGGCAGCGGTGCTGGTGCCGGTGAGCGAGTGGCGACGGCTGCATGCGGTTGCACAGCCTACGCTCAAGGCGTTGCTGTTGTTGGGAGAGCCGCGTGCGGTAACGCTCGCACCAAAACGCTCAGTGCCGCGTCGCCGAGCGCCACACGCGCTGCGGTAGGTACCGATGTATTTGCTGGACACCAACGTTATCTCCGAGCTGCGTAAACCCAAGCCACATGGCGCGGTGGTGCAGTGGATCGAGGCCGTTCCGAATGATGAGCTGCATATTTCAGCTGTCACTATCGGCGAAATTCAAGCAGGCATCGAACTCACTCGCGAGCAAGACGCATCAAAAGCGGCAGCACTGGACGCATGGCTTGCGCAAGTGGCGGGCTCGTTCAATGTAATTGCGATGGACGCGCCCGCCTTCAGAGCATGGGCGCGGTTGATGCACCGCGCGTCTGACACACTGTATGAAGATGCGATGATCGCAGCGACGGCCCAGGTGCACCAACTTACGGTGGTTACACGAAACGTGGCAGATTTTCGAAACTTTGGTGTTGCCGTGTTCAACCCGTTTTTGGTGAAGCGCCAAACGCCGTGACGACCGCGCGCTGCCGCGACTGCGCGTAAAGGGGTTGTCTGGAAGGGCTTTGTGAGCCAAGCGGCTCTGCTCGACTCAGATGGGTCGAAGAGCCCGAACGACGCTCATCAACTTCTTCGCCCGTGCCGTAATTTCGTGCCAGTTTCGCTCGGCAATTAGCGCGCGTGAAGCCACGGCAGAACTGCCAAATGCCGCGAGATTTGGGCAGGCTAAATACGCCGGAATGTCCTCGTCGCGAATGCCACCGGTCGGGCAAAACGTCGCTTGCGGAATCGGCCCGTAAATCGCCTTCAACCATGCGGCACCGCCGTACAACGACGCTGGAAAAAACTTGAGCATCGTGAAGCCTGCGTCAAGCGCAATAAGCACTTCGCTTGGCGTCACGGTGCCCGGCAGCAACGGTAACTTTGCGTTGCGGCAGGCCGCGCCGAGCGATTCGGTAAAGCCCGGCGACACCGCAAATTGCGCGCCCGCATCAACGCACATCGACACCTGATCCGCACGCGTTACGGTGCCCACGCCGGTCAACATCGGCAGGCCTGATTTCGCCACCGCGCGGATCGCTGCCAAACCCGCTTCGGTGCGCAGCGTGACTTCGATGCAGCCGATACCACCGGCAATCAGCGCCTCGGCAAGCGGCACGGCATTCGTAGCGTCATCAATTTCGATCACCGGCACGTAGCTTAAGCGGCGTAAAGTTGCGTTCAAATCCATTAAATTCACTCTTTAAAAAATGGACGCACCGAGATGCGCAGCACTCACGTTATTGCGGAAAGCGCTGAACAGCTCGCGCCCCCAGCCCGTTCCCGATTCGGGTACCGGCGCGTTGCTGCGGGCGGCCAGCGTGGCGTCCTCCACATGCAGCGTTAGCGTGCCATTGATGCAATCAATAGTCACTAAGTCACCATCACGAACTCGCGCCAGCGCCCCGCCCGCTGCGGCTTCCGGCGTGACGTGAATGGCGGCAGGCACGCGTCCGGATGCGCCCGACATGCGGCCGTCGGTAACCAGCGCCACGTTCAATCCGTGGTCCAACAACACCGATAACGCGGGCGTGAGCTGATGCAGCTCCGGCATGCCGCACGCGCGCGGACCTTGATTACGCACGATCACCACACTGTCGGCCACAAAGCGGTTCGCCTTGAACGCGGCGACCACATCAAGCTGCGCGTCAAACACATGCGCCGGTGCGGTAATCACGCGATGCTCGGGCGCGACGGCGGACACCTTCACCACGGCCTGCCCGAGGTTGCCGGTCAACAGACGCAAACCGCCCTCTGGGCTGAACGGCGCGGCAGCGGGGCGCAGCACCGTGAGGTCCTCCGATACGGCCACCGGCGCGGCGTAAGTGAGATGCGATGTTGCCGCGGTTAACGACTGCGCGTAGTGCGACAAGCCGTGCCCCACCACCGTGTCAACGTCCTCATGCATCAAGCCCGCCGCCAGCAATTCGCGGAATAAAAATCCGGTGCCACCGACGCGATTGAAATCGTTTACATCGGCCTCGCCGTTGGGGTACAGCCGCGTCAAAAGTGGCGTTGCGCGCGACAATGCATCGATGTCTTGCCACGTCAATTCAAAGCCCGCAGCGCGTGCAATCGCGACCCAATGCATGGTGTGATTGGTCGATCCACCGGTGGCGAGCAGCGCCACTATCGCGTTGACTAATACCCGTTCGTTCACCCAATCGCCGAGCCCGCGTTGCAGCTTTGAAAGGGCTGCGATGCGCACGCTTGCGGCCTTCGTGAGCAGCGCGCGGCGCGGGTCATTCGGCTGCACAAATGCTGCGCCCGGAATCATCAGCCCCATCGCTTCAAGCAACATCTGGTTGCTGTTCGCGGTGCCGTAAAAAGTGCACGTGCCCTCGGTGTGATACGCGGCCATTTCGGCTTCAAGCAACGCGTCCGGCGCGACTTTTCCTTGCGCGTGCAGCTTCCTAATGTTGCCTTTTTCTTTGTTAGATAAACCGCTCGGCATCGGCCCTGCGGGCACAAAAATCGAGGGCAAATGACCGAACGAAAGCGCCCCGATCAAGAGCCCCGGCACGATCTTGTCGCACACGCCAAGCAGCACCGCGCCGTCGTACAAATCGTGGGTCAAAGCAATGGCGGTGGACATCGCAATCACGTCGCGCGAAAACAGCGACAACTCCATGCCGGGCTGGCCCTGCGTCACGCCGTCGCACATCGCGGGCACGCCGCCTGCGAACTGCGCAATGGCCGCATGTTTGCGCACCTCGGCCTTGATGATTGCCGGGTAATCAGCGAGCGGTTGATGGGCCGAGAGCACGTCGTTGTACGACGAAATAATCGCCACCATCGGCACCGGTTCAGACACCACTTTGAGCTTGTCGCCGCTCGGCAATGCGGCAAATCCGTGCGCCAGATTTGCGGCACTCAGGCGGCGGCGCGAGAGACGATTAGCACGCTGTTTTTCGGCCGTGGCGAGGTAGCTTGCGCGACGGTCAGCACTGCGCGCCCGGATCGATTCGGTCACGGCCGCGACGGTTGCGTTCATGGGGACGGGAGAGAAACTTGGGCGATTCAGATTCATGTATGTAGTTTTATAACAAGAAAAAACTACATGCAACAACCAGGCGTGGCGTTCGTCGACCGTCTACAATTTGAAGGTAGGAAGCGTGGCCGAGCGGTTGAAGGCACCGGTCTTGAAAACCGGCGACGGGGCAACCCGTTCGTGAGTTCGAATCTCACCGCTTCCGCCACATTCTCCTCGACACAACGCGACAGCTTTTTGCTGCGGCCCCCATCGCACCGGGGCTAGCGTGTATTTTCCGCATAAATCGATATTCATGCTTTTCGGCTCTTAGCCCAAGTGCAGTGGTCGTTTCAGCCTAAAGCTGTTGTGCAAAAACCGAATCATTGTTTACCGAGTAATTTCCGTCAAAGCGCGCGAATCTTGCGTGGTGGCGCTGCAAAACGCGACCCCTTCGTCCACCCAGCCTGCTATGAGCATTTCGCTGTGCCGCGCGTCGCTCACCACGTACCGATGGTTGCCGTTGTTGCTGGCACTTGCGTTGTTGAACAGCCGGAAAACGGGCAACGGCAGTGCGGTTGGGCAGGTGCCATTTGTTGCCACGCCCGCACGAAAGTCAAAGCCCTCGTAGCGCAATGTCGAGAACCGCTTGAGCAGCGTACAGTCGTCATCGCGACCGTAGAAATGGGTGTTGCTGCCACCGGCCTCAGGCGGTGCATAAAAACGGCAAATGGGCGTGCGAGACGTGTCGGAGAAGTTGCGCACCCACGCCGTCTCGGCAGCGAACGTCATGCCAGTGCGGACGAAGTTTGTTGGCATCGCGTCCAGCTGTGTGATTTCGTTGGGGCGGCCCGTGATGAAAAAGCGCTTGGCATCGCGGGCGTAGTACTCAACCACCGTGCTCGGGGTGTTACGGGCAGTGGTACTGAGCTGGAGTAACTGACCATACATATCCGACGAAACCAGCGTGACGCCGTCGTTCCGACGTTCAACCATGCTCGCTCCGCAAAGGTAGGTGTCGTTGCTGCTCCAGCTCGGGTCTTCGCGCCCAGTAACTTTGTCAAAGCGACGCAGTTCGGTGTTGATGTAGCCGCGGCAGATGTAGACGTGAGTTTCGGTTTGATAGGCAAAGTCGAGGAACTGTCGGCCGTATTCCCCCGCCAAGGTGGTCCAGCTCGGCGCAACCGTCATGTTGGGCGGAACCATGCGCACTAACGCCGTGCCACGCTCGCCGCCAGAGGTGAGTTCCCAAGCGCTGGCAACGGCGTAGATGTCACCGCTTTTCGGGTCGCGCATCATGTTGCCACCACCAGAGTCGTAGCCGGGCGCCGTGGCGACGCCTCTGGGCAACGGTAACTCAGCACCGGTGCCGCTACGCGAGACGCGGCGCACGCCCGAGTCGCTGCCGTTCATGTGGCCGTCCTCCCAGATAAAGAAAACCCCGTCGCTTTCGGCGTCGAGAATGCGGAATATGCCGTCGCGACCAAACTGACCACCATGCGCGGGCTGGAAAGTGGGCCAAGCGAGCGCGCTGCCCCACTCCGTGTCCAGCGTGTCATCGGCACGAAAGCGCGCTATCGAGTTGGTTTTAACGTTGTTGATTTCTGTGAACGCGCCGCCAACAAACAACATGCCGTCACTGGCCGCAAGCAGTTTGTATACGTTGCCTTTCACCTTGGGTTGCCACGCGGTGTCCAGCGCACCATCCGCATTAAAGCGTTGAATCCGCGCCGACGCACCCGACGTTGAATTGCTGGCAACGAGCAGACGGCCCGCGCGATCGGTCGCCAAGACGGCCACCGCGTCGTCAATGCTGGGCATCCAACTGGGGTCAGGGCGAAACGAGGCGTCAACGCGCATGAGGTTGCGGTAGAGGTGCCCGTCGAACCAATACAAAAAATTGCCAGCGATTACATAACCGCCGCGCCACGGCACGGCGGTTTTGATGTACCCAGCGGCCCCTACTCGCGCGACACTCAATTGATCCCCGCTGGCATCGTTGCGCGTGGTGTCGAGCACTGCCCAATGACCTGCGCCGTGCGCCGAGAGCGCGCTGCCATCGTCGGCGATGCACCAGATGCTGTACTGCGGAAATCGCTGACTCAGTTTGCGGCCATCGACAAGGTTGAACGTGGTGAGGCGATTGATATTCGGCGTGCCTCCGATGTAGTCGGCAATCACGATGCGGTCACGCACTACGCGGAGCGTTGAACTGACATTGCTGGTGATTTCGATGTCGGGGTTCCAAGCCGTATCAGTGGTGCCGTCAGCGCGGATACGGATGAGGTTAGCCGTCTTGCCGCCAATGGTGAGTGTTTCACCCAGCACATAGACGTTGCCCTGCGCGTCGCTTGCGAGGTTGTGCGCGCGACCGCCGACTTGGCGCGCCCACTGCTCGCTGCCCGCGCTGTCGCGTTTGCGCAGCGTGTAGGTGGCGCTGTACGCAGGTGCAGGAGCGATGGCAATTTCAAAAGCAATGATCGAGCCGTCATTTTGTGGAAGCAAGCGCGGCTCAAGGCCCGTGTTTTGCCGAAGATTGACGGCGTCACGTGGCGGCAATTTAGATACGCTCGAAATCTCGACCGGTGTAATTTGACCCAAGCTTTCGGCGCGCAATCGATACCAGCGCTGCTCGTAGGTGGGGCTGTTTTTCACGTAAGCGCGAACGATGAGCGCGCCATCCGGCGCGAGGTAGAACTCGGTGATCTGGAAATCAGCGGGTAGCCGCCACTGCGAGTCGGCAAGGCCTGCATCGTTGATACGAAACAACGGCTGCTGAAATGCAACGCCCTCTACGTTGCCCGCGCCAAAATAAGTCCAACCGCGTGCAGCATCGCGCAGCACAGGCGTAGCGCCAGCGTCGCTGATCGTAAACATCCCGGAAAAATCGGGCTCCATCAGGCGCGATTGGCTGTGCGCGTTGCTAAAACTCAGCGCCACGAACGCCGTAATTGCCAACGCGCAGCAGCGCGTGAGCAGACGTGAGCAAAAACGATGCATCGAATCAACTCCTAAAAATGGCAGACTCGCGTCCCGTCGTGCGATTGCAGTCCGAGCCGCAGAGTGCACACGAAGTTTAAGAGCGTGATGGGCGACGCGCCAGACACAGACGTACAAGCGCAACCATCAATTTTGCGGCATACAGCTTAATGGCTAAACGTCTATTTTGCTTGGGATAAAACAGCGCAATGACAAAAGTCGATACCTGATTAGCAAGCTGGCTCATGAAGTATTGACGGTAATGCTGTATTTGCGTACAGTTACGCATTTGAACGATTGGAGCACCGTCATGCCCATGAACCGTATCCAGTTCCAACCCGGACTCTCGTTAGCCGAGTTTCTGCGTGACTATGGGTCTGAGG
>JAYSRA010000019.1:0-15333 GCA_043721275.1 Burkholderiales bacterium
TAGAAGCGCACGCCTTCTTCGCCGTAGGCATGCATGTCGCCGAACAAACTCTTCTTCCAACCGCCAAAACCATGCCACGCCATTGGCACCGGAATCGGCACATTGATGCCGACCATGCCCACCTGAATTCGCCGACTGAATTCACGCGCCACGTTGCCGTCACGCGTGAAGCACGACACGCCGTTGCCGAATTCATGGCCGTTAACCAGATCAACCGCCGCTGCGAAATCGCGCACGCGAACGCACGACAGCACCGGCCCGAAAATTTCTTCTTTGTAGATGCGCATGTCGGGTGTGACGTGGTCAAACAACGTGCCGCCAGTCCAGAATCCGCCGTCACAACCCGCGCCCGCCTCTGCACCTTTAAAGCCACGGCCATCGACCAAAAGTTGCGCGCCTTCGGTAACGCCCTGCTCGATGCAGCCGGTGATGCGTGCGAGCGCCGTGGCGGTGACGATAGGGCCCATTTCAGCGGCGAGATTTTTGCCGTCGAGAATCTTCAACGTCTTGGTGCGCTCGATCAACGCGGGCAACACTTTGTCTGCCGCGTCACCCACGAACACCGCCACGCTGATCGCCATGCAGCGCTCGCCGGCTGAGCCGTAAGCGCTGCCAATCAACGCATCGACCGTTTGCGCCACGTCGGCATCGGGCATCACCACCATATGGTTTTTTGCGCCGCCGAGCGCCTGCACGCGCTTGCCATGATGGGCACCGGTTTCATAAATGTAGTTGGCAATCGGCGTGCTGCCGACAAACGAAATCGCTTTGACATCTGGGTGCGTCAGCAGCGCATCCACCGCCACTTTGTCGCCCTGCACCACGTTAAAAACACCGTCCGGCAGCCCTGCCTGTTTGAACAGATCAGCGATCATGATTGATGCGCTTGGGTCAATCGGGCTCGGCTTCAAAATGAACGTGTTGCCCGCAGCAATCGCCACCGGAAACATCCACATCGGCACCATCACCGGAAAGTTAAACGGCGTGATGCCTGCCACCACGCCGAGCGGTTGACGCAACGTCCAGTTGTCGATGCCGGTGCTGACCTGATCGGTGAAATCGCCCTTCAATAACTGCGGAATGCCGCAGGCAAACTCGACCACATCAATGCCGCGCGATACCTCACCCTGCGCATCAGTGAACACTTTGCCGTGCTCGGCGGTGATCGCGTGCGCCAGCGCATCGCGGTTCAAATTCAGCAACTCCAAAAATTTGAACATCACCCGCGCACGCCGAATTGGCGGCGTGTCGGCCCAGGCCGGAAAAGCGGCCTGAGCTGCGGCCACCGCAGCGCTCACATCATCCGCAGTGCCCAATTCAACGCGGCCTGTGACCGCACCGGTGGCCGGGTTGAACACATCTTGCGTGCGCGCCGATTGGCCAGACGCAGTGCGACCGCCTATCCAGTGAGCAATCGTTGCGGGCGAGGCGGGCAGAGAAGCATGCATGACAATTTGCGGATCAGGTTGAACAAGATCGCAGTTTAGAGTTTGTGCCGCACATGGCCGTCATTCCGTCTTGATATCTGAGAGAAAAGTCTCGCGGCGGGGAGTGCGCTGCGTTTTCCGCACGCCATCCGCGCGTCAACGCGCAGCCGCCAAACATCGCTCCGGCCGCCAGTCATACAACCACTCCACTGCGTCAAAAAATCGCTCTGGCGTGCGGCCTTTCCACAAGCTGTTACGCACCAACCGCTCAACGCCGCTCGCGTGATAGATGCGTCCCATCTCGCGCACGGAGAGCACGACGCGAGCGGTGCGGGCCACGCGGGCGCGCTCGTACAGGCGGAAAGCGCTGGCCATATCGAAGTCACACGCTGCAACCGCTTCGCCCAACGTCACTGCATCTTCAAGCGCCATGCACGCGCCTTGTGCGAGGTACTGCATCATTGGGTGGGCGGCATCTCCGAGCAACGTCGCCGGGCCTTCGCCCCATTTTTCTATCGGATCGCGGTCAGCCGTCGCCCAGCGCCGCCATGACTTTGGCAGATCAAGTAGTTGTCGCGGTTGCGCGTGAATGCCCTGAAAGTACGACAACACCTCGTCTTTGCTGCCGTCGGTGACACTCCACGTTTCTTGGTCGCGACTGTGAAAGGTGACCACCAGGTTGTACTGATCGCCGCTACGCAACGGGTAATGCACGAGGTGACAATTCGGCCCGGCCCACACCACGGGCGCGTTCCAGCGCAGGTCTTCCGGCATGTCGGCAACGGGCACCACGGCGCGGTAAACGACGTGGCCGGTCACGCGTGCTTCGTCCCCAATGAGCTTCTGCCGCACCACGGATTTCACGCCGTCGCAGCCCACAATTGCGGACGCTTTGAACGCTCGGCCATCGGTCAACGTCACTGCTGCTTCACGCTCAGTCACCGTCAAGTGTTTAACGTGCGCGCCCGCGTGAAATTGAATGTTGCTGCTCGTTTTCACCGCATCAAAAATAGTGTTGTGCAAGTCTGCGCGATGGGTGACCGCATACGGATTGTTGAAGCGCGCACGAAACGCGTCACCCGCGGGAATGGTCGCCACCTCGCTGCAATCCACCGCATCCATCATCACCATGCGGTCGGTAAACACCGAGCCTTTGCGCACCGTGTCGCCCACGCCAAGCGCGTCGAGCGCGGCGAATGCGTTCGGCCCGAGCTGCAAGCCCGCACCGATCTCACCGATGTGCGCAGCTTGCTCCAAAAGCGTTACGGGCACACCGATACGCGCCAAAGACAGCGCCGCCGACATGCCGCCAATGCCGCCGCCGATGATGAGCGCTGAGGGTTTGGTGCTGGTTGACATTCAGGGCCGATCAGTCGAGAAACGCTTCACGCAAAATGCCCATCGCGGTTTGCACCGGGCGATCTGAATAGCTGAACAGCACCGCATCCGACGACGCAGTTAGGCGCAGCGTCGCCCACGACGGCACGACAAAAATATCCTGCGGCCCAAACGCAAACGGCTCGCCATTGATGAGCGCCGCGCCTTCGCCTTCAACCACGCAATACACCGCGCCATCGGTCGAGCGATGCGCTTTGCCCGCGAATCCTTTGGGCAGCAATTGCAAAAATGTGGCAATGGTGGGCATCGGCGCGCCACCGGTGAGAGGGTTGATGTAGCGCAGTTTGTGGCCGTGCCATGGGTCGGGCGCTTCGTCCTTTTGCAACTGCGCGAGTGCTTCGCGACTGCGCGAATACGGGTACGAAAAAATCGGCGATGTGGCGGACGTATGCGTGTGCCGAACCGGCACCATGTTGTGCCCGAAGCGCGCGAAGCTCACACCTTCCGGGCGCGACGTTTGTTGCGATTGCTGCGCGTCGTTTTCAGCAAATCCGGCATCAAAAAATCGCACCATTGGAATGTCGAGCCCATCGAGCCACACCACCGGCTCGCTCACGCCCGCAATGCCGTGGTTGCCGTGGTCATGCCAGTCCCACGACGGCGTGATGATGAAGTCGCCCGGATGCATGGTGGTGCGCTCGCCGCCCACGGTGGTGTACGAGCCCTTGCCATCGACGATGAAGCGCAGGGCCGACTGCACATGGCGATGCGACGGCGCAATCTCACCCGGCAGGATCAATTGCAATCCGGCGTACAACGATTGCGTGATCGACGAGTGACCGCGCAAGCCCGGATTTTCCAAAATAAGCACGCGGCGCACTGCTTCTTCAGCCGTTATCAATTCGCCGGAGCGCATCAAAAAAGGCCGCACGTCCTGGTAGCGCCACAACGCGGGAACGCAAGGCGAATGCGGCTCGCGAGGCACCAGCGCATGTAGCGATTCCCACAGTGGCGTCATGCTCAGCGCGTCAATTTCTTTGTAGAACGCGGCGCGTTCGGTTGCAGCGGTGGGGGCGATTGCGGTGTTCATATTTGATATTTTCAGGCGCTGCAACTATTGCGTCAACCAGTCGGCGCGATACACACCACTGCATTTGGTCATCGTCATTCGAGTCGGCAACATCGCAATCGGCAATTCATCATGGCAAAACTGGACCGCAAATGGCTCTCAGTGTTCGACGAAATTTACAAAACAGCGAGCGTCACGCGCGCCGCTGTGCGGCTGGGCATCGCGCCGGCCAGCGCAAGCACGGTACTCAACAAATTGCTTTCGCATTTAAGAATAAATTGCAGCGTACAGGCATGCATCGACGTTACAGCTTTACGCTAGAAGCGCCATTGCACTGGGGCTAAGCCGCTATTTATGCTTATACCGACTTTATGCATAAATAGCGTGTAGCCCAGGTAAAACAATGCGTTGGTAAGAAAGCTGATTATGTTTCTGCGTCGCCAAACTGTCGGGTGAGCGCGTCAAAAGCTGAGCTTCGTTCGTCAACGCACGGATGCGCGACGGGCAATGGTTCACACTACGCGTTCGCGATTGCTAACGAAGCGGAATAAACGCGTTTTTTAGCTCGCCGTAATCGATACAAAAACTTACCAAGGACATTCATGCAAGTCTTGCTTCAAGCCGACCCGCACACCGACGGACGACACACAATGCAGGCGCATCTGGAGGCCGTCGTGAAAGACGCGCTCGGTCGTTTCGGCGAACGCATTACCCGCGTTGACGCGCATTTGTCAGACGCTCATAGCGCTATGAAAACCAGCCCCGACGATATTCACTGCACCCTTGAAGCGCACCTCACCGGCACCGGTTCCGTCGTCGTGAAAGATCATGCGGGCAACGCGCATCAGGCCATCGAGGGCGCCGTGCGAAAACTCAAACGCGCGGTCACGAGCGAGATAGAAAAACACGACCCGCGCAGCCAACGCGCCCGTGCCGGTGCCGGTGCGACCACCACCGACCCAGATGCAGGCGCGGAGCCCAGCGACGTTTAAGCGGTGATCCGCATCTAGATCATTGCAGCGCGCAACGCGGCGCTGAACAAGGCCGACGCACCACGGCGCTACAAGGTTTAACCAACCAAGTGAATAGGTAACGAAGAGGTATAGCGTATTCAAAGGCTATACGTCTGCTACACTTCGTTCTCCTAAATTTGAGTGCAATCTTGATGGACATCATCTCTCCCGGACAATTCGGCCTCGTCTACAACGCCTTCTCTTTCACCATTGCGGTGATGGGTGCGGCTACCGTGTTCTTTTTTCTGTCGCGCTCGCAAGTGGCGCCGCCGTACCGAACGGCGCTCACCGTTACCGGCCTGGTGACGCTGATCGCGCTGTATCACTACGTGCGAATTTTCGCCAGCTGGGAAGGCGCGTACACCTTGGTCGACGGCGCGATGAAACAAACCGGAGCCAAGTTCAACGACGCCTATCGCTACGTTGATTGGCTGTTAACGGTGCCGCTGTTGCTCATCGAGTTGATCCTTGTGATGCGCCTGTCGCCCGCTGAAACACAGGCCAAGGCCACCAAGCTTGGCTTGCTCGCTGCACTAATGATTGTGTTGGGCTACCCCGGCGAGATCGCGTCGGATCCAAGCACGCGTTGGACCTGGTGGGCGTTGGCAATGGTGCCGTTCATCATCATCGTGTATGACCTGTTCATCGGTTTAAAAGCGTCAATCGCTGCGCAGCCCAAAGAGGCACGCGGACTGGTCAGCGCAGCGCGCTCGTTGACGGTGATTTCGTGGTTGTTCTACCCGCTGGTGTTTGTGTTTCCGATGATTGGTTTCACCGGTGGTGCCGCAACCACAGCGGTGCAGGTGGGCTACACGGTGGCCGACGTGGTGGCCAAAGCTGTGTTTGGCGTGCTGATCTACATGATCGCAGCGCGCAAATCCGAAGTCGAAACGGCACACCCGTAACGGGTTAAGACGTAGCTCGCCGCAGGCTCTGAGCTGCGGTTGGCTCACGTTTTTTTAAGACAAGAATTGCCATGAACAGCGACTACGCCACCGTACCCGTGCGCAGCTTCGAACCCCACGTGCGCTCGCCGCAACCGGCGCTGCGCTGGGTCGCCAGCGTGCCGCACGCGGTGGTGGTGGGCGCTGGCTTTGGCGGAATCGCGGCCGCATTGCGGCTACGCGCCAAGGGCTACCGCGTGACCGTGATTGATCGCTGCCGACAGTTGGGTGGCCGCGCGCAAGTGTTTGAGTGCGACGGCTTTCGACACGATGCGGGCCCCACCGTTATCACGGCACCGTTCTTGTTTGAAGAGTTGTTTGCGTTGTTCGGCGAACGCTTCGACGATCACGTCAAATTGGCGCCACTGACGCCTTGGTATCGCTTCTGTTTCGCAGACGGCGACCACTTTGATTACGGCGGCACGCTCGACGAAACGCTCGCTGAAATCGGTCGCATATCGGCTGATGATCGCGAAGGCTATTTGCGGTTGCTTGCGCATTCCAAACGCATCTTCGACATCGGTTTCACGCGCCTGTCGGACAAGCCATTTGACCGCTTGCGCACCATGCTGCGCATTATTCCAAGCTTGATTCGGCTGCGCTGTGATCGCACGGTATGGGGTTTGGTCAAAACATTTCTTAAGAACGAAAAGCTGCGTCAGGCGTTCTCGATTCAACCGCTACTTGTAGGCGGCAACCCGTTTGATACCACCAGTATTTACGGGTTGATCCATTACCTTGAGCGCGCACACGGCGTGTTCTTCGCAATGGGCGGCACCGGTGCTATCACTCGCGCGCTGGGCAACTTGATGGAGCGTCGCGGCATTGCCGTGCAGCTGGGCAGCACCGTGCGGCGCATCCGCGTTGAGGCAGGGGTTGCCACGGCGGTAGAGCTCGCTGACGGCAAAGTCATCAAAGCGGATTTAGTGGTGTCTAACGCCGACGCGGCGCACCTTTACACGTCAATGATTGAAAAAAAGCAGCAGGCATGGTCGTCAAGGCTCAAGTTGTCGGCAGCGAGCTATTCGATGGGCTTGTTTGTGCTGTACTTTGGCACCCGAAAAACGTTTCCAGGCGTGGCGCATCACACCATCTGGCTCGGTGAGCGATACCGTGAACTGCTCGATGAAATTTTCAACAAAAAGGTGTTGAGCGAAGATTTTTCGTTGTACGTGCACCGACCCACCGCAACCGACCCAAGCTTTGCGCCCGACGGTTGCGAAAGTTTTTATGTGCTGTGCCCGGTGCCAAATTTGCAGGCCGACATCGACTGGGCGCAAGAAGGCCCACGCCTGCGCGACCGCATCGTGGCCGCACTTGACCGCACTATTCTGCCGGGCCTCACTGAGACCATCACCGCTGAATTCAGCATGACGCCCAACGACTTCAGACATGATTATCTGAGCGTTAACGGCGCGGGGTTTTCGGTGGCACCGCTGTTCCGGCAGTCGGCCTGGTTTCGTTTTCACAATCGAGCTGAAGGCATCCGTAATTTGTATCTCGTGGGCGCTGGCACGCACCCAGGGGCGGGGCTGCCGGGCGTGCTGTGCTCGGCGAAAGTGGTTGACGCGCTCATCCCCGTGGCTGAGATGGTGGTGCGCCAAGAACCTCACGCCGCATGATCGCGAAAGCTCGCCATGGCCATTGATGTCGATTTGCTGATTCTCGGTGGCGGCTGCGCTGGACTGAGCCTTGCGTTGCGGCTTGCCGAACAACCGGGGCGGTGCCAACGCGTGACGGTAGTTGAGGCCCGGCCTGCCTATCAGCACGACCGCAGTTGGTGCTTTTGGCGCACCGGCCCGCATCGCTATGAGCATTTAGTGAAACGCACTTGGTTGAACGTGGCGCTGCGTTCGGCCACGCGGGCCGTGGAAATCGACTGCGCCAGCACGCCCTATCAATTGCTTGAAGCCAGTGCCTTCTACAGCCACGCGCAGCAAACAATTTCGACCAACGCGAACGTGCAGCTTCGCTTGGCCACGGCGGTACTTGGGCCACCCACGCCTGTTGCGGGCGGCTGGCGTGTTGACACTAGTGCGGGCACGCTGACCGCAGCACACGTCATCGACACCCGCCCGCCAAATTCGTCGCACGTGCCGCAACGTGATGACGCGCTATTGTGGCAATCGTTCGTCGGCGAAGAGATCATCTGTGATCGCGCGGTTTTCGACCCGGATCGTGTGATGTTGATGGACTTTGCCCACGACCTGTCGGCCGCGGTTGCCTTCACCTATGTCTTGCCGCTGGCAGACAATCGCGCGCTGATTGAGACCACGCTATTCGATGCCCAGCCCCACACCCCCGCTGACCTCGCGCGCCGCCAGCAACAGGCCGTGCTGCGCCTGTGTGGCGCTGCGTCAGCTCAGGTGCTGCGCACCGAGGCGGGCATCTTGCCGATGGGCGTTACGCGTCCGCACACCGCACTCGTTCGTGGCCACGTTCGCGCTGGTTTAATGAGCGGCGCAGCGCGTCCTGCCACGGGCTTTGCCTTTCAGCGCATTCAGCGCTGGGCCGATGCGTGCAGCGCGGCGCTGCGTGATGGTTACGAGCCGTTTGGTCACCTCCCTGACCCGCTGCTTACGCGGCTGATGGATAGTTTGTTTCTGAACGTGTTGCGCAGTCACCCCGAACGCGGGCCGGAGCTTTTCACAAGCCTGTTTCGCCACGTCGGCACGCCGCGCATGGTGCGTTTTCTGAGCGACGAAGCGCGGTTTGTTGACCGTGTTGCAGTGGCAGCATCGTTACCGGCGGGTCTCTTTTTGCGCCAACTGCTGCGGCAAGTACCGCGCGGCGCACTGCGCGCGCAAACGACGTAATTTGGGCGCTGCGCTTTAAAAGGCGCGACGCTTTGCGGCGCTTACCAAGGTCGGCGATGTAGCCAACCACCAATGCGTTGGGTGTGCCCAACACGGCCTCGCTTATCATTATTTTGTCTATTGATTTAGGAGGCAATGCTTGATGTCGACCGGCTTAATTTTTTACCGCGTTGCGCGCCCATCCGAACGTATTGATTCATGAAAGCTATGCCGTCCAAATCCGACACCGACGCTGACAGCAACGCCGCTAGCGACGGCTCGTATCGGATTGCCACCGTGTCACAGCTCACCGGTATCCCAGTGCCCACCATTCGGGTCTGGGAATCACGTCACGCGGTGGTTGCGCCCACGCGCAGTGCCGGTAACGTGCGCTTGTATCGGCGTGCCGACATCGAGCGTTTGGTGCTGGTGAAAGCCGCTGTCGACGCTGGCCATGCCATCAGCACCGTGGCTGCGCTGACCGACCGACAAATCAAAGCGCGCTTGCAAAGCTCGCAAAGCGCGAAGAGCGCGCCTGCGGCAGCGGCAAAAACGCGCGAGGCGAGTTGCCGCGTGCTGGTTTCAGGCGCGGCCTTGGCAGCCGTGCTGAAAACGGCGTGGCGGGCGCGTTCTGACGTGCGGGTGCAGGGCGTGCTGCCGTCGCTGCCAGCGGATGAGTTCGACGCTGTGCCGGCGGTGGACGCCGTGATTGTTGACGTTCCTGCGGTGAACAATGCCTTGCCTGCGGCGTTGCGCCAGCTTCGAGCTGCTACCAAGGCACCCATCATCATTGTGGTCTATGGGTTTGCAAGCCGACAGGTGCTGGCTCGGCTTGATGCGGCGAACGTGATTGCGTTGGCAGCACCCACCGACCCGGCGCAGCTCGCACGCATCTGCCAGCTCGGCCTGGCCATTGAGCCCGCGCCGCCCACGGCCTTCTCGCAGATGCTGCTGCATTCAACAGCGCCGCAGCGCTACTCTGACGCGTTCTTGCATCAGCTCAGCCAAATGCCGTCCAAGGTGCAGTGCGAATGCCCTAATCACCTCGCCGACCTGTTGATGAAGCTCACTGCGTTCGAGCGCTACAGCTTGGAATGCGAAAGCTTAAACGTCAAAGATGCGGCGATGCATGCGATGATGTACAGCGCCAGCGGCCACTGTCGTGAGTTTCTTGAAGAGGTGCTGCGAAGGCTGATGGTGCATGAGGGCATTCCCGAACCGAAGCTGTAAGTCAGCGTATGTGCGGTAACACTTCACTAACCCCGTCGCTAAAAAAAGAAAAAGCCCGCAAGCGTGAGCCTGCGGGCTTTGCACTTCAACGGCCGCGAGCGACCGTTAGAGGTGAGTCACTACGCTGGCAACAGCACTGCATCAATGACGTGAATCACGCCGTTGGTGCATTCGATGTCAGTCTTGACTACGTTGACGGTGCCATTCAGTTTCACGCCGCCGGTGGTGCTCACTGTGAGCGATGCACCGTTTACCGTGGCTGCCGACTTGCCGTCCATGGTCATCACGTCAGCGGCCATCACCTTACCGGCCACGACGTGATAGGTCAGGATAGCGGTGAGTTTTGGCAGGTCTTTCAACAAACTTTCTACCGTGCCAGCAGGCAATTTTGCAAAGGCTTCGTCGCTAGGGGCGAACACCGTGAATGGGCCAGCGCCTTTAAGCGTGGGCACTAGGCCTGCGGCCGTGACAGCGGCTGCGAGCGTTTTGAAGGTGCCAGCGGCAACGGCGGTATCGATAATGTCATGCATATAAAACTACTTTAAAACAACGTAAAACATCCAGATCAAACTGACGCTGGATACAGTCTGGTTACAGACGGATACAAACTCTGTTGAGTTGATTCGCCAAGGTGACCTTCCTGCCCTCTAATTATAAGTGGCGGCGTTTCAGTGGAGCAGGGCGACAATCCACGCGCAGCACGGGCGCCGACGCAAAGCGGTGATAACCTCGCTGTAACTTTTCGGGTGAGTAAAGTGTGCCGCAAAAGCGCCCATACGTTTCCAAGCCTTGTGTAATGAAGGAGTAACCATGACCACCGTTAAAAACTGTCTCGACGAGAAACCGCAACCCACCGTGCTCGTCAGCGTGAGTCCTGACGACAAAGTAGTCAACGCGCTGCAACTGATGCGCGACAAGCGCGTTCGAGCGGTGCTGGTATTGGAGGCTGACGTTTTGAAAGGCATCATCACCCAAGGCGACTGCGCCATCAAAGTGCTGCTACCCGGCCTTGACGCCAAGCAGGTGCTGGTGAAAGACGTGATGACGGCTGACCCGGTGACGGTGAAGCTCGCCGACCCGATTGAGGCCTGCACGGGGCTGATGGCATCGCGCAATTTCCGCCACTTGCCGGTGCTTGAAGCGGGCAAAGTAGTGGGTGTTGTCTCCATTGGCGACGTGGTCAAAGACAGCATTCGCCAGATGGGCCTGCAAATCTACTTTTTGGAGACCTACATCAAGGGCCACGGCGTGTGAGCGCAAACGAGAGTTCGCAGGGCTAATCCGGTTCGTCGGAGTTTGTCGCCGATTGCGTAAGGGCGCTCGTTTCACCCGCAACCGGATGGGCGAGCGTGTTGCGAATAAATTGTTTTTCGTAGTGCCGGTTGCGCCGGTTCTTTTTCGCCGCGGCGCGCTGGCCCAAACGCTTGTCGAAAACTAGCTCACCAAGGCGACTCAAATCACTCAGCTCTTGAATCTCGTTAGGTGAATTGCGACGCGGCATGGTGCAATTCTAGGGGCAGAAATAACCCAGATCGGGGTGGCTCGGACGTGGGTGCCACTGCTCATTCCGCCCACCCTTAAATTGGCGAAACTTCGATGGTTGATCGCTTTGATTTCAAAGCGTCATTTGCCTTTATCCAGTTAACAATGTGGCGTGCGATTTATTCAGTGTGTCACTAAGCCCGCACCACTCGCGCCGCATAGCAGCCGCGCCGCGCGTTGTGCACGTGCAGATAGCTTGTGTTTACATCGTACAGAAAGCGCGCGAACATCTGCGCCGCCGCCATGCCTTCACACACCTCAGCGTCGATCATCATATCCGCAGCGTCGAAGGCGCGGACGGCGAGCAGGCGTGAAGTCAACACTTCTGGCAGGCTGTCGACGGCGTCGAACGCCACCTGTGCAACCTTTCGAACATAGATCGCGTGGGTCGAGCGGTGCGGTGTGTTGGCGGGTTGATGCTCGTAGTTGAGCAGCAACAATTCCTCGCCAATCTCGGCGTGCGCCATGCTCACGCGGCACGGCATACGTGCGTCATCAGCGAACAACCGTCGCGCGCGGAGTTCGTGCAACGCGGTGTCGGACTTAGCGAACAATGGGCGAAAAAAATCGGGTGCTAGGCCTGTGATGCGAAATGATGGATTCTTCATGCGTAATCTCGTGGTGGTGAGCGAGCCGCATTGTGACAAGTGAGTGCGCGCAAAACTAGCTGAATTCGGACGTGGAATTCTTTGGCTTCGCGCTCCTGTTCTGGCGGCATCGCTTGCTTCGTCTAGGCCGCAGCGAAAGATCACTTTTTTATAACAGCTTTCAATTGAAAGCTATATCTCATAAGGGCTCAGATAGTAATTATTTGCAATATCGACTTTAGCGATTTAGGCCGCTATCCCCATATGGAACAAGACTTGCGACGTAAAGATGTGTGTGCAATTACTCCTGTTCGGTGCGCAAATCGACGCGAGCGGTATCGGCTTCAGATACCGACGCGAATGCAGGCGCATCGCGTTTTTTCGACGCTAGACTATGCGCCAGTGCATTGAAAGACGCGAGCAGTCGCGACGCTAATGAAACGAACAGACATTGACGCGCTGCTAGCTGACTCGATGATCTCTGAGCCGCAGCACACCGCGATTGTCGAGCGCTATTCGCTTGATGCGCATGGCTCCGGACTTGGCGGCATCTTTGCCATGATTGGCGCGGTACTTTGCGTTGCGGGCGTGGCGCTGGTGATTTCGGCGAACTGGGCACTGATTCCCCGATTGGTAAAGGTCGCTGCAACCATCGCGCTGTTGGTGGCGTTTCATGCAGGTGGTGTGTTTTGCATGACGCGCAAATACCCACGAATCGCGACGGCGTTTCACGTGGCGGGCAGCGTTATGTTTTTGCTCGCCATCGCTCTGGTGGGCCAGGTCTACAACCTGTCCTCTCGACCGCCGAACGCAGTTTTGTTGTGGACGCTGGGCATCTTTTTGTTGCCTTGGGTGCTGCAATCGCGCGCGCAGTTTTTGCTGCTTTTGGCGGCGCTCATCATCTGGTTGATGCTAGAGTCGAATGCGCCTGATTCGCTGTTGTACATTGGCAAATCGTATGATTTTTTCCCCGCCATCTCGTGGATTGGCGCGTTGTTGCTGATGTTGTCGGCGTCGCTATCCTTTGCACCACTGCGATGGCGCGGTGACTGCTCTGATGTGTCCGCTGAATCGGTGGGCACTGTTTTTTTGAGCCTCGGTTTGCTCGTGTGCGTGCTGGGTTGGCAAGGCGTCGGTATTGGCCGCAATGGTGCAACAGTTGTGCAATGGATGAGCGCTCTTCCGGTGTGGCTCACGGTCACGGCAGTCGTTTGCGTAGTGGTCACGACGATGACGGATCGTCGCAGTCGTTGGGCTAGTCGCATCTCGTGGTCGCTGGGTGTGTTGGTAGCTGCTGCACTGCCGTGGGTTTTGGTGATACACCCTGTGCTCGGGGGAGCCACAAAACGATGGAATGAAACCGGACCATTCGTTTGGATCGCAAGCGGCGCGTTGTTTTGTTTTGCGTTGGTGCAAATTCAGCGAGGCGTTCTCCGCTCATCGCGGCCGCTCATTAACTCTGGCATCGCGTTCGTCGCGCTCAACATCGCAGCGGTGTACTTCCGACTTTTCGGCAGTATGATGAACACGGGCATCACGTTCGTGGTCACCGGCGCATTGCTGGTAGGACTGGCATGGTTGCTGGAGCTCTGGCGACGGCGGCTCAATCTGAGCATGCGTACGCAAACGCCGCTCATGGAGGTAAATCATGAATAAGCGCTGGTTGCTGGTGATCGTACTCGCGCAGGCGCTGTGGGTGGTGGCGACCGCCACGACCAAAGAGATCGCGTTTGCGCAGGGCGAACGAGTGTTGCTCGCCACCAAACCGGTCGATCCACGAGACATGCTGCGTGGCGATTATCTGACCCTGCGATTTGATATTTCTGATCTGCCACACGACAAAGTGCGGGGCGACACTCCTGCTGAGCCATGGGGCAAAAAAATCTATGTGGCGCTGGTTCCGGTAGGGAAATTTCACCAGATTGACTTTGCAAGTTTTGCGGCTATTCCGGCGACCGCAGGACGCGTACTCATGCGCGGCACCATCGATGATCGTTTTGCGTGGATGCGCAACCAGCAAGACGATAAAGCCGCAGCTAAAGCGCTACAGGTGATGTATGGGCTGGAGCGCTACTACGTGGCAGAAGGCACCGGCAACCCGCGCGGAGAGCTCACAGCTGAGGTTTCGGTGAGCGCCGGTGGTGAGCCGCTAATGCGCGAGGTCTATATCGACGGAAAGCCTTATCGTGAAGCGATGGCGGGGCAGGCGAAACCATAGAGCGACGAACGTAATGGGTGGTGTTGGTGGAGAGGAGGAGGATCGAACTCCCGACCTCCGCATTGCGAACGCGGCGCTCTCCCAGCTGAGCTACCCCCCCAATAATTCCGGATTATAGGGACGATGTCCGCGCTGTGGCCAGGGTTTTACGGTCAATGTGCCGCTCTGGTACTCGAGGTAGCCGTAGTCCTGCTGCCAGTCCGACATTACCCAGCGTTCGCGCCCTTCTGAGAGCGTGTGATGCGCGGGGCGGTGGGTGTGGCCGTGGATGAGCAGGTTCGCGCTATGGCGGGCCATGGCGCGCGTTACGGCCTCTAGGTTGACGTCCATGATGGCCATGGAGGTTTGCGATTTGTGTTGGTCGCTCGCTGTGCGCAGTTTTCGGGCAATGGCTAGGCGAGCGCAGCGTGGCAACGCGTTGCCGATGATGCGAAACAAGTCGGTGCGCAGCACGCGGCGGGCGCGTTGATAGCGCACATCATCCGTGCACAGTTCGTCGCCGTGCAGCAAGAGCGTGGTGCGACCGTCGAGATCGATCACGGTTTGCTCGCCGAGCAACGTTGCCCCTGCGGCGCGCGCAAACTCGCGGCCAATCATGAAGTCGCGGTTGCCGCGTGCCATGAAGATTTTCGTGCCGCTATCGGCGAGCGCTTTGAATTGCGCGACGATTTTTAGCGCGTAGGCGTCACCCGCAAGCATCGCGTCACCGAGCCACACATGCAGCAAGTCACCCAGCACGTAGAGCCGATCAGCGCCCGGTGCTGCCTGTTGCATGAAGGCGTCGAACTGCACCTGAGTGGCGGTGTCACCTTCGCGCAGGTGCAGGTCAGAAATGAAAATCGCGCGCATCGAAGTCACCAGCGTGGTGATTCAAGGCGCGCGATCAAGGGACGCGTTTCGACTAGAGGATGACGGCTTTGCTAACCGTCACGTCCGCCGTCGGCACGTTCTGGTGAAAGCCGGTGGTGCCGGTTTTTACGTTTTTGATTTGGTCGACGGTGTCGGTGCCTTCGGAAACCTTGCCGAACACGGTGTAGCCCCATGCATTGCCGGACGCTTCCTTGAAGTCTAAGAAGGCGTTGTCGGCGATGTTGATGAAGAACTGTGACGAGCCGGAGTGCGGCTCGTTGGTGCGCGCCATCGCGACCGTGTACATGGTGTTTTTGAGGC
>JAYSRA010000020.1:0-15305 GCA_043721275.1 Burkholderiales bacterium
GCCGATTCCGGTGCCAATGGCGTGGCATGGTTTTGGCGGTTGGAAGAAGAGTTTGTTCGGCGACATGCATGCCTACGGCGAAGAAGGCGTGCGCTTCTACACCAAGCAAAAAAGCGTCATGCAGCGCTGGCCCGAGAGCATCGGCAAGGGTGCAGAGTTTGTGATGCCGACTGCGAAGTAATCGGTTGGGGCCTCTAGAAATTCGTTTTTCGGGATGAAGTGCTAGGCGTGGGGCGCGCAGCAACCGGAATGTACGCCCTGGTACATGAGGATTGCGAGCACTCCACAACGACGCAATTCGCCCGAACAACGAATTTACAGTGGCCCCTAACGTAGTCGCCTACAATTGAAGCATGTCACGAGAAAGAATTCACCCCGAAGGCACCGACGCAACCTATCGCGTGCAGGAGTCGCTCAAGGCCCTCGTTCAATTGGGCGGGGCGCGCAAGACATTTCGCTTGAAGCCGGACGCTAACAAAGCGTTGCAACAATTGGTGAAATTGCTCGATGTGAGCACCGAGACTGAGGCGGTGGAAACTGCCATCGTCGCGCTGCGCGACCAGCTTCGTGCCGACGCAGTTGCAAAAAAGCAACGTCAAATGCGTGATTCGATTCGCCTTGTGAAGTAGTGGTTAGCGGCGCTTGACAGCGCAAACGTAGTCGTACACAATTCAGTTATCGGTGATTGCGTGACAGTCACCCGGCAGTAATACCGCCATATTTTCTCAACATTTATTTACAGGAGCTAGTTCAAAAATGACCATCCAACGCATCACTAACCTACACAGCGCGCCGATCTCGGCCTGCCTGCGTGCGTTTGTGCTCGCGGCTGGGACTGGAAATTTATTGAACTCGCGACCTAGTCCACGCCCGTCCGCCAGCGCCACTCAAGCTGGCGGCAAGCTAGGCAAAAACGTGTCAAACATGGCAAATATTTTTAAGGGCCGCAACGCCTACGTTACCGGCATCACACAAGGCAACTCGGCCCAATTGAGAGGAAGCGCATAGCGCCCCGCTCAAGCTTTCCTCCCGGAAACCCCGAGTTGTCGAAAGACCTCGGGGTTTTTTGTTTTCTGGGCCACTGATTTGTTGAAGCGTTTTTTGCCACAACAGCAGCCCACCCGAACACCGCATTCAAGTATTTTTTATCAGGGGACAGATCATGGTTTTAGTTGACTTCACATTGGCCGAGCGATGGCGGATTTTTGGCGAGTTGTCTTTGGCGCAGACGCCTCGTCAAGCCAAGGCACCCGCAGCAAGCATGAGCGTTGTGACGAAGTACGCGCCTACAAAGGGCCACATCGACCCGCAAGAAAGCGTTGCCAGAACTCAGGCGCAGGCCACGCTCATGCAACGTTTGCTCTAAGCCGCAACCGACCCAGCGGCGAGGACATCTCAGCACGCAGATAGCGTGCGAGGCATTCTTGCTGCAAGCAGTTCGCATCTCAATCGGGAGCCCTGTGAACGCCGGACGCAACCGGCACCTTTTTTAGGCTGAAGGCGCAAGCCGGTCTTGGCCACATCAGTTTTCAGGAAGACGCGGTGAATACCGCGTCACGCAACCGAGCATCTCTCGCGTCAATCAAGAGCACATGCGAGTGAGAGATGCCAAGCTCGGCTGACGGTTTTTTGCACGCCCGCTCCTCCCCCGATGGACGTGTGACTAGCCCGATAAGAAGCGTGCGCTAGAGGTGCGGCTAGTGCGCGAGGTGCAAGTCCTCAACCTGAAATCCTTTTTTCACGGGGTGTTTGAAAACGCATCTCGGCCACTGTTTTCGCGAACGCGTGCATGAAGGCAAAAAGCACGCGGCATCGGTTGGACGCAATCGTACCGAAATCCGAAGAATCGCCTTAGCGGGCACGGCGGCAGCGTCGTGATGGTGTGAGGCGCGCGGTCGCGAGATCTTTTTTGAATTTGTAAGAGCGGCGCGAGGCGCGAACAAAGTTCGCGGCTCGCACCGCTCCTACAGAATTGCATGCGAAAATTTGTCTATGAACCTTCGCCGTCTCGAAGAAATTTCCCAGAACGCCTCACGACCTGATCGCGGGTTGATGAATGATGGCTGGAGCGTTGGCTTGTCACCGGGACTGGCGAAGCGATCACGCTGCATCAACCCGTTCTATCCCTCGACACGCAATTTCGACGAAAACCTCGCGGCTGCAAAAAACGCGTACGCAGCAGCAAACCTGCCCTGCCTGTTTCGCATCACGCCCCTCATTTTCGACGCCGCGTTGGATGATCGTCTCGACGCATTGGGCTACGTAAGATTCGATCCTGCAATGGTGCAGGCGGTGCAATTGAGTAAGGTCAGCTTTGATCATTTGCGCGAGATCTCCGGCAGCATATTTCAGCAGACCGATTTGACGCGAGCGGCCCATTGGGTCGGCGACATGCGCGGCGACGACGCGCGCGAAATCGCGGGCCTGGCAGCGCGTTGGCGCTTGTCGGTCGCCAAGGTGTCCGCTGATTTTGTGTTTGATTCCGATAATCAACGCATCGCGCGCTCAGTGAGCATCCTAGAAGAAGGCCACATAGGCATCTTCGATGTAGGCACGCTCGCAGCTCACCGCAATCGCGGCTACGCAGGCGCATTGCTAGCGCATCAACTGAGAGTTGCGATTGATGCAGGTGCCACCACGGCTTATCTGCAAGTCGCAGCCAACAACCCGGCCCGGCAAACCTACGAGCGCTTCGGCTTTCGCACCGTCTACGACTACTGGTATCGCGCGCTGCCGGATGACGCGCGTTAGGCAGCGGGCCGCACCTTCATTCCTCGCATCACTGAATCGGTGAGCAAAATGCAATGCCATCGTTAACCCACGTTGACGGCACATACTGCGCTCCTTCTAGCGTAAAGACGCCTGAGGTAATCATCGCGCTTGCTGTCGCCGTAGAGCTCGTATATCGATGGTTCACCCGCTTTACATCGAACAACCGAAATACCGGCGCGGTGCCTAGACCGCATTGTCCGCCGGCAGGTAGTAGGGCACGAAACGCTATGCCTTCGTCAACGAAGCCATGCATTCCCTTCAACGCGGCGCAATCGGTTTCGCTGCCGGAGTAGAAATGGGTGCTTTTTGCTGGCACGAAGAAGCGACACACAGGACGCGCGCTAGGCGGTGCCTGGCCAGTAGCTGGCCAAGCTTTAAATCCCGCGCCTGCCGTTTGCCACCCGAGCGCAAGCAGCTGAGCGCGGTCAGCTTCGCTTACCGTCACAAAATGCGTGTTTGTGGCCGGATTAAACAGCGTGAATGCTGAAACCGTAGGCGGCGCTGCGTCCACGGTGACGATGGCCTCAGCGCCCGACACAGCCACTCCGGCGGCCGTCTGGGCAGATACTGCGTAAGTACCGGGAGCTAATGTCCATACGGCGAACGTTGCTTCACCAGCGCAGTTAACCAACTTCGGATCCACGACAATCACAGTAACTTTGGTGGCTGTTGTTGTGACGTCAAGCAGGTGCGTGCAGGGAACACGAACCCCAATGCCGCTATATGCTGGCACAGACACAGCTAACGAAGAAGCACTGGCGAACACAAAAAGCGCGGCAAAAAACAGCATATACGCACTAAACGCGAAGGAAGAAAAATTTTTCATGCGCCGCCCCCTACTGCACAACAGGCCGAGTGCCGTTGTTGGGATACACCCAACCCAGCCAATCACTGCCAGAGTTTTGGGTGTAACCCTGATTGGTCATGTTGCTGACGATGGACGCGACATCAGGAAAGATCGCGTGGTCATCGTTGGCGGCGTTGTACTTGCGTAGGAGTTGCACGGTGCCGTAAGGGCGGGGCGTAGATTTTGGATAGATGTAGCCCTCGACGCCATCCAAGCTGTATCCGACGGCAGTAAACGCGGCAATGCCCGCCGGATCAGCAGTGTAGGTGGTGTCTGTATGCGCAGGTGTAGCAGTACAAACCGCAGGCCACTGGCCACCATCGCCACATTTCCAGCTTAGGCGAAACAGTGGACTCAGCGGCTGCCAAGAGTTCGGATTGGTCGGCGTAGTGAAGATCCAAGCCTGAGCGAGCGGTGTTCCGAAACCACAACATAGGTTTGGAAAATTCGCGACGAATCATAGGCCCGAACCGACCGGCGAGTAAGCCGACGCGGCACCAACGTAGGCATCACTTACCGGACGGAGCGTACCTCGGATTGCGGCACCCGCCATTTGCGGTACGGTGGTGTAAAAATAATCCTTACGTGCCGCGCTATAAAACGAAAACAACGGCGTCAAACGCGATGGGTTGGTACCGATGGCAGTTATCACCGCGGCAAGCGCGTTTGGCACGCCGCTACCGCGCTCAGATGTGGCTAGGGCGCGATCCAAACAGTCGACAGGCTCGTTTAACAAGTCGCCGCTGCCGGTCACAATGCATTCAACCTGCTCACGATTGAGCAGCGGGTTAACGGAGCGAACCAATCCGACGAGTGAGGTGACGTGAGGCGCGGCCATGGAGGTTCCGGTGCAGGTGCCGTATTTGTCGCCGTACAAGCCTGATGCGTCCGACGTGGGCGAGTCGCCGCACATGGAGTAGGGCTCAGCGCTGTACAAGAAACCCGAATACGGAACCGTGGAGATTACATATTCAGCGGGAGCAACGACGCCGTATTGACCAGCAAAGGCGGAGCTAAATTGAGGGGGCGGTCCCGTGTTCGTCCACTGCGGAATGTCGGGGCTTATGGATGATGGATCTTGGAGCGCGCCATGGCGCCACATCCACCCGTTAGCTTGAATCCCCCCCACTGAAAGTACCAGCGGATTCGTCGCGGGGAATGTGGGTAGCTGCGCGAAACTACCATTGTCGTCGTAACGACGCGTCCATCTATGATTGCCACTTGATGCGACGACATTTACGTCCCTTGAAACGGCGTATGCAATGCCGTAGCAGAGCGTCCAAAAACCGGCTGCGGATGAATCGCCACATCGTATCGACCCACGCCAGCCTATAGGAATATCGTTGGGCTCGAATGCATTCGCACTAATGTTGATCGCCTGCATACCGCGATCAACCAACCCAAGAATCGCAGCTGTCCCGTTCGAGGCAAGCGGTCCTGATGGTCCATTCGCGCGTCCCATAGCCACGCTGCACCAAGGGCACCCTCCAGATACGCCTTGGCCGTTATCACCACGCGCCGCCATGATGCCGGTGACGTGAGCACCGTGGAAGACTCGTTGCGCGTCGTAGTTGCCTGGTGCCACCGAAAACTGTGGTCGAAAATTTTCCGCAAGATCGCAGTGAAACGAATACACATAGTTGTAGCCAGTCCAGCAATTGCCAAAATATTGAGGCGTCTCGCTGGCGAGTGGCACCCCACCGTCCGCCGCACCCAGATAAGCGTTGCCCGGCGTGAAACTCCAAGCTGCCGGGAAATTCATGGCGTGCATGCCCCACTGGTAGGCTTTGGGGTTAGGTTGCGGCACGAGATATGGATCAGTGGCACCGGTTCATGTCCACTCCCACGGGGTGCTGTACGACATCATTTGATCCAACGCGGCCTGAGAAATTTCTCGCCGCAGTTCTATGTACTTCAACGCAGCACGCGCGTCTTTCACCGTCGCAAATCTCAGGACGACGGTCTTCTGCAGTGCAAGTCCGGCGTCGTCCGGTTTGAGTTGCGCTCGCTCTTCGTCGGTCAGGCGATAGTCCTCAGCCAAAAATCGTGCGCCCGTGGGCCTACCGAGCAATGAAAGTAGCGCATCGTCCTTTTGTGCGTTAACGATGTCGAGCAGCGCGCGTTCACAAAGCGTTGCGGTGCGGCAGCCGCTCTTGCTGGCAACCATCGCGCTGATTTCACCTGCGTTTGGGGCAGCATCAACGAGCATGAGGATTTGGCTCGCTGCGCCCGTCTCGTCAACGTCTGGCTCCTTGAAAAACGCGGGCGGGCGTACCGGTTTAGATGCTTCGGCTGATCGCGCTAACTGCTCTGGGGTGACGCGTCCACGTTGATCGAACACGCCGCCGACGAAACGTTCGTCTGGCTCCTTCGATTCTGCGTATGTGTGCGTTGAAAACATGGTGAGCGCGGCAAGAACTAACGCGCTAAAGAAAGAGAGAGAGAGAGAGAGAGAGAGAACAAAAACGATCTGCCGATTTTCATGATGACAAGTTCCGCGTTGATGACGTTTGATTATGCCAACGTATTTTTCTTTAGCAACCGTTTTGTGAAGCCGCAAATGGAGGCCGCCACGATAATCGGTCGCCGCAACCATCGCCGACGCACACGCGAAGCACGCGTTTGTACTGCTTATGCAACGCGGGTTGGCACCCACTCTCGCAAATCGGCACGCGCTGTCGCCACGCCGCTTTACGGGGCGTATGATGCGATCATGTTTTTGGCATCACCGTTATATTGCCGTCTGATGACAATCGTACAGTCTGAGCGCGGGTCTTGGGTGTCAAGCCACCCTAGGCCACAACCGCCGTTGCCGAGTGCATCATGCTGACCCTCCTCAATATCCTCTCTGGAATCGCTCTCCTTGTGTGGGGAACGTACTTGGTTCGCACCAGCATTTTGCGCGTGTATGGGGCTGAGCTGCGACGCTTTTTATCGGTCAACGTTGACAACCGCTTCATGGCGTTACTGGCCGGGCTGGGCGTCACCAGCCTGTTGCAAAGCTCAACGGCCACGGCGCTACTCACCACGTCCTTCGCGGGCAGCGGGCTCATTGCCACAGCACCTGCGCTCGCGATCATGCTGGGTGCGGACATTGGCACGTCGCTCGCGGCGCTTTTTCTATCGCGCGACTTAACGTGGTTGTCACCGCTGTTGATTTTTGTCGGCGTGATTGTTTTTTTATCAAAGCAACGCACCTCAGCCGAGCACATGGGTCGCGTGGCCATCGGGCTTGGCTTGATGATGCATGCGTTGCAAATGATTGTTGCGGCGGCGCGGCCGTTGACGCAAACCGAGGGCGTAAAAGCAATTTTCACCACGCTGTCCGGCGACCCGGTGCTTGACGTGGTGATCGCCGCAGCGGTGACCGTGCTGGCGTACTCAAGCCTTGCGGTGGTGTTGCTGGTGGCCACATTGACGGCGTCGCAAGTGATCGGGCTTGACACTGCGTTGCCACTGGTGATTGGTGCCAACATCGGCAGCGGCGCGCTCGCGCTGTTGATGACGCTCAAAAGCTCGGCCGAGGTGCGCCGGGTGCCGCTCGGCAATTTACTGTTCAAGTTGATGGGCGCGGCAATCACGCTGCCGTTCATTCATTTGATTGCCAACTACGCGCGCGATTCAGGCTTTGCAGAATCGCAGGTGGTCATCGCGTTTCATCTGATTTTCAACGTGGCCCTCGCTGCGATTTGCATCGGCGTGGTCAAAACAGTGGCTGATTTAACGGTGAAATTTTTGCCCTCCACGCCGATGGCGCAGGACGAGAGCCGCGCCAAGCATCTCGATCCGCTTGCGCTGGCCACGCCGTCGCTGGCGCTCACTTGCGCATCGCGCGAAGCGCTGCGCGTGGGCGATTTTGTTGAGCAAATGTTGACCTCGCTGGGCCAGCTCATGAAGCACAACCACCGGGCCTCAGCAGAGGACATTCGGCGGCTTGATGATGTGGTGGATTCGCTCTACAAACAAGTGAAGTTCTACCTGACGCAAGTCAGCCGTACGCCTATGAGCGATAAAGAAAGTCGGCGCTGGACTGACATCATTTCGTTCACCATTAACCTCGAACAAGTGGGCGACATCATCGAGAAAAGTGCCAACGATGTGGTGCATAAAAATATTGAGCGCAACCGCAATTTCTCCGTTGCGGGCATGAGTGAATTGTGCGATTTGCACACGCGGCTGGTGGCTAATTTGCGGCTTGCGATGAACGTATTTATCAACAATGACGTGAGCGATGCGGAGAGCCTGCTCGCCGAAAAAGTGAAGTTTCGCGAGCTTGAATTGGTGAACTACGACAAGCATTTAGCGCGTCTCGCGGAGCACACGGTGCAGAGCATCGAAACCAGTTCGCTGCATCTCGATTTGATGCGCGATTTGAAACGCATCAACTCGCATTTTTGCTCAGTGGCGTATCCGATTCTTGAAGCGGCTGGCGCGCTGTCGGTCAGCCGTTTGCGTGCGGTTGAGCATGAGCGTGGCGAGGTGACGGTGACCGGCAGCGGGCGGCAGCGGATTTAGTCGCGAGTTACGGCACTCACGGCGTTTTCAGCAAAAAAAGCGGCAATAGCTCTAGTCTGTAAGCCCCATTTCACATGGGCTGACGCTCAGGTTATGCCACAAGTCGACTTTTGCAATAAAACGACGTAAGCCCTGATTAAAGTTGCGTTTGCACATAAAGTTATTGCGTTTTCGTGCCTGAGGATTTGCGCCGTTCTTGCCAAACTTTAATCACCATCGGCAGCACCGAAACAATCACGATAGCGATGACGATGATCGAGAGATTTCTCTTCACCCACGGTAGATTGCCGAACAAGTAGCCGGCGTAGGTGAGTGACGAAATCCACGCTACGCCGCCAATGACGTTGTAGATAAAAAACGTGCGGTATGGCATCTGGGCAACGCCCGCTAAAAACGGCACGAAGGTGCGCACAATCGGCACGAAGCGGCCCATCACAATCGAGAATGGGCCGTACGTGTCGTAGAAAGCCTGCGTGCGCTCCAGGTATGCGGGCTTGAAGATGCGCGAGTTTTTGTTGTCGAATGCTTTAAGCCCGAGCTTACTGCCGACGAAGTAATTCACCGAGTCGCCGAGCACCGCAGCGGCAATCAAGATCGCGACGAATAAGTGAACGTTGAGGCCTGCAATCGCGGTCACCGCACCGGCCACGAACAACAACGAATCGCCGGGCAGCAACGGCATCACCACCAGCCCGGTTTCGGCGAAGATGATCAGCGCCACCACGCCGAAGAAAAGCGCAGGAGAGCCCGTTGCGAGGGCCGCAAGATGCACGTCAAGCGTGGTGAAGAAGCTGAATATTTCGGCGATCATGATTTCGCGTACGCTTTGCACAACATCGGAACAACGGTTAGCTCGCCACCCCGACGAAGGTCGGGGCCCACGCCCGAAAGCGCTCGCAGATGTGGTTAGGGCGTGGATACCGGCCTTCGCCGGTATGGCAAACGGAGGGCGTTGGCGTGAAACGCTTAAGCGAGAATCTTCTCGGCTTCCAGCGCATCTTTCGGCTTGCCTTCGGGCTTCACCAAATTTTCGCGCGACGTGCCCAACCAGCGCACCAGCGGGGCCATCACCAGCACCGACGAGTAGATACCGAAACAAATGCCGATGGTCAGCGCGAGTGCGAAATAGTGCAACGTTTCGCCGCCGAAAAACAGCATGGCGAGCACCATAATTTGGGTGGAACCGTGAGTGATGATGGTGCGCGAAATGGTGCTGGTGATGGCGTTGTCGATCACGTCATCAACGCTCGCTTTACGCATTTTCCGGAAGTTTTCACGCACCCGATCAGCAATCACCACCGACTCGTTCACGGAGTAACCGAGGATCGCCAAAATACCCGCCAGCACCGGCAAATTGAACTCCCATCCGAAGATGGCGAACAGCCCGAGAATAATGATGATGTCGTGCAAGTTAGCAACAATCGCTGCGACCGCAAAGCGCCATTCAAAGCGAATTGCGAGGTAGCCCATGATGCCCGCGATCACCAGCAACAGCGCCAGCGCGCCGTTTTCAAAAAGCTCCTTACCCACCTGCGGGCCGACGAATTCAACGCGTTTCAGAACAATTTTTTCGGCCCCTTCGCCGCACGCAGTTTTAGCGTCGGAAATCGTTCGCGTGCCGCAGATGGCGGTGAACAATTTGTCACTCATCTGCGCGTTGGTCACTCCAGCGATCAGCGGCAGACGTACCAACACATCTTGCGGTGTGCCAAAGTTTTGCACCACCGCTTCGCCCGTTTTCAGCGCTTCAATGGCTGCGCGTGCCTGCGTCATGTCAGCTGGTTTGGCATAACGCAGCTCAGCCACCGTACCGCCGGTGAAATCGATACCGAAATGCAGGCCCTTGTAGCCGAGCGCGCCGACGGCGATTAAAAAAGTGATCAGCGAAATCGCGTTGAATATCAACGCATATTTCATGAATGGCAGATCTTTTCTGAAGCGGAAAAATTCCATGAGGTGCTCCTGTTTTCTTTCGCTGACTTTATTGTTTGGGCTGCGGAAGTGCAGGCGTGTCGGCGATGTCCAACGATGCTGGCGCATCTCTGGCCACACCCTGCACACCGTCGATCACCGCCGCGCCTTCGTCGGGCCGCCAGATGGTGCCGATAGAGATTTTCTCGAGCTTTTTCTTGGAGCCGTACACCAGATTCACGATGCCGCGCGAGAAGAACACCGCCGAAAACATCGACGTCAGAATACCGAGGCAATGCACCACCGCAAAGCCCTTGATCGGGCCCGACCCGAAGGTGAACAGCGCGAGGCCTGCGATCAGGGTGGTGATATTCGAATCGAGAATGGTCGCCCACGCATGCTCGAAACCCGCCGAGATGGCCTCTTGCGGTTTCAGCCCACGGCGCAGCTCCTCGCGTATGCGCTCGTTGATCAGAACGTTGGCATCAATGGCCATACCGAGCGTGAGCGCGATGGCGGCAATGCCCGGCAGCGTTAACGTGGCCTGCAGCATCGACAAAAGCGCAATCAGCAAAAACAGATTAACGGTGAGCGCGAGTGTTGAAATCAAACCCATCACCGCGTAGTAAACGCAGATGAACGCGGCCAGCGCCACGAAGCCCCACGTCACCGAGTTGAAACCGCGTTCGATGTTCTCGGCACCGAGGCTTGGGCCGACGGTGCGCTCTTCGATAATTTCCATTGGCGCGGCGATGGAGCCGGAGCGAATCAACAGCGCGATGTCGCTCGTTTCACGCGTTGACATGCGGCCGGTGATCTGAAAATTGCTGCCGAGCTCAGATTGAATCGTGGGTGCCGTGATGACCTCGGGTTTGCCTTTTTCAATCAGCACAATGGCCATGCGATTACCGACGTTCGCACCCGTGACTTCACGCAAAATGCGCGCGCCCTGACTGTCGGTACTGATGCGCACAATCGGCTGATTGTTTTGTCCGTCGAACGAAGGCTCCGCGCCGTTGATGCGCTCGCCGGTGATGATGAATTGCTTCTTGACCAGAATTTGTTCACCGGAACGGTCGGTAAGCAGTTCAGTGCCAAACGGCACGTTGCCGTTCTGCGCGGCTTGCAGCGCCGAGGTGTTTCTGCTGTTGTCGGCTTCGACCAAGCGCAGCTCTAGCGTGCCAGTGCGGCCGATTAAATCGCGAATGCGCGCTGGATCATCGGCACCCGGCACTTGAATAACGATACGATCCGCGCCCTGCTTTTGAATCACCGGCTCGGTCAGTCCTAGCGAATTGATTCGGTTGCCGAGCACTTTCTGGTTTTGCTCAATCGCCGCGTCGGCAAGCTTTCGCTTAGCGTCTTCTTTGAGCGTGATGACCAAGCGCAAATCTGCTGCCGCGCCGTCGTCTTTAATCAGCAAGTCGGGGTTGCTGGCGGCGATTTCTTTCGACGCTTTTTCGCGCTCAACCGGGTCGCTGAATTTCACCGCGATGGTTTCACCCGCTTTGTCCACGCCGCCGTATTGAATCTTTTTCTCGCGCATCAACGCACGAATGTCCGACGCGGAACGATCAGCCGCGCGGTCAAGCGCGCCTTTCATGTCCACCTGCATCAGGTAGTGCACGCCGCCGCGCAAATCCAGTCCCAACGACATGGGTTTCGCGTTGAACGATTGCATCCATTGCGGCGTTGTTGATTCACTATTAAGCGCCACGATGTAATTGCCGCTACCGTCTTCCACGCCCGCATTGAGATCTTTAACGAGCAGTGCTTTGGCCTTGCGTTGCGAATCAGAATCGCCTTTCGCAAAGCGCACATGCACGCCGTTGGCTGGATCAAGCCCCGTGCTGGTGGTGGCGAGGTTCGCCGCTTTCAGCGTTTTTTCAACGCGGTCAAGCAGCGCCGCATCGAGGCGCACCGAGGGTTTGTTGGTGGACACTTGCACTGCGGGCACTTGCGGGAAGACGTTGGGCAGGGTGTAGAACAGGCCGATCATGATCGCTGCGATCATGACCAAATATTTCCACAGAGGGTAGCGATTCATAGGGGTGTCCTATGGGCATTCCTATAAATTTGTTGTTCGGGCGAACTGCGGCGTTGCCCGGTGCTCGCAATCCTCACGTACCAGAGCGTACATTCCGGTTACTGTGCGCCGTGCGCCTTGCATTTCATCCCGAAAAATGAATTTCTAGAAGCGCCCCTGCGGCGTGAACAATGCGTCAGAGCGCTGTATGCATTGACAGTAAACACCCCGGCAGGCGATAATGCCCGATGCGCGTTACCTTTCCCAATTCCCCTTATTCCCTTGAACAATTGTTCGAACCGGCGGGTGATCAGCCCACGGCTATTGCTACGCTGGTGGATGGCATAGATTCAGGGTTGCAGTTTCAGACGCTGCTTGGTGTAACCGGCTCCGGCAAGACGTTTACGATGGCGAACGTCATTGCGCGGACGGGGCGTCCTGCCATTGTGATGGCGCCGAACAAGACGCTGGCGGCGCAGCTTTATAGCGAATTCCGTGAGTTCTTTCCCGACAACGCGGTGGAGTATTTCGTCTCGTATTACGACTACTACCAGCCCGAGGCGTACGTGCCGTCGCGCGACTTGTTTATCGAAAAAGACAGCGCCATTAACGAGCATATTGAGCAGATGCGGCTGTCGGCCACCAAGAGCATCATGGAGCGGCAGGACTGCATCATTGTGGCCTCCGTATCGTGCATTTACGGTATTGGCGACCCGGTCGATTACCACTCGATGATTTTGCATTTGCGTGAGGGCGATAAGCTCGATCAGCGCGCTGCGATTCGCCGATTAACAGAGATGCAATACGACCGCAACGACATGGATTTTTCGCGCGGGCGCTTTCGTGTGCGCGGCGAAGTGCTGGATATTTTTCCTGCTGAACATGCTGAGACTGCGGTGCGCGTCACGTTCTTCGATGACGAGATCGAAGTGTTGCAATTGTTCGATCCGCTCACTGGGCACATCAAGCAAAAAATTGGCCGTTTCACGGTGTTCCCCGGTTCGCATTACGCGAGCCCGCGCTCGAACGTGCTGCGCGCGGTCGATCTCATTAAGGCGGAGCTGCATGAGCGCAAAAATCAGTTCGTCAGCGAGATGAAATTGCTGGAGGCGCAGCGCATCGAGCAGCGCACGCGCTTTGATCTGGAGATGATGAGCGAGATTGGTTTTTGCAAAGGCATCGAAAACTATTCGCGGCACATGAGCGGGCGAAAGCCCGGTGAGCCGCCACCGACGTTGATTGATTACATGCCGCGCAATTCGCTGATGTTCATCGACGAGTCACACGTCACCGTAAGCCAAGTCGGCGGCATGTATCACGGGGATCGCTCACGCAAAGAAAATTTGGTGAATTACGGTTTTCGTTTGCCATCGGCGCTTGACAATCGTCCGCTCAAATTTGAAGAGTTTGAGAAGCTCATGCCGCAGACGATTTTTGTGTCGGCCACGCCGCAAAAATACGAGCAGGAGCATGCCGATCAGGTGGCCGAGCAGCTCGTGCGGCCCACGGGGCTGGTTGATCCGGTGCTGTTCGTACGCCCGATTGCCACACAGGTGGACGACCTGCTCGCGGAGGCGAACCTGCGCGTGGCCAAAGGCGAGCGCGTGATTGTGACCACGCTCACCAAACGCATGGCTGAGGACTTGACCGATTACTTAAACGAGAACGGCATCAAGGCGCGGTATTTGCACTCGGATATTGACACTGTGGAACGTGTAGAAATCATTCGCGATTTGCGGCTCGGCGAGTTCGATGTGCTGGTCGGCATCAACCTGCTGCGCGAAGGGCTGGACATCCCCGAGGTGTCGCTGGTGGCGATTTTGGATGCCGACAAAGAAGGCTTTTTGCGCGCGGAGCGCTCGCTGATTCAAACCATCGGCCGCGCCGCACGGCACATCAACGGCACGGCGATTTTGTACGGCGACAAGATCACTGATTCGATGCGCAAAGCCATTGATGAGACCGAGCGTCGCCGCAACCGCCAAATCGCGCACAACCTTGCGCACGGTATCACGCCGATGGGCGTGCAAAAAGCGATCAAGGACATGATCGACGGTGTGTACGATCCTGACGAAGAAAAACGCGTGATGAAAGACGCCAAGGCCAAGGCCGAGTTCGGTGCGATGGACGAAAAATCGCGCGAAAAAACGCTCAAGTCGCTAGAAAAAGCCATGCTTGACGCCGCGCGCAATCTGGAGTTTGAAAAAGCCGCAGAGATGCGCGATCAGTTAACCAAACTCAAAGAAGAGATGTTTGGCGTGGGGCATGCGGGGGCGGGGTAGGCGTCGTTTAAGCCCAACCCCGGAAACCCGCAACCCCGCAACCCCCAACCCCCAACGCTCCTTCAAGTAGGGTGTTTTCTGCGCGCCATGACGGTGGTGACCGCGATCCAAACTCTAGCTCGCCGGTGATGTCCGAGCTTTGCGGAGCACCGCGCACCCTACGCGTTGGCTCTGCGCGCTTGCAGGAATGACAAAATGCTTGCATGGAACTCGCTGCTTATCTCAAATCATTTCTCGGTTTACTCGCCATTGTTGATCCGTTCATCGCGGTGCCGATGTTCTTGGCGTTAACGCCGTCGGCCACTGCGCAGGACCGTTTTCGCATTGCCCGCATCGCAGCGATTTCGGTGTTTTGTGTGTTGTCGATTTCGCTGATTGGCGGCGGGCCGGTGCTTGATTTTTTCGGCATTTCGCTGCCCGCGTTTAAGGTGGCCGGCGCGTTGCTGTTGCTGCTCTCGGCGATGGATAGTTTCAACGCCGCGCCCGGTCGGCAACGGCAAACGCCGGAAGAGGAAGAAGAGGCCAAGCACAAGCATGCGGTGGGCGTTGTGCCGATTGCCATACCGCTGCTCGCCGGGCCCGGTGCAATCTCAATGGTGATCGTGTTCGGGCAATCGCATCCGGCCATCAAACACTTGGGCACCATTGCGCATTTGGGCATGATGCTGGTGGTGATCGCCGTGGTGGCGTTGATCACGTGGGTCACGCTGCGCGCGGCTCAGCGCGTGTCGGTGGCGCTGGGTATCACCGGCATGAATGTGGCAACGCGGGTCGGCGGATTGATCACCGCTGCGCTCGCGGTGGAGATTTTGGCATCGGGTTTGATCGGGCTTTTCCCGGCGTTAAAAAGCTAACAGCTTTTCGCTACGAGCGCCATTTCGCTTGGGCTAACGGCAATATTCGCACTAGTGTCCGGTTAAAACAGCAGGCACCAAGCTGTAAGCCCCTGTTC
>JAYSRA010000021.1:0-15301 GCA_043721275.1 Burkholderiales bacterium
GAACTTGCAGCGCGGCGCTGCACACCGATTCGGCCATCTCGCTGGCGAACAGCTTGGCCATCGCGGCCTCTTTCAGGCACGGCCGGCCGGCGTCTTTCAAGCTGGCAGCGTGGTGCGTCAACTGGCGTGCAGCCTCGATGCGGGTGGCCATGTCGGCCAGCCGAAACTGCACCGCCTGGTGCTCGAAGATCGGCTTGCCGAAGGTGACACGGTCTTTCGAATAGCGCAGCGCAGCCTCGAACGCGGCGCGCGCCATGCCCACGCTTTGCGCGGCGATGCCGATGCGTCCGCCTTCCAGTCCCGAGAGTGCAATCTTCAATCCCTGGCCTTCGTCACCCAGCAAATTGGCAGCCGGGATGCGGCAGTTCTCGAACACGATCTGCGCGGTGTCGCTGGCGTGCTGGCCCATCTTGTCTTCGATGCGCGCCACCGTGTAGCCGGGCGTGTTGGTCGGCACGATGAAGGCGCTGATGCCCTTCTTGCCGGCCGCCTTGTCGGTCACCGCCATCACTATGCCGACGTTGCCGTTCTTGCCGCTGGTGATGAACTGCTTGACGCCGTTGAGCACGTAGCTTTCGCCATCTTTGACCGCTGTGGTCTTCAGCCCGTCGGCCTGGGAGCCGACGTGCGGCTCGGTCAGGCAGAACGCGCCGAGCATGTCGCCACGCGCCAGCGGACGCAGCCACTGCTGCTTCTGCGCCTCGTTCGCCCACGCCATCAGGATAGAACACACCGGGCAGTTGTTGACGCTGACGACGGTGGAAGTGGCGCCATCAGCAGCCGCGATTTCTTCGATGATCACGGCCAGCGCCAGGTAGTCCAGCCCCGCGCCGTCGTACTCGGCCGGCACCGCCACACCGTAGCAGCCCAGCGCGGCCAGGCCCTTCAGCTCGGCGGCGGGAAAGTGATGCGCCTTGTCCCAGCGGGCGGCGTTGGGTGCGATGCGGTCTTGCGCATAAGCGCGCACGGCGTCTTGAACGGCGAGGTGGTCTTCACTGAGCAGCATGGGGGTGGGGTCGTCTCACAGCAAAAATGCAAGGTTCAGGGGATGGCGATGCGGATGGCGTCGCGCTGGGGAAAGCCCGAAAACTGCTCGGTGAACGTGGTGGCCAGTAGGGAGCGCCCAGCGTCGGCCCAGCGCAGGCGGCTGCGCAGTTCGGGGCTCAGGGCCAAGGCTTGCGCGGCGGCCTCGCGCTGGCTGGCCGGCAGACCCGAGACATTCAAAGCCAGGGCCACCGCCTGGCGGTGCAGGTCGACATCGGCTTGGCGTGCACGGTAGCCGGCGTAGGCCGTGAGGCCCTGCTCGAAGGCCAGGCGTGAGAAGGTGTTTCGCCAGGCCACGCTGCGCCACCACGGCGATGGCTCGGGTACCTGCGCTGCGCTCAGTGCGGCAACGGGCCCGGCATCGACAGACGCGAGCGCGTCGAGCCACAGCTTGTCCACATCGGTGTGCGACAGGTTCGGCAACCAGCCGAGGCCGGTGCGGCAGACGACGCGGTCAAGCCATCCGGGCGCTGCCCACGCTTGATCCGGGTCAGGCTCGATGCGGCAGTCGGTACTGAAGTCATCGATCGCCGCGTGCTGGAAGGCCGCCTCGTGGACCATCTAGCGGCGCGGGTCGATGGCCTGTGCAGACATCGCCTGCAGCAGCGGCAACACGTCGCGTGCCAAGGCCGGGTCGCGCACGCCCAGCGTGGCCATCGTCTGCCAGGTGCGCCGCGCGCCGCTGGCCGCAACCATTTTCGAGATCAAGGTGCGACTGCCTTCGAGCAGCGCGTTCGACAGCCGTTCAGAGCGCGTCAACCATTGCAGCGCAGCCACACGGTCGTTGCGCGCGGCGGCCACCACGGCGTTGGCGTTGAACCAACTGCTGCACAGGTTGCCGTTGGCAGCGTGCACGGAAAGCGGCGCGGTCCCGCTCATCGACGCCAACACTTCGTCGAAGCGCGGCGTGTCGGTCACCGCCTGCAGGCAACGCTGGCCGATGGGCTGGCTGCGCGCCAATTGCGCGGCCAGCTCGGTGGTGTGCGCCAACCAGTAGGCCGGGCAGTCAGCCTCGGCCGGGCACGCCCAGGGCGGGCCGCTGGGGCGCGGCAGGCTGGACGGCACGGCGGGCGCGGGCAGCAAGCTCAAGCCGCTGCGGCCGGCCCGCCGCTCGGCCAGCACGGCGGCGTGCCGCTGCAGTTGGGCTTGCCACTCGGCGCGACCGGCCTCTGCCGGCTGCTCGCCGAGGGGCGCGGTGATGCCGAGCAGCGCGAAGAAAAGGTTCTGCTCGGGTGCCAACGTGACAGGGGGCAGCACCAGCGCCTGCGGGCGCGGTGTGGGCGCACTGTCGATCAGGTTGCTGGCAAGCCAGGCCACGGCCACCAGCAACAGCACCGCGAACAGCACGGCCAGCACGCGCACGGCACGCAGCACAGGCAGCAGACGCGGGCCGAATCGCGTCACCACGCCAGCCTCGTTCCGTCGTGGTTGAAGAAGCCGCCGTTGTCGCGCGGGCGCAGTGCCGCCAGCGTGCGGCGCAGGTCGGCCGCGCTGGTGGCCACGTCGAGGTCGGCACTGGCGCCGCCCATGTCGGTGCGCACCCAGCCCGGATGCAGCGCCATTACGCGCACCCCGCGTTTGCCCAGCTCTAACGAAGTGGCTTTGACCACGGCGTTCAGCGCAGCTTTGCTCGCCCGATACGCAATGCCGCTCGATGAACTCATGGTGGCAATCGAGCCCATGCGCGAGGATAAATACACCATCGCGCCGCGCGCCTTGGTCACGTTTTCGGTGAATGCCAGCGTCAGCCGCAGCGGCCCGAGCACGTTGGTGCGCATCACTAAATCGAAGTCTTCACTGGGCATATCGGTGAGCCCGTCGCTACGCGGGCCGTACACCCCGGCGTTGCAAATCATCACGTCGATGGATTGGTCTTTGAGCTTCGTCGCGAGCGCTTCAATGGACGATGCAGTGCTGCTATCTAGCGCCTCAATGCGCACGCCGACGCGGCGCAATTCTGCGGCCTCGGCAGGGCGACGACAGGTGGCGATCACGTCATAGCCGTCGCTCGCATATTGCTTCGCAAACTCTAAACCGAGGCCACGATTCGCGCCGAGAATTAATACAGTTTTTGCCATGTTTTCTGACTTTTTGTGGGAGCGGTTTTACCGAGATTATGAAGCTACGAACAAATTGCGGTGAGGCAGCAGGTCATCGCGGTGGCACCGCTCCCACAGACGCCGCTACATCATCTCAATAGCCATCGCGATACCCTCGCCTCCGCCAATGCAAAGCGCCGCGACGCCCTTCTTACCGCCGGTTTTTTTCAGCGCACCGATCAGCGTCACGAGGATGCGCGCACCGCTCGCGCCAATCGGGTGGCCGAGCGCACACGCGCCGCCGTGAATGTTCACTTTGCTGTGCGCTATGTCGAACTCTTTCATCGCCGCCATGGTGACCACGGCAAACGCTTCGTTGATCTCAAACAAATCCACATCTTGGGTCGTCCAGCCAATTTTTTTATACAGATTGTTGATCGCGCCGACCGGGGCGGTGGTGAACCATTCGGGCTCCTGCGCATGCTCAGCATGACCGACAATTTTGGCGATGGGCGTCAACCCGAGCGCCGTCGCTTTCGACAATTTCATCAGCACCAACGCCGCTGCGCCATCGGAAATGCTCGATGCGTTTGCCGCTGTAATCGTGCCGTCTTTGACGAACGCGGGCTTGAGTCCCGGAATCTTATCGAGCTTGGCTTTCGGTGGCTGTTCGTCGGCATCAATGGCTACATCGCCGCCCTTGCCCTTGACCGTTACGGGAACGATCTCCCACTTGAACGCACCACTCTTGGTGGCGTCCTGCGCACGCGTGGTGGACGCAATCGCGAACGCGTCTTGCGCTTCACGCGTGAAGGCATATTTCGCTGCGCAGTTCTCCGCGAAAAAGCCCATCGGCTTGCCTTTTTCGTAGGCGTCCTCCAGGCCGTCGGTCGCCATGTGATCTAGCAATTGCCCCGCGCCGTAGCGATAACCGGTGCGCGCTTTGGTCAACATGTGTGGCGCATTGGTCATCGATTCCATACCGCCCGCCACCACGATTTCGCGCGTGCCGACCATGATTTCGTCATGCGCGAGTTGCGCGGCCTTCATGCCCGAGCCGCACATTTTGGTAATGGTGAGTGCGCCCACGCCTTTAGGCAAGCCGGCCTTCAATGTGGCCTGCCGCGCAGGCGCTTGGCCTTGACCGGCCATCAAGCAATTGCCGAGGATCACCTCTTCGATTTGCTCAGGCTTTAAGCCCGCGCGCTCGACGGCCGCCTTGACCGCGACCGCGCCTAAATCCGACGCCGACAATGAGGCAAAGTCGCCCAACATGCCGCCCATCGGCGTGCGCACGGCGCTAACAATAACTACGGGATCAACCATCATTTTTTCTCCGAAATTGGGTGTGAACGCGTCTAATTTAGCGCCGCGAAATCCACACACTCCATTGTGACGCAAACGCGCCAATCACGCCGCCGATTGCAGCAGAAAGTGCAATGCCCGGCATCGATAAACGAGTCGCCGTCATCGCAATCGCCAAAGCCGCTGCGCCAATCAACACCTGCAAAAAGAACTTGCCAACGGCCGCCCAAGGCCGCTGCGCCAAGGCCACCGCCATGCCAAACCACGCTAGCGCCACGCCCACCCAGAGCATGATCCGCGCGGGCACCGGGGCCACGGCAAAACTAAACATGCCGACGATGGCGAGAAAAAAGCCGAGCAACATCCAGTGATTGCGGGTCATACGGTGCTCTGCGTTATTGCTATTGCTGTTGCTGATGCTGCTTGCGCTTCGGCAGGTGCCGGTGGCAGCGCTCCGCCGTCGCGCTGATGAATCGCATGAATCGCTGCGGCCACTTGCGCGCTGGCGTCCGCAGGCCCGCTCAGTTCAAGCCCCAAGCTGCGCAACAACCCATCTTCAATACCGTACACCAAGCCGTGCAACGACAACTGCTGACCGCGTGCCCACGCATCGCGAACCACCGTAGTGCGGGCCAGATTCACCACTTGCTCCGCTGCGTGCAGCTCACACAATTTACGCAGCTTCGATTCACGATCCGGCAGCGCGTCCAAGCTCGCCCGATGATGTTCATACGTGTCGCGCACGTGTTGCAACCAATTGTCCGAAATGCCTAAACGCTCTCCGTCAAGCGCCGCTGCAATGCCGCTGCAGCCGTAATGACCGACCAGCATCACGTGTTTCACACGCAGAATTTCCACGGCGAAATGCAACACCGAAAGACAGTTCAGATCGGTGTGAACAACGACGTTGGCTACGTTACGATGCACAAAAATATCACCCGGCGGCAGGCCAATAATTTGGTTTGCGGGAACGCGCGAATCGGAGCAGCCGATCCACAAATATTCGGGCCGCTGCTGGTGCTTGAGCTTGTCGAAAAATTTGGGGTCGTCCGCGAGAACAGACTTGACCCAGGCGCGGTTGTTGGTAAAGAGATGGGATAGAGATTTCATGGGCACGGGCTGCAGCGCCCTCTCCCTGCGGGAGAGGGCGGGGGTGAGGGTGATGGACTACGCAATTCAGGCTGGGGCACGAGTCCCTCACCCTAACCCTCTCCCCGAGGGAGAGGGAACAAAGCTACATCCCCCTATTTTGTCTCGTTATACAACTCCCGCCCAATCAACATGCGGCGCACCTCGCTGGTGCCTGCCCCGATTTCGTAGAGTTTGGCATCGCGCCAGATGCGCCCAGTCGGATAGTCGTTGATATAGCCGTTGCCGCCGAGCGCTTGAATGGCCTCGCCCGCCATCCACGTGGCCTTCTCGGCGCAGTACAGGATCACCGCGGCGGCGTCTTTGCGGGTGACTTCACCGCGATCACAGGCTTGCGCCACGGCGTACAAATACGCGCGCCCAGCCGAGAAGGTCGCATACATGTCCGCCAACTTTCCCTGCATCAATTGAAATTCACCAATCGATTGACCGAACTGCTTGCGCTCGTGCACGTAAGGCAGCACCACATCCAGGCACGCGGCCATCAAGCCCACCGAACCGGCTGCCAGCACCGCGCGTTCATAGTCGAGCCCGCTCATCAACACGTTGACGCCGTGGCCCACGTCTTTGAGCACGTTCTCTGCGGGCACGATGCAGTCTTGAAACACCAGCTCGCAGGTGTTGCTGCCGCGCATGCCTAGTTTGTCGAGTTTTTGCGCGGTCGAAAAACCTGCAAAACTTTTCTCAACAATAAATGCCGTGATGCCTCGTGAACCCAACGCAACATCGGTTTTGGCATAAACGACTAGCGTGTCGGCGTCCGGGCCGTTGGTGATCCACATCTTGTTGCCGTTCAAGACGTAATGGTCGCCGTTCAGATCGGCGCGCAGCTTCATGCTGACCACATCGGAGCCCGCACCCGGCTCACTCATCGCCAGCGCGCCGACGTGTTCGCCCGAAATAAGCTTCGGCAAATACCGTTTTTTCTGCGCGTCGCTGCCGTTGATTTTGAGTTGATTCACGCACAAGTTTGAATGTGCGCCGTAACTCAAACCCACCGATCCGCTCGCCCGGCTGATCTCCTCCATCGCCACGCAATGCGCGAGGTAGCCCATGCCCGCGCCGCCGTGTTCCTCCGGCACGGTGATGCCCAACAGGCCCAAATCGCCCATTTTTCTCCACAAATCGGCGGGAAATAGGTTGTCGCGATCAATCGCTGCCGCGCGGGGCGCAATCTCAGTAGCGGCAAACGCTGCGACCGTATCGCGCAACATAGCGATGTCTTCGCCATGATTGAACTTGAGCTGGGGAAATTGCATGGAAGCCTCCTGTTAGAGCCGCGCAAAAATCAACCTTTATTGTAGCGTTGAAGTTGACGTTAACGTTAACGTAAGCTCCTCCTGTGAGGCACCGTGTTACGGCTTGGTCTGCTTCAGCCGCTTCCGTGTGTCGCGCTCGATTGAAGCGATTTCTTGCAGCACTACGTCGATGTCTTCGCGCTGCTGCGCAAGCAACACACGTCGCGCGGCCAGCACCTCCATAAATTTCATCAGCTGCGGCCGCTCGTTGTGGTCAACGTCGTACAGATCAAGAATGCCCGAAATATCGGCGAGGCTCATGCCGAGCCGCTTGCCGCGCAGTACAAGTTTGAGGCGCACGCGTTCGCGCTGGCTATAAATTCGCCGCGTGCCCCGACGTTCGGGCGAAAGCAATCCCTGATCTTCGTAAAAACGGATCGCCCGCGTGGTCAGCGCGAACTCATCGGCGAGATCGGTGATGGTGAAGGTTTTGCGGCGCGGCATAGGCGCGGTGGCTGTCGAGGGGAAGGCGGCTTTGGGCATGGACAAAGTTTAGCTGCGCTAGTTCTACACACGATAAATGCCACCCCGGCGGAGGCCGGGGCCCACGCCCGGAGAAGATCGTTGACCTAGCCAAGGGCGTGGATACCGGCCTCCGCCGGTATGGCAAGAATTTGACCCGTCGAGCTTTTTTGCCGGACGCAGCCTTTGCGCTCGGTCAACCCGTAGGCCTCGGAATATCCGCTTCGCCATAAACCAGATGCACTTTCGCGTCCTCGGGAATGCCCGGCATGGTGGCTGCCCAAGCCTCCCAATCCGCGCGCATAGCCAGCAGCCGATCCGGCTCGCGCTTCGCCATATTCGCCTTCTCGCGCGCGTCAGTCTCAACATCAAACAAATATTCGTGCGCGTCCACCATCAAATACTTCCAGCGACCATCACGCAGCGCGCGCTGCTTGCGGTGGTTCATGCGCCAGTACAGCTTTCGCGGCGGGTTCAACGTGGGATCGGCCAGAATCGGCGCAAGATCAACACCATCCAGCGGCGCATCGCGGTCTTCAGTCAACCCCGCCGCGCGCAGCATCGTCGCCGTCCAGTCCATCGTCAGATTCAATGTGGCCGACACGCCGCCCGCCTTGATGCGCGCGGGCCAGCGCGCGAACAGCGGCACCCGCAAACCACCCTCCAGCAAGTCCATCTTGCCGCCCACAAACGGCCAGTTTTTCGAGAAGCGCTCGCCACCGTTGTCGCTGGTGAAAACCACCAGCGTGTTCTCCGCTTGGCCCTTCGCGTCCAGCGCCGCGAGAATGCGCCCGATGCCCTCATCCATGTGATGAATCATGCGCCAGTAAATGTCCATCGAGCCGCCGTCGTTGTGACTTATGCGCGGCGTAATGCGCTCGGCCTCCGCGCGGTCGTCCCGCGTCTCCCAAGGCCAGTGCGGCGCGGTGTAATGCACCGACAGCAGAAACGGTTGCTCAAACGATTGCTTAGAAATCCAGTTCACCGCACGGTCACTCACGAGGTCAGTGAAATACCCGTCCTCATGCACCTCGGTTTCGTTCTCCCACAAGTCATGCGTGCCGCGCGAATCCTTGTGCGTGAAGTAATCAATCGCCCCCGACGTCGCGCCGTAAAAATAGTCATAGCCACTCTTGCGCGGCCCGAACGCAGGCGCGTAACCCAAGTGCCACTTGCCCGTGAGCGCGGTGCGATAACCCGCATCACGCAAACGGCTCGCCAGCGTAGGGATCGAAGGCGGCAAACCCAGCACGCTACTACCCCGCTCCGAGCTGCCCAATGGCTCCTCCGCCGCACCACGAAAACGGTACTGATAGCAACCGGTCAGCAGCGCGAATCGCGTCGGCGAACACACGGGCGAATTGGCCAGCGCATGCGTGAAGCGAAGACCCTCGCGCGCGATGCGATCAATGTTGGGCGACACCTCATAAGACGCACCCGCACCGCCATAGCAACCAAGGTCAGCAGAGCCCAGATCGTCGGCGAGCATGAAGATGAAATTGGGACGGGAGTTCATAGGGGGAGCTTAGCGCAGTCCCGCCCCCATGCGATTCTTTGCGGGCGGTTTTGTCCCCTCTCCCGCAGCGCGGGAGAGGGCTAGGGTGAGGGTGGCTCGTAGTCTAGTAGGGTGGGTTTCAACCCACCACAAGTTGATACCAACCAAATTCGTTCTTCGCAGACTTGGCTCGTCCGCCACCGGCGCGCTCCATGGCCGCGCGGGGCCAGTCACTTTTTGCAATCGCGCAAAAAGTAACCAAAAACGCTTGCCCCTGCACCCCGCTTCATCCTGCGGTGCTCGCAACGGGCGGGATGCGTCGGACGGCACACGAAAGCTTCGCTAGCGCTACGCACAGTGTGTGCCGACGACGCATCTACGACCGCCCGTTGCTCCGCTCCTCGGCGCGGGCTGAAGGGGCGGCCGAACAGACATCTGATCGCTTAGCGATTGACTCAACGAAATCGCGGTAGGAGCTGCGCGCCCTATGGTCGCGCGCGACTGCGGATTTCTACCGACCGACGCTGCCACACGGAGCCCAACGCGCTGGAATCCTGCCCGAGACGGGAAAGTTCGCAGAGAACTTCTTAGGGCCGCGGTCTATTGCGACACTCAGTGAACTCGCTTTCCTGAGTCGACCAATCAGTGAAACAGAGTTCTGCGGTGCGACTATTTCGCCTGTCAGGTCGATTTCCCATTTCTCTGCTTTGGGCGCGTCAGAATCGATCTGGAGTGTCACATTTGCGTACAGAGGTTGGCCGCTACCCTTCATCATTAGAGCGCCCATCGCCTTTTGGTCAGCGTTACTCAAGAGCGCCATTCCTCTGCCATAAATAAAAGCCTGTTGCTTTCTGGACTCGTCATCGCATCGAAGGGTCAACTGAAGGGAGCCACTCGTAATGGTGATTGGCGCGGAGGGTGGATAGAAGGCAGCTTCACAGCGCGCTTGACCTGCGACGACAAGAGCGCGTACCCCTGACGATGCGAAACGTTCCGGCGAGATTGCTTGCCCGCGGTCGAGCGCAACCTTCGCTTCATCAATCGTGCGCTTTTGGCTTTGGTTGAGCTTCGGCGCGACGTCTTCTACGACGCACGAACAGAAGCGGGTCGCCTCAGCGGCCGCCATCCTCTCTTTAAGCAGGCCCTGTCTGCAAATATCGCCAAGAAAGCTGGACGCGTTGTCGGCGTACGAAGATGTTGATAGCAGGGCAAGAATCAAAAGAACTCGCATTTGAGATACCCAAAGTTTGAGACAACAGGTGTCACGCGGCTTGCTGCGGCGCGTCCAGTTTACCGAGGGGGTAGGCACCTCCTTAGTCATTTGGCATTTTCCATTTGCACGAGTACTCGGCCACCTTTCCGACCAAAGTCCGCTTTGCCTAGCGCGGCTGGCAGCGCTTCGGGCATTGAGCGACAAATGAAACCTACGAATACCTCGATTTCCGCCCAGTGCGCATCGCCGATCTCGGTAGGTTGCTTGCGATTTGGGTAGCGAAGCTGTTCAAACTGGTCCAATGTTTGCACAAGTGCGGTTTGTTCGTGCGTCAATTGGGGCGCGCCGTGCTTGACTGCAAGTACCGAATAAAGGGCCTCCAGCTTGTGAACGCCCTTGAATTCACCTGCAAGTTCTAATAACCAAGCTTTGAGCAAAAGCTCGACCCCGATATGTGCGATGTAGCCTGCCGAGTCATAGTGACTCGGATTCGTTTCAAAGAGGGCTTGAGCCGCTGTCAAGTGATCCACTGCGCTGTGAAGAAAGTCACTCGGAACATGCCCATCTTTGATGCTAAATATCCTCACCTTCTTCGCCATGCAACCTCTGAATTTATTGAACGCATCTTTGTCACATCGCTTGCTTTTAGTCACTTTTGCCACGATTGGCAAAAGTGACTGGCACCGCGCGGCCATTGAGCGCGCTGGCCGCAAAGATTAATCTTCCTTTCGTCAGACCCTTCGACAGGCTCAGGGCGAACGGAGCCGTAGCTTTTTCGCAGCAACCGTCTTATTCGTCTCAAAAATAACCGTCGACTGGCGGGTCGGTTCGAGAGAAGGGTATGCGTCACCGTGATCGTTGCCTCGCAAAAACCACGTGCGTGGCAAGTGGCGAGCTCTCACACCGGGTGCAGGCGTAGCCCAAAGCGGGAAGATTGACACCTTCGAAGAGTCGCTCACCGGAGCCGAGCAGGACGGGCGATATGGCGATGTGCATCTCGTCGATCAGGCGGTGGCGAAGGTATTGTTGAATGACGTTGACGCCACCACCCACCCGCACGTCCTTGCCCCCTGCCGCCTCGCGGGCGCGCTCAAGCGCGATGACGGGCCTTCTGTCACGAAGTGGAAGGTCGTTCCGCCTTCCATAACCAGCGGTGCGCGTGCGTAGTGGGTCAGCACGAACACCGGGACGTGATAGACAGGATTCTCGCCCCACCAGCCGCGCCAGCTCTCATCCGGCCAGGGTCCGCGAACCGGCCCGAACGTGTTCCTGCCGAGAATCCACGCGCCGAAATTCTGAAAGCCTCGCGCGGCGAATTCTTCATCGACACCCTCCGTCGATCCGCCATCGCCACCGAACACGTTCTTCTGAAACGTTCGAGTGGACATGGCCCAGCCATGAAGCGAGGAGCCGCCGACGCCGAGTGGATTGCTTAAGTCCTGGTCCGGACCAGCGCCGAAACCGTCAAGTGAGTTGGTGAAACTTTCTACGCGTAGTTTGGACATGGGGTTGCTCCGGGGTGCGAGCGACTACGAAAGATGCTTTGCGACGGCTAGGCAAGCACGGCGCGACCGTCCGACGCAATGACTACCTAACGTATATCCACTTCACGCAAAGCTTTCCTGCAAAGCCTCTTGCGCCAAGGTGTTGATGCTTTTGCCTTTCGCCTGTGCTGCAATAGCGAGCTTCTCGTGCAACTGCGGGGAAATTCGCAAATTGAATTTGCCTGAAAAATGACGCCTTGGTTCAAGCCCCTTCTCAGCACAAACCTCCAAAAAAACCTGAAGCGATCGCTTGAACTCCGAACGAAGTTCCTTAGGATTTTTTCCGTAAAAATCCGCGCCACCGTTAAGGCCGAGAATCTCCCCCCTGAATAAATCAAGATCAGGGTCGAATTCAATCGTTGCGTGATAGTCATCAACAGTCATGACGTTCATGGTTCGACTCCGTGTTGTTCCAGCCATTTGCGAATTGCAGCCACCGCGCCTTTGTCAGTGTTGGGCGATGGATGGGGACGGTGAAAGACCCGCACCTCACCAAACAAAAAGACAGAAACCCGGCTGCCAGCCCGTTCTTCAATTTCTGCACCCAGTTCAGCGAAGAGACCTTCAACATCGCGCCACTGGACATTACCGCTCGTCGGCCGCGAAAAGATTAATTCAACAATTCGCTGGTGCCGACGTTTCATCTAACAATAGTACCATTTTCAGGTACCGGACGCAACTCTGATTTGCCGATGACCAAGCAGCAAGTTAACGTTTTAGTTCAGCGGCTGCCGAAGGCAGTCCGCTGGAACGAAGGGTTAGGCACCGGTCGGGTAGAAACCGCCGTTCGCGGGTTCTATCTACGGACGTCAGGAGCTCGAACCAACTTTTTTGGCCCCCATACGACTACTACGACTACGGCTACGGCTGTGATGATCAAGCTTGTTACGCGCGGATCGTAGTAGGAGCCGTTGATGGGAAAGAGTTGCCATGTGAGGTTATGCATGGTGTGGAAAAGCGCTGCGACGAAAACGCTCCTGCCCGTGTTGTTGTAGAGCCATATGATGATAACGCGGGATGCCACCGTGCCGAGCGACCACCAAGCGATAAAGATTACTGACCGCTGTACCGACAGCAGCGGTATGAAGTGCCAAACTGCCCACACGAGCCCCAGCAGCAGGGCACCGCAGAGTGCGCCAAAGCGATCTTGCAATGGATCAATAGCGTACCCCGACCAACCCAACTCTTCACCGAGGGCAGCGACGAAGAACGCAACGAAGAGGGTTAGCGTAGTTACAAACGAGAACTGCGGGGCGGGAAGTGGTGTGCCCATCAGGCGCATCGCGACATAAGACAAGACCATGATGCAAGGCATTACAAGGATGGTCGGTACGTACCAAAGCTTTGCTCTGACTCTTTTGACGTCGAAGGATCTCTTCAGCAACTCCTTCACACTCACAAGACCATTCTCGCGGTAGACGAGAATTGAGGCCGCCCCCACCATGCATAAGAACCCGAGCGCACTGACGGGGATAGCTGGGAGTAGCTGGAAGTTGGTCATAGCACCGGCCACCCAAAACGGTATGGAGAGTGCGATGGTCAGCGCAAAGTAGGTCAGAGGCGACCTTTTGTTCGAGGCGACGGGGCGCAATCCGTCGTCGTCAACTGACTCACGAGATGATGTGGCGCGCGATTTTTGCATAGTGCCGTGCCTGTTCCGAAACGGTGGGATCAACCAAGGTGCAAGCCTGATGTGCTTAATGTAATGTATGCCGCAAAACCTGCGGTATACAAATGGCGTGGCGATTTAAAATGGGCATTCAATCCTCCTGAAAGTGGCTTGCAGTAACGGTTTTAAATAATTATTTTGTTTATTTATACAGTTATAAAAATCCTATGAAACCCAGTAATGCTCCATTGCAATCAGTTCGTCTATTAGACCAAGTGCGAGAGCGTATTCGCTATATGCACTATAGCCTAAGCACTGAAAAAACTTACCTGCATTGGGTGAAATTTTTCGTTCGTTGGCATAAATGAATCGTGCTGCTATTCGCACAAAAGAGTTGCATAGAGGATAATCAATTCAGTTATGTCATTCAGAGGAAAAGCATATGAGCGCAGTTACCAATCAAGCTTTTGATCCGTTAGTGTCACCATTCGAAAGTAATGAGCAAGAGGCTAGTTATAACGCTTGGCTAAATGCAAAGTTTGATGTCAGCGTGAATGATGCCCGTCCTAACATTGCCCACGATGAAGCCATGGCAAAAATAAAACTTTTACTGCAAGCTCGCGCTCAACATGCTGCCCATTGAGTGGCGCCCCTCTGCCTTGGAGGATTTAGCTGAGATCATGCAATACATCAGTGCTCCAAACGCAATAGCTGCACAGCGGCTGTTTGAGCGGATTGAAGCCTCGATAGAGCACACGTCGGAGCATCCTTACCTGTACAAACAGAGCGACAGAATTCAAGGTGCGCGCGAGATTGTGGTGTCCCCAAACTATATTATTTTGTGCCGTGTAACGCCCCATTGCATTGAGGTGACTGACGTGGCGCATGCCATACGAAACTATCCTTAAGGCTGTTAAATTTTGTTTATGGACATCGCAATTTCGCTGATCATTGGTTTGGTCAATATTCTGCTGCTGATAGGCCTTTTTATATGGCTTTTAGTGCGTTTACCCAAGCAGAACCTGCTCAACCAGCTACAAAAAGAAGAGCATACAGCGCGCCATGCAGACATTAAAACTACCCTAGCCACTACCAACGAGCGGCTAGAGCGCGAGCTGCGGCGGGAGATTACCGAATCGGCGCGGGGCGACAGGGCCGAGCAGGCGCAGTCGCTTGCGGCCATTCAGGGGCATTTAACGCAAAGCTTGGCCACTTTTCAAAGCAACCTTACCCAGCAGTTGCAGCAGATCACCGATGGCAATGCGCTGCGTATGCGCGAGGTGCGCGACACGCTGGACGTGCAACTGGCGCAGCTGCAAAAGACCAACACGGCCAAGCTGGACGAAATGCGGCAGACGGTGGATGAAAAACTGCAGTCCACCCTGCAAACGCGGCTGGGTGAGAGCTTTAAGCAAGTGGCTGACCGGCTAGAGCAAGTGCACAAAGGCCTGGGCGAGATGCAAACGCTGGCCCAAGGCGTGGGCGACCTAAAGCACTTGCTAACCAATGTCAAAACGCGCGGTATTTTTGGCGAGGCGCAGCTAGGTGCGCTGCTGGAGCAAATATTTTCACCTGAGCAATATGCCGCGCAAGTAGCCACCATTCCGGGCAGCAAAAACGTGGTGGACTACGCCGTGCGCCTGCCGGGTAAAAGCGATGACGGCGTGCCGCTGTGGCTGCCGATTGACGCGAAGTTTCCCAACGAAGACTACGAGCGCCTGCTAGACGCGCAAGAGCGCGCTGACGTGCTGGGTGTAGAGGTGGCAGGCAAGGCGCTGGAGCAACGCATTCGGCTAGAGGCTAAGTCGATGACCGAAAAGTATATTCAGCCACCGTACACCACCGACTTTGCTATTTTGTTTTTACCGTCAGAGGGCTTGTACGCCGAGGTACTGCGCCGCCCCGGGCTGATGGACAGCCTGCAGCGCGACTACCGGGTGACTTTGGCCGGGCCGACCACGCTGCTGGCCATGCTTAACTCACTGCAAATGGGGTTTCGCACACTGGCGTTAGAGCAGCGCAGCAGTGAGGTGTGGCAAGTGCTTGGCGCGGTCAAAACCGAGTTTGGCAAGTTTGGCGATGTGCTCACCCGCATTCGCGCGCAAACGCAAACCGTGCTGACTACGCTGGACCTTGCGCAAAC
>JAYSRA010000022.1:0-46786 GCA_043721275.1 Burkholderiales bacterium
GTTTCGGGCTGTTCCGCTTTTTTCTGAGCATCGCAGGATCAGGCCAATCGTCGGGGTCGCCTTTTTTGGGTTACCTTTTTTGGCGAAGCAAAAAAGGTATCTGCCCCGCGGCATGAGCGGGATCGTGGCATGCAAATCCATCCCGCGACGAGCAAGTTTGGTTGCAGCAACTTTTACGTGAAAGCCCCGTTAGAATTGGGCGTAGAGCCGTAAACGCCCTAAAGTCGATAATGACTAAATACCGCCTTTAGCCCCAATAAAATAAGGCATTCCAAGAAAAGCCATATATCCAAGCCTGACGACATTGCTTATCGCAAATGGCGTGCGTCATTCCACCAACCTCCTCACCCCCGGCCTTCGCCGGGGCAGGCTCTAACCCTCTCCCGCAAGGGGAGAGGGGACAAAACGCGGGGGGACTGAGCCCATCAGGCCACCACCTTCCCCGCCAGCTCCGGCACCAGCGTTGCCACCGGCTTGCCTGCGAAATGCAGCGCAAGATTTTCGACGGCTAAGTCCGCCATCGCTTGCCGCGTCTCATGCGTGGCGCTGGCTATGTGCGGCAGCAGGATGACGTTGGCGCGATTGAACAGGGCCTGCGGTACTTTCGGTTCGGCGTCGAACACGTCTAGGCCCGCGCCGGCAATGGTGCCGTTTTCTATGGCGGCGACCAGCGCCACTTCATCCACCACCGAACCGCGCGCGACGTTGATGAAGAAACCTGTCGGACCGAGCGCCTCCAGCACGGCGGCGTTCACTAGGTGCTTGGTGGCAGCACCACCTGGGGTGATGGCGATGAGGACATCTACGTCGCCCGCCATCTCGACCAAGTTTCCGTAATACTGGTATGACACGTCTTGTTTGCTGCGACCGAAATAAGCAATTTTCATCTTGTGCGCGAGCAGGCGATTGGCGATTTCTTTGCCGATGCGACCGAGCCCGATAATGCCGACCGTCTTGCCCCAGATCGAATGCGTGAGCGGATATTGGCCCTTGAGCCACTCGCTGCTTTCAACAAACTTTTGCGACGCGACGAACTGGCGACAGGTCATCTGCACCAGCGCCACCGCCGTGTCCGCGACCTCATCGTTGAGCACGTCGGGCGTGTTGGTGACTTTCACTTTTGCCTCGGCACAGGCAGCCAGCGGCATGCCGTCGTAGCCCACGCCCATCACGCTGATGATTTCCAAATGCGGGAACTTCGCGAGCTGCTCGGGCGTGAGTTGCGAGCCACCGAACGCGACCATGCCGCGCGTGGTCGGGGCGATTTTTGTGATCAACGCGCGACGCGCCTCAGAGTCTGCCGCGCCGTGCAAATCATGAACGGTAAATTTTTCGTGCAACGGCTTGGCGAAGAACGCGGGCAGCGGGGCAATGGTGACGATTTCGGGTTTTGACATGGGGGTTCCTCGGTGCTGTGGGGGCGGTGTCACCGCGATGGGTGGCACTTAAAGAAGATTCGTCGCGGTAGCACCGCTCCTACAAAGGCAGGGCGCGTGCAAGTAATGCCGTGATTAAGCCAGCGTCCCCGGCTTCGGTCTCGATGACGTTCCGAAAACCGACGTCGCACGCGGTGACTTTAATCCGCTCATGGCTGGCATAAACGGGTAGCGTGAAAATTAGCGTCGCGCGTTCGGCGGCGGGTATTAGCGGCACAAGGTTGGTTATCGCGTCACTGCTCATCGCCGAGAGTGCATTGATTTTTCCAGCGCGCAGCAACTCCAGCAATCCCGTGGGCGGTGTGTTCGGTGCGCGGCGGTGATAGGCGGTGATTGCGTCAACGATTGCACCGCGCTTGACCAATTCTTCACGCAGCAATTCGCGGCCATCATTGCCGCGAAAAATCACGATTCGTTTGCCTTTGATGGCACCGGCTTGCAGAGACGGCAATGCGAGCAAACCTTCGCTGTCGAACGACGTTTCCGGCATTTGTGCGTTGTCCACGCCGCGCAACGACAGCTCTTCCGCTGTACCGGGGCCAGGCGCAAAAACGTGCAACGTGGCGGGAAGTTTTTTAGCGATTGAACCGAGTGGTGCCAACGTCATTTCAGCCGCGCTGGGGCTCACGAAAATGGCGGCGTAGTAATCGCTGATGTTGGCGAGTGCGACCTTGAGTGGCGCTGCGTCTGCGGGCGGTTCGATGATCGTCGTAGGGAACACCAACGGCGTCGCACCGAGCGCCGCGAGCCGTGTCGCGGTGCGCGACGCGGGCATGACGGGGCGAGTAATTAGCAAATTGATTCCGGTCAGCGGGCCTGCGCTTGTTTGCGCCGTCGCGCCGAGATGAAAGTCGGTGTGCATGTCAGCCGCCGAGTGACGCGATGATCCGATCTGCCCCCTGCGCCTTCAGCATCTTGGCGACAATTTCACCCAGCGCCTCCGGCATATCCGGCGTGCCGAATGCCTCAGCGCTCACCACCTCACTGCCATCCAGATTTGACACAAACGCGCGCAGTCTCAGCGGCTTGTCGCCTTCCACAAAATCAGCATAGGCACCGAGCGGCAATTCGCAACTGCCGCCGAGCAATCGGCTGACCATGCGCTCGGCCGTGCAGGCAATCGCGGTGGGCGCATGGTCGAGTTCGGAGACGATCTCGGCGGTGTCCTCATCGTCGCTAACCACCTCGATGCCGAGCGCGGCTTGGCCCGGCGCAGGCAGCGATTCTTCAACCGGAATGCACATCGTGATGCGGTCTCTCATGCCGAGTCGGATCAAGCCCGCTGCGGCCAAAATGATCGCGTCGAACTCACCCGCTTCAAGCTTCGCTAATCGCGTGTTCACGTTGCCGCGCACGGGCTCGTACTTGAGCGTTGGATACTTGCGCTTCAGTACCGCCGCGCGACGCAAGCTGGACGTGCCAACGATCGTGCCTGCGGGCATCGCGGCGAGTGTGGCGTACTTCAACGAGACGAACGCATCACGCGCATCTTCGCGCGGCAAAATCGCGGCGAGGATGAAGCCCTTGGGCAGCGTCATCGGCACGTCTTTCAACGAATGCACGGCGAGATGGGCGCGGCCTTCTTGCAGCGCAACCTCCAGCTCCTTGATGAACAGGCCCTTGCCGCCGATTTTGGCGAGCGGCTTGTCGAGGATTTGGTCGCCGCGCGTGGTCATGCCCAAGAGCGTCACCGACAGGCCGGGAACTACACTCTCTAATTCTGATTTAACGTGACGGGCTTGCGCCAGCGCCAACGGGCTTTCGCGGGTGGCAATGATGAGGGATTCGCTCATGCGGTGCTTGAAGTTTTTGTTGAGAGGCTGCACGGATGCCGCGCGGCGGTTACCTGCGATTATGGCATTCGGTTTTTTGCTGATGCCGATCACGGCTCAAGCGCAGGCGGTCGAGGACAAGCTGGCCCCGAGCAGCCGCGAATGGGAAAAAATCTTGCCGGTTGCGCAAAACTTGAAGGCCGACGGTGAAGCCGCCACCGCCGCCAAAAAACCAATATTGCTTTTTTTTAATCTCACCGGCTGCCATTTTTGTCGCGGCGCGCTGCGTGAAGTGATCGTGCCGATGTTCCGCAACGCGGGCTGGCGGGCGGCGCTAGAGTTTCGCCAAATAACGATAGACGATGGCAAATCGCTGATTGATTTTGATGGCAAGACCATCGAGAACATCGCGTTCGCGCAGAGGCGCAAGGGCACGTTTGCTCCCACGGTGATGGTCGTTGACGGCAATGGTCAATTGCTCGGCGAGCCCATCGTCGGCATCGCGAATTTTGATTTTTATGGCGCGTATGTCGACGGGCTGGTCAACAAGGCCATTGCTGAAATGAAGGCACGAAAATGACGTGGTTTTTATACATGGCCTGCGTGCTGACCGGTACGTTGTCGGGTGGCGCGTTGGGGATGGTGGTCGGAGTCATGGTCGGCACACCGTTCAAGCAGGCTGGGCCTGCCAAGTGGATTGGGGCGGTGCTAGGTGCGATCATCTTGACTTGGTACTTGCTGAAGTTAGGCCGAAAAATTCAAAAAATGATGAACGAAAAATGAGTGGATCATGGCGAGAGAAAAAGTAATCGGGCTAGGTGGTGTTTTCATCCGCGCGAAAAATGCGGAGGGCCTGCGCAAGTGGTATTTTCGCCATCTGGGTGTAGACATCACGCAATGGGGTGGTGCCGCGTTCCCGCAAACCACGGGCGAGGAAACCTACTGGAGCGTGTTCGAAGAGAAGAGCGATTCCATGCCTAAACGCCAGCTCACAATGGTTAACTGGCGCGTCGCCAATCTTGACAAAATGCTCGACCAATTGCGACTGGCCGACGTTCGCGTTGAAGACAATATCGAGGAATCAGAGCAGGGCCGGATTGGCTGGGCGTATGACGTTGAGGGGAATAAATTTGAGTTGTGGGAGCCGCCGGTGGCGGGCTGAGACACGGCGCTCTGTGAGCCCGCCCTCGTAGGAGCGGCGCAAGCCGCGAACCCCAGCGCCATTAATGCGCCGATATCGCGGCTCACGCCGCTCCTACGGGGAGTTTTTGTAGGGTGGACAGAGGCTACCAACCCCAAAAACTTTAGTTACGGTGCTTTATTCCGCATCCAATCCGCCGTCCCCGACAACTGCCCCATCAACCACGCCGACAATTTGTCGTCGATTTCGCAATCCGCCAGCGCCAATCGCATGCACGCAACCCACGCATCGCGCTCGCTGTCGCCAATGGCAAACGGCATGTGCCGTGCGCGCAGTCTGGGGTGGCCGAATTGATCGGTGTATAGGCTCGGCCCACCCATCCAACCGGATAAAAACCAGTACAGTTTGTCACGCGAACCGTCGAGCGTTTCGGGATGCAGCGCGCGGATTCCCGCGAATTCCGCGTTCAAATCCATGTGGTCATAAAACGCATCCACCAACCCGCGAACGCCGTGTTCGCCGCCGAATAAATCGTAGGGGCTGGCTTGGGAGGGATTGAGGGCGATGGTCATCTGCGAATTGTAAGAGCGGCGCGGGCCGCGATAGATGGGCTTCGCGGCGCACGCGGCTCCTACAAAAAACTACGGCTGCAATAGCACTTCACGAAACGTGCGCAGCATGCCCGCCGTCGCACCCCAGATGTAGCGTTCGTTGTACGGCACGGCCCAGTATTCGCGGCGTTGCCCTTCGCGCAGAAAACTGTCGCGCCGCCAATTGGTTTCATCCAGCACGTGCGCTAGTGGCACCTCAAACGCATCGGCCACCTCGAACGGATCGCAGATGAACGTTTGCGGTGGCGATGTTGCGACGACTGGCGTGATTTCATACGCGGTCACCGTCACGTAATTCGGCAAGCTGCCCAGCACCTGAATTTGGTTGGAGTGAGTGCCGATTTCTTCATACGATTCGCGCACTGCGGTGGCCACAATGTCGGCGTCTTCCGGTTCATGTCGCCCGCCTGGAAAGCTGATTTGCCCGGCGTGGTCATGCAAGTGCGCGGTGCGTTGCGTGAGCACGATACTGAGCGCGCCATCACGTTGAATCAGCAAAATCAAAACACCCGCAGGCCGAACCTTGCGACCGAGTGCTTGGTGATATTCACGCCGCTCCTGAAAGGTCATGTCGCCCGATTCGCCAAGCGCAAGGCTACCCACGCGCGCCACTTGCGCCCGAACCTGCTCAATCTTCATGCGGCTTCCCACAACATTTATGCGCCTTCCCTAAGCACCTGAATCGGCGGCGTGCTCAACACACTCCTAGTGCCAAGCCAGCCGGCCAACAACGTGCAAGCCGTCGCCGCTGAAAAGCCCACGATCCACACCACAGGCGAGGCCATAAACTCAATCTTCAACACGCGCGTTGCCAGCGCCCAAGTCAGCGCGATTGCTCCAAGCACGCCAAGCAATCCCGCCGCACCACCGAGCGCCAAAAATTCTGCGATCAGCGCCGCACGAATCTGGCTGCGCGTGCCGCCTAGCGTGCGAATCAGCGCGGTGTCGTATCTACGCTCATCCTGCGTGGCGATCACGGCGGTGTACAGCGTAAGCAGGCCCGCCACCAGCGTAAATGCGAACACAAATTCGAGCGCGCGTGCCACTTGGTCGACGATGCTGCGCACTCGCGCCATGATCTCGGACACGTCGATCACCAGCACGTTCGGCGCGGCGCTCACTACCGCTGGCAGCGTCTTTTTATCGCTGTCGGGCAGGTGAATGGCGGTGATGTAGCTCTTCGGCAGCGGCGCGATAGTAGCCGCTGGAATCAGCGCGAAAAAGTTCACACGGAAACTGTCCCAATCGACCTTGCGCAAGCTGGTTATCTTGACTGCGACTTTTTCGCCCGCCACGTCAAATTCCACGCTGTCACCGACGCTGAGCTTCAGCGTTTTTGCGATGCCTTCTTCGAGCGACATAACGCCAGTTTGCGTGTCGGACAAATACTCACCGGCGGTGATTTTGTTGGCCGCGGGCAGCACCGCGCTTGACGACAAATTAAATTCACGGTCCACGAGCCGTTTTGCGGCTTCGTCGACGTAATCTTTCGCGTTGACCGGCGTGCCGTTCACCGACACCAACCGCCCGCGCACCATTGGATAAAACGTCGCCGTTTTACCGTCGGCCGCTTTTGGTAACAGCGCTTGAATGGTGCCGATTTGATCTTGCTGCACGTTAATCAAAAAGCGATTCGGCGCATCGGGCGGCAACGATTTTTGCCATGAACTGAACAGGTCGGTGCGTACGAATCCGACTGCGATCAGCGTCATCACGCCCAAGCCGAGACACGCGATTTGAATGGCCGTCGACAAGCGACGACGATCCAAGTTGGCAAGGCCGTAAGCCCACGAACGCGCGCCGCCCAACTTCGCCAATTTGCCCGAGCGAACCAGCCGCCGAATCGCCCACAGCAGCGCCATCGCTAGGGCTGTGGCTGCGGCCACCAGCACCAGAATGCCGCCGACGAAAATGGCACCGGTGCGCAAATCCTGCGACTGCATCATCACCACTGCCAACACTGCCATGGCACCAAGCACGGCGGCAAGCACGCCCCCCGCACTGGGTGCGGCCATATCGCGGCGCAAGGCGCGCACGGGGGGCGTGCTGGCAAGCGCAATCAGCGGCGGAATAGCAAAGCCGAGCAGCAGCACGAGGCCGGTGGTAAACGCCTTGACCAGCGGCATCCAGCCTGCGGGCGGCAAGGTGGAGGCGAACAAGCCGCGCACCGCCCACGCCAGGCCCGCCTGCGCGGCAAAAGCCAACGCGACGCCGAGCAAACACGCGATCAGTGCGAGCACAAAAAATTGCCCGACGAAGTGCATCAGCGTTTGCCGCTGCCCCGCGCCGAGCGTGCGAAACAGCGTGGCCGTATCCAGCTCGCGTTTTAAATAACGGCGCAACGCGAGCACGATGGCGACCACCGCGAGGAACACCGCAAACGATGCGGCAAGGCCAAGAAATTGCTCCGCTTTTTCGAGCGTGGAGCGCACCTCGGGGCGCAGTTCGCGCACGGTTTCCAGCCGTTGGCCGGGCCCGAGTTTCGGCTTGACCGCATCGGCAAAATCTTGCGCGCGATCCCCCGCTACTTGCAGGCGATAGGTGGCGCGACTGCCCGGGCCGAGCAGTTCGCTGGCAGCCACGTCAGCATTAGCCATCAACACTTTTGGCGCGGCGGATAAAAAGTTGCCCGCCACTTCGGGCTCCTCGGCAAACACCTGCGCGATACGTGGTGTGAGCTTGCCGACTTCAATGGTGTCGCCTGCTTTCACGTTGAGCCGCGCGGCCAATCGCTCGTCAACCAGCACTTCACCCGCTTTGAGATTCGCTACGAAGGGCACACGATCCCCCGCTGCGTTGCGGATTTCAATCGCGCCGCGTAATGGGTAAGGTGAAGTCACCGATTTCACATCCGACAGCACCGAGTCTTTGCCTGACGCACTGACCATGCTTCCGAACCGCGTGGACTGTGTGACGCTGAGGCCCATCGCGCGCGCCTGCGCAGTGAAATTTTCTGGCAACGGACGATCGCCCGAAATCATCGCGTCCGCGCCAAGCAGCACGTTGGCTTGATTAACAAATGCGCCCTTCACCCGATCAGCAAACATCGCCACGGCGCCCACACTCGCCACCGCCACGGCCAGCGCCATTACGAGAATACGCGCCTCCGTCGTGCGCAGTTCGCGCTTAACGAAGCGCATCACTAAGTTCATTGCACCACCTTGCCGCGTGCCAAACGCACCACATGATTGCAACGCGCCGCAAGCTCATGATCGTGAGTGACAAGCACCAGTGTCGTAGCCTGCTCGCGATTCAACGTGAACATCAGCTCCACAATTTCTGCACCTGTATCGGTGTCGAGATTACCCGTCGGTTCATCACAAAACACAATCTTCGGGCTCGCCACAAACGCGCGGGCAATCGCCACCCGCTGCTGCTCGCCGCCGGAGAGCTGCTTTGGCAAATGATCCATCCGCTCGTGCAAACCGACGCGGGTGAGCCAGTCGGTAGCCCGCGCCTCGGCGTCACGGCTGCCCGCAAGTTCCAGCGGCAACATCACGTTTTCAAACGCGGTCAACGCGGGCAGCAACTGAAACGACTGAAACACAAAGCCTACCGAGCCTTGTCGTCGCTTGGCCAGCGAGTCTTCAGACAGCGTGCTGATGACCTCGCCGTTCCATGTCACGCTACCCGTATTGGGTCGATCAAGCCCCGCCAGCAACCCGAGCAACGTCGTTTTGCCGGAGCCGGAAGCGCCGACAATGGCTAGCGTTTCGCCTGCCGTGACCGTGAGCGAAACGTCGTCCAAAATCGTGAGTTTGCGGTCGCCCAACGGCACCACGCGCGACAAATGGTCGGCGGCGATGGCCGGTGGGGCGTTGGGGGATAGTGCGGTCGGTTGAATCATGTGTGATCGTGATTGTTTGGTGGCCATTCGGCCCAACTATTGTGTTGTCCCCTTCCCCAGCGGGGGAGGGTTAGGGTGGGGGCAAGTGGTCAAACGGGGATCGCTCTGCTGTTCGCCACTTTCCCCTCCCCACCCCCCGCTGGGGGAGGGAGCTAAACGCGAGTGGCTCTTTAAAATGAATGTGATGATGACAGAACAAACGTCTTTCCGGTTCCTGCGATGGCTGTGCGTGGCGTTTGCCGTGTGCGCGTTGTCGGCATTGTCAGTTGCAGCACACGCAAAAACTGCGCAAATCCTAGTCGTCGGCGATTCGATTTCCGCAGGCTACGGCCTGTCTGCGGGTGAAGGTTGGGTTGATTTGCTGGCAAAAAAGCTGGTGCGCGAAAAAATTTCGGCCGAGGTGACCAACGCCAGCATCAGCGGCGACACCACTGCGGGCGGCCTCGCTCGCTTGCCTGCGCTGTTGTCGAAACACAAGCCCACGCACGTGGTGATTGAGCTCGGCGGCAACGACGGTCTGCGGGGCTCGCCGGTGGCCTCCGCCAAAGCGAACCTGCTCAAAATGGCCGAACTGTCCAAAGCGGCAGGTGCAAAAGTGCTGCTTGTCGGCATGCAAATGCCACCGAATTTCGGGCCGAATTACACCGCGCAGTTTGAGGCGATGTACGTTGACACGGCGAAGACCACGGGCGCTGCGCTGGTGCCGCGTTTTCTGGAAAAAATCGGCGCAGATTTGTCAAAATTTCAACCGGATCGCATTCATCCGATTGCCGCAGCGCAACCCGCTTTGCTCGACACCGTGTGGCCCGCATTGGTCAAATTATTGAAATGAGTGCAGCAGCCAATAACGGAACCGCAACCGCCTTAGACCTCGAGCACTATCCTGACATCATCGACGCCCGCTCTGAGGGCGAGTACGCCGAAGACTTCATTCCCGGCGCGTTGAACCATCCGGTGCTCAGTGACGACGAGCGCGTCCGCGTAGGCACGCTCAACGCACGAGCGTCCGCATTCGAGGCCAAGCGCATGGGCGCGGCGCTCGTCTCGCGCAATATCGCGAACATGCTGGAGCAGCATTTCGCGGACAAACCGCGTGATTGGGCGCCGCTGATTTACTGCTGGCGCGGCGGCAAACGCTCGCGATCTTTGACCTTGGTGCTGCGCGAAATTGGCTTCAAAGCGGTGCAGTTGGACGGTGGCTACAAAGCCTACCGCGCGCGCGTTGCGCAAGAGCTCACCGAGTTGCCCAAGCGCTTCAATTACGTGACCATTTGCGGTTGCACCGGCACCGGAAAAACCGCGCTGCTGCTGGCGTTGCGCGATTCGGGCGCGCAGGTGATTGACCTTGAGGGATTGGCCAATCACAAGGGCTCGCTGCTCGGCGAACACGTCGCAACAAAGCAGCCAACGCAGAAGCGCTTTGATAGTTTGCTGTGGGCGGAGTTGCGCTCGCTTGACCCGTCGCGGTCTGTGTTTGTTGAAAGCGAGAGCAAGAAGATCGGCCTCGTGCAAATGCCCGAGTCCATGCGCGAGCAGATGGCTGGGGGCGAATGCGTGTGGCTCGATGTGCTTGTCGCTGCGCGTGTTGCTCATTTGCGCGGCGAGTACGAACACTTCGTGGCCGACCCCGCGCTGCTCATGCAAAAACTCGCCCCACTCAAAGCGTTACGCGGCGGCGAAATGCTCGCGCGATGGCAGACGCTGGCGAGCGCCGGAAATATCGACGGCATCGTCGAATCGCTGTTGGTTGATCACTATGATCCGCTTTACACAACAGCCATCAAACGCAACTATCTAAAACTTGCAGTGGCGAGGCATGTGACGATCAACATGCTGACGCCAGAGGCGCTTCGTAATGCGGCGAGCGCGTTGGTGAAGTAAATATTGCGGGCTCGCCCATGGCGTGATTGCCTTTGTGCCCGAGTAAATTCAGCGCGAACTAACCGCGACTCGCGAAGAACCCTCGAATCTATTTACGCCTAGGGGCCCGCAACGACTCCACGTCGATAAGGTCTTTCGCGCGACCGGTTGCGAGTTTGTTGCGAATCAAATCGTCGATTGAAATGACGGGCAACGACGTGCCGGCAATCATCACGTCCAGCCGGTGCGCGAAGCAGTCTTCAAACGTCACGCCGTCAATCGAGGTGAGCAGATCAATCCGCGCGGGCGGGTAGCCAAGCTGCACCGTCGCCTGCGGCGTCATGAAGTCGTCGGCTGAAACACCGAGTGCTGCGAATCCGAACGCATCAAGCGCCTTGATAAGTCTCGCGAAATTATCTGGTTCCGGGCGAACCCAAATATCGAGATCGCTCGTGTAACGCGGTCTTCCATGGGCAGCGAGCGCGTGTGCGCCAACGACCAAGAAGTCAACCTCGTTTGAGCGCGCTGTTGAGTGAATCGACTCGATAAACTCTTTGAAGTCTTTGTTCAGCAAGGGGCAGCGCCTCCAGCAACGGTTTGCGCAGCGCCTCAACCGCCGCGATGCGCTCCGCCATCGGGCGCGACAACCAATACGCCAAATCGCGAGCGTCGTCATCCGCCTCGTGCAGCGTGGTTTTGCGGATGACGGGAGCGATAGCCATGGCTAATTGTCCCATGTGTAGGGTGACGAATGAAGCGCGCGAGGTTACCAGTCGGAACCCGTTCGCGCGTCTGACCTACGCGGACTGCATCACTATCACCCCAGCTCTACCATCCCACGATTCGGATTGTTGAGTGCCACGACGATTTCGGGCGCAGCCGAACGCAGCGCATGTACCGTCGCTGCATCGCTCGTGTTCCCAAGCGTCAGCCGGATCAGTTTTGGATTGAAATTGCGCAGCGCGATGCGCTGGTCGCGATCCACTTCGCAAGTCCTTGGTCACCATCACAAAGCCGTGCTCGCCTGCGTAATCGCAAATGGCAAGATCAGCCGCACCGTCAAGTCCAACGAATTCCACGTGCGTAGTGCCGGGATACAAATCCTGAAGCGCCGAAACCAGCCTGCGCGACAGGTTCTCGTCAAGCAGCAGCTTCACGCCGCGATGGGGATGCGCGCCGTGTGTTGCTCGCGCTCAGCCGCATACATCAGGCAGGCGAGGATGTCTTCGCGCGTCAACTGTTCAAAATCAAAAAGAATTTCCTCAAACGTCATCTCCGACGCAAGCCAACCCAGCACGTCACCCACCGTGATGCGGGTGTTGCGCACGCAAGGCTTGCCGAAGCGCATTTCGGGGTTGATGCTGATGCGGGAAATCATGGCGTCCATGCATGGATTGTAAATCCGCGGGATTCGTTGAGGCTGGAATCCGGGCGGGGCTGGGGGCGTTGCGTTGGGTTTGATCTCAAGCAAGTGCGGTGTGAATTATTTGTGGGAATTCGGCGGCAGCTTTTTGACGTAAGTCTTATTGCATAGGGGTTCGTCATTGATTAAGCCACTAGTCGACTTTCTAAAAAAGCGGTCATTAGCCCATATTTAATGGGGTGTTTTATGGAATAGCTGATGGCGCAATGAACGTTGCCACGCAACAAATCAACTGATCCCGCTCTGCGCAGCCGTAGTCGCGATTAGCGAAACGCAATCGAAGCAAGAGGGTCGCTTAAGCAGCGAAAGTGACGCGATCAAAGCGAAGCACCAACAATTCCGGATTACGGCGTGAGTGCGAAACGGATTCTTCAGCGGAGAGGTTCGGTGCGCGCCTAATCAAGGCTACGTGACTACGCGAGATCTAAGATTACCTCCACAGCCTCAGCCTCGGTCACCACAGAGTAGAAACCAATCTGCTTCGATGACGCCTCATCAGAAATTTCTCTTCGGTTCGACTCAATTTGATCCCGCTGCTTATCACTTAACGTGATGTCATCCACGCGACTGAAACCAAAAATTAACGCAGGCTTTAACTCGTTGTTTCTAGCCTTAGCTAGCTCAAGCTCCCAGAGTTTTGCGCGTGCATCCTTGACACTACTTGCTTGCCGTGTTGTCAATAGAAGGCCAAGTTGAGCTGCGAGTCGTGGCGACAAAAAATCGAATTTCACAGGCATTCCATCTGAGACCAACTTCGCTTCGCGATTAAAGAAAGCATCAAAATCGGGCCTGCGAATGATCGTTTGCTGCCGAACTCGACGAATCCACTCGTCACGCGCGGGTTTTACGGTAGTCGCTTCCTCGATCACTTCGCCGCCGTCGTCGCCGACCACGCTCAAACTGCAATTTAGAAGTACGACCTGTCGCATCAAATCGCTGTCATCTAGCGCCATTGTTTGTCGAATGGGCGTAGCAGAGAGTGCGTCGAGGGGAATCGATTTGATCGCTGTTTCTAGGTCATGCGCACGAGCTACTTTTTCTATCGACTTCGTCGCTTGCGTAATCATTCGAAGCATGTTTTCGCCAGCTGACCCGTACATGCATGTCAGAACTTCGCCACGAATCAAAATGCGACCAAACACCACGCCACCAAATTCGAAAATTGCGGCAACATTCAGGCGTTCTGCGGTTCCCGCAACAGGTTCCCAGCAGAGGATCGCATAACGCGCGAGAGATACGTCCGTATCAAGCGTGATGTTCATTGTGCGCCTAGCTCAAACAATGGTGGAGGGATAGTGTCAACAACTCTCGGAAGCAGTAAGGGTACGACCGTCGTCACAATTTGGACTAACGCATCATAGTGATCGCTGATCTCGGACGGCAAATTAGAAAACGTGCCTCGAATATCTGCCCAGCGCGGGGAGGCGGGGAGCAATAGAGAACCAAACGTCAACGCCGCAGTTGTACCAGTTTGCACTATTGAATCAAGCTGCGCGGGCGTTAGTAACGATTTCACTATCAGCGCCAACTTGTTCGCCACCTTGTTGGTACTCGTAAGCGCTCGCTCGTGATCGATCACAAAAAAATCCACGCCGTTCCACAATACGTTTCCAATATTCCGATCTGGATTGCAGACCAACTCATCAAAACAAATTACATGACCAAGTTGTGCCCACTGGGTAAGAATTTCTGCAAGTGCATCCAGATGCGCTCGGCTGGGATCGTTTACCCACCGTAGTCTTGTTGAAAGGCTCGGATACGGAATCTCAAGGGATCCAAATAGTAGCGATTTGTCGCGTGGATCGACAACCACTACCGGTGGGACGCTAGGCAACGAGAGGACGTCTCCGAGTACGCTGCAAAAACACTCAACCGCAATTGAACGGTGATTGAGCCACTTAACAATGCAACGGGAAGTGGTTCCACTAAGTCGCACGAGCGCCCTCTGCGCGCCAGAAACACCCTCCCCGACCGGGCTCAGAGTCTCTGGGATAAGAACCGCGTTTTGCACTTTCATGGAGCGATGGTACAGGCTCTAGCGACAGTCGCGCCACCCCGGAGTCCCCGACTTCACAACCAGAAAATCCAGATCCGCCCCCCGTATCTGCCCCAAGCGCATGATCGATGTAGCGATTCGAAGCCCGATCAGACACGAATGCGTTCTCGCTCAACATAGGGCCTGAGTTCGCGGCGCAGCGCATTTTCAGTCACCAGATCGACGGGCATCCCCATCGCGTCCTCGATTGCAAACTGAACGCCGAAATAGCGTGAAGAAGATGCGGCGGCATCAAACTTGACCAGCACATCAATATCGCTGTCGGGTCGCAACTCGTCGCGCGCGGCGGAGCCGAATAGCGCGAGCTCGCTCACGCCGAACTGCTTTTGCAGTTGCGGCTTGAGTTTCGTCAGTACGGTGAGCGCTTCGTCGCGATTCATGTTCGTGCCTCGACTACGCAGCCCGCGTCAAAGGCAAGTTCGCGCCGCGTTGGCTTACCGACAGCACTTCGATCCCAACCAAATGCCCAGCTGCGTCATAGTCACCGATCACACCAGCCTCAATTTCCCGCGTCACGACCACCGGTGTGCTTGAGATTTCAAAGTAGGCAACGTCAGCTGCGGGGTCAAATTCGAGTTTCATAGGTCGTTCACCATTTCATCGAAATACGCTGTGACCGCGAGATGTGTCACCTCAAGCCGCCAGCTCAACCACCGGCAATTTCGAGAGTTTCAGTTGCGACAAATCAGCGCGGCTTCGCGCGTGTTGCACATCGATGCCTACCAAAATTCCGTCCGCGTCGAAGTCGCACACAACACCGTCCGAGACTTCGTCGGAATCTACGCTGGGGCGTTCGCTAAGGTGGATGTAGAGCGAGTCGGTTTCTGGGTCAAAAGCGATTCTCATGGTTTGAATCTCCTGTCGTCAAACGCATTGTGCACTGTCTCTCCATCGGCAAGCGTCACCACCCGTAGATGGCGGCCGACTTCGACAATCCAACCCCAGTGGCGAATTCTTCCGTCCTCGACCTGTATCTCGCGCTTGAGCGGATGGGCGATGACGGCCTCGCACCAATCAGCGCAAATGTAGGGGCGCTTGGGGAGCACGTTGTCGCGGAAGTAGTCAGTTGTATTCATGGTTAGACGCTTCTCGTGGGTTCACGCACTGGATCCCCGGATTACGCCGAGGATGACGACGCGGTGCGGATGACGGTGGCACGTGCATGATGCCGACGGCTGTTTAGTGACTTTCCCGCAACACCGGCGTCCCTGATTTTCCAACCAAAAAGTCCAAATCCGCTCCCGTATCCGCCCCCAGCACATGATCGATGTAGAGCTTCCAGTAGCCGCGATCCAGCGGCGGCTTGGGTGGTGTCCAGCCTTCGCGGCGGCGAGCTAGGTCGGCCTCACTCACTTCCATTGAAAGTTTGCGGCCCGCCGTGTCTAGCGTGACCCAGTCGCCGGTCTGCACGAACGCTAGCGGGCCGCCGGCTGCGGCTTCGGGCGCGGCGTGCAGAACGACGGTGCCGTACGCGGTGCCGCTCATGCGGGCGTCGGACACGCGCACCATGTCCGTGATGCCTTTGCGCAGCACCTTGGGCGGCAGCGGCATGTTGCCGACTTCGGCCATGCCGGGGTAGCCTTTCGGGCCGCAGTTTTTGAGCACCATCACGCTGTTCTCATCAATGTCGAGCGACTCGTCATTGATGCGCTCATGGAGTTCTTCGATGGTCTCGAACACGACCGCGCGGCCTCGATGTTGCAGCAGTTTTGCGGTCGCAGCGCTCGGCTTGATCACGGCACCGTTCGGCGCGAGATTGCCGCGCAGGATGGTGATCCCTGCGTTGGCCATGAACGGGTTGTCGAGTGGGCGAATGACGTTCGAATTGAAGGTCTCCGCGTCTTTCACGTTGTCCCAGATTGTCTTGCCGTTGGCGGTGAGGGCGTCTTTATGCAGCGAGTCCCCGATGGATTTAAGCACTGCGGGCAACCCACCCGCGTAATAAAAATCTTCCATCAAATGTTTGCCGCTCGGTTGAATGTCAACGAGGTTTGGCATGTTTGAGCCCAGCTCAAAATCATCGAGCTTGAGCGGTACACCGATGCGTCCGGCCATCGCCAACAGATGGATCACGGCGTTGGTCGATCCGCCAATCGCGGCGAGTGTTTTGATCGCATTCTCGAACGCATGGCGGGTGAGGATTTGTGAAAGGCGCACGTCCTCTTTCACCATCTCCACGATCCGTCGCCCGGTGAGTTGCGCGAGGCGATAGCGCTGCGCGTCCACCGCCGGAATCGCTGCGTTGCCGGGCAAACTCAAGCCAAGGGATTCGACCATCGACGCCATCGTGCTCGCGGTGCCCATCGTCATGCAATGGCCCTTGCTGCGGTGCATGCCGGCTTCGGCATCCATAAATTCTTCAAGGCGCATGGTGCCTGCGCGCACTTTTTCGCTCATCTGCCAGACGCCGGTGCCGCTGCCGAGAATCTCGTTTTTGTAGCGACCATTCAACATCGGCCCGCCCGATAAACCGATGGTCGGAATGTCGCAGGACGCCGCGCCCATCACCAGCGACGGTGTGGTTTTGTCGCAACCCATGAGCAGCACCACGCCGTCAATCGGATTGCCGCGAATGCTTTCTTCCACGTCCATGCTGACGAGGTTGCGATAGAGCATCGCGGTCGGGCGCATCAGCACCTCACCCGTGGACATCACCGGAAATTCCAGCGGAAAACCACCGGCCTCCCACACGCCTTTTTTCACAAAATCGGCGATCTCGCGGAAGTGCGCGTTGCACGGGTTCAGCTCGCTCCACGTGTTGCAGATGCCGATCACCGGGCGACCGTCGAACAGGTCATTCGGATGGCCCTGATTTTTCATCCATGAGCGATGCGCAAAGCCGTCTTTATCGAGCTTGCCGAACCATTGCTGGCTGCGCCGTTTGAATTTGCTGTCGCCTGCGTTGTCATCGCGGTTGTTGCTCATGAGATTGCTCCTTGCGCTGATCGTGTGATGGTGGAGGAAGGCTAGCACCACGCACCGCTGCCGAGGCCGCTCCCGCATACACTTCTGAAATTCGCGTCGCATTCTGGATGACGTTCTGTGGGAGCGGTTCCACCGCGATCAGGTGGCACTTCGCCCTCCCATCGCGGTAAAACCGCTCCCACGACACCGCAGACATATCGCTCGTTAATTTTGACCGCCGCCATCACCGATACCCGCGCCATTGCGCACGACATGCAGGCCAACGCGCAGCGCGGCTTGCTGTGGGGCGTTGCCATTTCGTTGTTGCTTCATCTCGCGGTGTTGTCCGTGCAGGTGGGCGGCGATAGCTTTGGTTGGCGCGCGCCGACCAGCGACTCGCAACAGGACGTAAGCACGCGGATGAAAGCGCGGCTGGTGCCTCGCGAAACGCCCGCCACGCCGGTGCCTGAGGCCGCGCCCAGCCCCATCGCGCCTGAGCAACGCCCGTCCGACGCGCCCAAAACGACCACGGTTACTGTGAACGCACTCTCACCCATTCCGCGCGCGGAGGCGCTTGACCCGCCCATCCCGCGCGTCGAGCCGCCCGCCGCGTTGCCTCACGCGCCAACCACGCCGCCCACGCCAACGGTCGAAATCAAGCCCGACAAACCCACGCCGAGCACGCAGCCGCCAGAGCTGGTCACACCCGCCAAAACTGAGCCTAAAGCGCCTGCCCCGGTGGCGACGACGCCACCGCCGTTGCCGGTAATACCGCCGCCAATTACCGAACCCGCGCCGCCCAAGCCGGACGTGAAGGAGCTGGTGGAAGCGCCCGCTGCCAAGCAGGAGCCCGCCGCGCCCACGCCTCCGCCCGTCGCCGCAGAGCCTGCCAAAGCCGCGCCCCCTGTGCCTGTGGCGCCGGTCGCCGTGCCAACGCCGGTGGCCACGCCCGTACCGGTTGCCGCTCCGGTGCCGTCGCCACCCGTCGCGACACCCACGCCGCCCTCGGCTGCACCCACACCGGTGGCAGCACCCGTCACCCCGACCGCTGCCGCCGCTCCTGCAGCCCCCGCCGCGTCCGCGCAACCGGTGGCAGCGCCAGTGGCAACGCCGGTGCTCGCGCAGCCATCGCCTAGTGCTGCACCTGCGACTGCTCCTGCCGCCGCACCGACGTCCGCTGCCGCACCCGCCGCCGCAAGTGCATCACCCGCAAGCGCTGCGCCATCGGGCGCGTCTGCGCCTGCGAGCGCCCCGAGCGCCCCGAGCGCGTCCGCCCCCGCGAGCGGTTCAACCGGAGCAACGGGACGCCCGTCCGCCACGGTTACGCTGCCGTCGCCTCGCACGGGTGACGCCGCCTCGTCAGGCGCACCGGGCGCTGCGGGCGGCGAGCGCCTGCCCGCGTTCAACATGCCGCCCGCCAAGCCCGAGGGATTCGATCCGTACAAAGCGCGAACCGACGCGGCGCGCGAGGCGGCGCGTGAGCTCAATAGCCGCCGATCACTGGTGCCGCCATCGGTTGCGCCGTCGCTTAGTCAACGCGAGCGGCTGGAACGCGAAATTGAAGAATCGTTTCTTCCGTTGTGTCCACCGACCGATGGAGGAGCGTTGGGAGGCATGTTCGCCCCCAATGCGCCCGGCGTGTGGACGCCCATACCTCCGATAGTGAACCGCGACGTACCTGCCCCAAAAAACTGTCGCCCACGGCGGTAGACGCTGCTGGGTTGCAACGCAGCCTACAATTGCAACCCGTTTCCACAGCATCGCCGGATAAAGCCGCGCGCCCTGCACCATGCAAGACTCCACTACCGTTCGGGCTGAGCCCGCCGAAGCCCTTTTGTTAACCGCCGAAACCCAACGACCACCTCAGGGCGAACGGGAGGTAGTACCCAAGAAAAAACTTTTCATCCGCACCTTCGGCTGCCAGATGAACGAGTACGACTCCGACAAAATGGCTGACATTCTCGACGCCGGAACGCCTGAAGGTTTCGAGAAAACCGACACGCCGGACAACGCCGACGTGATCCTGTTCAACACCTGCTCGGTGCGCGAAAAAGCGCAGGAAAAAGTGTTTCATGATCTCGGTCGCGTCAAGGATTTGAAGAAAAAAAATCCCAATCTGGTGATCGGCGTCGGCGGTTGTGTGGCCTCACAAGAAGGTGCCGCAATTGTTGAACGCGCGCCGTTTGTCGACATCGTGTTTGGCCCACAAACGCTGCATCGTTTGCCTGCGCTGATTGCAAAACGTCGCGAGACGGGCCGTTCGCAGGTGGACATTTCTTTTCCCGAGATAGAAAAGTTCGACAACATGCCGCCCGCGCGAGTTGAGGCGGCGAGCGCGTTCGTTTCCATCATGGAAGGGTGCAGCAAATATTGCAGCTTTTGTGTGGTGCCGTACACGCGCGGCGAAGAGGTTTCGCGTCCGTTTGAATCGGTGTTGACCGAGGTTGCCGAGCTCGCGATCAAGGGCGTGAAAGAAGTCACATTGCTTGGGCAAAACGTCAACGCGTACCGGGGAAAAATGGGTGACACGACAGACATTGCTGACTTCGCGATGCTCATCGAATTCATCGACGAAATTCCCGGCATCGAGCGCATTCGCTACACCACCAGCCATCCGCGCGAGATGAGCGCGTCGCTGATCGAGGTGTATGGCCGCGTGCCGAAGCTCGTGTCGCAGCTGCATTTGCCGGTGCAACACGGCTCGGACCGCATCTTGGCGGCGATGAAACGCGGTTATACGGCCATCGAATACAAAAGCACCATCCGCAAACTGCGTGCAGTGCGACCCAACGTCTCGATCACGTCAGATTTCATCGTGGGCTTTCCTGGCGAAACGCAAAAAGATCACGACCTCACGATGAAGTTGATTGATGATGTGGCGTTCGACGGCGCGTTCAGTTTTGTGTATTCCGCACGTCCCGGCACGCCCGCTGCGGATTTGGTTGACGACACGCCCGCCGCTGAAAAATCGCAGCGTTTGTATCAGTTGCAAAAGCGCATCGACACGCTGTTTTTTGGCTACAGTCAGGCGATGCTTGGCAACGTTGAGCGCGTGTTGATTGAGAGTGTTTCGAAAAAAAGCACCGCCGAGCTGGCGGGCCGCTGCGAGAACATGCGCGTGGTGAATTTCCCCGCTGGGCCACAAGGGGCGCGGCTGATCGGCCAATACGTTGACGTGAAAATTACCGAGGCCGCGCCGCACAGTTTGCGCGGCGAAATTGTTACGGTTGGCTAAAGCGGGCGTATCCCTGCGCTGGCCACCTCGTCATTCAGTCGCGCAATTCGTGCATTCGTCGCGCTCTGCGCGCAACGCTTGAATCACGCCTACACTGGTCAAAATAATCCTGTTAATTGTTTTATAGCTTTTCGCTGCAACGCCCATTTGAATTGGGGTAGACGCGTATTTAGTCATAACTCAACTAAAACGAATTTAGCCCGCTAGCCCAAATTAAAATGCGGCTTGACCTCATAAGTTGTCCCCGGATTTTGGAGTTTTTTATGGTTGTTTTTTCATGCACCACGCACCTCGCACGATCTGCCTTGTTCATCGCTGTGGCCGCGCTGCTCTCGTCCTGCGCCACGGTCGCGCCGCCCGCAACGGTCGCTGTGCCCGCCGTTGTCGCGTTGCCCTCGCCAAGCGCGCCGGTGGGCGCGCCAGCCTCGTCAGCCGGTAGCGCCACCATTGACGGTGCGCCTGCCGTTGTCGCGCCCACTGCGGCGGCGCGACCGCCCGGGAGTGCTGCCGCCGTTCCCGGTGCGCCTAAACCGTTCGCTGAAATCATCAAAGACGCGAAAGAGCAAAAAGGTCTCTTCACGCTGTGGACGAAAGACGAAAAAGTGTGGATTGAAATCAAGCCGGAGCAATTCGACCAGCTCTATTATTTGCAGACCAACATGAGCCGCGGCGTGATGAGCGACATGGCCACGTCCACCGCGCGCGCCATGCTTCGCGGCAACATCATCAGCTTCAAAAAAATCGGCAATAACGTGCAGTTGATCGCACGTAATTTCAGCAACTACGCCAAACCCGCCACGCCAATTGCCATTGCCACGGCCGAAGGCACCAGCGACAGTTTGCTCGCTGCCGCGACGCTCGCAAGCGTGCCGCATCCCGAGAGAAAATCGGTGCTGGTCGAGGCCAACGCGCTGTTGCTCGGCGACATTCCGATGATCACCTACGCGCTCGACAGCGCCTACCGTGCGGGCTATAGCCTTGATCGCGCCAACTCTTATTTCAAAGAAACGCAAGCGCGCGACGACGCCACCACCTTCGATGTCACCGCACATTTTTCGGTGCCGAAATTGCCGTCGCCGCCCACTGGGCTGGCCGGTATTTTGACGCCGCCGCCGCGCATCGTCACCGGCGTCCCCGATCCACGCAGCTTCTTCCTGGGCCTGTTCTACACGCTGTCAAAATTGCCTGATGAACCGATGAAACCACGCGCCGCCGATGGTCGCGTTGGCCACTTCAATCAGCCGATGTGGGACTTCAGCGATAACGAGGCCGCGTTCGCGCGCAAGTACGTCGTGAACCGCTGGCGCATGGAGAAGAAAGACCCAAGCGCCGCATTGTCCGAGCCGAAAAAACAGATCACGTATTGGCTCGACAAAAACATCCCGCTCGAATACCGCGACACCGTGAAAGCGGGCGTGCTGGAGTGGAACAAAGCCTTCGAAAAGCTCGGCTTCAAAGACGCAATTGCCGTTGAGCAACAACCAGCGGACGCCACGTGGAGCACCCATGAAACCGGCCGCGCCTCGGTGCGCTGGTTCGTTGATTATTCCGATGGTGCGCTCGCCGTCGGCCCGTCGCGCATCGATCCGCGCACCGGTGAAATTCTCGATGCCGACATCACCATCGGCAATGGCTGGGTGACGCTGCCGCGCCGTCAATCGCGCGAGGTGTATCCGCGCCCCATGCCGACGGTTGCCGCAGGTTCCGTTGACGCCAACGGCCTCACGCGCATGGACGATAGCCGCAGTTTTCTGCGCACCACATCGGCCACCTTGCCGCGCGACATTCTGGTTAACGGCGACACCGGTTCTGACCTGTGCTCGTATGGCCAATCAGCGATTGAAGAGGCGAGCTTTGCGCTTGATTTGCTCGCGATGCGCGCAGGCGACGCGATGGATCCAAAAGAGTCCGAACGCATCGTTCTTGCGGTGCTCAAAGACGTGGTCACGCACGAGGTGGGCCACACGCTCGGCCTGCGTCACAACTTTCGCGCCTCCACCATCTACACGCAAAAGCAGATCAGCGATCCTGCGTTCACGCGCGCCAATGGCCTCACCGGATCGGTGATGGATTACAACGCCGTCAACATCGCGCTCGACAAAGAGCAGCAAGGCGAATACGTAATGAGCACGCTTGGCTCATACGACTACTGGGCGGTCGAATATGCGTACAAAGAATTGCCCACCGCGAGCGAAAGCGCCGATCTCGCAAAAATTGCCGGACGTAGCAACGAGCCTCTTTTGGCCTACGGCACCGATGAGGAATTGTTCGGTGACTTTGACGGCATGGACCCGACGGTCAACCAGCGCGACATCGGCGGCGACCCGCTCGAATTTGCGCAACGCCGCATCCAGCTTTCGCGCGAATTGTTTGAACGTTTGCAAACGCGAAGCCTCGCCAACGGCGAGAGTTTTGAGGTCCTCACGCGCAACTTCGGTGGCGGCATGCGCCAGCTGTCCGTTGCCTTTGATCTTGCGGCCAAATACGTCGGTGGCGTCGTCTATTTACGCGATCAAGCCGGCAGCAATCGCGCGCCGTTAACGCCAGTGGCAGCGGACAAGCAACGCGCCGCGTTAAAGCTCATTTCGAGCAATTTATTTGCGGCCAATGGCTTTGATTTGAAGCCCGAGTTCGTCAGCCGTTTGACCGACAGCACGCTTGATCGTGGCTACCTGCCGCCGATTGATCGCTCGCTAGACGTGACCTTACTTGCCATGCAAACGCAAACGCTAGATCGACTGATGTCACTGCGCGTAGCTGAGCGCATTCAAAACGCACGCGCCAAACTCGCCGCACCCGACAGCGCACTCACGCTCGACGAGGTGTACGGCACCATCACCAAATCGATTTGGGGCGACGGCGCCACGTTCGCCGAAGCCACTCCCGCGCGCCGTGCACTGCAACGCGAGCACGCCCGCCGACTCGCCAGCGCCATCACCCGACCGGGCTTCGGCACCGCCGCAGGCGACGCCCGCGCGCTACATCGTTTGACAGCGAAAAGCTTGTTGGCCCGCGCGCAGACAGCAAAAAACAACATGCGCCTGTCAGCACAAACGCGAGCACATCTCGATGAGGTGGCCGACTCACTCGACGCTGCGCTCAAGGCGCAGGCTGCGCGGGTGGTGGGCTAGCCACCAATAAAAAAGCGACGGCACACAGTGCCGTCGCAGCGGGGGATTGTTAACGCTCGCGACTCGGATGCAGGCATCCGAGCTACCCGTGTCTGGCTAGCTCGCGCGGGAATTTACTAGTGCGCCGTGCGCACGACCGTCGGCGATGGGTCGAGCCAGTCGGCTGTTTTTCGTAGTCCGCGCACCATGGGGCACACGATGGATACGTAGACGGCGTGCGAGAACGATTGTTTTTGCTCGTCCCAGCACATGCTTTCAGCGTGTTGGCCGATGCGCACTACGCCTGCATCACCCAGCGCTTCGATCACCACTTGGCCGTGCGCGCAGGGGATGGCGATGTGGTCGCCACTTTGCACGAAAAAGTCTTGCGAGCTGCCTGAAACCGTTACCCAAAGCGAGCCCGACAATGCCTCCACTGATTTCACTTGCGCTGCCTGCAACGACAGCGCGCGGCGTTTGTCCAACGTCCAATCTTGGGTGGCGAAAGGAAGGGGAAAATGGCTGCTGTTCATGGCTGTGCTCCTTGCGGGCTAAAAAAGAAACGAAATGTGTTTATTGGACCTATTTAAGAGCGATAATTCGCATCTGTCGAACGAATTGATTGCAGTCGAGACTGCTCATAACGCATGCAAAGCGCCCACATCACGCCAAGAACACGCCCGCTGACGCTTGCCGGAATGCGCGGCTTTGAAGCAGCAGCGCGGTGTCTAAGCCTGACGCAAGCGGCCAACGAGTTGTCGTTGACGCAGTCGGCGGTCAGCCGCCAAGTGCAGGGTTTGGAGGAAGAATTAGGTGTTTCGCTCTTCGTTCGCAAGGCGCGCGAGATTGCTTTGACGCCAGCGGGACGTGAATTTTTGCCGTTAGTGCAGCGCGTGTTGCATGAGCTTGACAACGGCGTGGACCGGTTGCGCCGCGACGTTAATTCACCGCGCGTGTCGGTCACCACCTTCGCGTCGTTTGCGTCACTGTGGCTGATTCCGCGGCTGTCCGGGTTTCGTGCGTTGCGCCCCACCGCTGACCTTGATATTGGCGCGACTGATCGCCTGTTTGATCTGGATGTTGAAGACGTGGACGTGGCGGTGCGCTACTTGCGCGCGGACAACGCGCCGGCTGACGCCACGCTGCTCATTGATGAGGTGCTGTTTCCGCTGGTGAGCCCGAGTTATCTGCGCGTTTCACCCAAGCTTAAGTGCTTGAGTGATTTGTCGGCGCACACGTTGATTGAGGGCGCAGCTGGCGGGCCCGCCGAGATGCGGTCTACGTGGCCCGGCTTTTTTGAAACGCTCGGGCAGCCCGAAGTCAAAGGCCGCTCGCAGCTTAAATTTGATTTCATCATGCAGACCTTTCTCGCGGCGCAAAGCGGGCAGGGCGTGGCGCTGGGGCGCACCTACGGCGCGGACGTTTACATGTCGGGCGACTTGGTGCGACCGATTGACATTGCGGTGGCCACCGGTTCAGGTTGCTACATGGTGGTGTCAGAGCGGGCCCGTGCGCGCTCGGAGGTGCGCGCGTTTGTTGAATGGTTGTTGGCTGAAACCAAAAAATTTAACACCGAGCTTGACGCGTGGTTGAAGCGCAGTGGTGCGGTTCCTGCAAAGCGGCAGAGCCGAAAGTAGCCGCGCAACCTATCCCGCCCAATCAAGCGGCAGCGGCGACAACGGCTTGATCTCTTCCATGCAAATCATCGAATGCGTGCTCGCCACGCCGGGCACTTGCAGCAATCGATCAGTCAAGAATTCTGACAAGCCGAGCAAATCTGGTGCCACCACGCGCAGCAAATAATCGAACTCGCCCGACACCGTGTAGCACTCCACAATCTCTGGAAATTTCGCGAGATCGGGCTCCAGTTGCCGCACCCGTTTTGACTGCGAGCGATCAATGGTGAGGCTGACAAACGCCATCACGCCGAGCCCGACTGCGGTGGGCTCAGCGAGTGCTGTGTAGCCGCGAATCACGCCGCGCTCCTCAAGCCCGCGCACCCGGCGCAGGCATTGCGGTGCGGACAAATGCACTGCTTCGGCCAGCTCAACGTTGGTGGCGCGGGCGTTTTTTTGCAGCGCTTCCACCAGTTTTCGGTCAATTTTATCGAGTGATGCAAACGTTCCGCTCATAGATTGGCGCTGATATGCAAGAAAGCTGCATGATACGTGAAAATAGCACACGATAATGCAACCAAAGTTCGCGTGAATGCAGGCATGATCTCGGTATTCGCCCGCCGTGGCATCTCACGCAGCTTGTTGGCTGCCGCATCCTTATGTTCGATCTTAAAAAACCCCCCAACGTTTCTGCCCGCGCGCTTGAAGACCGCTACGGCGCAAAAAATTATTCCCCGCTGCCGGTTGAGTTAACGCGCGGCGAAGGCTCGTATTTGTGGGACAGCGAAGGCCGTCGCTACATCGACCTGATGAGCGCGTATTCAGCGGTGAGCTTCGGCCACAGTCATCCTGAATTGCTTGCCGTGTTGACGCGTCAGGCGGGCCGCCTCGCGGTCACGTCGCGTGCTTTCTACACCGATCAATTGGGCGGATTTGCCGAGGCGGTGTGCAAGCTCACTGGGCTTGATTGCATGCTGCCGATGAACACCGGTGCCGAGGCTGTGGAAACTGCGATCAAGGCCGCGCGCAAGTGGGGCCACACGGTGAAAGGCATCAAGGCGAATCAGGCGCAGATCATCGTCGCTGACGGCAACTTTTCAGGCCGCACTACGACTGTGATTAGCTTCTCATCCGAGGCGCAATATCGCGATGGTTTCGGCCCGTTCACGCCCGGTTTCGTCAGCGTGCCGTTCGGTGACAGCGCAGCACTTGAGCGCGCCATCACGCCGAACACGGCAGCGTTTTTGGTGGAGCCGATTCAGGGCGAAGCGGGCATCGTATTGCCGCCCGCAGGCTACCTGAAACGGGCGCGCGAAATCTGCACGCGACACAATGTGTTGTTGATTTGTGATGAGGTGCAAACCGGCATGGGCCGCACCGGTCGCAACTTCGCGTTTGAGCATGAGGCCGTCGTGCCGGACGGCGTGATTCTCGGCAAAGCGCTCGGCGGCGGACTGCTACCGGTGTCGGCGTTTGTCGCGCGCAAGGACGTGATGGCGGTGTTCACGCCGGGTGACCACGGCAGCACCTTTGGCGGCAATCCGCTGGCCTGTGCGGTGGGTTTGGCCGCCATCAATTTATTGCAGCGCGAGCAGCTCGCGAAGCAGGCGGCGGACATGGGCGCGTACGTGCTCGCGCGGTTGCGTGGTTTGCACAATCCAGCAATCTTGGAAGTGCGTGGCATGGGCCTGTTCATTGGCATGGAGCTTGATCGTGAGGCCGTGTCAGCGCGTGCGTTTTGCGAGTCATTGATGCGACGTGGCGTGTTGTCGAAAGATACGCATCACACCGTGGTGCGCTTTGCGCCACCGCTGAATATTTCACGCGAATCGATGGATCAGGCGCTGCTCGCGATTGAAGAAACGCTCGCGGAATTGACGGTTGATGTGGCGGTAACGGCGTAGTTTCCAAGACCACGCAGGAGCGGCGAAAGCCGCGACAGCGTCGTCGGATTGGATCGCGGCTTTCGCCGCGCCTACGTGCGTTGCGTTTACCAGTTCGGGCCGGTCGATCTCGCCGCCCATCCGCACCATTCTGCGCTTCGTCTCACGACTTCTGATCGCGTTGACGGGCGGGTTCGGCGTGGCAATACACTGTTGTCTTGTCTACTTTTATTAGTAGCAGCTTTTTGCTGATCGCCCCATTTAACCTGGGCTACCATTTGATTTAGCTAATTATCGACTAATGGCTAAAAACAACGCTAGCCCCAATCAATTGGCGGTTTCAATAAAAAGCTGTTACCCGTTTTCCAAGAGATCGTTCATGTTTTTTAGCCTTCGCTCATTGCCCGCCGCACTCGTCACGCTGGGCTTAGTTTCATGTGCATCGGTTGCGCCGCCGACCAGCGCGCCCGGCTCAGGACCCGCTGCGGTTGCTGCCGCCAACGCGGTGGCCACAGCGGCCACTGACGCTGCTGATAAGGTGGCTGACCCCAAGGCTGCGGTTGGCGCGCAGGCGGTTGCCGCTGCGGCCAAAGCGAGTGCTGCGACGACCGCGGGCGCGGCCGCTGCCAACGCGCCGCCACCCACGAAGCCGTTCGCTGAGGTGATCAAAGACGCGACCGAAGAGGCCGGTTTTTTCACCACTTGGCGCAAGGACGACAAGGTGTGGATTGAGATCCCAGAGGCGATGTGGGAGCGACCGTTTTTCTTCTCCGTTAACGTTACCCACTCAATCGGTGACGCCGGTTTGTACGGCAACCAGATGGGCGGATTTCTGGCGGCGGGTCGCGGCCAATATTTTGCGAGTTTCAAGAAATTTGGCACAACCGGCGTGCAGTTGATCGCGCGCAACGTGGCATACGCTGCCGCTAATGATTCGCCGATTCGCCACGCCGTTGCCCGATCATTTTCTGACAGTCTAATCGGCACCTCAACCATTGCCAGCGCGCCGCATCCTGAGAAAAAAAGCGTGCTGATCGAGGCCAACGCACTGCTCGTCAACGACTTTCCGATGGCTGCTCAGCAATTGGAGCAAACCTTCCATCAACCGTACGCATTCGACAGCAAAAATTCGAGCATCGAGCGCGCCCGCAACTCGGACGCGGAGACCGGTTTCAACGTGCGCGGCCACTATCAATTGAACCGCGTAACGCTGCCACCGACGACGCCCAATCCGTCAGCGCCAGCGTCGAAACTGCCGAACACGCTGCCCGATATTCGCTCGCTCTTTATGGGCTACTACTACGGCTTTTCTAAGCTGCCCGAGCCGATGCGTCCGCGCGAGGCTGACCCGCGTGTGGGCTACTTCACCACCAGCGTGAACGACTACACCAATCCCGATAAGCGTGAGGCGCGCGTTCGCTACATTAACCGTTGGCGCTTAGAGAAAAAAGACCAGACGGTCGCCCTGTCGGAGCCGAAGCAGCCGATCACCTACTGGCTCGATAAAAATATTCCGCTCGCGTATCGCAAGGCCGTGACTGATGGCATTTTGGAGTGGAACAAAGCGTACGAAAAAATCGGTTTCAGAAACGCGGTGGTGGTTAAGCAACAAACCGATACGGACGACTTCGACACGTCCGCCACGCGCTTCGCATCGATCCGCTGGGTGGCGGGCAGCGACATCCCGTTTGGCGCGCGCGGCCCGAGCAAAGTCGATCCACGCACCGGTGAAATTCTCGATGCCGACATCGAAATGAATGAGGACATTACGCGGCTGTACAGCGCGCGCGTCGCTGAGGATCCACCGCGTCCGGTCGGCGCTGGACTGATGCGAAATTCCGGGCAGCTGTGCAGCTATGCCAACAGCAAATTGACCGAAGCCGCGTTTGCGCTCGACCTGCTCGTAGCGCGCGGGGAGTTCGAATACGGCTCAGCGCAGGCGGAGTCGTGGATCATGGACGCGATCAAGGACATCACCGAACACGAGGTTGGTCACACGCTCGGACTGCGCCACAATTTCAAGGGCTCAACGTCGATCACACCGGAGCAATTGACCGATGCAAAATTCGGTGCCGAGACCGGCGTCTCAAGCTCGATCATGGATTACAACGCGCTCAATATTGCGCTCAAAGGTGAGCGGCAGGGCCAATATTCGATGATCACGGTGGGCACCTACGACATCTGGGCCATTGAGTACGGTTACAAAGAAACCACGGCTGAAACCGAGAAGGCTGAGCTCGCAAAAACACTGTCGCGTTCGAACGAGCCTGCGCTTGCTTATGCGACCGATGAAGACGCGGGTATCGACCCGATTGCCGAGGGCATTGACCCTGACGTGAACCGCAGCGATTTGTCGAGCGACCCGCTCGGTTTTTATGAAAAGCGCTTCACGATTATTCGTGAATTGTGGGATCGTGTGCAGGCGCGCGAGCTCGCATCAGGCACCAAGTATGAGCAGTTGCGGCGCAACTTTCAGCGCGGTTTTCGGCTAATGGGCGAGGTGAGTGAGCTCACCGCAAAGTACGTTGGCGGCGTGACCGTGTTGCGCGATGTGGCGGGCAGCGGTCGTCAGCCGTTGACGCCGGTGGACGCCGACAAGCAGCGCCGCGCGTTGAATCTGTTGGCGAAGAATTTATTCGCGGTGGATGCGTTCAAATTTAAGCCGGAATTTCTCGGCAAACTCACGCCGGATTTTGATGCGCGTGGCGACGCGTTGTTCGATGACGAGATTAGCGTGCCGAGCGTCACGCCGATTGATTCATCGGTTGCGGGTCGCGTGTTTGCCATGCAAAAAAGCACGCTCAATCTTCTGCTGCGCGACAGCGTGGCCGCACGCTTGGTTGTGGCCCCGGAAAAACTCGCTGACAGCACTCGTGCGTTAAGCGTGGCCGAGCTGTACAGCACGCTGCAGCGCGCAATCTGGAGCGAGCTCAATAGTGGCACACCGATCAGCATGATGCGGCGCAATTTGCAGCGCGAACACATTCGTCTGCTCGCGGAAGCGGTCGCGCGCCCGAGCCCGCGCGCGCCAGCGGACGCGCGTAGCCTGCAACGCGAATACGCGGTGGACCTGCTGGCGAGCTTGAGAAAAGCGGCCAGCAAACCCGGCAGCGTGATTGAGGTGCGCGCCCATCTCAACGAGTCCATCGCGTTGCTAGATGCGGCATTGAAAGCGCAGGTTGCCAAGGTGATTGGCTAACGCAAAAAGGTTTGCACGGCGCGGAATGCGAAAATCGCGGCATGCGATTTCTCATTTCCAATCTACGTCGCGCGTGCGTGTTTTTCCATGCGTTTTTTTGCGTCACGGTGTTTGCGCAGACGCCCGGCAGCGTGCCCGCGCCCACCCAAGAGCAATTTGCCAAGCTGTGCGTGAACACCGGCGACCCGGCCGACTGCGGCAAAAAGATTGAGGCGCAGCAGATCGGTCGGGCTTCAAGCATCGTCAAACGCTCAGGCAATTTGCTGGCGGTGACGGTGCCCGGTGAGCCGCCGTTTATTTTTGAAGACAAGCCCGGCGAAGCGGGCCCGAACCTGAGCTTCTTTGCGTATCACGCGGCCTCAGACTCGGTGGTGCTTTATCGCGCGCAGGCTGACAAACTTGATTTTGTGTTGGTGCAGCGTGGAGCCCCAACGCTCGCAAACATCAATACCGGCGGCCTTATTGCCAGCACCACCGAGCTGCCGAACGAGCCGTTTTTCAATAGCGATGGGCGGTATTTCGTCACCGTCGATTTTTGTGCTGAAGGCTGTGAGAACCGGTTGTCGGTGTGGCGTTTTGAGCGTCGTGGCCCCGCGCGTGAGCGGGTGTTTGCGCCGCGCACGCCGTGGACGGACGCGGGCGTGTCGTGGGGCGCGCCGCGTCGTTTGATCGTGGATTACACCGAGGCGGGCAAGAACGCCAGCACCAATCTTGAGCTGTCCGATCCGCGCTGGACGGTGCTGTTGCCTTGAGTGAGGCTCCCGAGCTCATTCGCGAAGACTTGAAGCATCGCGCGATTCGCAGTTTCGTCGTGCGCGCGGGTCGCATGTCGCCCAAGCAAACGCGCGGATTGAGCGAGGGCATGGCGCGTTTTGGTGTGCCTTATTCGCTGTCGACGATTGATTTTGCGCAGACGTTTGGGCGCGTTGCGCCAACTGTTTTGGAGATTGGCTTTGGCATGGGCGTGACCACCGCCGAGATCGCCGCCGCGCGGGCCGATACGAATTTCATTGCGGTCGAAGTGCATCCGCCCGGTATCGGTAATTTGTGCAATCTGCTTGATGAACGCTCGCTCGCCAACGTGCGTGTGATTGACCATGACGCGGTGGATGTGCTCACGCATATGATCGCGCCCGGATCGCTTTCGGGCGTACACATTTATTTTCCTGACCCGTGGCACAAGGCGCGACACAACAAACGTCGCCTCATAAAGCCGCCGCTGGTGGCGCTGATTGCATCGCGATTAAGCGCCGGCGGTTATCTGCATTTGGCGACCGATTGGGTGCCGTACGCTGAGCAAATGTTGGATGTGCTGTCGGCGGAGCCGCTGCTGGTTAACACCGCCGATGCTTATGCAGACCGACCCGCATGGCGACCCGAAACCAAGTTTGAGCGACGCGGAATTAAGCTCGGGCATGAGGTGCGCGATGTGTTGTTTCGGCGGATTTAGCGACAGCGAAACGCACGCCGTTATCGCCGAAAATCCTGCACCGTAAGGCGCGCCGCAGCGGGGGACGACGCGGGCCGCAGCGGTAAGTTGGCGAACAGCGCATCGGGCGGAAACTCCCTTGCGCGCGCCGCAACGAACGCCGCACGATCTGTGTCACCGGCGCGCGCCAGCATGCGCGCGTAGGCGCTCAGCAATCGTTCATCAAGCACGTGACGAATGGGCCGCACAAACAAGTCCGGGGTTGCCGCGTCGCCCGCCAACATGATCGCCGCATAGTCGCCGAAATGCCCGTACAGCGGGCTTTCGCGCGCGGTAGCGACGGCGCGTTGCAGCGCATCAGGATCGCCGACGGTGCGATGAATGGCTACCTGTTTCTGATACTCGCGCAGCGCATACATCACGCTCACGAGCGCCAGCACGGCTGCCAGCGCAAACCATTTTTTGAGGTTCAACGCGGCAAATTTTGATCGCGAATTTGCGGCGCTTGAGTCGGCGTTACGCGTCGTGCCCACAGCCACTAACCACGCCAGCAACAGCGCAGACGGCAGCAAAAAATAGCTGAACCACAGCGGGTATTCAAACAAGCTGTGCAGCAACACCGTCGCGAGCAGCAAGCCTGCGGTCGCGCCGTCGCTGCTGCGCAGTGCGCTGCGTGCTCGCCACAGCATGGTGCACAGCGCGGCAACGACTAACGCGGCCAGCGGCACGCCCAATTCGGCCGCCAAATGCAGCGGCAAATTGTGTGCATGGTCGAACACATCAGCCGCGCGCGCGGGCAGCGGTGTCAGCGTCCATGCGAAGTTGAGTTGCCCCCAACCGACGCCGAGCCACGGTTGAAGACTCACGATTTCAAGCACGTCGCGCCACAGCGCGAGCCGCAGCGTGAGCGCCACATTGGCCGTGTTGCGCGTAAAAATGCCCTCGGCAAACCACGCCAACGGCAGCACGGCGAGGAGCAGCGCGAGCCAGCCTTTCACCCGCCAACTGCGCACCCGCTTAGAGCGCAACAGCGCCACCATCACAATCAGCATCAGGCTCACCATGCCGGTGCGCGACCCGGTGGCCACCAGCGTGGCCAGCAGCGGCGCGCTGAACGCGAGCCAACGTAGCGGTTGGCGTCGCCAAAAATAGCTGGTGGCGAGCAGGCCCCACACCATCAACGTGGCGAGCTGATTGGGTTGCCGCAGGTTACCGCTGGCGCGGTCGTTCGGCGGCACCGTGCGCGCAATCCAGTTGTCGTCGGCCCACTGCGGCACAGTCATTTGCAGCAGCGCCACCACGGCGTTAAACAGCGCGGCGATCAAGATACCGGCCAGCAGGGCGCGCAGATACTGATGCAGCGTCGGCGCGTCGCGCGTTGAGGCGGCGAACGCGGCACTTAGCAGCAACGCCAGCGTGAGATTTACGGCGATCGGTGCGGCAATAAAACCTGGCGTCATGCCCGCCAGCGTTTGCCCGAGCAGCGCCACGAGCAAAATCGACCACAGCGCAACAGGGGAAGCCACCGCTGCGAACGTCGAAAAACTACGACCGAAATGCAGGGGGTGCGGCGACGCATACGCAAGCAAAAGTAAGACGCCTGACCACAGCGCTGCGGCCAGCGCTTGGTTAAAAAAGGCCGGCAGCGGCGGCTGCTGGTAGGCGCACATCAGCGGCAACGCCACCGCGCAAGCGATTGCCACTAGAAGCGGGCGCTCACTTTGCGATATCGACCGTGGCTGATCGGTTAACGCTGCATCAGCTTTTTGCAAAAACGCTTGATTTGTTTGGGGCAGACGCGCCTTTTTAGTCAATATCGACTTTCAGCATAATCGACGCCATGCCCACGTTTAATGGCGCATTAAACAAAAAGCTGTTGCCGTCGAAATATGGTTTTTGATGTCTCCGCGACCTCATTAAATTGTCTCTGAATGACGACACAAAAGGCATGCGCGGACGGTGAGCGCTTGCTCACTCAAGCTCGTCAAGTTGCGGAGGCAGAGGTTTCCTGTCAAAATTTTGTTAAATACGAAGGATTCAGTGTGACTTTTATTCTACGGAGGTTGTTGCGAGCGGCAGCCTGCACTCTAGCGTGCGGCGGCGCGCTAGCGGCCTCAGGCGCAATCGCGGCAACCATCGGCTACTCAGTCCGCAGCGACGTTGATCGCAAGCTCTACCGCGTCGATATGCTCACTGGCGTGGCAACTGAGGTCGGGCCCACCGGCTTCAGCAAAATCGAGGCGCTCGCGATGAACGCCGCAGGCGAAATTTACGGCGTCAATCCGGCCACCGCGCAGCTGGTCAAATGCTCGTCGAGCACCGGTGTTTGCGCCCCCGTGGGGCTGTTAATCGGCTTGCCACAGGTGCAGGCGAACGCTGGTCTCACCTTTACCCCAAACGGCGCGATGTATCTGGCGGCCAACGCCGTGGTGTATCGGGTTGACCCGGCTAGCGGCGCGGCGAGCCCGCTTGGCGGCACCGGGCCCGCGTTGTCCGGCTTGGCGGGCGTTGCGGCAACGGCGAACTGCGCATCGGGCCTGTTCGGAATTGGCGGCAACTCAGATCGCGGCAAGTTGTATTGCATCAACACCACCACTGGCGCGGCGACACTGCTCGGCCCGCTGAGCGTGAACCCGCTCGATGCAGGGCTTGATGGAGACCCGGTCACCGGTATCGTGTGGGGTATCAGTGATGATGATCCCGGTCAGGTGTTCGCGATCAATCCGAGCACGCTGGCGGTGTCCAACCTCAACACGGTGACACTGGCTGGCACGGCCATCGGCGGCTTTGAAAGCCTCGCCATTCAGCACGTCGCAGACCCGGTGGCGGTCGTGCCGACAGTGCAGCCTGTGCCCACGTTGTCACAGACGGCGATGTGGTTACTCTCGCTGTTAATGGCGAGCGCTACCATTTTTTCGCAGCGACGCAGGCTCAAAGCGCGCTCACGCCGCAAATAGTTCAGCCAGCGCCGCACCCGGATCGGGCGCGCGCATGAACGCCTCGCCTACCAAGTACGCATGCACGTCGTGCTCACGCATGTGAGCGACGTCTGCGCGCGACAAGATGCCGCTTTCGGTGATGACGCGTTTGCCCGGTGGCACCCGTTTCAACAGATCGACCGTGGTCGATAACGACACATTGAAGGTGCGCAAATCACGGTTGTTGATACCGATGAGCGCGGTCTTTAACGTGAGCGCAGCGTCGAGTTCGCGGGCATCATGTGACTCCACGAGCACTGCCATGCCGAGCTCATGCGCCAGTGTTTCGAGCGCCTGCATTTGATGCAGCTCCAGCGCGCCAACGATCAGCAGAATGCAGTCCGCGCCCATTGCGCGCGCCTCGTACACCTGATACGCATCGACGATGAAATCTTTGCGTATGACGGGCAGGTTGCACGCGCTCCGGGCCAGCTTCAAGTATTCAACGCGGCCCTGAAAATACGGCGCGTCAGTTAGCACGGACAAGCAGGCCGCGCCGCCTAATTCAAAGCTGGCAGCAATGTCAGCAGGCACAAAGTGTTCGCGCAGAATGCCTTTGCTAGGGCTCGCCTTTTTGATCTCGGCGATAACAGCACTTAAGCCTCCCGCAATCTTGCCTTCAATCGCGGCTACGAAGTCGCGAATGCCTCGGTGTGCTTCGGCTTCCGCCTCGGCACGCACAACAGACAACGGTTTCATGCGCATCAGTGCCGCGATTTCGTCGTGCTTGGTGGCGATGATTTTGTTGAGAATGTCGCTCATGCCGGTGTAAACGGTTTGGTTCGAAACGTCTGCGTGAACGCCGCAAATTCGTCCACCTTTTTGCGTGCAGCGCCGCTCGCAATGGTTGCTCGTGCGAGTTGAATACCCTCACGCAAAGTAGGCGCAACGTTTGCCGTATAAAGCGCCGCGCCCGCATTCAGCATCACCACGTTGGACGCTGCCGCATGACTGCCGTCAAGCGCTGCGAGAAGCATCGCTTTCGACGCCTCGGGCGTGTCCACCTTCAGGTTACGTGTGGCGCTCATGGTGAAGCCAAAATCCTCCGGATGAATTTCGTATTCGGTGATCTTGCCGTCTTTAAGCTCGCCAACGAGTGTGCCTGCGCCGAGCGAAATTTCATCCAACGAATCGCGACCATGCACCACCATCACGTGCTCCGCACCGAGCCGTTGCATCACGCGCACTTGAATGCCTACGAGATCAGCGTGAAACACACCCATCATGGTGTTCGGCGCACTGGCCGGATTGGTTAAAGGGCCAAGAATATTGAAGATGGTTTTAACGCCGAGCTCACGCCGAATCGGCGCAACCGCCTTCATCGCCAGATGATGATTCGGCGCAAACATAAAACCGATGCCGGTGGCCTGAATGCACTGCGCAATCTGCGTGGAGACGAGCATGATATTCACGCCAAGCGACTCCAACACGTCGGCCGCGCCGCTCTTTGACGACACGCCACGATTGCCATGTTTGGCGACCTTTGCGCCCGCCGCCGCAGCGACGAACATGGACGCCGTCGAGATATTGAAGGTATGCGACAAATCGCCGCCGGTGCCAACGATATCCACCAGATTCGGCTCGTTTTCGACTGGAACTTTGGTCGACAACTCGCGCATGACTTTCGCAGCGGCGGCGATTTCACCAATCGTTTCTTTCTTCACGCGAAGGCCAGTGAGCAACGCGCCCGCTTGCGCGGGCGTGAACTCATCGTTCATAAGTTTCCTCATCAACGAGAGCATTTCGTCCTCGAAAATTTCGCGGTGATCGACGGTGCGCTGGATGGCTTCTGCGATAGAGATGGGCATGGTGGCGGCCTACAGATTCAAGAAATTTTTCAACAAATCACGACCGTGCTCGGTGATGATCGACTCGGGGTGAAACTGCACGCCCCAGATGGGTAACGTCTTGTGCCGCACGCCCATGATTTCACCGTCTTCGCTTTCGGCGGTAATGGACAATTCTTTCGGTAGCGATTCGCGATCAATCACCAGCGAGTGATAGCGCGCTACGGTAAACGGCGTGGGAATTCCCGCGAAACAATCCTGTCGATTGTGGGTGATGGTCGACGTTTTTCCGTGCATCACACGCTTCGCACGAACGATGTTGCCGCCAAACGCCGTACCAATACTTTGATGGCCTAAACACACGCCCAGAATGGGCAGCTTGCCCGCAAATTCCTTGATCAGCGGCACCGAAATTCCGGCCTCGTTGGGCGTACACGGCCCCGGCGAAACGACAATGCGCTCGGGGCTCATCGCCTTGATTCCAGCGAGATCAATCGCATCGTTGCGGATGACTTCAACGTCCTGTCCCAACTCGCCGAAATATTGTGCGAGGTTGTAGGTGAAGCTGTCGTAGTTGTCGATGAGCAGCATCATTTTGCAGCCCCTTTGAAGTAATCTTTGATGGCGGCAATCACCGCGTCAATGTCGGCACGCGACACATCAAGATGCGTAACCAGCCGCGCCGCGTAAACGCCCTGCATCAACATGCCGTGATCTCTAAGGAATGCTTCGAGTGACTTCGCGTGCACGTCAGGAATATTCAGGAACACCATGTTGGTGGCTTGCGCGAGCACGGTGATTTCTTCGACGTCGCGCAACCCGGCTGCAAGTGCCGCAGCGTTCTCGTGATCGTCATGCAAACGCTCGACGTTATTTTCCAGCGCGTAGATGCAGGCCGCCGCGATGTAACCGGCCTGCCGCATGCCGCCGCCGAGCATCTTTCTCCAGCGATGAGCACGCTCAATGACCGCGCGTTCACCGACAAGCACCGCACCCACTGGCGCACCGAGCCCTTTGGAAATACACAGCGACGCTGAGTCAAACGGCGCGAGGACGTCAGCAATCGTTGTCTCACTAGCGACCGCGGCGTTGAACGCGCGAGCGCCGTCAAGATGCACATTCAGTCCCTTGCTGCGCGCAAGTTCTGCGGCCTCCAAGACGTAACTCTGCGGCAGCACGCGACCACCCCAGGTGTTCTCCAGCGCGAGCAGCCGCGTGCGCGCAAAGTGCGTGCCGAGGCCAGGGCCAAACGGCTTGATCGCGGCTGCAATCTTTGCCAACGGCATCGTGCCGTCGGCTTCTTGCTCAATCGGCTGCGGCTGAATGCTGCCGAGCACCGCCGCGCCACCGCCTTCCCAGCGATAGGTGTGCGCCATTTGGCCCACGATGTATTCGTCGCCACGTTCGCAGTGCGACATCAGCGCCGCGAGATTGCTTTGCGTGCCCGACGGAAAAAATAGCGCGGCTTCCTTGCGCGTTGCTTCCGCCATCACGGCCTGCAAACGGTTCACGGTCGGGTCGTCGCCCCACACGTCGTCGCCCACGGGCGCAGCGATCATCGCGGCAAGCATCGCGGGCGAGGGGCAGGTAACGGTGTCGCTGCGTAGGTCGATGATTTTGCTCATGCTGCCGCTCCATCCAAACCTTTTTGCACCATCTCCGCTGCGCGCAAAACTGATCGCGCCTTTTGCAGCGTTTCTTCCCATTCTTTTTTGGGCTCGGAGTCATGCACAATGCCTGCGCCCGCCTGCGCGTAGAGCTTGCCGTTTTGAATCACCGCAGTACGAATGGCGATGCACATATCCATGTCGCCTTGATAGCTCATGTAACCGACCGCGCCGCCGTAAATATTGCGCTTGACCGGCTCCACTTCATGAATGATTTCAAGTGCGCGAATCTTTGGCGCGCCGGACAACGTGCCCGCTGGAAACGTGGCGCGCAACACGTCAATATTGTTGGTGCCGGGTTTAAGTATTCCTTCAACGTTGCTCACGATGTGCATCACGTGTGAATAGCGCTCGATAATCATCTTGTCCTTGACGACAACCGATCCGGTCTTCGCGATACGACCCACGTCGTTGCGACCGAGATCGATGAGCATGACGTGTTCGGCCACTTCCTTTTCATCGGCAAGCAATTCCGCTGCCAATGCGTCATCCTCCTCGCGCGTCAGTCCTCGCTTGCGCGTGCCGGCAATCGGGCGCACGGTGACGGATTCGCCTTCTTTGCGCACGAGAATCTCTGGTGACGCTCCGACGACGTGAAAGTCGCCGAAGTTATAGAAGAACATGTAAGGCGACGGGTTCAACGTGCGCAGCGCCCGATACAACGAGATCGGCGGCTCGGGAAAATCCATCACCATGCGCTGCGACGGCACCACCTGCATGCAGTCACCCGCAGCGATGTAGTCTTTGCAGACTTGCACTGCGCCCATGTACGCCGCTTCGCCCATTTCCGATTGCGCATGCACAACGGTGGTTGCGTGTTGCAGCGGCAGCTTCGCGGGCTCGCGCAGCTTGGCGCGCAGTTCCGCCAGCCGCTCGTTTGCGCGTTGGAAGGCGTCGGGCTTTGCCGGATCGGCGTAAACAATAAGCGAGATGGTGCCGGACAAACTGTCGACCACGGCCAATTCTTCAGTGAGCAACAAAAGAATGTCCGGTACGCCGAGCTGATCGACGTTCGGCTTCTCGGCATAGCGCTTGCCGACGCGCGGCTCAATGTAGCCCACGGTCTCAAATCCAAAATAGCCGGTCAGACCACCACAAAAACGCGGCAAGCCCGGAATGGTCGCCACCTTGAACTGCGCCTGATAGGCCGCGATGTAGTCGAGCGGGTCGGCCACCGTCTGCTTGTTCGGCCCGAGCGGGGTGATGTGCGTGACCTCATGACCGCGCACCTCGATGCGGGTGCGCGTGCGTAGTCCGATGAAACTGTAGCGCCCAAAACGCTCGCCACCCACCACTGATTCCAGCAGAAAGGTGTAGCGATCATTAGCGAGTTTGAGGTAAATCGACAGCGGTGTGTCGAGGTCGGCAAGCGTCTGCTCAACCAGCGGGATGCGGGTGAAGCCTTGTTGCGCAAGCTTTAAAAATTCTTGTTCGTTCATGGTGCAACATGTTCAGAGAAGTGTCAGGAAAAGATTCTTGGCTGCGGCGCTCCAGCGAGGAGTGCGTGCGCCCGCAACTGGCGCAAAGCATTATTGGTAGGCTAACGCCACCAAACTCCGGAGCTTTGCCACCCAAAGGGTGTTGCGCGTACTGACAGGAACATGTTGTGTTTTTGGCCCGATTTAGGAATCGAGCAACGCAGGAATGGCTGTAAATGTACTCACGATTGCGTTTGCGCGCAAATCAGCTACGTCTACACCCTCGCTGTAGCCGTAGCTCACCAGCACCACCGGCGCGCCTGCGGCCTGCGCGGCGAGGCTGTCATTGCCTGAGTCCCCAATCATCAACATCTCGCGCGGATGTACGCCAAACCTTCCGGCTGAATAAAACATCATGCCCGGATCAGGCTTGTTGGTGGTCAGTGTGTCACCGCAGACTACATGGTCAAAGTAGCCATCAATGTGAAAGTGGGCGAGCAGATTGACGGTGTTGGCCGTCCGTTTATTGGTCAGCACCGACATCGGTAAACCGCGCGACTGGAACGCATCGAGCCCATCGACAACGCCAGGATAAATTGTTGTGTGATCCGCGATGTGCGCTGCGTAATGCGCGCTATACAAGGCCATCGCATGCGACTGTTCGGCAGCATCAGGTTCGCGGCCCATTGCGGTGCGCAAGGACTTTCGCATGTGTTCACCCAGCCCTTTGCCGACAAAGGTTTTGACCAACTCGATGGGCAACGCGGCGAGTTGCAAATCGGCCAACACGCGGTTCACCGCACTACACAAATCGGGGATGGTGTCGAGTAGTGTGCCGTCAAGATCGATGGCGATGGCGCGGATTGGGGGAAGAGTTTGTAATTTGTTTTCCGCCGCCATGGTGTTTTGTTACTTTTTGCTGCGGCTATGCTGATGGATGCGCCGCCCGTTCATCCACTTAATCGCGATACCCAAGACTATCAAAATACCGATTTTAAACGCTCGCCTTGCGCACGCTGAATCGCTCCAAGTGGCAACCTGTTGCTGAGCTTTACTTGCTAATTTCTAGCGGCTGCTTCAGTAAATTTTGCTTATGTGCTGCCAAAAATTTGAGGTGGTCAAGCGTCTTAACTTTGAAGTAACCATTCGTGTTCGGCGCCGATCAATCACGCGTTACGATCCCGATCGCCTAAAACGTCCAAGTTCCCACCCGTTTTCCCGTCAAGTAAACATGCTCCTTCCCGGTGCCTGATCCCGATGTCGTCGTGTATTCACCGAGCAACTGCCCGCCTTTGTTTGTAAACGTGTGGGTTGTCTGGCCGTTTGCGTTGATTTCTTTCACGCGTTGCTGATGTGCGTCGTAGTCGTAGGCGGCGACGTTTGCCGTGCCAATCCCCGTTCCGACGATGCGCAAATTGTCAGCGAAGTCGTAACCAAATTGGTGGGTGCCGTTACTGGCGACGTTCCCGTGGGCATCGTATCCAAATGCTCTGGAAAATGCACCGCTAACTCCCAACAGCTTCCGTGATGCCGCGTCATGCGCATAGATCGCGACAGCCCCGCTTATCCTGCGCTTAGAGATATTTCCCATCGCGTCATACTCAAACGTCTGTTCTGAGCCCGCTCCCCCACCTTGGGCTGCCAGAAGCTGATCCATGGTGTCGTACTGCAATGATCGCTGAAACCCCAGCGGGCCAGACGTACTTGTGTCGTCGATGGTCGTTACGTTGCCCATCGCGTCATACGAGAACCCTAACGCAATCAGTTTTGTTGCGCTCGTTGACGTTGGTTTGACGGACAGCGCACTCGTCCACGACCTGGCATTTTCGCCGTACGATGTGTACACATTGTTGGCATATTGCATCGAGCTCAAAAGCCCCGAATCAAAGTAGTTGACTGTAGAAACAAAGGGCAGCGCGGCGCTCGCACGTCCTCTTGCGTCAGGCGCATAAGTTGCGATTCGATTAGACGGATAGGTCAAACTACTCAAATGATCTAGTGCATCGTATGCATACGTAGCGCTTCGCCCGATGCCGTCGACCATCAGCGACTCAGACGTCAAATTTTTATTTTGATCGTAAAAGTACTCGCGTCCCGCCACCGCAGTCGTCGCCGATTTGAGCAGGTCATTGCGGTGCCAAGTCTGCGCGACGTTCGCCGCGACCGGGCCACTATTTGGCGGATAGGTTACCGAAGTCAGCCTATTTTTTCCGTCATAACCGTACGCAACGTTGCCTGATGAATTCACGTTCTTGCCCGTCATATTCCCCGCGTTATCTCGCGTGTATTGCACGAGACCCAGCTCGGGATGCGTTTCAGAGTCAAGAAAGAACCCCTTGCTCGCGTTGTACGCGTACGACCGCGTCACAACGCCGCCTTGCGTCACCGACGTAATTTGTCCAAGTCCGTTTCGCACAATATCGATTGGATCAATCGCTGTGGCTCCAGCTACGTTCGCTGGCGGCTCGATCCTGCGCAACCAACCTTCATCCGGGCTGCCGTACGCCTCGTAGTAATACTTGGTCGTGTAGCCGCGTTCGTTAGTCACGTCAATACGCGCGGCGGAATCGTCGTAAGCGAATGTGCGGGACACATCGGGTTGCGCAGCAACCAAATTGGGTTGTTCCACTATTTTTATACGACCGAATGCGTCGAATTTCATCCGCGTACCGACGCTCTTACCGGGATAGGTCTGAAATGTCTTTCGGCCTGCGCCGTCGTACTGGAAGTTTGTAACCGTGCCGTTATCGTTAACCGATGCCACACGTCCAAACCCATCAAGCGTAACGGTCTGCGTCGACGAGCCACGCGCTACAACTTGCGTCGACGGTACCGTTGTAGCCGAATAGGAGAGTGAAACCGGCGAGCTGCTTGCTTTAGCCGGCGTCACGCTGGTGACTCGATGCAGGCCGTCGTAGCCATATTGGGTTTGGTTTCCCTCCCCGTCCGTCTCTGACGAAGCGCGCCCATGCAAATCGACAGTCCGCGATATTGAAATTGCTGTCGGGTCACCGGTAGGGTTTGAATTCGTGACAGGATGCAATTCATTTTGCGCCAACCCGCGTTTGTAGTTCGACATCCTAGTGATAAACCCACGCGCATCCGTGTGGGTCTGCAACTCGCCGATGGCATCATAAGAGAAATATTCTGTGAGATCTGCGCTGGTTGATGACGAAACTTTGCCAGAGCCCGAGTCCAGCACGCGCGATGTCGTTGAAAACGGCGTCGCACTGAAAACGGCATTTCCCACCACCGCTTCATACAAAGAATCGTTCTGGATCGCGCAGAAAGGAAAGCCGGGAGTACCAAGATCACGCCGCAGAATCCGCGAAACGTGCCGTTTGCGTTGACCTTCCTCTTCCATCGATGCCGGGATCGGACAGTCCGCCGTGGCAACGTCTTGCCGCGTAACGTAGGTAGCGGTGCCACGCGTCACGGTTTTCTTGGACAAATAGGCGATCGGCGCGCTGGCTCTGTTCGGTGTACCGTTGTTTGCATAAGCGTCCGTCAGCGCGGTGTCGTAGCTATACAACTGTATTACCGATGGGGTGGCGCTGATGCCGTACGCATACTTGGTCGTTTCGACTAGAGCCCCGAGCGCCCCAGCCAACGTGGTTTCGTAAACGCGTCGTTCAATCGGAAACCCCGAAAGGGCAACGGCATTTGGTCGATAGTAGTACGTCGTGTTTATGTTGGCAAATATCGCGCCGCCATAGCGCGGATAAAACCATTCAATTACGATTTTGTCGGGACTGTCAACACGAAATATGTCGAAATTCGGGCCGTCACCGTTGCCGTAATTTGAGCGCTGAATTGGGACCTCGGCATTTGGAATACCAGGGAATACGGTCGCGTCGTAATGCGACCAATTGCCCTCAGAAACACGGTATCGCCAAGACCCTCCATCACTGGTCACCTTCGTCGCGACTTGCGTTTGCTGCGTGGCTGCATACGTCGATCCGTTACACGAATAGACATCAACACGACCCGAATAACCGCTAATCTGCCCGGAGCCGGTGTACGTGTAATCGGTCGTCCCGCCGGTCGGATACGTCATGCGCGACAGCGACATGCTGCCGGGAAAAACGTTGCACAGCGTGCCGCCAACGGGGTGGTATTGGTATTGCCAAGAACTGCCATCCGGCAACAAAACACGTTTCAGCAGAAATTTTGTTGAACCATGATGTCCAACAAACGGCGCGATGCTGCCGGGCGCATAACTGTCAAACTCATAGTTAACTTCGTATTTGCTTACGCCGTCACCGAAACTCATTTTATTTATCTTCGTAAGGTTCCACGCGGGATTTGAGCCCTGTATGGGAGTGGGGACATCGTAGGTAAAGTCGATTCGCCGACCATCACTGGATGTGATGCGCGAAAGAGGTCCACCCCACGCAAACAAATCCTCTTCCGCATCAATCGCCAGAATCGCGGTGTAGACCGCATCACCGTATTCGAGAGCAACCCAGTTGCCATAGCGATCTTCCACTTTCTTAAGTCTGGCTCCCCATGGCCCCTCGTAGCTGTAAACACGTCCATCCGGGCCGTGCATCGTTGAAGTCCCGTTGTTCTGACGGCAATCGTACTTGTAGCCAGAGCGTGTCATCCACAAATTTGCGCCGACAAAGTAAAACGGCTCGCTTTCGCCGGTGAGTCGAACCAGCGTCGGAAGCTGAGTAACCGACCCATACCAGCCCTCAGCGGGACAGTCGGGAATCATCCCTCGGATAACCGGGAAATCCGGGCCAACGGCCCAACCGATACCAGCAATCGCAACGTTGTAGCCGGTTAGCCGATCAAACACAGAACGTGGGCTAGGTGACCTATAGCTGCGCACCACTCGAATGTCCATGCCATTGGGGCCGGGCATCACCGCATCCGTGTGAACCAGTCCCAACTTGCCACCCAGCGGATCAATACGTTCGTCCACCACGTTGTTGTGGAAGTCCTTGAAGACCTTTCGCTCGCTGGCTGTCCATTGATTGGTGTAGCCATCTGGCGGCGTCCACGACGAAACCTGCGCCGGTGCAATCACACTCACTGTCAACGCCACTAAGGCGCCAGCAATTTTCCAGCGCAAATTTTTAGATTGTTCTTTCGCACTCATGGCTTACCCCAATACCGTAATGGCAGTCGCCACGCAGTAGCCCTTTGGCCCCTGTGACGCGAACGTTGCGTTGATGGTTTTGTTTTGTGTGCGAGCGGTTTTAAGTGAATCCATCATTGCAAGCCCAGCGCTGTTCGACAGGTCGATCATTCCTAGACCACGGGGGCAATCGGGCGTCTTCGGTGAAATCTGAAACACACCCACCGCCGTGCCGCCAGGGAACGCGCCGTGCCACTCCACTGCCCCAAACTTGACGACTTGCACGCCTGCCGCTTGGATCGTCGTGCCACCTGCGGCGAACAGCGGCCCGGCAACGGCTGCTAACAACGCGCCGCCCAGCTTCGCGCGGAGGGCTCGGACATCTAGGGCTACGCGAACGTAAGCTTTAACTTGGCTGGCGAGTCGGTAGTCGGGATGACCAATCATTGGAGAGGTGGCACCGAAATGTGGAAGCTGAGGCTGAACGCTCATTGCGTGACTCCGATGGGTGTGCGTGGAACTGAAAGACTTGGTGGATGGCTGCTGGGTGACAGTGGCGAAAATTGGCAGCAACTCTACGATGAAACGACCATTTAATGCGGGCAACACCACGATTTATAGCTAAAGTCGGTTTTGTGCATAAATCAGGCTTCTGCCCATACGAAATATAGGTTTCACGTTTAAGTTGTATCCATTTTGTCATCCCTGTGAACTGTTTCGATGTGACCGGTGAAGTTTGAAATTCGTAACGCGTGAATCGATTTGTGCCGGAGTCCTCATCACGCGTTTTTTGGATGCGCGTAGGGCGCCGCACCAGAGTGCGCGCCGTGTTGCCCTCCGAAGCGCGACGTTGCGAAGAAGGTGGGGAGCATCTTGATGCGTACCCAGCTTGCCAAGTGATTCTTCGCTCACACGTTGTCGCGATAGTTCTGTTGAATAGAAGCGAGGAACGCGTCCGCACCTCGACTCGGCACCATGAGCTGAGAGTCCAAAAACTCACTGCACGTTTGCCAGTGCGAACCAAGGCGCTGAGCATGAGCTATGTCGCGAAATGCGATAACAGCACATTCGTGACTACGATCACCGTAGACGGCGAATGAGGCGTCGTTTGCGATCCAAACAACAATTTCGGAATTCCCGCGAACGGAATCAGCCTCGTTGCCGTTTGGGGGTTCGACCCAAAGGATATCTAGGTACTGATCGACCGTCGTCGCCGCGTCGAGCGCCCACCACTGTGTCACACCAAACTCCCGTGCAAAGTAGTAAACGGGGTCGGGGTCGACGACCCCCATGACGAGGCCGGAAGCGCTAGTACAACGCATTTGGGTCTGCAAATCTGCCCAACCCGCAGCTCCTAAAATTAAATCGATAGGTGCGAACCGATAGTTTCGATAGGCGGGGTGAAAGACCTGAAGCGGGAGCAGAGTTTTTTCGATCAAAACGCGGTTCACGCGATCCCGCGCATTGCTGAGATCGCTAGTAGAAATCCTGTGAGCCATCATTCCGCTTTCTCCGTATTGTCGTCCAGTCGAATTTTTAGATCAGCTTCCTTGCTTCCGGCTCTTGTGAAATCAGCGGTTGGCCCCTTCGTTGACCGTGCGTTGTCCCTGACGGAGTACTTGGAGCCGTCTTTGGTAAATATTTCTGCACGCCCATCCTTCGACGTAGATTTCGACCAGCCGCCAGCAGACAGATTGGCTTCAAACTCATCACGAGACACATCCGTGGTTCGATTTGGAATACTGCCAGGCTTAGTCGTGTCCTCGTACTTGCTCTGCAAAATTGCTGACGTGATGATGTGCAGCGCTTGCACGATTGTCATCGGCGTCGACATGATCAACGAACCCATCGCCTGAATAGGGTTCGACATGATCTGGGGCGACTTCGGTGCATCACCCGGGAAGCTGAGCACGCCACACGTTGGCCCACACGCAGGCGCGGGACTGCCGCCTCGCACTTGATCTCCTATCGTCGCAGCTGGCCCCATGGCGCGGCCAGCTAAACCAAGCGCCTGCACCGCCTGCCGCCCATCCGGATCGACAAACTTGATCGGATTGTTATTCGCATACGCATAGCGATTAAACGACAGCGGCGAATTCTCTTCGAAACCGTGCGGATCAAAGCCCATGAAGCGCCCGACTTGCGGGTCGTAGTAGCGGGCACCGAAATAGGACAGCCCGGTCGTCTCATCATGCAGCTTGCCGGTGAACCAGGCGCGGTTGCTGGCTGCGGTCGCCGTGGCTGGGTTAGTGACAGTGGCAATGGTGCTGCCCGTCTCCTTCCTGATCTGCTCGCCATACGCCTGATAGTCCTCGCGCCAGAGCACCG
>JAYSRA010000023.1:0-46300 GCA_043721275.1 Burkholderiales bacterium
GGGCATGACGGTGCTCCAATCGTTCAAATGCGTAACTGTACGCAAATACAGCATTACCGTCAATACTTCCTGAGCCAGCTTGCTAATCAGGAGTCGATAAACTACTTAATCCGACGTCAGCCCCCGTTCAGTCGGGGCTACAGCCGGAAGTTGATTAATATTTGAGCGGCGCAATGACAGGCTAGCTGCCTACAATTAAACCTTTCATGCACGGCTTCTCCGCGCACGAACTTCACTTACATCAACTGCGCTCATGCTCGAATTTCTCTCAGTAATCAATTGGACCGCCGTCGGTCAAATTATTCTCATCGACATTTTGTTGGGCGGCGATAACGCCGTGGTGATCGCCCTCGCCTGCCGCAATTTGCCGGCCAAACAGCGCACCAAAGGCATACTGTGGGGCACATTGGGCGCGATCATCCTGCGTGTTGCATTGATCGCGTTTGCCGTCACCATGCTCAAGATTCCGTATCTCAAAATCGTTGGCGGAGTGCTGTTGTTCTGGATTGGCGTAAAGCTGCTTTCCGGCGAGGACGGCGAGCATACGGTGGGCGGTGCCGACACGCTCTGGACGGCTGTGAAAACCATCATCATCGCCGATTTGGTAATGAGTCTCGACAACGTCATCGCCATTGCGGGCGCTGCGCAAAACACACCGGGCGAACACCAAATGGCCTACGTGATTTTCGGTCTTCTGGTGAGCATTCCGCTGATCGTCTGGGGCTCTACGTTGGTGCTTAAACTCATTGATCGCTTCCCGCTGGTGGTGACCGCAGGTGCCGCGCTGTTAGGCTGGATCGCGGGCGGTATGATCGTGACCGACATTGCTTGGACTCAGCAGTTTGGTGTTGCCAGCACCACCGTCAAACTGGCCGCAGAAATCGGTGGCGCGGTGTTCGTGGCAGCGCTGGGCAGCTATTTGGGAAAGCGAAACGCTGCCAAAAAAACGGCTGGTAGCGCAGCCTAAGCGCGTGCGCGCCGCTCGATGGTGACCCCGACCATCGCCGCGTTTTTTACTGCGCCCGGTTTGCCCACGGTCACCTTCACCCACGGCGCATGAAATTCGCTGAGCACCGCGTGCGCAATGTGCTCGGCAAGGCGCTCCACAGTTTTGTAATGCAGCGTTTTCAGCGCGTCGGTCAGGTGCTTTGAAATGCCGTCGTAATTCATCAAACCCTTGGTGCTGTCGTGATCGAACGATTCAATAGACACCGCGCCGATCTCAAGATCAAGCACTACTGGGCGCAGCGCCACGCGCTCCCAGTCGTACACGCCGAGGGTGGTTTCGCACTTCAAACCGCGAATAAAGATGATGTCCAATTTGAGAAACTTCCTGCTTGCCTCGTCTACACTGCGTTCATTCTAAGAGCGCATCGCAAGCGCGTTTCCGGGGAAGGTTAAGTTCACATGTTTAGCGTCGTTGACATCATCGCAGCCGTCATCGCCTACCTGATCGGTTCGCTGTCGTTCGCGGTCATCGTGAGCCGTGCGCTCGGGCTGCCCGACCCGCACAGCTACGGCAGCGGCAACCCCGGCGCGACCAATGTGTTGAGGAGCGGCAGCAAAAAAGCAGCCATCTTGACTTTGTTGGGCGACACGCTGAAAGGTGTTATTGCGGTGTTGCTCGCGAAGTTTTTTGCCGCGCAGTTTGGCATCACGACGGCAGGCATTGCCTTGGTAGCGATCACGGTGTTTCTCGGGCACCTGTGGCCGGTATTCTTTGCTTTCAAAGGTGGCAAAGGCGTGGCGACAGCGGCGGGCGTGCTGTGGGCGCTGGACTGGCGCATCGGCCTCGGTCTCACGTTGATTTGGGCGCTGGTTTTTGCGGTGACTCGGGTGTCGTCACTCGCCGCGTTAATCGGCAGCGCGTGCGCGCCGATACTCGCGTATTTTTTCATGGGCATCGGGCCGTTTTTTTACGCGGCGTTGTTGATGGCCGCACTACTTTTTTGGCGGCACAAAGAAAACATTGCCCGGCTTCTATCGGGGGAAGAGGGTAGTTTCAAAAAGCGCTGAGCCCGTAGGAGCGGCGAAAGCCGCGATCAGCCGACTAATGACGCTATCGCGGCTTTCGCCGCTCCTACGCGTGAACCGGCAATAATTCCGAAAGCGCCCATCGCGGTCGCACATTGACGGCGTAATCCCTTGTCGCCTCAGCCAGTCGCAGCGCGCCGACATGCGCAATCATCGCGCCGTTGTCGGTACACAGCGCCACGGGGGGAAAGAACACTTTCGCACCCATGCGCGCAGCCCCCGCCGCGAGCGCCTCGCGCAGCCGCGTGTTCGCCCCCACGCCGCCCGCGACCACCACTTGCGTAAGCCCAGTCTGCTTCAATGCGTTCAGCGTTTTGATGACCAGACATTCGACAATCGCTGCCTGCACTGACGCGGCTAAATCGGCGCGTTGCGGATGGTCAATTGGCAACATCGGTTGCGGCGTTGAGACCGCGCCGCGTCCGGGCAAGGCCGTTCCTGTGACGTGCCGCACCACATTTGCCACGGCGGTCTTCAGCCCCGCAAAACTGAAATTCAGATCGCCCGAATGCAGCAGCGGTCGCGGAATCGCGAATGCTTTGTCGTTGCCGTTCGCAGCAAGTTTCGCGAGTAGCGGCCCGCCCGGATACGCGAGCCCCAGTAATTTCGCCGATTTGTCGAACGCCTCGCCCGCCGCATCGTCAATGGTGTCGCCGAGCAATTCGTAGAGCCCGACACCGTCCACCCGCATCAACTGCGTGTGCCCGCCCGAAACCAGCAGCGCCACAAACGGAAATTCCGGAGCGGGATCAGCAAGCAGCGGCGACAACAAATGCGCCTCCATATGGTGCACCGGGATCAACGGCTTGTCCCACGCAAAGGCAAGACTGGCCGCCAATTGCGCGCCCACCAGCAGCGCGCCTGCCAATCCGGGGCCTTGGGTGTAAGCGATTGCTTCCACGTCTGGCCCAGCGCATTCAGCCTCTTGCAACACTTGATCGATCAGGCGTAGGCCGTATTTGATGTGATCGCGGCTCGCCAGCTCCGGCACCACGCCACCGTAGGGCGCGTGCAAAGCAATCTGCGAATGCAGTGCTTCGGCCACCACCTTGCCACTTTCGGCGTCAAACAGCGCCACGCCGGTTTCGTCGCAGGACGACTCCACGCCGAGCACTAGTCGCCATTTTGTTGAGGTTTCAGCCATTTCGGGTTATATTACTAGGCTACTCAGGTTATTCACGCTTCACACACGTAACACTCTTCGGCCAAACATGATCATTAAAGTCCGCGAAAACGAGCCCTTCGAAGTTGCAATGCGTCGCTTCAAGCGCGCCATCGAGAAAACAGGTCTGCTCACCGAGCTGCGCGCTCGTGAATCGTACGAAAAACCAACCACCGAGCGCAAGCGCAAGCACGCCGCCGCATGTAAACGCCATTACAAGCGCATCCGCAGCATGCAGCTGCCGCCGAAGCTGCACTAAAAAGTAGTACGTCTGAATATCAATGCGGCTCCCCAGCGTGAGGGGAGCCCGAACGGCTCCTTAGGGAGCCGTTTTTGTTTTCGCCTTTTGTATTCCACATTGACTGGAGCCGCGCCATGAGCCTCAAAGACACCATCACCGCTGACATGAAAACCGCCATGAAGGCTGGCGACAGCGTGCGTCTGGGCACTATCCGAATGCTGCTTGCGGCGGTCAAACAGCGCGAAGTCGACGAACGTATTGTGCTGACCGATGGTGACGTGGTGGCGCTGGTCGAAAAAGCGATCAAGCAACGCCGCGAGGCGATCACCCAATTCACCGCAGGCAACCGCCCTGACCTCGTGGCGAAGGAAGAGGCCGAAGCCGTCGTGCTCGCCGCCTATCTGCCCGAGCAGATGAGTGGCGCCGACGTTGATGCTGTCATCAAAGCCGCAGTCGCCGAGATCGCTGCCACTGGTATCGCAGGCAACGCCGCCATCGGCAAGATCATGGCCATCGTCAAGCCCAAGCTCGCGGGCAAAGCAGATATGGGCGCGGTGTCGGCCAAGGTGAAAGCGGCGTTGGGCTAATGGTTTGTTCGTAGGAGCAGCATGCTGCGGCATTTGCCGCACGGCGTTCGGCGATGATGTCGGCCCAGTTCATTGTGTGTTTCTGCAATTGAATTTTTCACGTCTTGTCGCTATCTTAAGCACATGAAGTTTTTCGTCAAATTGGCGGCTTTGGTTGTGCTCGCCAGCGGGGTCGGCTGCGCCGCATTGCTCACCCAAAACAGTAACCCGCATTTCAACCCAGCCAAGGCCCATCACACGCCAAACGGCTTCCAGAATAACTATCCGCACATGCCCAACCAGAGCTTCTGGAAGTGGCAGTGGGAGCGCTTACGTGATGGCACGGTGCAGCCACCGCCCGGTGGCTGGGCGAGTGTGTTGCCGAGCGTGAAGCCGGACGTGGCGTTTCTGAAAACCAACCGCACCGAGCGCACCATGACGTGGATTGGCCACGCCTCGGTGCTGCTGCAAACCGGCGGCGTGAACATCATCACCGATCCGCAGTTCTCGGATCGCGCGTCGCCTGTTCAGTTCGCCGGGCCGCAGCGACAGGTGCCGCTAATGCTGACGATTGATGAGCTGCCCGCGATTGATGTGGTGTTCATCTCGCACAATCATTACGACCACTTGGATGCCAACACGATTCGCGCGTTTGCGCAGCGCTTTCCGCAGGCGACGTATGTGGTGCCGCTAGGCTTCAAACCGTGGCTTGCCGATCATGGTGTGGCCAATGTGCACGAGCTCGATTGGTGGGACAACGTGAAAATCGGCGGGCTAAATTACACGCTGGTGCCGGTGCAGCACTGGAGCAAACGCACGCTGACCGACGCTAACCGCATGCTGTGGGGCGGCATCGTGATTGAAGACCCAACGACCGGCTTAGATAGAGCTGCGCCGTGGCGTTTTTTGCACGCCGGCGACACCGGTTATTCGCGAGATTTCAAGGACATTGCTGCGAAATTTCCGCAAGGTTTTGACTGGGCCGCAATCCCGATTGGTGCGTACGAACCGCGCTGGTTCATGAAGGCGCAGCACGTCAACCCGGACGAGGCGGTGCAAATCATGCAAGACGTCGGCGCGCGGCAGGTGCTGGCAATTCATTGGGGCACGTTTGTGTTGACTGATGAGCCGCTGGATCAACCGCCGAAAGATTTGGCAACGGCGCTCGCTAAATACGGCGTCGGTGGGTCGAAGTTTCATGTGTTCAAGAACGGTGAAATGCGACGTTTGTAGCTAACAGCTTTAACGTGCAAGCGCCATAATACTTGGGCTAAACCGATAAAAACGCGAATATCGACTTATGCCGTTTTATTCACGTTACCCCAAACTAAACGGCGCTTTCAGCTAAAAGCTGATTGCGCTATTCGAGCGCGAATGCACGCATTTTCCAGCTGCATAAGTGGCCGCAATCGCGCGATCATCGCCGAGTGTCATCAGCGCAAAAAACGTGTCCAGCGGCTCGTCACGCAAGCTCGTTCGCCGCGCGAGTAACGGCGTCGCAGCTGGGTCGAGCAGCGCAAAATCGGCCTCTTTTCCCGGTGTGATCGAACCCAGTTTGTCATCAAGCGACAGCGCTTTTGCGCCGCCCAAAGTGGCCAGGTACAACGCGTAAGCGGGCGACAACGATGTGCCTTGCAACTGCTGCGCTTTGTACGCTTCACCGAGCGTGTGCAGCATCGAATAGCTCGTGCCGCCGCCGACATCGGTGCCCACGCTCACCACGTTGCCCGCAGCGAGCGCCTGTTGCAAATCATAAAGTCCGCTGCCGATAAACAAATTCGACGTCGGGCAAAACGCATGCGTTGCGCCCGCAGCCGTCATGCGCGCACGATCAGCGTCGTCGAGATAAATGCAGTGCGCATAAATCGATTTGTCGCGCAACAAACCGTAGTGATCGTACACATCAAGATAGCTGCGGTGCTCCGGGAAAAGCTGCGCGACCCACGCCATCTCCGCCTTGTTTTCTGCGACGTGCGACTGAATGTAGGTGCTTGGATGCTCACGTGACAACGCGCGCATCGTGTCCATCTGCGCGAGTGAGGACGTAGGCGCATAACGCGGCGTGATTGCATACAGCGAACGCGCGTGACCATGCCACCGCTCAATCAGTTTTTTTGTGTCCGCGTAACCGGTTTCGGCCGTATCGCGCAGGCCATCGGGCGCGTTCTGATCCATCAAACATTTGCCCGCGATCATGCGCAAACCGCGCGCTTCAGATTCGCTGAAAAACGCATCAACCGACTGCGGATGCACGGTGCAAAAAACCGCTGCGGTGGTGGTGCCGTTCTCAAGCAGTCGATCCACAAAAAATTTCGCCATCGCATCCGCATGTGCGCGATCTGCGAATTTTATTTCGGCGGGAAATGTGTAGCGCGTCAACCAGTCGAGCAGTTGTGTGCCATAGCTCGCGATCACGTCCATCTGCGGGTAATGCACGTGGGCATCAATGAATCCGGGCACCAAAATTTTGCCGCGATAATCGTGCACCAACACGTCTGCGCCCAGTGTCGCAAACACTGCATCGGCGGGCGCAACGCGTTCGATCAATCCGTCACGAATTAACGTGATCGCATCGGGAAAATATTCGATGGCGGACGCATCACCCGCTAACCCAGGATCGCGCAAGCAGTGCAGCAGAGATGAGCGAATCGCGGTGACGGTCATACTGCGATGATATTCGTGATTGGCCACTGACAGCATTTCGGCAGACGATGACGGACATCGTCGTTATGAATGTTTGATCGCAAAGATGCGTGGTGCACGGCATGATTCTTGATGCCATTAAACTCTGTCATCCCTAACCCTTGCGAGCACTCCGATCAAAGCCCCACTGTCTGCAAAACTGCGACGCTTTCGCGCTCGAATTAGCGCACTGATCGCGCGCCGGTTGTGGCGCAAATCAGAACCCTCGGCTGAGCCCGCGCCCTCGGCAGCGCCGCTTGCGCCCGCGCAGTCAGAACTGCCGACACCGACACCCTCGGTATCACCGGCACCCGCTGCGCCGGCGATCACTATCGAACCCTCAGCCGCTGTCAAAGCCAAACTGCCGCCAATCGAGCGCACCGATGCACGAACGTTCGAGGGCAGCGCGCGCAGCAGCGACGGCGCGACCGCGCCGTGGTTGCTGCTGCCGCCGGAGCGCGCGTATCGCCTGTATGTGCCGCCGCATGTTGATAACGGTGAGCCGCTGCCGCTGGTGGTGATGATTCATGGCTGCCGAGAAACGGCGCACACGTTCGAGCGCGGCACCCGCATGAACGCCATTGCCGACCGAGCCGGATTCGCCGTGCTGTATCCCGATCAAGCCACGTTTGCCAACATTCGGCGCTGCTGGAACTGGTTTGAGCCCAACACCGCGGCGGGCAACGGCGAGTGCGCGATCATTCTCGAAATGATCGTCGAGGCAAACGAACACGTAACACTTGATCGCGCTCGCGTCTACGTTGCCGGCATGTCCTCGGGCGGCGCGCTGGCGGCACTGCTCGCGTATCACCATCCCGATGTATTCGCTGCCGCCGCCGTGCATTCCGGCCTGCCGCCGATGATGCCGCCGTCTGCCGCCGCCGCGATTTCCGCGATGGAAAAAGGCGTGCGGGTTGATCCCGAAGCGCTCGCCGACAGCTACTGGAACACCCACGAAGCGGCGCCACCGCCGCTCATCATCGTGCACGGCGATGCCGACGAAACGGTGACCGAGCGCAACGCGACTGGGCTGATGAAAGTGTGGGAAAAATTGCTCGAAACCGCGCCGCAAGCAACGCAATTGGTGCGCGACGAACGTGATTTCGACAGCACCGAATCAGCACGCGCCTATTCGCAAATCGACCTGCAACGCGAAGGCCGAATCGTCGTGCGCAGCCTGAGAATTCATGGCCTCGCGCACGCGTGGAGCGGCGGTGACGCCGAGCTGCCATTCAACGACGCCAAAGGGCCCGATGCGTCAGCGGCAATCTGGAAGTTTTTTGAGCGCCAGCGGCGGTAACTAAAGCGCCTTGCGCATCACCACCATCGGAAACGCATTGCCCGACGGATAAGTCACCTCCGTTCGCAACATCTCCTCAAACCCGAGCCGCGCGTAATAAGAAGGAATCAACTCAGCATGGTTCGCATCATTCACACAGTGCAACCACACCGAATCGCCACCCCGCGAGTGCACAAAATCGCACACGGCAGCCACCGCTATCTCACCCACGCCGCGCCCAGCGAACGCCCAATCAATCACCAGCGTATGCATCCACCAACGCGCAGTGGTTTTGAGTTCGTCACCGTAATAACCCAGCGTCTCAAACGGCACAAACACGCAACCCGCCAGCTCACCGTCAACATGAATCGCAAATGCCTCGCCAGCAGCCTGTCGCCTCGCAAACGTAGCTTCGTCCAAACGCAACAACCATTGGCGTACGCCCTTCGCCGCTAACCAATCGAAGCTGCGGTTGTAGATGGCGTGAGCAGCAGAGACGTCCGAGATAGCGAGGAGCGAAAGAGTGAATTGCATAAACGAAATGTAGCCCTCGGATGCGAACCGCAGCGGGCACTCGCAGGCATGTCACGGGCTTGCTTGACGCGCCCAACTGGTCACGGGATGGATCACACCAACACCCGCTCAATGCCACCGTTATTCGCCCGCGCCACGTATTCCGGCATCCACTTGTCGCCTAGCAAATGCTTGGCGAGTTCGACCACGATGTAGTCGGCCTTGGTGTCGCTGTCGTCATCGAAGCGTGACAAGCCTTGTAAGCAAGAAGGGCAGCTAGTGAGAATTTTCACGTCGCCGGTGAATTTTTCTTCGGTGCCCGATGCGGATTTAACGGGGATTGCGCGCAGCTTATCAGCGCCCTTTTTCATCTCCGCTTCTTTGCGGAAGCGCACTTGTGTGGAGATGTCAGGTCGCGTCACGGCCAGCGTGCCGGACTCACCGCAGCAGCGATCATTGAGATCAACTTTTTGGTTCATCAATTCGTTGACGACCTTCATCGGTTGATAGGTTTTCATCGGCGAATGGCACGGGTCGTGATACATGTAACGGGTGCCCGTCACGTCTTCCAACTTCACGCCTTTTTCCATCAGATATTCGTGAATATCTAAGAGCCGTGAACCCGGAAAAATCTTCTCAAACTCGTACTTTTCGAGTTGATCCATGCAGGTGCCGCAGCTCACGATCACGGTCTTAATGTCGAGGTAGTTCAGCGTGTTGGCCATGCGGTGAAACAGCACGCGGTTGTCGGTGATGATCTCTTGGCCTTTGTCGTGATTGCCGCTGGCCGTTTGCGGATAGCCGCAGCACAAGTAACCCGGCGGCAACACCGTCTGCGCGCCGACGTGCCAGAGCATCGCTTGAGTGGCGAGGCCCACCTGCGAGAACAGCCGCTCCGAACCGCAACCGGGGAAGTAAAAAACGGCTTCCTGCTCATCCGAATTCATCTTCGGATTGCGGATGATTGGCACCACTTTATCGTCTTCAATATCGAGCAGTTTGCGCGCGGTTTGCTTGGGCAATCCGCCGGGCATCGGCTTGTTGATGAAGTGAATTACCTGCGCCTTGATCGCGGGCGCACCGCCCGTTGTACTCGGTGGTCGCTTGGTTTGTGAGCCGATGAGCCCGAAGCGTTTGGCGGCTTTATGCGCCAAACGTTGCGTGGCGTAACCTATATTGACGACCGTGCGCTTCAACATGTTCACCGTGGCCGGCTCACGCGCGTTGAGCAGCACCATTGCAATGGCGGTGCCGGGATTGAACTTCTTCTTACCTTCCTTGCGCAGCAGGTTCCGCATCGCCATCGACACGTTGCCGAAGTCAATATCCACCGGGCACGGGTTCACGCATTTGTGACACACCGTGCAGTGGTCGGCGACGTCCGCAAGCTCGTCCCAATGCCTGAGTGAAATACCGCGCCGTGTTTGCTCTTCGTAAAGAAAAGCTTCGATCAGCAGGCCGGTAGCCAAAATTTTGTTGCGTGGCGAATACAGCAAATTCGCGCGAGGCACGTGCGTCGCGCACACTGGTTTGCACTTACCGCAACGCAGGCAATCTTTCACCGAATCACTGATTGCACCAATGTCACTCGCTTCAAGAATCAGCGACTCGCTGCCGAGCAATCCGAACGACGGTGTGTACGCATAACGCAGGTCGCCACCGGGCATCAGCTTGCCCTTGTTAAAGCGGCCTTCCGGGTCGACCTTTTGTTTGTAGCGCTGAAACGGGCCGATCTCATCGTCGGTCAGATACTCAAGCTTGGTCAAGCCAATACCATGCTCGCCGGAGATCACGCCATCGAGCGAACGCGCAAGCGCCATGATGCGCGCCACCGCAGCGTTCGCCGTTTGCAGCATTTCGTAGTTGTCACTGTTCACCGGCAAATTGGTGTGTACATTGCCGTCACCCGCATGCATGTGCAACGCAGCCCACACCCGGCCCCGCAACACTTCTTTATGAATCGCATTGAACCGATCAACGATGGGTTTCAGCGCCTCGCCCGCGAAAATATCTTCGAGCGGCGCTTTGATTTCGGCGCGCCATGACACGCGGATTTCATGCGATTGCAACCGGCGGAAGAGGGCCTCGCTTTCACCGTTCGGGCTGAGGCAGTCGTTGCCTTTCTCTGCCACGGATAACCCTTCGACGAGCTCAGGGCAAACGGCATTCAGGGTCGTCAAATATCCGCTCCATTTATCGCGAACATCTGTGACCAGCGCCCGCGCTTCGCTCACTTTTTCTGCAAGCAACTCGGCCGAAACACCGTACTCTTCATAGCGATGCTGCGGCATCGCGCCGGCGAAAAATTTCTCAAGCTCTACGCATAAGGCAAGCTTGTTCTTTGTCGACAGCTCAATATTGATGCGCTCAATACCGTCGCAATAGTCGCCCATGCGCGGCAGTGGAATCACCACGTCTTCGTTCAACTTGAACGCGTTGGTGTGCTTGGCAATCGCTGCGGTGCGCGCACGATCCAGCCAGAACTTTTTGCGTGCTTCGCTGCTCACCGCAACGAAACCTTCCGCGCCACGCATATTGCAAATGCGCACGACCTCAGATGCCGCTTTGGCGACCTCGTTTTCGTCATCGCCCACGATGTCACCAATCAGCACCATCTTCGGACGACCGTGACGCTTGGCTTTGGTCGCGTAGCCAACAGCCTTCACATAGCGCTCGTCGAGATGTTCGAGCCCCGAGAGCATCACCCGTGCGCCACCGTTTTTGGGCAGGCCATCAAGGTAATTTTTTACTTCAACAATGGCCGGCACTGAGTCGCGGACTTGCCCGAAGAACTCCATGCACACGGTGCGCGTGTGCGGCGGCATTTTGTGCAGCACCCATTTCGACCACGTGATCAGGCCGTCGCAACCTTCTTTCTGAATGCCAGGCAGGCCGCTCAAAAACTTATCGGTCACGTCTTTGCCGAGTCCGATTTTGCGGAAGCTCGGGCCCGGAATAATCAGTGTTTCTTCTCGCAACATTTTGCTGCGATCCAATTTCGCATCGAAATATTGCAAACGAAACGTGGCGTGATTCGCGTCGTGAATCTTGCCCAGATTGTGGTCCATGCGCGTGACCTCTAACCACTCGCCCTGTGGCGTCACCATGCGCCATTGCAACAGGTTATCGAGCGCCGTGCCCCACAGCACGGCCTTCTTACCACCCGCGTTCATTGCGATGTTGCCGCCAATGCAGCTCGCATCCGCGCTGGTCGGGTCGCACGCCCACACGAGGCCCGCGTGCTCGGCGGCCTCCATCGCGCGGCGAGTCACCACGCCCGCTTCGCACTCGATCACGCCGAACGGTTCGCCGTTGTTGGCGTTGCCGGGCAACACTTCAAAGCGAACAGCGCTGTATGTTTCAAGCTTCTCTGTATTGATAACGGCGGAGGTTTTAGTGAGCGGAATAGCACCGCCGGTGTAGCCCGTGCCGCCGCCGCGCGGAATGATGGTCAAACCGAGTTCTATGCAGCCATTCACGAGGCCCACGACCTCCGCCTCGGTGTCAGGATGCAGCACGACAAACGGGTATTCAACGCGCCAGTCGGTCGCGTCGGTCACATGCGAAACGCGTGCGAGGCCGTCGAAAGTAATGTTGTCTTTGTGGGTGACTTTGCCCAGCACTTTGAGCACACGCTTGCGCAAATCCCACGTCTCGCGAAACTGCGTCTCAAACAGATCAACCGCTTTCGCAGCGCGCGTCACGAGCTCGCCGACTTTCTCTTTGCGCGCCTCGCCATCGGCATTCGCCACATCTACGTTGCGACGCTTTTCAACCTCGCGCAACCGATGGCGCAGCGCCTCAATCAGCATTGCGCGGCGGCGCGGATTGTCGATCAAATCATCCTGCAGATACGGGTTGCGTTCCACCACCCAAATGTCGCCGAGCACCTCAAATAACATGCGCGCACTGCGGCCGGTTTTGCGCTCGCCACGCAGCGATTGCAGAATGTCCCAAGCGTCATCGCCGAGCATACGAATAACGATTTCGCGGTCGGAAAAACTGGTGTAGTTGTAAGGAATTTCGCGAATGCGCGGGCCAGATTCGGAAGCCGCACCTGACGCATTTGGCGTCGCATTTGGCACCGCATTAGGCACATTAGCGAGCACGGATTTTTGCGCAATAGTTCGAGGCTGCACAGCGGCGCGAGCCGCTGCCGATGGCATGGCATCAAGCCTGAACAATTGACTCAGGGAGCGAAGCGCCGGGAACACAAAAGGCTTCATGGGCGACAGCGGCGTTTGCACGACAAACGCAGAGTTGTTAGGACGCCAGTATATCGCGCTGCAACATTCGCTGAAACCCGCATCAAACCGCGTTTTAGTCCACATTGGTGAACAGGTTTATGTAGCATTCGTGCTCTTCGCTATTTGCCCGTTCGCCCAAAGGCCCAATCCATGAAATTTCGCTTCCCCGTCATCATCATCGACGAAGATTGGCGCGCTGAATCTGCGTCAGGGCTCGGCATCCGCGCGCTGGCCAAGGCGCTGGAAGAGCAGGACATGGAGGTGGTCGGCGGCTTCACCTATGTGGACGTGGGCATGGTGGCCAATCAGGCAGCGCGCGCCTCGGCGTTTGTGGTGTCGATTGATGATGAAGAGGTGAACGAGGACGGCGTGGAGAGCCAGGCTGTCCATGATTTGCGCAAATTCATTGAGGCCACGCGCAAACGCAACGCTGATGTGCCAATATTTTTGTTTGGCGAAACGCGCACTTCACAGCATTTGCCCAACGACATCCTGCGCGAGCTGCATGGCTTCATTCACATGTTCGAGGACACGCCGGATTTCGTCGCCCGCAACATTCTGCGTGAAGCAAACAAGTATCTCGGCTCGCTGGCCCCGCCGTTCTTCAAGGAATTGCTGGACTACGCCAACGACGGCTCGTACTCATGGCATTGCCCCGGTCACTCGGGCGGCGTGGCGTTTTTGAAGAGCCCAGTTGGGCAAATGTTTCACCAGTTTTTTGGTGAAAACATGCTGCGCGCCGACGTGTGTAACGCGGTTGAAGAGCTGGGGCAGCTGCTTGACCACACGGGGCCGGTGGCAGCAAGTGAGCGCAACGCGGCGCGGATTTTCGGCGCAGATCACCTGTTCTTTGTAACCAACGGCACCAGCACCTCGAACAAAATCGTGTGGCACGCCAACGTCGCGCGTGATGACATCGTGCTCGTTGATCGCAACTGCCATAAGAGCATCCTGCACGCGATCATGATGACTGGCACCATCCCAATTTTCTTGCAGCCGACGCGCAATCACTTCGGCATCATTGGCCCGATCACCCGCGATCAATTTTCGATTGAATCGATTCAGAAAAAGATCGACGCGCATCCGTTGGTCAAAGACAAAACGGCTCGCCCGCGCGTTATGACCATCACGCAGAGCACCTACGACGGCGTGCTCTACAACGTCGAGACGATCAAGCAAGAATTGCAAGGCTACGTTGAGAACCTGCACTTTGATGAGGCGTGGTTGCCGCATGCTGCGTTTCACCCGTTCTATCAGGACATGCACGCGATTGGGCCTGGCCGCAAACCGTGCAAAGACTCGACCGTGTTTGCCACGCAAAGCACGCACAAGCTGCTCGCAGGCCTCTCACAGGCGTCGCAAATTTTGGTGCAAGACGCTGAGAATTTGAAGCTCGATTTCACGCGCTTCAACGAGGCGTATTTGATGCACACCAGCACCTCGCCACAGTACGCCATCATCGCCAGTTGCGACGTGGCCGCTGCAATGATGGAGCAGCCCGGTGGCGGAGCGCTGGTGGAAGAGAGCATTTCGGAGGCGCTCGATTTCCGTCGCGCGATGGCTAAGGTCGACAACGAATTTGGTCAGGATTGGTGGTTCACGACGTGGGGGCCGTCGGGGTTTGACCACGTGGGCGTGGGCCAGCGCGATGAATGGTTTTTGAAACCCGATGACGAGTGGCACGGCTTCGGCCAAATCGAGGCGGGCTTCAATATGCTCGACCCGATCAAGGCAACCATTGTCACGCCGGGGCTCGATATCAGCGGTAAATTTTCCGACCAAGGAATTCCGGCGTCGCTCGTCACCAAGTACCTCGCCGAGCACGGTGTGGTGGTTGAAAAGACGGGGCTTTACAGCTTCTTCGTGATGTTCACCATCGGCATTACTAAAGGCCGCTGGAACACGCTGGTGACTGAGTTGCAGCAGTTCAAAACGGACTACGACCAGAACCAACCGTTGTGGAAAGTCATGCCCGAATTCGTGGCGAAACATCCCGAGTACGAGCGCGTCGGCCTGCGTGATTTGGCGCAACGCATTCACGGCGTTTATCGCAAATTCGACATTGCACGCGTGACCACCGAGATGTATTTGTCACCGATGGAAGTGGCGATGAAACCCTCTGATGCGTTCGAACATTTGGCGCACCGCACGGTAGATCGTGTGCCCATCGACGAACTAGAAGGCCGCATCACCGCGATGCTGGTAACGCCCTACCCGCCGGGTATTCCGCTACTGATTCCAGGCGAACGGTTCAACAAAACCATCGTGCAATATCTGAAATTTGCGCGCGAGTTCAACACGCTGCTGCCCGGCTTTGATACTGACGTTCACGGCCTCGTCATGGAGCATGACAAAGCGGGTGAGCGTTATTTTGTGGATTGTGTGAGGATGTAACCAGCGTAGCCTCGATGGAGCTTGCGGAATCGAGGAACTTTGCACACGCGCTTTGTTGTTTCGCCACCTGACGCGACCTGATATTTGCCTCGATTTCGCTTCGCTGCATCGAGGCTACGCGTTTACGATTTGCAATCGACGGCGGTACTTGTGCTCAACGTGGGCTGCCAACATCCCGCTAACCCACCCTACGAAAATCGCGCGTCTTTGCGCCGTATGATTCGCTCATGAACTATCAAGAAACGCTTGACCGCATCCACACCGCGCTGAAACCCATCATCGGTCAAGGCAAGGTCGCCTCCTACATCCCCGAATTGGCGAACGTTGCGCCGGATCAATTCGGCATGGCAGTCGTCGATTTTGCGGGCAATGTTTTTTCGGTGGGCGATGCTACAAAGCGCTTCTCAATTCAGTCGATTTCCAAGCTGTTTGCGCTCACGCTTGCCTTTCAGCGCGAGGGTGATTCGCTGTGGACGCGAGTGGGGCGGGAGCCTTCGGGCAATCCGTTTAATTCGTTGGTGCAGCTAGAGATGGAGCAGGGCATTCCGCGTAACCCGTTCATCAACGCCGGTGCGTTGGTGGTGACCGACGTGCTGGCTGCGCATCATGACGACGCGCAGGCGGCGCTGCTGGCGTTTGTGCGCATATTGGCCGACGCGCCCGGAATTCAGATCAACGGACGCGTCGGCGAGTCCGAGGTGCGCACCTCGTCGCGCAATGCGGCGATGGCGCACTTCATGAAAAGCTTTGGCAATTTGCACGGCAAAGTAGGCGAAGTTATCAACACGTATTGCCACCACTGCGCCATTGAAATGAGCTGCGTGGAGCTGGCTCGTGCAGTGCGATTTTTGTGCAATAAGGGCGTTGATCCGGCGAGCGGCGCGACGGTGGTGGACGCGAGTTCGGCCAAACGATTGTCAGCGCTGATGCTGACCTGCGGCACTTACGACGCAGCGGGCGATTTTGCGTTTCGCGTGGGCCTCCCGGCGAAGAGTGGCGTCGGCGGTGGCATCGTGGCGATTTTGCCGGGTCAATGCGGGATTTGTGTGTGGTCGCCAGCACTGGAAGAAAGCGGAAATAGTCACGCCGGATCGCTGGCGCTGGAGATGTTTACGTCGATCACCGGGGTGTCGATTTTTTGATACAGCTTTTGTCTGAAAAGCTTATTTCATTGGGGCTACAGGCTGATTTTGTATATAGTCAACAAATCGCGTAAATTAGCTCTTAGCCCAAGTGAAATAAGCCTTGTGACATAAAGCTGTAGGAGCGGCTCTGCCGCGACCCGCATCCGTGTTCGCGCTGCCGGGTCGCGGCGGAGCCGCTCCTACAAAGCATCGGTTTGAACTGAGCGGCGCTTTTGCAGGGTGGGCACTCCGTGCCCACCAACGCGGTGGCGAACGAACCATTCTCCTTTGCGCAGTGACGGTGAGCACGGGGTGCCCGCCCTACGAAAATTTGCCACGCACGCCGGACGCTAGCGCCTAAACCAGCGCTTCGGCAAACTCCCGCGCAACGAACGGTCGCAAATCATCAATCCCTTCGCCGACGCCGATGAAGCGCAGCGGAATCGGGCGTTCTTTGGCGATGGCGCAGATCACGCCGCCTTTGGCGCTGCCGTCCAGTTTGGTCATCACGAGGCCGGTCAAGCCGAGCGCGTCGTCGAATGATTTCACCTGCGAGATGGCGTTTTGCCCGGTGGTGCCGTCGAGCACCAGCAGCACTTCATGCGGCGCGCCTGCCATCGCTTTGCCGATTACGCGTTTGGCTTTTTTCAGTTCGTCCATTAGGTGCAATTGCGTTGGCAAGCGACCCGCCGTGTCGCACATCACCACGTCGGTGCCGCGCGCAATGCCAGCGGCCACGGCGTCGAACATCACCGCTGCCGGGTCGCCGCCCGCCTGCTGAATCACCGTGACGTTGTTGCGTTCGCCCCAAATCGCGAGCTGCTCGCGAGCGGCCGCGCGGAAGGTGTCGCCCGCCGCGAGCAACACACTTGCCCCCTGGCCTTGCAGGTATTTGGCGAGTTTGCCGATGCTGGTGGTTTTGCCTGCGCCGTTGACGCCTGCAATCATGATGACGAACGGTGCCTCGTCGGCGACCTTAAACGGCTGCTCCAGCGGTTTCAGCAGGTCGGTGAGCGCAGACACCAGCATGGCGCGCGGGTCACCCGTGCCGCCCGCCTGCTTCCAGCGTTGGCGCAGGTCGTCGAGCAGGTGTTGCGTGGCGGGCATGCCGCAATCGGCCATCAGCAGTTGCGTCTCTAGTTGCTCCAGCGTCTCCTCGTCGAGTTTGCCCGCGAAAAGAATGTTTAGACCGAGCTTGTTACGCGTGGCGGTGAGGCCCGATTTGAGCTTGTCTAGCCAGCCCTTTTTTTCTTCAACCGGTGTGACGATGACTGCGGTGGGTTCGGCTTCGACGACTGGAGCAACGGCGGTTTCAACTGCCGCCACTGTCGTTTCGACAGGCGTCGGCGGATTTTTTTTCTTGAACAAGCCCCACATGGAGCGCTTTCTGACGGGATTCGAGACAATACGATTCTAGAGACTGCCGCCACCCTCACCCCAACCCTCTCCCGCGCGCGGGAGAGGGAGCACGAAATGACCCCCTACAAAAACCAGATCCGCATCATCGGCGGCACGCATAAACGCCGCCTGATTCGCTTTCCCGACATGCTCGGCGTCGAGAGTTTTCGGCCGACGCCTGATCGGGTGCGCGAGACGTTGTTCAATTGGCTCGGGCAAAACCTCGACGGTAAATGCTGCTTGGACGTGTTTTCAGGCTCCGGTGCGTTAGCGTTTGAAGCAGCCTCTCGCGGTGCGGCAAAAGTGATCGCGGTGGAGACGTCAAAGGCGGCGATGCAGGCGATGGCCAAAAACGCCAACGTGCTCGACATGCCGAATCTCAAGTTGCTGAACGTTGATGCCTTCGGTTTTCTAGCGGCAACGCCAGAGAAGTTTGATGTGATTTTTATCGACCCACCGTTCGCGCAGGACTGGTGGGCGCGGCTCGCGCCGCTCATTGCGCGCGTCGCCGCACCCGAAGCTTTTGTGTATTGCGAATACGTGAAGGAGCTCAAAGACCGCGACCTGCCGGGCTTCACACGCACGCGACAGGCACGCGCCGGGGTGGTGAACTATCATCTCTTCACGCAGAACAGCGCGCCGACGAACACCGCATAAAAAGCGCGAGCTGAGGAGAGAGCAACATGTTGCGATGCGTATATCCGGGAACGTTTGACCCGCTGACCAAAGGTCATGAAGACTTGATTCGTCGCGCCGCGCGGTTGTTTGGCGAGGTGGTCGTCGGCGTGGCTGATTCCAATCGCAAAGGGCCGTGGTTTACCGCCACCGAGCGGGTGGAGATGGCGCGCGAAGTGATCAAGGATTTGCCCAATGTTCGGGTCGAACGGTTCTCATGTTTGCTGCTTGATTTTGTGCGCCAACAGGACGCTGGAATCATCATGCGCGGCCTGCGCGCAGTGAGCGATTTTGAATACGAATTTCAGATGGCCGGCATGAACCGCAGCATGGATCCGAGCGTGGAAGTAGTGTTCTTAACGCCATCAGAAAAATATCTGTTTATCTCCGCCACCATCGTGCGCGAAGTCGCCTATTTCGGCGGCGATTTCAGCCGTTTCGTGCATCCGACCGTGGGTGAAGCGCTGAAGCGCAAAGTGATTGAGCGACGCGCCGAAGCGGCCTGATTTTTCGCGCGCCGGATGGTAGACGGCGACGCGTCGCTCGTTCTAAACTTAAAGCTTGATCACGTAAACAATAGCTGGGAGGATTCCCCATGGTGCAGCAAAACTAGACCGGCCCGCGCTGCCTCCGCACCCTTGTGCAGCGCCTCCGTTCCCCGTCAGTCAAGCCTCGATTCCGCAATCCATCGCATGGGGATTGAGGCCGCGTTGTGTGGAACTTTAGCCTCGCTTAATCCGAACGTCCCATTAAGACGTCTGGAGTAGGCGCGAACCCATTGTTCAGTGCGCGACGCGAGTCGCGTGCTCACCACTATTTGTCATGAAAATCAAAAATTTTTGTAACACTGCAGGCATGTTCGCCAGCGCGCTGCTTGCGCTGAGTACAACCCATATCCACGCGCTGCAAGCCATTCCCCTCACTGGAACAATCACGCTCGATGGCAAGCTCGATGAGGCCGACTGGGAACGCGCGCCCGTGTCTGGCGACTTTATCGAAAATATGCCGCGCGAAAAAGCACCCGCGCGGGTCAAAACGGAGGTACGCGTGCTCTACGACAGCACCGCGATTTACTTCGGCATTCGCGCGTTTGATCCCGAGCCGCACAACATTTATGCGCCGTTCGTGCGCCGCGATAAAGTGTTCGGCACGCAGGACATTTTCAACCTGTGGATTGACCCAACCGGTGCGCGAAAATTCGCGCAATTTTTTCGCGTGAACGCGCGTGGCGTGTTGGCTGACGGCGTGTGGAATGAAGACAATACCGAAGAAGATTTTTCGCCCGATTTTGATTTTGAAGCGGTGCCTGCGCTGCTTGCCGATGGCTGGAGTGCGGAGTTCCGCATTCCGTGGGCCTCGCTGCGTTTGCCGCATCCGGCACCCGAAAAATTGAACTTTATTGTGTTTCGCAACATGCCGCGCGAGACGCGAATCCGCATGTCAAACGTGTCGCTGGGGCGCGATCCGGCGTGTTTTTTGTGCGTTGCTGAAGAGCTCACCGGCATTCGTGATTTGCCGCGTGCGTCGAGCTTGACCATCGTGCCCTATGTCGCTGTGAACGCAAGTCGCGCGCGCGAGGGCGCGGGCGTCGGAACCACCACCCGCAGCGAAACAAAAATTAGCGCAGGTGCAGACATCAAATGGCGACCGAGCCCCGAGTGGGTGCTCGACGCCACGTTCCGCCCCGATTTTTCGCAACTGGAGCTGGACACACCGCAGCTCAAGGGCAACACCCGGTTTGCGCTTTCGGTGCTGGAGAAGCGCCCGTTTTTTCTGGAAGGCACCGATCTTAATTCGACGCCGTATGGCCTGATTTACACCCGCTCTGTAACCGATCCGCTGTGGGGCGCACGCGCGACTTATCGTAGCGTTAGCGTAGACGCAACCGCGTTGACGGCGAAGGATCGCGGCGGCGGTTTCATCATTCTGCCGGGCACGTATTACTCCGACGTTCGCGATCAGGGCGGTTCGCAGAGCACGGTTGCACGCGCGAGAATGCCGTTCACCTTGCCTAGCGGAGGTGGCAGTGTTGGCGCGCTGTTTTCGGATCGCACTTACGATGATGGCGGCAGCAATCGGGCCGCATCAATTGACGGCATTTTCAAGCCCGGCAACGAATCACGAATGCGCGCGCAAGTGTTTGCCAGCCAAACCGATGATCGCGTGACCGGCATCCGCAGCGATGGTTACGCGGCCTACGTTGACGGCAGCTTTGATGACGGCGTCAATCATCTGTGGATGGGGACTACGTCACTTTCGCCCAATTTTCGCAGTGACAATTCGATCATCACGCAAAACGGCTTTAACGAAGTCAAGGGCGAGGCGTGGCGCTGCATCAAGCGCGACAGTTTTTTTCACACCGTGTGCCCCGGCGTGTTCGCGCGCGAACAGCGCGCATGGAACGGCGCGCCGCTCGCGCGTTCCGCCACACCTGTGCTCTACATGAACGGCAACCGCAATTCGGAGTGGAACCTGCAACCGCGCTGGTTCAACTACAGCCGCGTGCAAAGCGGCGGGCGCTGGCATCACACACCGACACTTTATGCGCGCGCCGAAGGCAATCCGGGCGGCTGGCTTCCCTTCGTATTTGTCGAAAGCGAAGTCGGACGCGGTGTGGATGTAGCCACCGACACGCTGGCCAAAATGATGTTCACTGGCATCACGCTCAGCACCCGTCCACACGAGCGTGTGGAGCTTGAATGGAAAGCGAGCGACTTTCGCTTGAACGACATCGACAGCGCTCGCTGGCGGTTGCATGAATACTCGCTGCAACTGGTGGGCGTGGGCTACATCACGGCGCGCGATACGCTGCGCCTGATCGCACAACGTACGTTGTCAAAACGTCATCCAGACGCGTATGAGTTGTCAGTGACGCCGCGCTCGAAACGTGATGTGGTGTCTCTGGTGTTCTCGCACAAACGTGGGCTGGGTCGCGAATTTAATGTGGGTGTAACGCACGGCACATCGCAAGCGAGCCTGCGCACAAATCGCGCAACTACCGAGGTGTTTGCCAAGATGGTGTGGACGTTTTCACTGTGATGTCGGGCTAATTTTTACGGCAGTGTCATGCCGCAACTATTGACGAGAAAGTTGCGGATGTCAGCCCAGTTACCGCGTGGCGATCCGGGCGCGGCGGCCGACGCAACAGCGGCGTCTCGCATGCCGAGCATGGTGCGCATGATGATCAGCCCGTCGGTGCTGGCGTGAATTTGACCGTCGCCGTCGATGTCCATATTGCACACTGGAACCACCGCAACCGCGTTAATCGCCAACGTGTTGGTCGCGCCGGAAACGGAGCGCAACAGCGTGATCCACAGCAGGTTGGCTGCCGTGTCAACGCTCGCTAGATAATCGGTATCAGCAGTGAGTAGCGCCCCGTTGAAGGTGACGCTGGTTGGCGCGCTGACAAGGTTGTAACCAAGCAATCGCACCACAGGATTCTTCAATGTGTCGGTGCCCGCGGCCGCCCAGTTAAGCGTTGCTTGGTTCGCGCTCGCGGTGATGTCCCAGGTTGAATACACCGGGTTGTAGCCGGTGCGCGTGTAGGTCTGCATGTCGCTACGCGCGATGCCAGCGAGCCCGCTTGTTGCGAGCGTGCCGATGCTGGCGGTTGCGCTGATGGGAGCCGCAGTTTTCAAGATTTGTTGCAACTCATTCACCTGATCACCTGCCGGGTTCACGCCCGGGCCGTTTTCACCGAGCACCACGAACGTGCTGTAGCTTTTGGCCTGCGCTTGGTTGACCGTGCCGTTCACATAATTGAAATACGACGCGCGGCCCACCGCACCGAGCTTGGCACCCCAAGCGAGGCGACGGCCGTTGGTGGTGTCGTTCGGCAACACATTCACGCCACCGTAGAAATTGTTTTCAATGCTTTGATACGGCCAGTCCCACACGCAAAATAGCTTGTAGGTGGGCGCATCACTGCATGCGTTGCCGGTGGCGACGGTGGCGCTGCTGCTGCCTTGAAAACCGCCGCCGTTGCTGTAGCCCCCATTGCCTGCGTCATGCGTGGCAAGCAGACTGGTTTGCACCATGCCCATTTGCGCGTTGCCGTTGTGAATCCACAGCAGGTTGTACGGGATTGCCGCGCTGCCGCTCGTGTTCCACGTCCACGCGCTGTTGAGCGTGAAAGGTGCGCTGCTGGTGGTGAAGCGTTTTTCGTTCACCGCCCATGCCACGCCGCCAATCAGGTTAGGACTGCTGGCGACGCCATCAAAATCCATTTCGCCGTACGGTCCACGCGAATCGCCCTCAATTTGCTGGGCGAGCGGCAGCGATGCGGGCACCGCAGACCAGTCCCACGTGACGCTCCACAGCGGATGATCGCGGCCATTGGCAAACATCCATTGAATGGTGACCGGGAGGTTGTAGCGGATGAATTTGGCACCCGTGGGATGCGGCCCGGTGAAGCGTGGATAGGTGGTTTTAAATTCGTGAATTGCGTGATGGCGACCCGCAAATTTAACGCTGTAGGTGCCGGTGAAACCGAGGCCGAGCGGGCTGTCGTTACCGATCACACGGCCCGCTTCGCAGTATTGCGTACTCGGGTTAGCCGCGCAGTCATTCACGTACGGCAGGTGCGACACCACGTAGCCAAATCCGCCTGCGCCCGACGTGGTGGCGTTAACGGTGCGCGCCGCGTTGCTCGCGAGGGTGTACACATAGCGATCAAGCATGCCGCCGCCGCTGACCGTGTTGCGCGCGAGCAGCGCTGCGCGTGGTTTGCCGGTCGCGTCAGTCCACGTGTAGCGCTCGCCGATGCGGCCCTGATTGCCGTTGATGCCAGCGGTCACGGTGATTGGCGCGGTGGCGGCGTGCGCGCTGCCGAGCAGGGTAGCGGCGAGCAGGCCGACGGCGATTGCGGTCGGCATCGCGTGGGTGAAACGGCTCAACGGTCGGTAGAGGTGTGCGTGCATAGTGCGTGGATAGAAACTTGGCGGTAATACACGCTAGACGAAATCGGCGGCATTTGTGTGCCACGGACGAGCCCACCACGCCGCACTTGCTTGCGCTTCGGCGATCGACAGCGAGCGTAGCGCAACATCGACCTCACCAACAAAAAAGCCCGGCGCGTGGCCGGGCTTTTTTAGCGCCTTAGTTCGTCGAAGTCTGCACGAACCGGCGTTGAATTCGAGCGGATTAGTTCTCGATTTCCTTGCGCATCTGCTTCATCGCTTTCACCTCAATCTGGCGAATGCGTTCTGCGGATACGCCGTATTTGTCGGCAAGCACTTGCAGCGTTTCCTCCTGATCTTCGGCCAGCCAGCGGCGGGTAATGATGTCGCGTGAGCGCTCGTCGAGATTGGTCAGGGCGCGCTTTAAGCCCTCAGATTGAACGCGACCGGTTTCCTGCGCTTCGATGATGCGCGCGGGGTCAACATTCTCGTCAGCCGCGAGGTATGCAATCGGCGAAATCGCTTCCGATTCGCTGTCGTCCGGCGTGCCGTCCATCGGAATGTCGCGCCCGGACAGCCGCATGTTCATCTCGAACACTTCTTCCGGCTTGACGTTTAATTCTTTGGCAATACGTTTGGCTTCCGCGACCGTTAACGCATGTTCGCCTGAACGCATTGAGCGCAGATTGAAGAACAGCTTGCGCTGCGCCTTAGTGGTGGCCACTTTGACCATGCGCCAGTTTTTCAGGATGTATTCGTGAATTTCAGCGCGAATCCAATGCAGCGCAAAGCTCACCAAACGCACGCCACGCTCAGGGTCAAAACGACGCACGGCTTTCATCAGGCCGACATTGCCCTCTTGCACCAAGTCCCCCTGCGGCAAGCCGTAGCCCATGTAATTGCGGCTGACCGACACCACGAGCCGCAAATGGCTCATCACCAACTGACGTGCGGAATCGACGTCTTGTGTGTACTTCCAGCGCATGCCGAGCGCTTGTTCTTGCTCAAGCGTGAGCAGCGGGTATTTGTTGACCGCAGTGACGTACTGGTCAATGGTGCCAAGCGCCGAGGGCACCGGGAAATTCAAGGTCGCGGTCGGGTTCAAATTCATCGTAGCCATGGAATGCAAACTCCCCATTCATAAAAAGCCGTCGAAAAATCAAGAGCGGACGGTGCGCTCGCGGTGTGCAATGCAGCCATTGAGTGTGCCCGCAGTGCCAGTAATTCCAAAAATCCCCACGAGGGGGCGGACGTGCATGGCTCGGTTGCCTGCCAGTTCCGCCGAACCACGCCAATTGGCAAGATCCAAGTGCATCAGGTGACTGATTCGCGACACCATATTAGCACTCACAACATGAGAGTGCTAACGATTGTAATAGTTCCCGACTCTTTTGCTCGGGATTAGAAAACTCGCCAAGTGTGAGCGCTTGCTTACGTTTATCGCATTCTCTGGTTGTTTCCGTTGGAGCGTCGCCAGCGCGGTGTGGTTCCGCGACTGACGCCGCTCGCCCTCCCATTGGTCGCAAATGATGGCGTCTACAGCCAAGCTGCGGCTTGCTCGGGATGCGTGGGGCGCAGGCATGTCCCGCAGGGTGAACTATCAGCTTTATTCATAAACGCCCATTATGCTTGGGCTAACGGGCCGTAAGCTCGTAAGTCGATAAATGCCTATTCGTGGCTTTTGCCCTCATGAAATAGGGCTTTTGCCGAAAAGTTGTTGCTTCTTGTGCGTCGCTTTTAAACGACGAATTCGCCCATAAATCCCCCTCGTGCCCAACGAAATACCCGCCCCCACTTTGCCCACTTTACCCGGCAATCCGCCTGCGAATGCTCGCGCTGCGGTCATCGAATTTATGTGGCCGTTTGTGCGACCGTACTGGCGGCGCGTCGTCTGGGCGATGCTCGGGCTGGCGATGGCGGCGGGTGCCGTGCTCGCGATTGGTGAGGGATTGAAGCGCGTGATCGATCAAGGTTTCGCGGCGGGCAGCGGCGGCGAGCTGGACAAAATTTTGCTGATCATGGTGGGCTTGGCGCTGGCGCAAGGCATCGGCGTGTATGTGCGTTACTCAAACATCGCGTGGGTCAACAACCGCGTGGTTAACGACATTCGGCAAAAAATTTACGCGCATCTGCTCACGCTGTCACCCGCGTTTTTTGAGCAGCAACGGGTGGGCGATGTGCTGTCGCGTTTGTCGAACGACACGCAGGTTTTAGAGGGCGTGGTGACCAGTGCGTTTTCGTTTGCGCTGCGCAACGCGGTGCTGCTGCTCGGTGGCTTGGTGATGCTCGCGATTACGTCGCCGAAGCTGTTGGTGTACGTGCTGTTCGGCATTCCGCTGGTGATTGCGCCGGTGATTTTGCTCGGCAAAAAAGTACGCAAACTCGCCAAGCTCAGCCAAGACCGACTGGCGGATGCGATGGCGCGCGGCGACGAGACGATTCACGCGGTGCGCACGGTGCAGGCGTATGCGCGCGAGGATTTTGAGCAGCGGCGTTTTTCTGATCGCATCAATGACCTGTTTGCGAATGCGGCAGAGCGCGAGCGCACCAGCGCCACGTTGGCGGCGGTGGTGATCGTGCTTGCTTTCATGGCGGTGTCGATCATTTTGTGGCTCGGTGGGCACGAGGTTTTGGCAGGACGGATGACGGCGGGCCAGCTGTCTGCGTTTGTGTTTTATGCGGTGATGGTGGCCACCGCGGTGGGCGCGATTTCAGAGGTGTTTGGGCAGCTAAAACGCGCGTCGGGCGCGAGTGAACGCATTCGCGAATTGCTCGCCACGCCGACTGAAATTGCCGCACCCGTCAATCCGGTGGCGCTGCCAAAGGGCAAGGACGCGCGCGGTGAAATCGTGTTCGATCACGTCACCTTCAGCTACCCAACGCGTCCGCAATCAGAAGCGCTCACCGATTTTTCGCTCGCCGTAAAACCGGGCGAAGTGGTCGCCTTGGTGGGCCCGAGCGGCGCAGGCAAGAGCACCGTGTTTCAGCTGTTGCTGCGCTTTTACGACCCTAAAGCGGGCGCGATTTCTATTGACGGCATCAACGTGAAATCGGCTGAGCTCACCGCGCTGCGCGAACGCTTCGCACTGGTCTCGCAAGACCCGGTGATCTTTTCCGGCAGCGTGATGGAGAACGTGCGTTACGGCGACTTGAACGCAACCGACGCCGACGTGCGCGCCGCCTGCGACGCAGCCCACGTCACCGAGTTCGCCAACGCCTTACCTAGCGGCCTGCAAACCGAATTAGGCGAACGCGGCGTGCGCCTATCGGGCGGCCAACGCCAACGCGTAGCCATCGCCCGCGCCATCCTCGCGGATCGTCCGGTGTTGTTGCTTGATGAAGCGACCAGCGCTTTGGATGCCGAAAGCGAAGTGCTTGTCACCGACGCCATTGAGCGGCTCGCGCGCAAACACACCACGCTCATCATCGCTCATCGCCTGTCCACCGTGCAGAGCGCCGACCGCATCGTCGTCATCGACGAAGGCCGCGTGATCGCGCAAGGCACGCACGCGCAATTGATGTTGAGCTCACCGCTGTATAACCGGCTGGCGTCGCTGCAGCTGCAGGCGTAATGCCGTTGCCATCCTGCCCGCAACGCCCCGCCGTAAAACGCTGGTCGCCAATTCATGGTAAGTTACGGCTTCGAAGCGCAGTCACGTCGTCATTCACGATGCTGAATATGTCGCCCAGGGGAGCAGGAAACCGATGTCGTTAGCGATTTTGGCACTTGATTCCGGCGGTCAGCCCAAGGGTTGGATGACGCCTGAAAATGCAGTTTCTCAGTACGCACGCGGCGGCGTGGTGTGGTCGTTGGGCCAAATTATTTTCACGTTTCGTGGCGGCATTCAACGCAAAAGCGGTGAGCGCAGCGTGATTGAAGTGGCCTCCATCATCGCCTGCGACGGCGAACATAAACACAGCACTTGGAGCCCCGTCTCGGCACTGCCCGGTCGCGACAATCGCCTGCTTTTTTCCCGCGACCGCCATTTGTGCGGCTACTGCGGCGACGAGTTTGCCGAGAGTGAATTAACCCGCGACCACATCATTCCGCGTTCACAAAACGGCAAAGACACGTGGGAAAACTGCGTCACCGCGTGCCGCGATTGCAACCTGAGCAAAGCGGGCCGCACGCCAGAGCAAGCGGGCATTCGTTTGCTCTACGTGCCGTATCGCCCGGTGAAAAGCGAAAAGATGATTCTCGCCAATCGGCACATTCTCGCCGACCAAATGGAATATCTGCAAGCGCTCGCGAAGACGCATAAGCGGATGATGCGCACGGCGTAACGCGCCATAAATCTGTAGGGTGTGCACCACAGTGCGCACCATCGGTGTGTCGATCCGGCCTCGCTGTGACTACGACGCGGTGCGCATTCTGATGCGCACCCTACACACCCTCGACTGGATCGCCCCGGCATAATCGCCGCATGCAGCATCTCTCGTTCGCAGCCGCCCTTGGCGCGCTGATCAATGCCACCATCTGGGGGCTGTCTTGGTATCCCCTTCGATGGCTTGAAGCGCGCGGCGTACCGTCGCTGTGGGCGACGTGGTTTGTGTTTGCGGCGTGCGCATTAGCCGTCCTCATCGCGCGTCCCAACTCGGCAAAGTTATTGTGGCAACACCGCGCCACGCTCGGCTGGTTGGTGCTCGCCTCGGGCATGACCAATGCCTGCTTCAACACCGCGCTGGCAACGGGCGACGTGGTGCGCGCGGTGCTGCTGTTTTATTTGATGCCGATGTGGGTGGTGTTGCTCGCGCGCTGGTTGCTTGCCGAGCGCATCACGCCTGCCGCGTTGGCGCGCACAGCAATCGCGCTTGTGGGTGCAGCATTGGTGTTGGGCAATGGCGAATTGCGATTTCCGATCCCGAATTCATGGGCGGATTGGCTTGCGGTCGCGGGCGGATTTTTCTTTGGTTTGAACAACGTGATCTTGCGCAAATATGTAGCGACGCCGCAGGAGGCCAGAGTCCTCGGCATGTTCATCGGCGCGGTGATCATTGCACCGCTGGTGATCGCGTCGCTCGCGACCATCGGTAAGCCGCTGACGCTCGCACCTGAGCCCGTTGCGTGGCTAGGCATTGCGCTGTTCGCAGCGTTTGTGTTGGTGGGCAACCTCGCGCTGCAATACGGCGCGTCGCGCTTGCCCGCCAACGTGTTGTCAACCTTGATGTTGGCCGAGATTTTGGTGGCCACATTAAGTTCATGGCTTGGCGGCGCAGCGACGATTACGCAAAGCACGTTGATTGGCGGCGCGTTTATTGTGAGCGCGAGTTTGCTGGCGATTTTTTCTAAAGATGCAGTCCACCATGATTCCTGATGTGCCGCTTGACGAGCTCGCGCGTCGCTACAACAACAGTGCTGCGGTGCCGGACTGGGCCGACACCTTGCTGCCGCGATGGCAGCATGAAAGTGCGCGCGTTAGGGATGTTTCCGCTGGCGTGCGCGACGCGGCGTACGGCCCGCTCGCGCGCAACACGCTCGACGTGTTCACGCCGCAAGGCGCGCCGCCCGCGAGCGATTGGCCGGCGCTAATTTTTATTCATGGCGGCTACTGGCAGCGGCTGTCGAAGGACGACTGGAGCGTGGTCGCGGCACCGTTTATAGCAAACGGCATGGCGGCGGTGATCGTTGGGTACACGTTGTGCCCGCAGACCACCATTCGCGGCATCGCGCGTGAAATTGAAGCGGCGATTAGCCATGTGTGGAAGCAGGCGACCGCGCTGAATTTGAACCGTGAAAAACTGGCGCTAGCGGGCCACTCAGCGGGCGGACATCTCACCGCGTGGTGCATGACGATTGACTGGACGGCGCACGGGTTGCCCGCCACACCGTTCGTCTCAGCCACAGCCATCAGCGGCTTGTTTGACCTCGAACCGCTGGTGCCGATTTACCTGAACGATGCGTTGCAATTGACCACCGATGAAGCACTCGCGATGAGCCCGGCGTATCGCCAACGACGCGTCGATTGCGAGTTCACCGCAGCGGTCGGTGGCGCAGAGTTGGAAGAATTTCCACGGCAAAACCAGTTGCTCGGCGCGCACTGGAAAAACGTGATCGAGTGGGAGATACCGGGGCTCAATCACTTCACAATCATTGATGAGTTAACGCGCGACGATTCAGCGCTTTTCAAGCGGGTAGCAAGTCGTTTGCGCGGTTAAATTTTGCTCAGCCACTTGTTGTTGACGCCGCTGTTTGATTCATGCAGCGCTTCAAAATAGCGATTGCTGCGGCGAGGCTTCTTGCGGTGGCGCAAACTGCGTGAGATCGAGCTCCGGCAGGTGAGCCGCGCTTAAATCGAGCCGTGCGCACGCTTTGCGAAAGCGTTGCCGGATCAGGTCAGCGAAGATGCCGGTGCCGCGCATGCGTTCGCCGAAATCGCTGACGTTTTCGCGGCCGCCTTTCATGTCGCGAATGCGGTTCATCACGTGTTCGGCGCGGTCGGGAAAGTGCGTGGCGAGCCAGTCCTTGAACAAATCTTTCACCTCATACGGCAGCCGCACCACGGTGTAGCTGGCGCACACCGCGCCCGCGTCGCGCGCGCCTTCGAGCACGCGCTCAATAAATTCATCGTTGATGAACGGAATGATCGGCGCGACCAAAACGGTGGTTGCGATACCCGCGTCAGTGAGCTCGCGCACCGCGCGCAGGCGGTTGGCAGGCGTGGATGCGCGCGGCTCCAAAATGCGCGTAAGATCGTTATCGAGCTGCGAGATCGAGATGAAAACGTTGGCCAATTTTCGCGCGGCCATCGGTGCGAGCAGATCGATGTCGCGACACACCAGCGCATTTTTGGTGACGATGGTGAGCGGGTGATTGCATTCACTCAAAACCTCGATCAGGCCGCGCGTGATGCGCTCAGTTTTTTCTATCGGCTGATATGGATCGGTGTTCGCGCCCAAGTTGATGGCGGACGGTTTGTAGCCGCGCCTTGCTAGCTTTGCGAGCTCTTTGCGCAGCAGTTCTGCCGCGTTACGCTTGGCAAAAATCTGCGTTTCAAAATCCATCCCCGGTGACAAATTCAGGTACGAGTGCGAGGGCCGCGCGTAGCAATAAATGCAGCCGTGTTCGCAGCCGCGATATGGGTTGATCGATTGGTCGAAACGAATGTCGGGTGACTCGTTGTGCGACATAATCGAGCGCGCGGTTTCGATGTGGATCACGGTTTTGGGCCGCTTGGCCGCGCGCTCAACGGCTTCATCGTCACCCCACCCGTCGTCAAACCATGCGCCCGCTTTCGACTCAAATCGACCGACCACGTTAAGCGTCGCACCGCGGCCTTTGGCAACGGTTTTTGGCGCAGCGAAATGGTCGTTTTTCATACTGTGATTATGCACAGCTATGATTTAATTTACAAGCAGAAAAAACGGTATAGCTTTTCTGTTAAACGCTTGTTTAACTAGGGCTAAGCGGGTAAATGGTCAATAGTCGATATATAATCAAATCACGTCCTAACCCAAGTTAAATAGACGTTTCAAGCAAAAGCTGTATACCCGACAATTGCGTGTTTAAGTGCTTGGCAAAACCGGCTGAGCGCGTAAACTTGTGTTTTGGTTTGGAGCTTTACCCATGAAATTTAGCGTTATTGCAGCAGTGGTTACCGGTGTGTTGTTGTCGACCGGGTGCGCGAGCACCGATGCGCCGCGATCGGAGGCCGCGAAGGATGAAAGCTGCCGCGTGACGGGCAGCAACCTGCCCAAGCGCGAGTGTCGCGGGGACGTGACGGTGCTGCCGCCCTCAGCGCTAGAAAAAATAGGCGCTTCGCCGCCCAGCGGCAAGGGCAACTAACCGTTCAGGACGCCAAAAAACGTTCGCTGGCGAACGATATAGACAGCGCGCCCGGCCCAAGGCTCATGGTCCCAATCATGCTCATGGTGGAGGTGATCAGCTCAACGCTGCGTCGCCTGCACTCAGCATTGAGCAGCACAAACCCGGGCGTTGCCACCAGCGCCTCAACGTCGCCCGAATAGCTCACGCATACCGTGGGCGTGGCCAAGCCCAGCTCAACGTGGCGAGTGGCACTCGCGAGCGCAAGCTCACACGCACGTTGCTGACCGCGAACGCGAATCATTGGGTAGATGTCGCCGGCCCCGGCGTACAGCACAGGAATGATGTTGAGCGCGTGGCCGAGCTGCGCGCGCCATGTGGACAGCCCGCCTTCTTCGCGCAGCTGCGCGGCCTGCGCGAGGTAGCGCAAATCTCCCGGCACCAGCAACGTATGTAGCTTGTCGCGCAGCATTTTGAGCGCGGGTGAAATTTGAGCGGCGGCTACGCCACGATCGCGCAGTTGCACGGCGTAGGCAAGCAACACGGCCAGGCCGGTGAGCCCACTTTGCGAATCGATCACCCATGCGTTGAGTGAGCCGCGCCCCGGCATTGATCGGCGCACTTTGTTGTGAATCAACACCAGCGACTGCATCGCGGTGAGCGAGTTGACGTGAACTTTGTTGCGCGATGCGGCAAACGTGAGTTGCAAGACGTAGTCAACAGCAGGTGCCATCCACGATTGCAAATGATCGCGGATTTCAACCGGCTTGAGCGGCTCGGAGCGCAATACCGGCATGGCGGCTGCGCGTAAATTGTGTGCGAATTCGCCGCAAAACGTGTCGTCGCGGACGTCCCGGATGCCCTGCGCGCCAACGCGAATATCCACCGGAATAATGGCGATGCTGTTGTTGTGCAACCACGCGGTGGGCATGTCGCAACCGGCGTCCACCACGATCAGTAGGCGCGCCGCTTCGGTTGCGTGTTTTGCGGCGCGTGTGGCGTTCGCTGCCCGCTTGGTGGCTGCGGCATGATCTCGCACATAGGCCAGCGCGGCGCTGGTGGGGATGTCGAGCGCGGAGTAGCCTTCGATGTCGTAGCGGGTTTGATACACGTGAATCTTGTGCGAACGTTCAGTGGCGGACCGCTAACCGGTTTGAGTGGCGACGGCGACGCGGCTTGCATCGCGCGATAAGCAATACCAGACCTGCGCTTTTTTAACGCTTTGTTGTCTTGAGTATTTGCGAGTCGTACAAAAACACACCGTCATTAAGTGTGCCGCATCAGCGTCGATTTGCCAAACAAACTTTCAATCAAATCGACCGCCAGCACCGCTGTTGCGTTTTTCACATCAAGCGCCGGGTTTAACTCCATCACGTCGAGCGAACTCAAGCGTCCGGTGTCGGCGATCATCTCCATGCACAGCTGCGCCTCTCGATAAGTCGGCCCGCCACCAACCGTGGTGCCGACACCGGGCGCAATCGCGGGATCAAGAAAGTCCACATCAAAGCTCACATGCAAATGCGTGTTCTCGTCGACATCAGCGAGCGCCTGCTGCATCACCGTGCGCATGCCCAGCTCATCGATTGAGCGCATGTCAAACACCTCAAGCCCGTGCTCATGCACAAAGCGTTTTTCGGCCTCGTCAACACTGCGAATACCGATCTGCACAATCTCGTTTTTATGCAACGCAGGCGGCGGATCGGCGAGGTTCACCAACGCACCCGCGCCGAAGCCAAATAGGGTGGCCACCGGCATGCCGTGGGTGTTGCCGGAAGGCGTTATTGCGCTGGTGTTGAAGTCGGTATGCGCGTCGAGCCACAGCACTTTCAGGCGCTTTTTTTGCCGACGACAATGCTCGGCAATCGCTGTGATCGAACCAATCGCCAAGCAATGATCGCCGCCGAGCAGCACCGGAAATTCGCCCGCGTTCAACGCATGCGTCACCGCGTCGCGCACCGCCACATTCCACGCCAACACCTCCGGCAAATGCCGATAACCCGCGCTCGGGGGTTGCCACGGATTGGGCGGCCCGCTTAAGTTGCCGTCATCCATTACATGCAGCCCACGCGCCGTGAGCGTCTCAGCAAGACCGGCCACCCGCAACGCCTCCGGCCCCATAGACGCACCACGAGAACCGGCGCCAATGTCGGTAGGCGCGCCAATCAGGCGCAGGGGCGGGTGAGATTTCATGCAGGAGATTGTAGGACGGCGCTGTCGGGCGTATTCTTGTGGCTTGCGCGATTGGGTGCGGCGCGGAGGCGCAACATCGTGCCGAAATTCGTCTTTGATAACAACGGCCATGATCACGGCGCGCGCTCACAGGCGCAGCAGATCGCCATTTCACGACACCTCCATAGGGGACAACGCAGTGATTCAAAACTTTTTTGCGACGCTCACGTTAGCGCTGCTCACCTCAGCGATGGGTACGGCGCAGGCTGCCACCCCCGTCAAACTCTCTGGCGTGATGGCGGCGGGCGGGGACGTTGTCTCCGATCGGTCTGCGATCGCGCCAGGCACCACGAAACGCGCGATTTTCATTGCGGATCGCGCGACCGACGGTCTGTTCGAGTTGTGGAGCACACCGGTTACCGGTGGGACGCCGGTGAAGTTGTCGGGAACCCTCCCGGCGGGCAGCAGCGCCGTGACCTCGCTCAAGGTGAGCCCGGACGGCAATTGGGTGGCGTTCGTGACCGCCGCGCCCGTTGGTGGGCCGCAGCAACTGTGGCTTGTGGCCAACGACGGCACAGCGGCCGTGCCCGCCGCCGTATCCGGCCCGCTTTCCGCAACCAGCGTCATCAATGATTTCCAGTGGAGCCCGAACTCGCTGCGCATCGTGTTCCGCGCGGCCCGCGACGTAGCGGGTCAAGTCGAGGTGTATAGCAAACCCTTGAGCGGTGCCACGATCAATCTTTCTGCGCTGCCCGCCGCCAACCGCTTGGTTGTCTCAATGCAGATTTCTGGCGACAGTAGTCGGGTGCTGTTTGTGGCTGATCGCGACGTGGACAACGTCAACGAGCTGTACAGCGTGCCGATCACCGGCGGCAGCGTCATCAAACTTTCCGGCGCAACCATCGCCACGGCCAACGTGGATTTCAGTTTCCTGATTTCTGCTAATTCCTCACGCGTTGTGTTCTTGGCGGATCGTGACATCAACAACGTAGTTGAGCTTTACGGCAACTCGCTCGATGGCGCCGCCGGCTTGATCAAACTCTCAGCCACGCAGGTCGACTTCGTCGGAGTGTCAGCCTTTCGCGTGACGCCGGACGGCTCGCGCGTGGTGTACCGCGCGTCGGTGGACACGTCGGGATTATCAGAAATCTACAGTGCGGCAGCAACAGCGGTCGGCCCGTCAATCAAATTGTCGGGCGCGCTGGTCGCGGGCGGCTTCACTTCGTCACGCCTGGATCTCACGCCAGACGGGCAGCGCGTGGTGTTTGTTGCGAATAAGGACAGCGCAACGCTGCAGGAGCTCTACAGTGCGCCGATCAATGCGGCAAATGCGGCGGTGAAAATTTCTGATCCCGCAGCGGCGGGCTCTAGTGCGTTTTCATTCGCCATTTGCCCCAATTCAGCGTGCGTTGTGTACTTGGCCGTGCCGACGCTCGGTACTTTCAAGCTCGTTTCGACCACGACGACCGCCCCCGTAATCGCGCACCTCAGCGCACCGGTGGGCCTGGTCAGCACGGGGGGCGGATTCGGCACGGTGACCAGTGCCGCGAGTTTCCGCGCATCCGGCATCAACATCACGCCCGATTCGCGCCGCTTGCTGTGGGCGGATAGCCGCAATGACCCGACCCGATTCGAATGGTTCAGCGCCGCCATCGGTGGTGCAGCGTCGAGCGCACCCGTCGCGATCTCCGGTTCGTTGGTGGCGGGTGGGAACGTGTCGGGCACTATTACCGTGAGTGCCGATTCGACCACTGTCGTGTTCGCCGCCGACAAAGACACTGACGGCGTAACTGAGCTCTACGCGGTGGCCCCGGACGGTGGCGGCGCAATCTTGGACATTGACGGCGACGGTGTGGTGCTGCCGACCACCGATGGCTTGATGTTGACGCGCTGGCAATTGGGCGTTCGCGGCGCAGCGCTGTTCGGCGGCATCACGTTTTCCGCGAGCGCAACGCGCATCACCGTCACGGCCATTGAGGATCATTTACGGCGGCTAAGCGAGTCGGGATTGGGCTGGTAGCCAGCGGGCGTTGGCGTATTGGCTTTTGGTCGAAATCCTTATTTTATTGGGGCTAAACGCCATTTACAGCTTAAGTCGATTTCGACGCAAATAGACGTTTAAGCCAAGTAAAATAGCGGTTGCAGCCAAAAGCTATTGATCGTCCGTCGCCTTCAGTTTCAACACAACGTCACGCAGCCACCGCGCCATGCTTTCGTTATCGAGTTGGGGATATGCATTCATGGAAAACAGCCGATTCATCGTGTCGAACGCGTCGTTCGGATGTGAGTGCAGAAGTCGCTCTATGTCAGCGCGAAGCCCCAGGCGGGTATACGGCCAATTTGTTTTGATGTACTCAGCGATGATTTCTTCAATGGTCTGACCATCATCGTAGCAATCTTGATGAAAATAGCCACCCAACATGGCATCTAAATAATAGTAAGCATCGTGATTTCTCGACATATTCAAAAGCTGGGAAATGAGGTGAGGATGTAGTAGAGCTTGCCGTTGTAAGCTTCCATTTTTAAGACAAACGTAACTTTCTTTGTTTGGGTAAGGAGGTTGGTAGCGCGAACGACACCATTCCCCACTACCTCCTTTGAAACATACTCAAAGGGTTGCGTTATGCCAGCTCTCGCGGTTCTAGCCCAGACTTCAATCGCGGATCGATTTGCTTTAAGCGCCGCGTACATCGTACGCTCCGCGACGTCGAGACTCTTAAACGTGGACGCTGCGGGTATGAACCGCTGAGACACGAGCCGAGCACGAAGCGCGGCCTCCGATTGCCCGACGTGCTTGAGCAGCGTGTGTCCTCCCAATCGAGAACCCGCCACAGCCTCATGCTCAATCAAGCTGATCCGACCGCCGCGTATGGCTGCGATGCGGGCAGCGCCGATGCCGAGCGAGACCACAAGCGGCACAGCGATATCGACGCCGGTGCCAATTTGTCCCGCCGTCTCAGGACTCGCGCCCAGTCGAAGCGCCAGCGCTTCCGCCGCCTTGTCAGTGAGTGTGCGTTGCGGCTGTCCGATCCACAGTTGCCAAAACCCGGTTGATACGGTGTCCGTGCCATGCGCTCCCAAAACAGTGCCGCCCGCTTTTGTCAAAAGTGTGGGTTCAGGCGCAAGCCAAAGCAGGCCAGCACCCACCATTTCTAACGCGCCGCCAATGAGCTTGAGGCCGCCCCACAATCGATTGCTGGTGGTCTCGGGTTCACTGATGTTCTGGCCGCTGATAACGGCGGCAAGCTGAACGGGTGACAAAATAACGGTCAGTCCTTCATCGGCCACAAAATGTCTCCTGCAAATCTCAGAATCATCATCTTACATGCTGTCGGCATAACGATGTCAAGAGCCGCAGTTGTTCCATGCGCAACGTGTTGACTACCAACTGCCTGTATTCGCCATCGACGCCCACGGCTCCATTGGCGGCAAGGCGGTGCCCGCTTGCAGCAGTTCAATCGAGATATTGTCCGGTGAGCGCACGAACGCCATGCGCCCGTCGCGTGGCGGTCGCAGCACGGTGACGCCGTGGTCTTGCAGGCGTTGGCAGGCGGCGTAAATGTCGTCTACGGCATACGCCAAATGACCAAAATTGCGACCGCCGGTGTACGCCTCTGGATCCCAGTTGTAGGTCAGCTCGACTTGCGCATTGGGATCGCTCGGGGCCGCCAAAAACGCGAGGGTAAAGCGCCCCGCAGGCACCTCGCGTTTGGTCATCAGTTCAAGGCCCAGCGCGTCGCGATAGAAGGCAATCGAGGCGTCCAGATCGGTGACGCGAACCATGGTGTGCAGATATTTCATAGGGTGCTTCTCTTAAAAAATAAATGGGTAATCAATGCGTCGCCAGCAGTTTCGCGAATCGACCGAAATCAATATTGCCACCCGACAACGTAACGGCCACGCGCTGGCCTTTGAAGCGCTCAACGTTCGTCATCAGCGCGGCCAACGCGCACGCGCCGGACGGCTCCAGCACGATCTTCATGCGCTCGAACGCGAAGCGCATCGCGGCAATCACGGTCGCGTCCGGCGTGGTCAAAATGTCGGTGACTTGGGTGCGGATCACCTGCCACGGATGCACGCCGACGGCCTGCGTTTGCTGCCCGTCGCAAATCGTTTTTGGCACGTCAATACTGACGATTTTTTGCGCGCGCAACGATTGCTGCACGTCGTTGCCCGCCTCGGGCTCTGCGCCGAACATTTGAATGTTGGGCTGCACTGCTTTTGCCGCAATCGTGCAGCCGGACAAAAATCCACCGCCGCCGGTACACACAATCATCGCGTCTAAATCCGTGATTTCTTGGGCAAGCTCTAGCCCGCACGTGCCTTGCCCCGCCATCACCGGCAGGTAGTCATACGGTGGAATCAACACGGCGTTCCTCTCGTCGCTCAAAAGCTTGGCCAAGGCGCCGCGATCTTCGCTGTAGCGGTCATACGTGATGACCTCCGCGCCGTAACCGCGCGTGGCGTCGAGCTTCATTTGCGGCGCGTCGGCGGGCATCAAAATCGCGGCCTTACAGCCGTGAATGCGTGCGGCGAGCGCTACCGCTTGGGCATGATTGCCGGACGAAAACGCGAGCACGCCGCGCGCGCGCTCGGCATCAGTCAACGCATTGATCGCGTTGTAGCCACCGCGAAATTTGAATGCGCCCATGCGCTGAAAATTTTCAGCCTTCATGAACACCTGGCAACCGAGCATGCGGTTGAGCGTGGTGCTGGTGAGGATAGGCGTGCGATGTGCCACACCTTTGATGCGGGCGGCAGCGGCCTGAATGTCGGAGAAGTTCAGCATGCTTGATTGTAGGATCGGCTTAGCTTGCGCCTGCAAAACCCGTCTCGCTACCGCGCATGTCCTGTATCTCGCCGCGATTACGTCTATTCAAAAGTGATTGCGTTCTTAAACAAAGGTTGTTCTTCATGCACACATCATCCACGAGGCTGCGCACGCGCATCGCCACATTCGCCGCAGCATTGCTTGCGGCGCTCAGCGTCGGCAACGCGCTGGCAGCCACGGCCACTAACGGCATTTTGACCATCGATTACGACGACATCGGGCGCTTTAGTCTGGACACCGGGGCTTCACATCCGGTGCCGAACGAGACCGTTTTTTTTCCGGTGGGCACGTCCTACATTTCGGTGCGTGATGACGCCCGAAAGCTGGTGTACGTCAACGGCAGCGTGGCCAGCGGGACGACGTCGGGCAGTGACGCGGTGGTGCCGATGGGCGCGGGCGTCACGCAAACGCTGGGCACGCTCGGCTTTCGCACCACATGGACGCTGCCGCACTTCAATGTGGTGCAAGACGTTGAAATCACCGGCACCGTTCTGGCCGACACCAACGTGCGCCACGAGGTGAGCGTGATCAATACCGGCGGCACGGCGCTTAAATACGGCGTGCGTTATTTGTGGGATTGGCAAATTGCGGGCAACGACGCGGCCATCGCCCGACCACGCAATCCGGACGGCCCGTACACCAACGTGTTTTCGGCCTATGCATCGCCCACCTTTCGCGCGTATGAGCAAACCGACAGCCTGCTGAACCCGAAGTTTTCCATCTACGGCACGGTGAGCGGCGGCAGCACCGCGCGCCCGCCGACCACGCCGGATCGAGTGGCCTACGTGTCCTGGTTTGCCTTCTTTGACAACGTATGGGACGCCGCCATCACTGGCCAAGACTCCGACAGCGCGATCGTTTATTACTGGGGCTATGCCGCGCCGCTCAGCTTGGCCCCCGGCGCAAGCGCTAACGTTCGCCAATATGTGTCGACCGTGGCGAGCGCCATCGGCGTGAACGTCAGCACCACCAAAACGCTGACCGAGTACATCTACAACCCGCTCGGCTATTACTTTCTGACCTCGCGCGACGCCGACAAAGCCGCGCTGGATGTGGCCCCCGGTTGGGCGCGCACCGGGCAATCGTTCGTCGCCTTGACCGACGCTGACCCGGGCACCCGTGGCATCACCCGTTTCTACTTCGACAAAGTAGCGAAAGGCCAGTCACGCGGCAGCCATTTCTACACCCTAGTCGCCAGCGAAAAAAACGCGCTAAGCGGGCTCAATCCAACCAATCAAGCGCTGCCCCGACTGCCCTACGACGAGGGCGTTGATTCGTACGCTTACCCGCCGTTGGTCGAAGGCGTGGGCGGCACGTGTGCTGCGGGCCAAAAGCCGGTGTATCGCGTGTTTCGCGGCCAAGCCCGCTTCCCGGACGACCCGAACCATCGCCTAACCACCAGCAGCGCGCTGTACAACCAATACGTCGGGCTCGGCTGGGACGGCGAGGGCGTGAAGATGTGTGTGCCGAATTGATGGAGCAGGGCAATCGCGCGGTGAAAACGTAGCAATCATCGCGACAAGCTTAACGAAGAAGTGATGGATCGGAGGCCGCACTTTTTCGTTTATTTCTAGCTTGAAAAAAATGGTCGAAAACGCCAGTGGCTTTTGGGTGTAATCCATACTTTACGTGGGCTAAACGTGCTTTTACGTTAAAGTCGACATTGCCACTAATTGCTTGCTAGCCCAAGTGTATCGGGGGCTGCGGCTATAAGTTGCTGCGTGATTTTCGTTCGCTGGGGCCGCAAAAGAGGAACCCGTTTTGGATCGTGTTCACAGCGGCGTCCATCAATTCGTCGGTTGCCCAATCTCCTTCGGACGAAGGAGGTTGCAACGGTGCGCAAGGCACAAACGATTCGCGTGGTGCGCCTTCGGGGCTGAACAATTTTTCGGTGGGAACACGCACGCCTATGCCTGAGTTCGGTAGCCGAAATTCCTCTACCGCGCCTAGCAGCCGCGCCATGGGCGGCCCCAAAATCGGTGCCGCGCGCGCGGCATGCAAACCGATGGCAATGCCTTCGCCCATGCTGCCGGTCCATCGACCGACCAGAACCACAACGGGTTTCCGCCAAACGTCCCCGCGCGGCAGCACCGATTCCGTCCACACCCGACGCACTCCGGTCGCGCGAAATTCGCTGATGGATTCATGGCGCTGATACGCCGCCTCGCTGAGCACCAAACGCCCCATGATGCCGCGCGCAACCGTCGAGTTGCCACCGCTCGGTGTGTCGCGAAGATCGAGCACCAACGCTTGCGTTTGTGCGTTGTTGAGCGCGGTTAACGCGGCGTCAAACTGAGCGATCAAAGCGGCCTCACCGAGCGCGTTGTTGAATCGAATCACGCCCACATCGCCGCGCGGGCCCACGCGTCGGTGCGTGAGCAACGCAGCGCTCTGCGGTCGGTCGGGATTGAAACTGAGCGTGCTGGTTTGGCCCTCACGCGCGACCTTCAAGCGCACCGGCTGTTGGTTCTGAAGCCCCGCCAACACCGATTGCAACGCCCACTCGCGAGCCGCCGGATCGGCTTCAACCAAAAAGCGTGGCTCGCGAGCGCGCACCGCGGCGCTGATTGGCTCATCGTTGACTTCAAGCACCGTCATGCCGGCTCGCGCGCCTGCCTTGAATGCCGCAGAATCCACGCGCACCGCCTTAATCACCGCGTTGTCGCCACGCCAAACGGCCCACAAATCGGTGTGCGTCGGAATGAGCCGCGGCGACGCGCTAGTGCTGGTGTTTAAGTGCGCATGCGCGTCGTAGAGCTCGCTGAGCGCGCGCTCAAGCAGCGACACCCAAGCACTGCGGTCAGCAGCGAGCGCGGCCTGCGCTCGAAGGCTCAAACAGACGCGCGGCCAATCGGTTTTTTTAACATCGAAGTACGCGTAGTTTTCGGCAACGAATCGGCAGAATTCATCCGCGTCCTGCGTGCGCTGAACATGCAGTGGCTTGGCTTCTGCTGCGACAGCGGACGCGGTGGGCGCGTTCGTTGAGCAGCTTGCCGCCATCATCATTGCGACTAGCATCAAGCTGGTACAACGCCATCGTGCCGCCCAACTTCGCAAACAAATTCTCAACATGCTCAAACGCCTTGAATTCGATCGCGTTGCCTGACGGGTCGAGAAAGAACATGGTGGCTTGTTCGCCGGGCTCGCCTTTTGAAGCGGATGTGCGGCTCGATGATGAAGTCGACCGAAGAACATGAATATGTCAACGACATAAAATAAACTTTAATTTTATTATCGAGGCGAGTCAAAAGTGTGGCACATCTCCGAACTTATGCCGCATCTCGGAAAACCGACGGGTGTAACTCCGACGCGAGTTTTTTTCGCGATTTATTACAAATCCAAAGACCATGCATTCAGGTACGCCGCGCTTTGCTGGTTAGCGCAGACCAAGTCGCGGCACAGCGCGACAGGCGATGACATCACAATCGAGCGGGAGATTAGTTCTGAAACTGAGTTTACGTCGGCGTGGGAATACGTGCACACAACCGCTAAAGCAAGATCAGCGTCAGTCTATGCTGGCAATTTGCTTACGCATGCATCGAAGCAGACAGAGCGTGGCGATGGGCTTGAGTTCGCTGGTGGCACCCTCGAGCATATGGAAATAGTGGCGATGACTAAGTTGCCGTGGTCGAGCAACGGGTTCTTGGTTCTTTCTGGCCGCAACACGGGACTGATGAAAGAGAGGCGCTGGGCGCCGGCGCATTCGTTCGCTATTGCGCAGGGAGTGCCGACAGTCGGTCAGGATGGATATGCGTACTTCTCGAAGCAGTGGAGCAGCTACAGAGAAAAATCTACGTCTGACAGTCAAATCTGTTTATGGTCTTACGCGCGAGGCAAGAATGGTCTCCTTGGCAACGGAGGGCGAGTTTCAGGCATCGTCTACAAACCATGAATAGGGTCAGAGTGACGCGTTGGCTGTGGTTTGCGGCGGCGGCCGTCTTAATCATCGTCAGTCTATTTTGGCTACTCGTGGGCTATCGACTGTTGTCGGGTGCAAGCAACCACATTGGGTTCGATCTCTGGTGGATGCGCGCCGTTGCGGTGACCGGAATGGTGCTTTTCGGAGTGCTATGGGTGCTGACGCGACGATATTGGGCGTTGATCGCTGGCGCGTTGTGTGGGCTTTCGTTGGCAGGAAGCTACGCCTTAGATCGCCACAACATTTTGGTGCCGTATGAAGTGTGGCTCAAACGAGGTATGCCTGGACGGATGTCGCCCACGCTCACGCCCGCGCGATAGCATCGCTGCGCTGGCCTCAAGGCGATGATCATCTGCGCGTTGCCTGACTACTTCGCAAACAAATTCTCAACATGCTCAAACGCCTTGAACTCGATGGCGTTGCCGGACGGGTCGAGGAAAAACATGGTGGCTTGCTCACCCGGTTCGCCTTTGAACCGGATGTGTGGTTCGATGATGAAGTCGGTGCGAGCGGCTTGCAGACGATCAGCCAATTCGTGCCACTGCTTCATGGTGAGCACCACACCAAAATGACGGCACGGCACGTTGTCGCCGTCGACTTCACTGGTCTTGGCCATTGAGCATTCGTCGGGCGCTAGATGCGCGACGATCTGGTGACCGTAAAAATCAAAGTCCACCCAATGCGGGCTGGAGCGGCCTTCTTTGCAGCCGAGCAGGTCGAGGTAGAAGCCACGTGCGGCGGTGAGGTCGTGGGTGGGGAAGGCGAGGTGGAACGGCTGGATGCGTTGGATCGCTTGGCGGGACATGGGGCGGCGCTCGGGTGGTTATGAGTGGCTTCATTCTATTGAGTGCGGTGGCGCAGCTGTAGGCGCAGCTCTGCCGCGACCCAGACGTCGATAGCAAGGGTCGCGGCAGAGCCGCTCCTACATGAACCGCTTGCCGACATAATTCACGCATGGCCTCTCCCTTCCAACGATTGCTCGACGAATTTGATGTGATCGACCACGTGGACGTCGAGCACGTCGGCGTGGTGCTGATTGCGATGTCGGTGGGCGCGGTGATCGGCATGTGGATGTCGAAACGCAATGCGCCCGCGCTCACCGGGCGTGAAGCGCTGCTGCGAGCACTGCTGGTGGGCATCACTTTTCCGCTGGTGGCCTGTGTGCTGCTGTGGCTGTTCCGCTTCACGACCTATGGGGCAAACGCCGGGATGATGCCGAAGCTTGCGGTGCCGATCTTGGCGTCGCTCACGGTGATTCGTGCAGTGGCCCGGGTGCTGCGCGGGTTGTTTCCAAAATCGCCGTCGGTGCGCACGTTGATTAACACCGTGAGCTTGGTGGTCTGGCTCGGCGTGGTGCTCTATGTCGGCGGGCTGTTGCCAGTGGTGGAGCAAGAGCTGGAATCCATCGTGATTCCGCTGGGCAAAACGCAGGCGACCGCACTCACGCTGCTGCAAGGATTGGCGCTGGTAGCTTGCACGTTGCTCGGCGCGCTGTGGCTGTCGTCCGCGCTCGAATCGCGCTTGATGGCAACCTCGATCACGATGAGTTTGCGCTTGGTGCTGTCGCGTTTTTTGCGCGCGATGTTGTTCGTGCTGGCACTGCTGATTGCCTTGGCGGCGGTGGGCATTGATCTCACCGTGCTGTCCGTATTTGGTGGCGCGTTGGGCGTGGGCTTGGGGCTTGGTTTGCAAAAGATTGCGGCGAATTATGTGAGCGGTTTTGCGATCTTGCTTGAAGGCAGTTTTCGCGTGGGTGACAGCGTGAAGATCGACAACTTCGAAGGTCAGATCACCAATATTTACACGCGCTACACCGTGGTGCGCGCAGCCAACGGACGCGAGTCGGTGGTGCCGAATGAGATGTTCATCGTCAACCGCGTGGAGAACCTGTCGCTTGAGAATAAGCGCGTTGCGTTCACCACGAAATTGCAGATTGATTACGGCAGCGATGTTGAACACGCACGCACGTTAATGGTTGCGGCGGCTGTGGCGCAAGCGCGCGTATTGAGCGATCCGGAACCGGGCGCGATGTTGACTGATTTTGCGCCTGATGGACTGGAATTGACGTTGGGCTATTGGATCGCCGACCCGGAAAACGGCATCAGCAATGTGCGCTCCGACATCAACCTCGCCATCTGGCGGGCGTTTCAGGCCAATGGCATCAACGTGCCGTTCCCGCAGCGCGTGGTGCATGTAGTCAACGACACTCTGGTGCCGGTAAACTCCGCGCCTTCCGAAAAAATTTAGCTAAAAGACACGATGCCTGAATCACTCATTGCGCGATTGGCGCGAGACGTTGTTATCACCGCACAACAGGCCGAAGCTGCCGTTGGATTGCTTGATGGCGGGGCCACGGTGCCGTTCATCGCGCGTTATCGCAAAGAGGCCACGTTTGGCCTCGACGACATTCAACTACGCTTTCTGGAAGAGCGCTTGGGCTATTTGCGCGAGTTAGATGATCGGCGCAACACGGTGCTCTCCGCGATCACCGAGCAAGGCAAGTTAAATGACGCGCTGGCGCTGGCGCTACATCGCGCGACGACCAAGCAAGAGCTTGAAGATTTGTATGCGCCGTACAAGCTGAAGCGTCGCACCAAGGCGCAGATTGCGCGAGAGGCGGGGTTGCAGCCGCTAGCAGATACGCTGTTTGCTGATCCGTCGCTTACGCCCTTGGTTGAGGCTGCAAAGTTCTTAAACATCGATGCTGGATTCACCGAAGCGCAGGCCTGCTTGGACGGCGCACGCGACATACTTGCGGAGCTTTGGGCGGAGGACGCGAGTCTGGTTGGCAAGATGCGCGAATGGTTGTGGCAGAACGGTTTGTTCGAGAGCAAAGTCGCCGAGGGCAAAGAAAAAGACGGCGACAAATTTCGCGATTATTTTGAGTACGACGAGCCGATTGTCAAGGTGCCTTCACATCGTGCGCTGGCGGTATTTCGTGGCTGGTTGACGGAGGTATTGACGGTGAAATTGGCGCAGCCAGAGCCTGTTGCGCCTGCGGTTGTCGCGCCCGTTGCCGGCGCGCGCGCCGTCGCTCCATTCACGCCGTGCGAAGGCATGGTCGCGTCACAAATTCAGTGGGCGCACCAAGGCCGCGCGGCCGACGACTGGTTGAAACGTGTGGTGAGCTGGACATGGAAGGTGAAGCTCGCGCCGACGCTAGAGCGCGACCTGTTCGCCAAGCTTCGTGAGAGCGCGGAGGACGTTGCGATCAAGGTGTTCGGCGACAACGTGCGCGACCTGATGTTGGCTGCGCCCGCAGGCAACAAGGTGGTGATGGGACTCGACCCCGGCATTCGCACCGGCGTGAAAGTGGCCGTCGTGGATTCAACCGGCAAAGTGGTGGCGATCAGCACTGTCTATCCGCATGAGCCACGCAAAGATTGGGATGGTTCGCTGCACACCTTGCGCAAATTGTGCGAGACGCATGGCGTGCAATTGATCGCGATTGGTAACGGCACTGCCAGTCGCGAGACGGACGCGCTAGCGGCCGATTTGATTAAGCAGCTGGGCGCTTCGACCGGCTCAACGCGAACGGAAATCACCAAAGTCATCGTGTCAGAGGCGGGCGCATCGGTGTACTCGGCGAGCGAATATGCCTCACTTGAATTGCCCGATCTCGATGTGAGCATTCGTGGCGCGGTGAGCATTGCGCGGCGCTTGCAGGATCCGCTCGCAGAGCTGGTGAAGATTGATCCCAAGTCCATCGGCGTCGGTCAGTATCAGCATGACGTGAATCAATCATTGCTTGCGAAAAAACTCGATGCGGTGGTTGAGGACTGCGTGAATTCGGTGGGCGTGGATGTGAATCTTGCCTCAGCTCCGTTGTTGTCGCGCGTCGCCGGATTGTCAGCAAGCAACGCGCGCAGTATCGTGTCGCACCGTGAAGAACACGGCGCTTTTGCAGATCGCGATTCGATTCGCAAAGTGTCCGGCATCGGGCCGAAAACGTTTGAGCAATGCGCCGGTTTTTTGCGCATTCGTGACGGTTCAAACCCACTTGACGCGAGCGCGGTTCATCCTGAAAGTTATGCGCTGGTACAGAAAATTATCGAGCGGGCGAAAAAGCCGTTGTCGGAATTGCTGGGCAACGCCACCGCGTTGAAATTAGTTTCGGCAAACGCATTCGCCGACGAAGGCATCGGCGAAATCACGGTGCGCGATGTGCTCGCGGAGCTGGAAAAACCAGGCCGCGATCCGCGCCCTGAATTTAAGGTCGCCAAGTTCAACGACGGCGTGAATGACATCAAAGACTTGGTTGAGGGCATGATTTTGGAGGGTACTGTGACCAACGTCGCGGCATTCGGCGCGTTCGTCGACGTCGGCGCGCATCAGGATGGTTTGGTGCATGTGTCGCAGCTCGCCAACAAGTTCGTGAAAGACCCGAAGGACGTGGTCAAAGCCGG
>JAYSRA010000024.1:0-15013 GCA_043721275.1 Burkholderiales bacterium
GGTTCATGGGCATGACGGTGCTCCAATGCTTGAAATGCGTAACTGTACGCAAATACAGCACTACCGTCAATACTTCATGAGCCAGCTTGCTAATCAGGAATCGACTTTACCTAAAAAATCGATCTAATCCTAGCTAAATGGCGTTTTGCGAGAAAAGTTGCTATGAACATTTGCCGCTAGCCGCAGGCTACGCGGCGACACCGCGAATTGCATTTTTTGGCCGAAACGCCTTACACACATCGTCATTCGTTTCGATGTAGGCACCACCGATCAAATCAACGCAATACGGCACTGCTGCGAATATGCCTTGCGCTTTTGGCACAGCGTTGCCGTCGCCGTCGCGCAGGCCTTCGAGCGTTTCTTTGATGCTCTTCGGTTGCCCCGGCAAATTGATTACCAGCGTCTTGCCGCGAATCACGGCGACTTGTCGTGACAGGATCGCGGTGGCTACAAAATTCAAACTGATCTGGCGCATTTGCTCGCCAAAACCGGGCATCACTTTGTGCGCAATTGCAAGTGTGGCCTCGGGCGTCACGTCACGGCCCGACGGCCCGGTGCCGCCGGTGGTCAGCACGAGATCGCAGCGCTCAACGTCGCACAGCGCGATAAGTGTGGATTCGATCATCGGCTGCTCGTCAGCGATCAATCGCGTGACGAAGGTGATCGGATTTTTCACCGCAGCGGCGAGCCACGTTTGCAAAGCGGGAATGCCTTTATCCTCATACACGCCGGTGGAAGCACGGTCGGATATGGAAACGAGGCCGATTTTTAGTGGGTCAAACATGTGCGTGTTCCAAGGTCGGATGATGCGATGCGATAGATTTTGTGGGTGCGGTGCCACCGCGAATGTGCCCTGGAGCGCCGCCTTTCGCGGTAACACCGCTCCCACAAAAGGCGTTGTTCGCGAGCGACTAAACCTGCAACAACACTCGATAAATCACGCGAAATACCTGTCGTGATGCGGCGGGTGCCTCACCCTTGGCTGCCTGCGCGCGCGCTCGCACCAGCAACTCGTTGAGTTTTTCGCGATTCACGGTCGGCTGCTCCGCCATGAACAAGGTCAGCGCATCGGGCTCGGCAATTAAGCGGTCACGCCACCGCTCGCTCGCCTTGAACGCGGCCTTGTTAGCGCGCGTGCCCATCTCCCAGCGGTCAAGCTGGGCGCGGATCGGAGCGGCGTCAATGTCCCGCATCAGTTTGCCGATGTACTGCATGTGGCGGCGCGTGGCTTCGTGTTTGCCGACGCGACTTAATTCATCGAGCGCGTCGCGCATGAGCTCAGGCAAATCGAGTTGATCGAGCTGATCGTTCGACAGCGTGGTGAGTGTTTCGCCGAGCAGTTGCAGCTCTGCGGATTCTTGTTTCAGCTCCGTCTTTGACGGGCGATCTTCAATGACGCGGGGAATTTTTGGGGGGCGGGACATGCCTCAATTTTGCCGCAAGCGCCAGATTGCGCCCGAATCGCGACCCTCCGCTATGCTTGCGGCTCGTTTTTGTGCGGTATTTCCATGTCCCTAGCCCTGTCCTCCGATGCTCTTCGCGACGTTGTGCTCGCAGCCCTTGACCGCGCCAAACGCGGTGGTGCCGATCAGGCCGAAGCCGAGTCAACACAGGGCCTCGGCCTCAATGTGACGGTGCGGCTCGGTGAGCTGGAAACGTTGGAGCACAACGTTGATAAATCGCTTGGCGTAACGGTTTACGTCAACGGTAGCAAGGGCAACGCGAGTACCGGCGATTTCTCCACGGCAGCCGTCAATGCCGCGGTCGATAAAGCGCTGTCCATCGCAAAATTCACCAGCGCCGACCCGCACGCAGGGCTCGCTGATGCATCGGCAATGGCCAAAGATATTCCGGAGCTTGACCTCTACCACCCGTGGGCGCTTGACGCGGACGCGGCCATCGCCATCGCCAAGCGCTGCGAAGACGCAGGCTTTGCGGTTGACGAGCGCATCGACAACAGCGAAGGCGCATCGGTCAGTGTGAGCGAATCAGAATTTATGTACGCCAATTCGCATGGCTTCGCGGCGGGCTACAAAGGCAGCGCGCACTACATTGGTTGCGCAATGGTTGCCTCCGACGGTGAGGCAATGGAGCGCGATGATTGGTACACCTCACATCGTGTTGCCAGTGAGCTTGAGGCCGCTGAATCGGTCGGCAAAAAAGCGGGCGAGCGCGCGGTGGCACGGCTCAATCCAAAGAAGCTTGCCACGCAATCTGCACCGGTGATTTTCACGCCGTCATTGGCCGGCGGGTTTATCGGCCACGCCATTGGCGCGCTGTTCGGCGGATCGCTGTATCGCAAAACCTCTTTTCTGCTCGATAGCATGGGGCAACACAAATTCGCGTCGCTACTAAACATCATCGACGATCCGTTCATTCCGCGTTCATACGCCAGCTCGCCGTTTGACGGCGAAGGTGTGGCCGTGCAGCGTCGAAAAATTGTTGAAGACGGCGTGGTGCGCGGCTATTTTTTAGCTAGCTATTCAGCGCGCAAACTCGGTATGCAATCAACCGGCAACGCGGGCGGCAATCACAATCTTTTGATCGCGCCAACGATTCAGGGCGACACCGCGACGCTCGCCAAACAAATGGGCCGCGGCCTAATCGTGACCGAGCTGATGGGGCAGGGCGTGAACCCTGTAACCGGCGACTACTCGCGCGGTGCAGCAGGCTTTTGGGTTGAAGGCGGCGAGATTGCTTACCCCGTCGCTGAGATCACCATCGCGGGCAATTTGCTGGAGCTGTATCAACGCATCGTTGCGATCGGCGACGACATTGATCGGCGCGGCTCCAAGCACGTCGGCTCACTGCTGATTGAGTCAATGCACATTGCAGGCACCTAGCCGCACGCTGACCTATTGATACAGACTTGTCCTGCGTCCGCTGACTACAGCGGTAAAGGCCCTGTCAGCAGCCAAATCAGCCGGTCTCCGCGATGGCAACGCGGGTTAACGCCGTAGCCAAAGTCGCAGATTGCAGCAAGAATTTAGTGCAGTGCAACAAACGGGGAAACACTATGCGGATACTGCTGTCGTATGTGCGGCTGATCGACTGGATTAGCGAAAAATTAGGCAAGCTTTCAGCGTATCTGATCATGCTGTCCTGTTTCATTTCAGCCGGCAACGCGATTATTCGTTACGCCTTCGACATCAGCTCGAACGGCTGGCTTGAAATTCAGTGGTATCTGTTCGGCGCGGCGGTAATGCTGTCGGCCGCGCACGTGCTTAAGCTCAACGAGCACGTCCGTGTTGACGTGCTATACGGGCAATTCAAAAGCCGTGGGCAGGTCTGGATTGACATCTTCGGGCTGATCTTTTTCTTGCTGCTTATGAGCACCATGAGCACCTATCTCGCGTGGCCTTTCTTCTACGAAAAATTTCGCTCAATGGAGATGAGTTCCAACGCAGGCGGGCTCGTTCGGTGGCCCATTGCGCTGATGTTGCCGCTTGGTTTTGGGTTGCTTACGTTGCAAGGCATCGCGGAAATCATCAAACGTGTTGGCTGGCTTAACGGCACCTACAACATGGACGTTCACTACGAAAAGCCGCTGCAATAAGCCGCGCAATCAGCACTCTTTTGGGGAAAAAATAAAATGGTGATGCAAGACTTTGCACCGATGATGTTCGCGGGCCTGATTGTGATCATGCTCATTGGTTTTCCGGTGGCTTTCTCGCTTTCTGCGCTCGGTCTGGGCTGCGGTTTTTTTGCGATCTACATGGGCTGGTTCCCGGTATCGTTCATGTCGAATTTGCCGCTGAATATTTTCGGCATCCTGTCGAACGATTTGCTACTGGCGATTCCGTTTTTTACGATGATGGGATCGATCCTTGAGAAGTGCGGGCTGGCCGAGGACATGCTCGACTCCATGGGCCAATTGTTCGGCCCAGTCAAAGGCGGTCTGGGCTACTCGGTCATCATCGTTGGTTTTATTCTTGGCGCGATTACTGGCACGGTGGCCGGCCAGGTGATCGCGATGGCGTTGATCTCGTTGCCGGTCATGATGCGCTATGGCTACAACATGCGCTACGCCACCGGCGTGCTCGCGGCCTCTGGCACCATCACGCAATTGGTGCCGCCCTCGCTGGTGCTGGTGGTGCTGGCCGATCAATTGGGCAAGAGCGTGGGTGACATGTACAAAGGCGCTTGGGGTCCCTCGATCCTGCAAATATTGATTTTTGCGATCTACACCTTTTTGGTGGCGCAGTTCAAGCCGGGCTACGTACCCGGTGTGCCTAAAGAAGCACGCACGTTGAACGGCTGGCCGCTGTGGCGGAAGTGCCTGAAGGGAATTGTGCCCTCGGCTATTCTTATCTTCACGGTGCTGGGTTCGATGGGCGGGTTGCCGGGTATCAACGTTGCGATTGCCACGCCCACGGAGGCAGGCGCTATGGGCGTGATGGGCGCGCTCATCTTGGCCGCGACGCAAAAACGGCTGACCTGGCCCTTGATCCGCGACGCGATGGAAGGCACCGCTCGGTTGACCGCCATGGTGGTATTCATCCTGATTGGCTCGCGTGTTTTTTCGCTGGTGTTCCAAGGCGTGGACGGTGCGAAATGGGTTGAGCATTTGCTTACGGGGTTACCGGGCGGGCAGACCGGCTTCCTTATTGTCGTCAATATTTTTGTATTTTTTCTCGCTTTCTTTCTAGACTTTTTCGAGATCGCGTTCATCATCATTCCGATGCTGGCACCGGTGGCAGATAAGCTCGGCATCAATCTGATCTGGTTCGGCGTGTTGTTGTGCGTGAACATGCAAACAAGTTTTATGCATCCCCCGTTTGGCTTCGCACTGTTTTATTTGCGCGGCATTGCCGACACGCTGTACAAAAACAAAACGATACCGGTCAGAGTGGAGTCGAAGGACATCTACATGGGCGCCATTCCGTGGGTGATCATGCAACTGATGTTGGTGGCCATCGTGATTTTTGTGCCGCAAACGGTGACGGCCTTCCTCGACAAAGAGGTGAAATACGATCTTGATAAAGTCAAAATCGAAGCGCCGGAACAGTACAAGACACCAGAAAACGAGCGCAGCATGGACGACCTGTTCAAGCAGGGCACCAGCGTCGAGCCCGCCGGTTCGCTGCCGGCAGCCACGCCCTCCGCCTCACCAGCACCCGCACCAGCACCGGCACCCGCAGCGGACGATCCGATGAAAGCGATTCTTGATGCGGTCAAGCGGGACGAAGTGAAGAAGTAGACTTCTTCCAACCGAGACTCCGCAAGAGCACCTTCGGGTGCTCTTTTTTCCGCCAAAATTTTTGTTTATGACTGAACCCGTCCGCCTTTCAAAACGTATGAGTGCGCTTGGCCTCGCCTCAAGACGCGAAGCTGACGCATGGATTGAGCAAGGTCTGGTGCGCGTGGACGGTGTGCCCGCCGTGCTCGGGCAAAAAGTATTGCCACACCACGTCATTACCATTGACCGCAGCGCCACTAACGAGCAGGCCGAGCGCGTTACCATCCTGCTCAATAAGCCTATCGGTTACGTTAGCGGGCAAGCAGAAGACGGCCACGAGCCCGCAGTGGTGCTGATCAAAAGCGAAAACCGCTGGCGCGACGATCCTGCCGCGACACGCTGGAATCGCGAGCACACGCGCGGCATCGCGCCCGCAGGCCGACTCGACATCGACTCCACGGGCATGCTGGTTCTCACCCAAGACGGACGCGTTGCAAAGCAGTTGATTGGCGAGAACTCGCTGGTCGACAAAGAATATTTGGTGCGCGTGCAATCTGTGCGCGGCGGACGCTTGCATCCAGCGGATTTGGCGCTGCTCAACCACGGCCTCGAACTCGACGGCAAAGCGCTGAAACCGGCAAAAGTCTGGTGGCAAAACGAAGATCAATTGCGCTTCGTTTTGCGCGAAGGCAAGAAGCGCCAGATTCGCCGAATGTGCGAGCTGGTCGGCCTGAACGTGGTTGCCCTAAAACGCATCCGCATCGGCGGCGTGGTGCTCGGCGATTTGCCGATTGGCAGCTGGCGATATTTGGCGGCGAACGAGTCGTTCTAGGTCGCAACAACTGCAACGGTTATCGGGCGCATATCCAGCGGTCAACAAAAAGCCCGCAAGGCTTGCGCCGTGCGGGCTAATATCCGAACAGGATTCTGGCTAAAGTTTTTGCGACTGCATAAACGTGTCAAAGCTCATTTCAGTGAAGCGGAACCACAGGTTCGCGTCCGCGCGGAACTTGGAATAGTCGTCGTAGACTTTTTTCCATGATGGATTTTTCGCTGACGTTTCAGCGTACAGATCCATGGATTCCTTGAACGCTTTGTCCATCAGGTCTTTCGGGAAACGATGCAGCTTGGTGCCACCGGCAACCAGTTGCTTCAATGCCCCGGGGTTGCGGGCGTCGTACTTAGCCTGCATTTCAACGTGAGCATATGAAGCAGCGTTTTCGACGATGGCCTTGTATTCTGGGGTTAGTGCGTCGAAGGCCTTTTGATTGACGAAAAGGTCGAGCTGTGGGCCACCTTCCCACCAGCCTGGGTAGTAGTAGTTCGGTGCAACCTTGTTGAAGCCGAGCTTTTGATCATCGTACGGACCGACCCACTCGCAGGCGTCGATCGTACCTTTTTCGAGCGCCTGATAGATTTCGCCACCGGGGATGTTTTGTGGCACGGCACCTAGGCGCGAGCACACTTTACCTGCAAAACCGCCAACGCGGAATTTCAGACCTTTGAAGTCCTCGGCCGACTTGATTTCTTTACGGTACCAGCCACCCATTTGTGCGCCGGTGTTACCCATCGGGAAGCTCACGATGCTGTACTTGGCATAAAACTCGCGCATCAGTTTGAGTCCGTTGCCCTCGTACATCCAAGCGCTCATCTGGCGGCTGTTGAGACCGAAGGGGATCGCGCAACCCAGCGCGAACGTGTCGTCCTTACCGAAGTAATAGTAAGGGGCAGTGTGACCCGCCTCAACGGTTCCGTTTTGAACTGCATCAACCAGACCGGGCATCGGCACCAGTTCGCCTGCGGCGTGGACGGAAATCTGAAACTTGCCGCCGGTCATCTTTGATACTTGCGCTGCGAAGACCTCGGCTGCGCCGTAAATCGTGTCGAGTGATTTTGGAAAACCCGACGTCAAGCGCCAACGAACGGCAGGCGATTGGCCAATCACGGCAGGTGCCGCCAAAATGGCACCACCGGTCGCCGCGCTGGCAGCAGCTTTGGTTAGAAAATCACGACGTTGCATAGTGTCTCCTGAGTATATTTTTTGCTGCGCACCAATGAAAGCAAGTGCGCAGCGTTGCAGTCGAAATCCGACCCTCAACGCATTGTAGGAGCGACTAAATAACGCGCATCATGGGTTTTCCCCGAATTAGGGGGAACGTTATATTGACTGCACACACATGCACGAAAGCTGTGCATGACATGACAGTCTGCATGCGCCACACCGCGCTGCGTTCAACCAAAAAAGAGGTGTCACATGCAGTCATTTGGTCGCGTATTCGCGGCGCTCGGGGCACTTCTCGTGGCAACGGCTGCCGAGGCTGCAAGCCCCATGATTGGGCCGGTGCCGGTCGACTTTATTTTGTTCGCGGGCGTGCTGGCGGGGGTCGCTGTTTTCAATGAACATTCGCTGCGCGTTTCGCTGATTGGCGTGGTGGTCATCTCGTTCTACAAAATTTTCATTGCGGGCTTTGCCGCAACCGGTGGCGGCCTCTCGGGCTATACCGGGCACCTTAGTCACGAGTGGGTGCTACTCACCAATTTGTTCTGTTTGTTAATTGGTTTTGCGCTGCTATCAAATCATTTTGAGCAGAGCCACATCCCCAAAGCGTTGCCGCATTTTTTGCCCGATGACTGGAAGGGTGGATTCGTGTTGTTGGTGCTGGTGTTTGTGTTGTCGAGCTTTCTTGACAACATCGCTGCGGCGTTGATCGGCGGCACGGTTGCCTCAGCGGTGTTTCGCAAAAAAGTGCACGTTGGTTATCTCGCGGGCATCGTCGCCGCGTCGAACGCGGGCGGTTCAGGGTCGGTGGTGGGCGACACCACCACCACCATGCTGTGGATCGCTGGCGCGTCTCCGCTGGCGGTGCTGCACGCGTATGTGGCAGCGATTGTGGCGTTGCTTATCGTGGCTGTGGTCGCCGCGAAGCAGCAGCACGCGTATTCGCCAATCGTCAAAGACGCCACGGTCGATCAAGCGGTGGACTGGACGCGCGTTGCCATTGTGTTCTGGATTCTCGTGGTGGCGATCATGGCAAACGTGTTGATCAACCTTCGTTTCGCCGCCTTGGGCGAACAGTTTCCGGTGCTCGGGGTCGCGGTGTGGGCTGCGATTTTGCTCGCGTTGCCGATTCGTAAACCGGATTGGTCGGTGCTGTCATCGGCCACGCGCGGCGCTGTTTTTCTGCTGTCGTTGGTGCTGTGCGCATCAATGATGCCGGTTGATCACCTGCCGGTCGCGTCGTGGCAAAGCGCCCTTGGCTTGGGCTTTGTATCGGCCGTATTTGACAATATTCCGCTGACTGCGCTGGCCATCAAACAAGGCGGCTACGACTGGGGCATGCTCGCGTATTGCGTGGGTTTTGGCGGCTCGATGATCTGGTTTGGATCGTCAGCGGGCGTGGCGCTTGCAAGCCAGTTTCCGGAGGCGCGCAATGCGGTGCAATGGGTGAAGCAGGGCTGGCATGTGTTGGTGGCCTACGTGGCCGGATTTTTTGTGATGTTGGCGGTTATGGGGTGGGCGCCGACGGCGTTGAAGGCAGCGGGGTAGTCGCCGCACGTAGACTGTTGCCATGAACCCCACTACCGTACAAACCATTGGCGCTGCGCTGTTCGCGCTTGCTGTTGTGCACACCTTCTCGGTTGCGTATTTCGAACGCCTTGCGCATCGCTATCCGGCGCACGCCGGGGCGTTTCATTTTCTCGGTGAAATCGAGGCCGTGTTTGGCTTTTGGGCGCTTGTATTTGTTGCATTTAAATTCGCAATTACCGGCAAGACGGCGACCGTTGAATACCTTGAAGGCCGCAACTTCACCGAGCCATTATTTGTGTTCGTGGTGATGGTAATTGCGGCGAGTAAGCCGGTGGTTGAGCTCGCAAGTTTTCTCGTGCGCGGGCTCACGCGCGTGGTGCCCGTGCCCTCGCGAGCGAAGTCGATGGCGTTGTACTTCATCGTGCTCGCGTTGGTGCCCCTGCTGGGCTCCGTTATCACCGAGCCCGCCGCAATGACGCTTGCGGCGCTGTTGTTGCGCGAGCATTTTTTGTCAAAAAATATTTCAACGCGCTTAAAGTATGCAACCGTCGGCGTGCTGTTCGTCAATGTTTCCATTGGCGGCACACTCACTGCGTACGCGGCTCCCCCCGTGCTGATGGTGGCCACCACGTGGCAGTGGGACACCGCTTTCATGATGGCGAATTTTGGTTGGCGCGCGGCGCTAGCGGTGGTCATCAACGCGCTCGCGATCACGCTGATATTCGGTAAGCAGTTGCGGCACCTATCGTACCAAGCCACGGGTAGCGCGAAGATGACGATGCCGTGGTCAATCATCATGGTGAGTCTTGCGTTTCTCGCAGTGGTCGTGGTGTTTGCGCATCACGAGGTGGTGTTCATCGCGATGTTTTGTTTCTTCCTCGGCTTTGCGAGCGCGTACGAAAAATATCAGGACAAACTCATCTTGCGCGAGGCATTGCTGGTGGGGTTTTTTCTAGGCGGATTGGTGGTGCTCGGTGCGCAGCAGCAGTGGTGGTTGCAGCCACTGCTGACAAAGCTTTCGCCCAACGCGGTGTTCTTTGGAGCGACGGCGCTTACCGCCGTTACTGACAACGCCGCGCTCACGTATTTGGCCTCGCTGGTGCCGGGGCTATCCGACGAATTTAAGTACATGATCGTCGCCGGTGCGGTCACCGGCGGCGGCCTCACGGTCATCGCCAATGCCCCAAATCCAGCGGGGTACGCAATTCTCAAAGGTAGCTTTGCAGACAACGCCATTGGTGCGGGCGGCTTGCTCCTCGCAGCGCTGCCGCCCACGTTGGTGGCGGCGTTTTGCTTGTGGGGATTGCGCTGAAATTCGCGAATCGCGGTTACTTTTTCTGCCGTCATCCTCGCCAACAGCGGGGATCCAGAGATTTCGATGCCTGCCGCCCGTACTGTAGCGTCAAGCTGTCATCTATGAGCGAAACAGCTTTCTCTTGAAACCCATACGTGACTTGGGCAAAGGGACGTAAACGCGACAAGTCGATAATCAACGTTTTACGCATCTAGCCCCAGTTTATTGGCGGTTACAGCTAAAAGCTGATGCCGCCGCAGATAGCCCTCCGCCTATAATTCTGCCAAGCGTGTGACTGGCGTAAGCGTTGCAAAAATTGTGCGACGACTGAGAGGGAGCCACCCTCAGGAAGCCCGCTTTTCGTGCCGGTATTTTTCGGCGCGAACCCGCCGTCCGCCTGGGCATCAAACCTCAATCACCAAGGAATGTCCATGAACGCGCGCCCCGAATTTTTTGTCTCTTCGCTGGCTCAGGTTGACCCTGAAATTTTTGCCGTCGTGCAATCAGAAAATCAGCGTCAAGAAGATCACATCGAGCTCATCGCGTCTGAAAATTACGCCTCAAAAGCCGTGATGGAAGCGCAGGGCTCGCAGCTCACCAACAAATACGCCGAGGGCTATCCGGGCCGTCGCTACTACGGCGGTTGTGAATATGTGGACGTGGCCGAAACCCTCGCGATCGAGCGACTAAAAACGCTGTACGGCGCGAAGTTCGTCAACGTGCAGCCGCACTCCGGTGCGCAGGCCAACGCCGCCGTGTACTTCGTGCTCATGCAGCCGGGCGAGCCGTTCTTGGGCTTGTCGCTCGCTGAAGGCGGCCACCTCACGCACGGCATGGCACTCAACATGAGTGGCAAATGGTTCAAGGCGCACGCCTACGGATTGACTAAAGACGAGACCATCGATTACGACCAAATGCGTCGCGTCGCGCATGAGGTCAAACCGAAAATGATCGTCGGCGGCGGCAGCGCGTATTCGCTCAAATGGGACTGGGCCAAGATGCGCGAAATCGCCGATGAAGTCGGCGCTAAATTGTGGGTCGACATGGCGCATTACAGCGGCCTGATCGCTGCGGGCGTGTACCCCAACCCGATCCCGCACGCACACGTCACCACCAGCACCACCCACAAAACCCTGCGCGGTCCACGCGGCGGCATCATCCTCACCAACGACGAAGACCTCGCCAAAAAACTCAACAGCGCCATCTTCCCCGGCACCCAAGGCGGCCCGCTGATGCACGTGGTTGCGGCCAAAGCGGTCGCCTTCGGCGAAGCGCTCAAACCTGAGTTCAAAACCTATCAGCAGCAGGTGCTTAAAAACGCCGACGTGCTTGCCAAAACGCTAGTAGAACGCGGCCTGCGCATCGTGAGTGGCGGCACCGAGAGCCACCTAATGCTGGTCGACTTGCGCTCGAAAAAAATCACCGGCAAAGACGCAGAAAACGTACTGCACCAAGCCCACATGACCTGCAACAAAAACGCCATCCCCAACGACCCAGAAAAGCCAATGGTCACTAGCGGCATTCGCTTAGGATCGCCTGCGTTCACCACGCGTGGGTTCAAGCAAGCGGAAGCCAAGATGGTGGGCAATTTCATCGCCGACGTGCTGGACGCGCCGACGGACGAAGTGGTGATTGCTCGGGTGCGTGGAGAAGTTGCGGCGCTTTGTGGGCGGTTTCCGGTTTATCGGTAGGCAATCGTAGGGTACGGTTTAACCGCATCCAAACTGATAGCAGCCATTATCAGTGGCACGGTGAACCGCACCGTACCAGCATCACGGGAAAGTCATGAATATTCGTTCTAAGGGGCTGTTGAAATTTATTGGAGGCAGTCTAGTTTTCGTGCTCGTTTTGGCAAATTTACCGAAGGACGCGGGCGGTGCCATCACCAATATTGGCCCTGCGAAGGCGGCATTGATGGCGATCCCGGGTGTCTTCGCGTTGATGGGCCTCGTTGAATCGGTCACAGCTTCGAAGTTTGGCGAATTGGCTCAGAAGTGGGACACCCTAAAGGGTTGGCAACGCGGTGTACTGGGAACACTGGTGGCAATGCTCGCATTGGCCTTGATGTTTTTCGGGATGTTGATGTCGACGCCGAAGTAGCGACTTAGCCAGCGTAGCCTCGATGCAGCTACAGCGGAATCGAGGGCGCGCTTTCAAACGCAAGTTCGATTGAACCGCTGGATGGTGCGGGCTCTGGCGCAAACCCTGCGACTGCCGTTGGAAATTCGTCCTCCTGCTGCGCGCCTGAGGTAACCCGTTGGGGCGTGCCCACTTGCTCCGCTTGTCGCTCTTAAATCTTGCCTCGATTCCGCTGTAGCTGCATCGAGGCTACGCTTTTGGGGCGAATCCAACGCGGACTACGAGGGCCGTAGGGCAGAACGCTTGCGGTTCTGCCGAATGCGGTGACATTGCGCGTTGCTGTTGAATTGCCTTCGGTGTTGGCACGAGGCGGAATCGCAAGCGTTCCGCCCTACGTGAATTTCTCCGCAGGTGACAAAAGGCACACATTGCAATAAAATAAGAACATGAAACCATTCCGCTGGAATCATGGAAAAAATGAGGCGCTGAAAATCGGGCGCGGTATTTCTTTTGAAGAGATTGTGCTGGCGATTGAGGCGGATGGTTTGCTTGATGAATTACGTCATCCCAACCCGGACAAATATCCCAATCAGTCGGTGTTTGTAGTTGCACTTGACGCGTACGTTTACTTGGTGCCTTATATTGAAGAATCGGATTACTTCTTTTTGAAGACAGTGATACCGAGCAGAAAAGCCACCAAAGCCTATTTGCTGAGGAGCGACCCCGATGAAAAAACTTGATGCCTTCGAGAAAGACGTGCTCGCCGCCTATGAAGCAAATGAGTTCAAGTCCACATCACCCACCAAGCGCGACCTGAATAAATTCAAGGCAGCGGCTACGGCCACGTTCATCAAAGATCGGCGAATCAATATCCGCCTCTCGTCCCCAGACTTGATGGACCTTCAGGCGCGCGCTTTGGAAGAAGGCATTCCGTACCAGACGTTTATCGCGAGCGTGCTGCACAAGTTCGCCTCGGGACGGTTGCTGGAAACGCCCTCGAACTTGGCCGCGAACTCAATCGAACGGACGGTCAAGCGTCGCGCTGCTTAGGTCGGAAACGCAACGGGGTGCCGACTCGTGAAATCGCCAAACGCATTCGCATAGCTATCGTTTGACGTTACTAACGATAAGCGTTACTATTTTGCATGGCAATCCAATCGTTCAAATGTGGTGACACGGCAAGATTGTTTGCTGGACATCGCGTCAGGAGTTTTGTGAACATTGAGTTGGTCGCGATGCGAAAGCTTGCGATGCTGCATCGTGCGGCGACACTGGGTGATTTGCGCATTCCGCCAGCCAACCATCTCGAAGCGTTGGCTGGCAACCGCAAAGGCCAGCACAGCATCCGCATCAATCAGCAATGGCGCGTTTGCTTTGTTTGGATAGATAACGGCCCGAATGATGTTGAAATCGTCGATTACCACTAAAGGGAAATCAAGATGCGCAAAGTTCCTTACCCCACTCCCGGTGAAATTCTCCTCGAAGAATTCCTGAAGCCGATGGGCATTACGCAATACCGTTTGGCGAAAGAGATCGGCGTGTCGCAACGCCGCATCGGAGAAATCGTCGCCGGTACGCGGGCAGTCACGGCCAACACAGGTTTGCGCCTATCCAAGTTTTTCGGCACATCCGAGGGATTCTGGATCGGGTTGCAATTGGATTGCGATGCTGCGCGGGCAAAAGACACACTCGCTGATGTGCTGGGAAAAATCAAGCCGTGGGATGCGACATTGGTTGCGGGTGTCGCTGCGTAGTTCGTAGCATTCACACATTTACATAAAAATGAGGAGGACTTCATGATCAAACGCACTCTCGCAATCGCCGTGTTTACGCTAGGTGCTACGTTCGCGCAGGCGCAGCAGTGGCCAACCAAGCCGATTCGATTTGTGGTGCCGTTTGCGCCGGGTGGCACCAGCGAAATCGTTGCGCGCGCAGTGGCGCAGGAGCTCTCCACGTCGCTTGGGCAAACGGTGTTTGTGGAAAACAAACCGGGCGGCACGGGCGTGATTGCGATGCAGGAGGTGGCGAAGGCAGAGCCCGATGGGCACACGCTGATCCTCGGTCATGTGGGCACGTTGGCGGTCAATCCATACGCGATGCCGAAGCATCCGTATGACGTGAACAAGGAGTTCGCGCCGGTGATCTTGCTGGCGCGGGTGCCGAACATTTTGGCGGTTGCGCCCGATGTGCCGACGAGGACGTTGCAGGAGTTGGTGGCGCTCGCCAAAGCCAAACCAGACACGTTGACCTACGGTTCGGCGGGCAACGGCTCGTCTGGCCACTTGGCGATGGAATATTTCATGGCCGAAAGCGGCATCAAGATGATTCACGTGCCATACAAAGGCACCGGCCCGATGTTGCAGGACATTTTGGGTGGTCGCGTGTCGGCCACGTTCACGGGCGCGCCCGCGCTCAAGGGCCAGATTGATGCCGGTAAATTGCGCGCGTTGGCGGTTGGTTCACTCGACCGAATGGCCGCGTTACCGAACTTGCCAACGGTGTCGGAGAGCGGCTACAAAGACTTTGAAACGTCGCAGTGGTACGGCATTCTTGCGCCTGCAAAGACCCCGAAAGCAATCATTGACAAGCTCGCCGCAGCAACCGACAAAGCGCTTAAAAGCAACGGTATCACCGCGAAATTTGCAAAGGATGACGCACGCGCCGGCGGCGGTACGCCTGAACAATTCGCCGCTTTCATCAAGAAAGAGCAGACGACATGGAAGCGCATCATTGAAAAGACAGGATTGAAAATCGACTAGCGTCTCTCGCTAGCCCGCCATCGCATCCAGCACGGGCTGCCGGTGATCGTCATAGTCACCGTGATACGGCAGCGCCTTCAGGAAGAGTTGCGGATCATTCGCGTTGAGCAAAGTCGCATCCGAGAGCATGCGACGCCACGACTTGCCGCCGACTTGCCCCGTGAACAAGCCGA
>JAYSRA010000025.1:0-15006 GCA_043721275.1 Burkholderiales bacterium
AAGCTCTGGGCGAATCTGAAGCGTCAGTGGCGAAACAATGCCCATCTCTCGCTTGATGAGCTTATCGGACAGTGTAATTATTATTAGGAATAGCTATACCGAATCAGCCCAAGCCAAATGGCGGTTGTAGCTTAAAGCTATATGCCATTTTGCCAGCAAATATCAGCGCAGCCACGACGTTCACTACAACCGCGCGGTGAGCGCTAATCCCAAATGACAGAACCGTGCCGCGAGTGTGGCTCGGGTGAGATTGCCTGCCACGCGCATCGAAAACTGGCCCTCGATCAGCACCGCCATAAATTGATCGGGCTTGATGGACGCCTCGGTAAGCACTTGCGATAGCAGCGCCTCAGTCCGCGCGTTAATCATGCCCATGGCGAGCGGCGCACGATTGGCGAGCACCACAAAGCGCGCCTGAAACCACGGGCTGCCAACGTGGATGGTCGGCAAGTCTTCGTTCACCCAATCGGCATGCTGGTCGCCTGCGACCGTCCAGCCAACCGCTGCATTGGCCCACGATTCACGCGCCGCGAGACCCGCCAGCGCGCCTGAAAAATGATGCAGATCGGTGACGTCCGACAGCGTGGTTTCGACTGAGGCAACGCTTGCCTTCGCTTGATAATCGCCCTTCGGCACAATGAACAGCCGGTCCGCATGATCCAACCGGCGCATCTGCCAGATCGCCTGGCTGGGGCGAATTTGGCTGCGGTTGAAATAGCCCTTGCCTTTGCGCAGCACCGCGAGTCGCCACGAACACGGGCCGCGCTTGCCGGACAGCTGGCGCGTGTGCTCACTGCGCCAGCCCTCTTTTTTGGCCAACGCAAGCCACTGCCGACGCCACTTGACGCGCTGCCACGGCGCTATCGACATTTGCCAGCCGGTGCGCAACAACACCAGCGTCAACACCGTCACCGAGAGCACGAGCGTGATCAGGACGGCCATGGTCACAGTCGAGGCGGACGTGACGGCGTCAACAAAAAACGCGATGAGGTCGGAGAAAAAAGCGTTCACTCAGTAGTGCGCGGCAATCATGCAGCTAATTCGCGGGGCGTTATCCGGGACATCACAATTCTCCGTTGCGGCAAGGGCATAAAGGTGTTCTTGGAGTGTTCTGTCTTGCCGCAGAAAAAACAATATCACACGACCACCACGCACGCGAAGGCAACTTGACAGCGTTGCTGAAACTGGCGGTGTCGATTTAGCGCGCCACTGCACTAGCATGCGCACATTCACTCCTGCCTTGAGGCCATCATGATTCACCCGTTCGTACAACTGCAAAGCCGCAAAGGCAACCCCGCCGAGACGCGCGTGTTGCAACAACCGCCATTGGCCGATCTTGAAGTGGGCGAGGTGTTGCTGCACATCAATAGCTTTGCTTTCACCGCGAACAACGTGACCTACGCCATGTTCGGTGACGCGATGAAATATTGGGAATTTTTTCCGACCGGGGAGCTGGACTGGGGCATGATTCCGGTGTGGGGCTTTGCCACGGTGGCGTTAAGCACGGTCGACGGCTTGGCTGTTGGCGAGCGCTTTTACGGCTACTTTCCGATGGCAACGCAAGTCATCGTGCAGCCGGAGCGGGTGTCGTCTGGCGGCTTCACTGACGGCGCAGATCACCGCGCGGCGCTACCTGCCGTCTACAACCAGTATTTGCGCTGCAGCACCGATCCTGGTTATCACGCCGAACGAGAAGGCCAGCAAATGATTTTGCGGCCCCTGTTTTTCACCAGCTTTTTGATCGACGATTTTCTGGAAGACAATAAATTTTTTGGCGCAGAGCGCGTGCTGCTCTCAAGCGCATCGAGCAAGACAGCGTACGGCACCGCGTTTTGTTTGGCGCAACGAAAAGACGTAGAGGTGATCGGCCTCACCTCGCCAGCGAATCTTGATTTTGTGCGCAGCTTAGGTTGCTATCACGAAATGTTGACGTATGACGAAGTGCGCGATTTGTCGGCGACCGACGCCACCGTGTATGTTGATTTTTCAGGCAACGTAGCGTTGCGTCGCGACATTCACACCCATCTCGGCGACGCGCTCAAATACAGCGCATCGATCGGCGGCACTGATTGGCAACACATCGGCAAAGTGGGCGATTTGCCGGGCCCGCGCCCAACGCTTTTTTTCGCGCCATCGCAGATTAAAAAACGCGTTGCCGATTGGGGCGGTGCCACGCTGCAAGGCAAGCTGGGTGCGGCATGGCAAGACTTCATGGTGCCCGTCACGCGCCCCGATCAACCGTGGTTACGCGTGGTGCAAGCCAAAGGCATTGACGCTTGCGTCGCGGCCATGCAAGAGGTGGTTTCAGGCCTTGCGAAACCGGACGAGGGGCATGTGTTGTCGCTGTAGCAAATTACGCTTGCGCGGCGGGGTTCACCGTCGTCATGTGCCGCTTGTTACGCCGCACCACCAGCCACACAATGCCGCCAATCAGCAGCAACGGAAAGCCCACAACGCAGGCCGCGAGCAGCAGCGCGGCGACCGCGGCGGCGAGTGAAATGGCGGTGACCACCACTGAGAAAACCACGGCGGCGATGGTAATCAACATCGCCAGCGTCATCAGCGCAAACGCGACCATAAAGTTAATCATGCCGCCTGAAAACGCATTCGACAGCACCACAGTGTGGTCGTCCCACTGAATACGGCCGCTGCTGATTTCGTCGGGCAGCCATTGCGCAACGCCGAGAAACGCAAGCGCGAGCGCGGCGGAAATAGCCACCACCACGACGCTGACGATGAGTGTGATGCGCAGTGCTTGAGGAAGGGTGCGATTCATGAGATGGTCCAGTTGAGTTGATGCGCTGAATTGTGTTCCGGGCGACGCGCGAACCCAAGCGGCAGGCGATGACAAGCGGGCGGGTTGGACCAATGGCGGGTGCGGGCTGGAAAACCGGCAACGTGGCACCACCTTCGCATGCATCTCAGGAACTTCGCTTTGCGTTAAACACTCTACCCGCGCATGAATTTACGCTTGACCAAGATGACCGTTATCCACAAAAACCATTCGCGCATGGCGCGCCTAGGCGCGCTCACGCTGGGCGTGGGCATGGTGCTGCTGCAGGCCGCCGCAGCGCACGCAGCCGCAAGCCCGGTGGCGCTGGAGCCGCAGCGTCTTACCGCTTTATCAAGCGATGCCGACTCCGCGTACCGTTCGGTCGACATGCTGTGGACCGACGCCGACCGCCAGCGCGACGTTCCAGTGCGGCTGTACTGGCCTGCCGGCGCAAGTGCCGCCACCCCGGTGCCGCTGGTCGTTTTCTCGCACGGGCTGGGCGGTTCGCGCGCCGGCTATTCTTACTTGGGACGGCATTGGGCGAGCTTGGGTTTTGCCAGCCTGCATGTGCAGCACGCGGGGAGCGACCGGTCGGTGTGGACCGGCAACATTTTCAGTTTGTTCAGTAACTTGCAAGCAGCCGCCAGCGAGGCCAACGCGCTTGATCGCGCGAAGGACGTGTCGTTTGCCATCACCGCGATGTTGAAATCGAAAGATTTCGGCGCGCAGATAAACGCCCAAGCCATCGCGGTGGCGGGCCATTCGTACGGCGCGAACACCGCCATGTTGATCGGCGGCGCAACCGTAGAGCGCGACGGCAAGGCGCTGTCGTTGCGCGATGATCGCGTGAAGGCGTTGATCTTGATCTCCGCGCCGCCGTTCACGGGCGAAGGCGATATGGGCAAAATTTTGGGCGCAATCAAAGTGCCTACGCTGCACGTCACCGGCACTGAGGACATCATCCGCGTGCCCGGTTATTACTCGGATGTGGCGGACCGCGTGGCGGTGTTTGATGCGGTGGCCGCACCGACCAAACTGCTCACCGTATTCAAGGGCGCAACGCACAGCATCTTCACCGACCGTGCCGCGCCCGCTGGGTTCGAGCTCAACGCGACGGTGAAAAAAGCAACCCGAGAACTGTGCGGGCTGTTCCTGCAAACGGTGCTCGGCGGCGCGTCAGGCAAGGCAGTAGACGACTGGGTGGTGGCGCAGCGAGCGCTCTTGGATCGCACTGCGGGCAGCTTGGGAAATACGGGGCGATAGCCGCTGAAATCTGAAACAGCTTTTGCCTGCGAGCGCCGCTTAAATGGGGCTGAGCGCCTATAACGCTATTTATCGACTTGTACGCTATTTGACCGCTACCCCAAGTGAAATGGCGGTTTCAGCCGAAAGCTGATGCGCGAAGATTACGGCTGAAACGGCTACCGCTCGATCCCGTAATCAATGGTGACCACCACGCGGGCGATTTTCGGGATCGTGGTTTTGTCGTATGCGCCACCGTAATCATCCGCTGTTTTGCCCTCGTTCGACGGCGGCAAAATGTAGAACGCCCCTTGCGACGCGCTGCGCATCGGCCCCACTTTCACGCCGCCCTGCGAGGCAAATTCCACCGCGCGTTTTTGTGCGTTTTGCGTGGCCGCACCAATCAGCGACATCTTCACATCTTCTAGCGTTGACACCAAATAACTGGGCGCTGAAATAGCCACCGCGCGCCCGTCCACCTTCAGTTTCACGGACGAGCGATAGGCTTGCTCAATGGCCGCCACGTCTTTTGAAGTCACCGTAATCGGCTGCGTGGCGAGGAACCCATCGGGCACGCGGATGGTGTCGCCGCCTGCGCCGCGCCGCTCATCAAAACTCTCGTCCACGCTTTCGCTGCCCAATACCACCGAGGCGACCAACGCGCCGGTGAACCCGGCTTGCGTCAAAAACGCCACCACCGCATCACGCTCAACGCGCAATACATCAATGGCTTCAGCGGCGGTTTTGCGCTTCACGTTCACGGTGAGCCGCCATTCCGCCGAGTCGGCCGCAATCGGTTTTTCAGCAAGGCCTTTCACCGAAATGGTTTGTCCCGGCAAGCGCGATTGCCGCAATTGCCAGCCGTGCAACCACGCTGCCGCAGCCAAGCCAACAGCGATCAGCACGCCGATCACGGCAGCCGCGCGCACGGTTGAGTCAGTAGATTTATGGGGCCAATTTTCCATGCCTGATTCTATGTTCGTTTAGCGACACGGCTGCGGAAGTTTGATGCCGAGCGACCTACATGTTTTCCTTGATCGCGCTGGCCCACGTGTAGCCGCCGGCTTGCTTTCCAGCGATGCTTGAATTGGCGGGATCTACTTTTATGATCAGCGTGCCGCCTTCAACCGCCACACCGGTGCCCGCCGTTGAAAACTTGCACGTAGCGCGGCTGATGCCCTTGGCTGCGGCCTTGCCGGCATCGGTGATGCACACGTCGCCCAGCGCGCCCACGCCCGCTTGGCACGCCGCTTGGGTGCGGTCTTTGATTTGATCGAATTCAAGGTAGGTGGACTTGTCGTACGACGCGGTGAGTTTGGAGCCGCACTTTTGATTGACGCGATCAACCACCGCTTGCAGCGACTGCGCGTATTGCGCCCAGCCATTTTTTTGCGCAACGGTTTTGTCAACGTCAGCGGCAGTGGCACCGCCGATCAACAGCGCGTTCAGGGCAGCCGCGAGCGATAAATGGGTACGCATAGTTTTTCCTTTGTTTAATGAACGTGAGCCGTGTGCAGCTGCGATGCATCTGCTTGCGCGTGAGTATGCAGCGCGGCGCGGTCGCCGTCCTAAAAAATCCTAAAAATTGCGTATCATTTATTCAATGAAGCGCCTAGCCATTTGACGACCGTGTCACAGCAATTTGAAATCGTTCGCGCGGCACGGCGCGTTATGGTCAACGGGTCGCAGGTGGCCGTCGCCGGGCGGGCTTTTGACGTGCTGCTGGCGTTGTACGAACGGCGCAAACGGGTGGTCAGCAAAAACGAATTGCTGGAGCTCGTGTGGCCCGATCAGGCGGTGGACGAGGCGAACATTCAAGTGCAGGTGTCTATGCTCAGAAAAGCGCTGGGCCGCAGCGTGATTGCGACAGCGCCAGGTCGCGGGTATCAGTGGACGTTGCATGACGATTCGGCGGAGGTTGGCCACGCTGTAATTGCGCCCGATCACGCTCAGGAATCTGCGCCGCAAAACACGTACGAAAACAACGTGCCGCCGCTCACGCAGCCGTTGATTGGTCGCGACGGCGCCATTCGCGACGTCGCCGCAATGCTTGCCACCCATCGCTGGATTGCGCTGCAGGGAACCGGCGGCATCGGCAAAACGCGGCTAGCGCAGGTCGTTGCGCAGCGCATGGCCAGCGCGAGCGCGACGACACAGCACCCATTCACCCCGTTCGAGCAAGGCGTGTGGTGGATTGATCTCAGCGACCTCACTGCCGCTCATCAGCTGCCTGAAATCGTGGCGCGTGGCATGAACATCGCCGCGGGCTCCGGCGCCAACGCGGAGATCAATCTGCTGCACGCGCTGACACACCGTCGCGCCTTGCTGGTGATCGATAACTGCGAGCGCTGGGTTGAGGCGGTGTCCGCGTTTGTTGTGAGCTGGACGGCATTCCGCTCGCACTAGAAATGGCCGCGGCGAGGCTACCGCAGTGGGGCGCGAAAGGGCTGCGCGGCGAGCTCGGTGATCGCATCACATCGTTCCAGTTGATGCATGTTGAACTGCCCGCGCGACAACAGACGTTGCTTGCGACGCTCGCGTGGAGTTACGGATTACTCAACGCAGCGGAGCGTGATTTTCTGAACACGCTTTTGCTGTATCAAAACGGTTTTCCGCTCGACGCCATCGCCGACGATGACGCGGCCCTTGACGGCGCGGATGGCGAGCGGCTGCTCGGCTCGCTGATCGATAAATCGCTGGTGCAGGTCGAATTTGACGACCGTTTGCGCTATCGCTTGTTGGAGACAACGCGTCTTCATGCACAGGCGTGCCTGCGCGATTCAGGCGCGATGAGCGTCGCCACCCGAGCGCATTTGAGCGCAATGAAATGCGTTGCCATGCGCGCCTACCGCGACTGGCGCGTGCTGCCCGAGCACGCCTGGATTGACGCGTATTGGCCCGATTATCTGAACCTCGACGCGGCTTTTGAAACCGCCCATTCTGCTGATGACGCCGCTGCCGTCGCGGTGATCGGCGAGATGCTGTTTGAGCTCGAAGAAGTACGCGGCGTGTTGTCGCCGAACGTGCGCGAGCGCACGCGCATCGCCTACGCGATGGCGCAGCACGCAAGCGGGTTGACGCGGGCCTCATTGCTCAACGTGGCCGCCAATGGCATTCATGTGCCCGACCCCGTCGCGCCGCGTCAGGCGGTGGCGCAGGCGCGCCTGCTGGCCTGGCGCGAGGTGGGCGACACGCAGCAGATTTACGCAGCACTCGCGCGCCATGCGCTCGAATGCGCAATGGCCGGCCAGCTCGCGATCGCCAGAAAGAGCATTGACCAATTCAGCGCGATCAACAGCGCCGGTTTTCCGGTACGAATCCGCATGTTCGGCGCGCGGTTGCACACCGCCGTCATTGCCTACCTCGGCGACCACGCATTGCTCGTCGAGCACAACAAAAAGCTGCTGCGCTTGACCGAACTGTGGGGTGCCAAACGACGCACCGCAATCACTCGTTTGCAGTTGGCCGATTGCCTGCTGCTGGCGGGGGACGTGAGCGCCGCGGTGACCACCGGCGAGCAGGCCGTGGCCGAACTGGAAGCGATCGGTCAAATGACCATGCTGCAAATTGCCACGACAAACCTGTGTGCCGCGCTCGCCTATGACGGTCAGATTGAGCGCGCTAAGCACACGGCAAGAAAGGCGTTATCACTCGCTTCAAATTTCAACCATCAGGTGCAATATCCTGATGCGTTTGCGCTGGTCGCAGCGGTGAGCGGTCAACTGGATATCGCCGCGCGCCTGATCGGCGCGGGTGACGCGTGGTACCGCTCGATTGCGGTGTCGCGAGAGCCGGTAGAGGCGCGCATCGTCGCGCACGTAATCGGCTTGGTTGATGCAGCGTTAGGGCCGGAAACACGCGAGGCACTGCGCGAGGAGGGGCAACACCTGGCACCAGAGGTTACCTATGCGCTGGTTCGTGACATGTTGGATATTGAGCAAGCGCCGTCGCGCTGATCGCCGCTGTCATTCGCGCCACGCTTTGACATTGCTTCTCCCAAACACCACCTGACGGCGCAGCGCTGGCGTGAATAAGCGGTACAGCATTCGCGGGTCGTGCATGCTCACCGCATCAAGGGCCGCGCGATGCTCCGCTGATAGCTCAAGGCTCAGTGCGGCGGCGTTGTCAGCGACTTGTTCAGCGCGGCTCACACCCATCAATGTTGAGGTAACACCGGGGCGCCCGATCACCCATGACAGCGCAACACGCGCCGCACTTTCACCCGTCGCAACTGCAACGCGACGCAGCGCGTCCACAATCTCCCAATTGTGCTCAGTGAATAGCGCATCGCCAAACGGGTTCGCGCCGTCAAGTCGCTTGTCGTCGGCAGCACGATAGCTCGTTGCATTGGGCGCGTAGGTCGCAACGCATCACTCTGCGCGCGGGCGTTTTTTCTCGGCGAGCTGCTTCAGATACCCGCGCGCTGAGTCGCGTAAATCGTCGTTGTTCGCTTTGTTTGCAACCCGCATGCAATCGTCAAAATGGCGCTTCGCCAAAGGCTCGTTTCGGTCCTCATAAGCCAATACGCCGAGCTGAAAATGCATTTCAAATTCGCGTTGAACGTCGTTATGCTTTCGCGCAATTTTCAACACGCGCTCAAGGTAGGGTTTTGCAGCCGCGGGATTTTTTACGGCATGCAAATTCTGCGCAATGTTTATCAAAACCGTCGATAATTCAATCGCATCATCGGGGAAAATTTTTTCTGCTTCGAGCAGCGTTTTGCGATTGGTATCGAGCGCGAGCACGTGCTGTCCTGATTCATGCTGAATAAACCCCAGAGATTCGCGCAGGCCCAGGCGCTGCGCTGCACTCAACGTTTTGTCGTAGAAGGATAATGTGACTGCCGACTGTGCATGGACAAGCGCGCGCTTGAAATCATCGTCGTCTTGATAAATTTTTCGCAATCGACTGTGGGTCTGAATAAGCTCATCGGTCGGTAGCGCTTTCGACGCCGCATTTAATTGCAGCGCTAATTCGCCGTAGCGCGCTGCCGGCTCGGGCAAATTGCGTTTGAGCTGCAACAGCGACAGCATCGCGTAGAGTTGCGTGCGCTCGACAGACTGCACGCCAAGTGAATTCGCTAACGGCACTAACGCGATCAAATCCGTGAACATTTGTGAGCCACTAAATTGAGCGCCCTCGTCAAGCAACACGCTTCGCAATGGAGCGAATTTTTTCGCGAATTCTTTTGCTGGCGACGAATGCGACTGAGCGTCGCGATTTAGGGCACCTGATGCGCTACCTGGGGCCGCTGTTTGCGCCGCCAAATACATTGCGCACAGCGAGATCACGCAAAAAATCACAAAAGTTTTTGGCATCTTACGTTCGATCAAAGCCGTGCATTTTTACAATTTCAAGCCGCCAGCATAGCCATACGCATCGAAACTTGAATCGCTGCCGCGTACGCTGCTACGTGCATCGCAAAAACGTTCGTCGATTGGGTGCGCGACAAAACCCTGCACGGCGATACCAACGCGCTGATCAGTGCGGCCACCCTCGCGCCGGATGCTGCGCGCGCACATCCCACGCACGAACATTATTTGCCGTTTTTGATTGCGCTCGGCGCGGCACGAGCCGAGGCCACTCTAGAGGTGCTTGACGGCGGGTTCACCTATGGCGTGATCGGCATGGAATCGTGTGTGTGGCACCCGGCTGAGCTGGCAGCCACGCTAGGCGAGTGCGCGTTGCTGCCGCCATGCCAGATTGCGCAGGTCAACCTGATGCGGACCGGTTCGTTACATTACCGCTGCTGAGGGCCGGTTCAACGGCACCACAGCAATGCCTCGGTCGAACATTCAACCCACCATCATCGGAGAAAAAGCTTAATGAAACGCATCCTTACCGCGCTGCTCGCTGCCACCCTTCTGGCCGCGCCCACTTTCGCGCTCGACGACAAACAGGCTAAGAAAGATGTCGCCACTGCTACCGGTGCCGCTGCGGTGCCCGCAGCGAAAGCCGCTCCAGCTGACGGGAAAGCTGCACCCGCAGCCGCCAAAGACGCCCCTGCCGCCGCAGCGATGGACATCAACAGCGCCACCGCCAAGCAGTTGGCAACGCTCGACGGCATTGGTGATGCGCGCTCGGCCGCCATCGTTAAAGGTCGTCCGTACAGCGGTAAAGACGATCTCGTCAACAAAAAAATCCTGACGCAAGACGTGTACGACAAGATCAAAGACAAAATCATCGCCAAACAAAAGGCTGCCAAAAAAGCAGCGTAACGTCGCACACGTTGCGTACGTTGCAAGAAAAGCGCCGATTGATCGGCGCTTTTTTTATGCGCTCGGGCCGCAAACGCCCGCCGAGCAGCCGCAGAAATCGCCCACTCACGGCTCCCATAAACAACCGCTGGAATTCTGGCGTTTAGGCTTATGGCTTTGCGCTGTAATCCAAACTGTCATGGGGCTAAAGCCCTATTTTGGCAATAACCGATTTATCGCTAAATAGCGCGTTAGCCCAAGCAGAACGGCGCTTTCCATTAAAAGCTGCTACGCCGTAAAGCGCGTCCATCGCGCCCGCAACGCGAAATCGTCCGCGCCATGATGAGATTTGTGCGCGCTTTGCGTCTTGAACGTACCCAGTCGTAGTTTTTTCGGCCGGTTCGTCAATGTCTCTTCTGTGAGGTCTCATAAAACTTCATTTTAGTTTTGCCCGCCACGGCGATGGTCGCAACGTCTCGGCGTCGGTTGCGGCGCTGGTAGCAGCGCTCGGCTTTAGTGCCACGGCCGTCGCCGCGGCCACCTGCCCGTTCGACACCGGCGGCTCTGACGCGATCAATGATGGCGTGGTGCTCACCCGCTATGCGCTGGGCATCACAAGTGCGCCGATGACCGCTAGCACGCGCTACGCGAGCCTCGACCCGTTGCAGGTGAAAGCCAATATCGAATGCGTCGGCTGTGCGCTCGACATGAACGGCGACAACCAGATCGACTCGGTCGACGCCACCATCATCGCCCGGCATTTGGCGGGCTTCACTGGCGCGGCAGTCACCAACGGACTGACGCTCGGCGCAGGCTCGCGCAACACGACCGCTGCGGTCACCAGCTTTCTCGCCAACGGCTGCGCGGTGGGCGGCGCGATTAACGCGTTTGTGCAGGGTGGCAATTCGTTTGGCGCACCAGCGGTGCTGGGGACTAATGATGCGCAGCCGTTGACGGTTAAATCGGGGGGCACTGACATCAAAATTGTCAATCTGCGCGGTGACGGAACGCGCATTACGTACGTGACGGATTCGCCTAATACGATTGGCGGAAATACTAGCAATACCGTGGCTTCGGGCGTGTACGGCGCGACCATCGGTGGTGGTGGCAGCGACACAGCTAACGGCAACCACCAAGTAACAGGAAACCACGGCACGGTTTCAGGTGGTCGCTCCAACAAAGCATGGAAGAGCGCAGTCGTTGCGGGCGGTGACGGCAATGTTGCCGGCGGCTTCTTAAGCGCGATTTCTGGAAGGTTCGACAATGAGATCTTTGTAGCGGGAGCGTACAGCACCATCACGGGTGGCAGCGGGAACCGCTCATACGGGCTGCTGAGCACCATCCTCGGCGGCACCGGAAACATCACCACTGCCGACCATAGCATTGCGGGTGGTACGGGGGCGTGGGCCGATAAGGACGGCACTTTTGTCTGGGCCGACGGTTCGACCACGTCGCGCTTTGCTGTGACGCAGAATTGGCCGCAACCTACTTACGGAGCCAACACTTTCAACGTGCGCGCCACCGGGGGCGTGATCTTTGCTACCAGCGTGCATAAACCGAGCGATGCTATTCCATCGGGCTTGGTAGCGGGTTCTCCTAAGGCGTACTGCCTCTTGGCCGCCAGCGGCACCGGCTGGATTTGCGCCAGCGACCGCAACGTCAAAGAGCGCATCGTGCCGATCACGCCCTTACGCGTGCTGGCTGGTGTGCTCGCAATGCCCGTATCCACGTGGTCAATCATCGGATCGAAATTTCGGCAAATGGGCCCGACGGCGCAAGACTTTTATCGCGCATTTGGGCTCGGCGACAGCGACAAGGCGATCAATTCGAATGACTCGAGCGGCGTCGCGTTCGCGGTGATTCAGGGGTTGAATGCGCGGCTCGTTGCGCAGATAAAGTTAAAGGACGCGGAAAACGCAAAACTCAAGGCGCGGCTCGCAGCGATTGAGAAGAAGCTCGGGATGTAGAGCGGCGTAACAGCAAATGTGGTCGCCGTGATTGCGCGAGCGCGGGTAACGCGAGTTTTGGTCATACCGGCGAAGGCCGGTATCCGCGCCCCTCAATCAAGGCAGCGAGTCCCGCAGTTGCGGGCGTGGGCCCCGGCCTTCGCCGGGGTGGCAGGCGGTCGGAGTGACTATTTATTGAGCGTTTTGCGTGCTAAAGCTAACCGCTCCTCTCCTACAATCCACGGATGAATTTTTCATATGCGGACGATTGGCTTTTCCACAAAACGCCCACGGCGTGCGGGTTAAAGCGCAAATATTCCATAAGTCGACTTTAGTCACTTTTGGCACTTATGCCCACGTGTAGCATGACTTGCAGAAAAAAGCCAAATAGCCATGACTGAGCCGACCCTGCCCATCATCACCATCGACGGACCGGTCGCGTCGGGCAAAGGCACCATTGCTCGTTTGCTCGCCGAGGCGTTGGGGTTTCACTTGCTGGACTCTGGGGCGATTTATCGCGCGCATGCTCAGGCTTGCGTGTCGCGACACATAAAGTTCAATGAAATCAGCTTATTAGAAGCACAAGCTCGCGCACTTTCTCTGAAATTTGTGGGTGAGGAAATCTGGCTGGATGGGGTGGAAGCCAGCGCCGTGATCCGGTCGGAAGCGGTCGGCATGGCGGCAAGCACGCTCTCCGCCATCCCGCAAGTTCGCGCAGCGCTGATGCAGCGCCAGCGCGATTTCGCGGTGGCACCGGGATTGGTGGCGGACGGGCGCGACATGGGCACCATCGTTTTCCCCGACGCCGTATTGAAAATCTACCTGACGGCAACAGCTCACGTGCGCGCCGAACGCAGGGCCGGACAAGTCGCCCGACAACGACTGGCAGCGGGTGAACAGATGGATGCTAAGCAGTTGATTGAGAAGGGAAAATCCCCTACAATTGTGGGCTTGCTTGAGACAATTCAAGCGCAAGTGCGGTCGGAAGTATTTAGCGATGTCGAAGCGCAGATCCGGCGACGCGATTTGCAGGATAAATCCCGTGAAACCGCTCCGCTACAACCTGCCGCTGACGCCATCGTGATCGATAACGCAGCACACAGTCCGGACGAGACGGTGTCGGCGATTTTAAAGCTCTGGCAGTTGCGTTTGTCGCTAGATTGAGTCGTATTAGCGTCACCGGATGAGGCGCAAAAGTGTTCATCCCATCATCAATCTAACCTCTACTTTTCAGCAATATCGCCGGAACGAGAGCACACCGAAAGTTACCGAATGTCAGACGAAAATTTAAGCTTTGCCGATCTGTTTGAAGAGAGCCTTGTCCGTAAGGAAATGCGCTTGGGCGAAGTCATCACGGCAGAAGTCGTGCGCGTGGACTACAACGTTGTGGTCGTCAACGCGGGCCTCAAATCGGAGGCGTATATCCCGATTGAAGAATTCAAAAATGACCGCGGCGAAGTAGAAGTTGCCGCGGGCGACTTCATCCAAGTAGCGATTGAAGCCATCGAAAACGGCTTCGGCGAAACCAAGCTTTCGCGCGACAAGGCCAAGCGCCTCGCTTCGTGGTATTTCCTCGAAAACGCAATGAACCAGGGCGATATCGTTTCTGGCATGGTCGTTGGCAAGGTCAAGGGCGGTCTGACCGTCATGACGCACGGCGTTCGCGCCTTCCTGCCAGGCTCACTGGTTGACATGCGTCCGATCAAGGACACCTCACCATACGAAGGCAAAGAGCTCGACTTTAAAGTCATCAAGCTGGACAAAAAGCGCAACAACGTGGTGGTGAGTCGCCGCGCCGTGCTTGAAGTGTCGATGGGCGCGCAGCGCGATGAGTTGCTCAGCACGCTCAAAGAGGGCTCAACGGTCACCGGTACCGTTAAAAACATCACCGATTACGGCGCATTCGTCGATTTGGGCGGTATCGATGGCTTGCTGCACATCACCGATCTCGCATGGCGTCGCGTCAAGCACCCCTCCGAGGTGCTCACGGTCGGTCAAGAAGTGTCGGCCAAAGTGCTCAAGTTCGATCAAGAGAAAAACCGTGTTTCGCTCGGTCTCAAGCAATTGGGCGACGATCCGTGGGTTGGTTTGGCACGTCGCTACCCGGCAGGCACCCGTTTGTTCGGTAAAGTGACCAACATCACTGACTATGGCGCGTTCGTTGAAATCGACGCAGGCATTGAAGGCCTTGTGCACGTCTCTGAGATGGATTGGACGAACAAGAACGTCAGCCCAGCTAAAGTGGTTTCACTCGGTGATGAAGTTGAAGTGATGATCCTTGAGATTGACGAAGACCGTCGTCGTATTTCGCTCGGCATCAAACAGTGCCAAGCCAATCCGTGGGACGAATTTGCGGCCAACTACAAGAAGGGCGACAAAGTCTCCGGCGCGATTAAGTCGATCACTGACTTCGGCGTGTTTATTGGCTTGCCAGGCGGTATTGACGGCCTGATTCACCTCTCCGATTTGTCGTGGAATCTCCCCGGCGAGACGGCAGTGCGCGACTTCAAGAAAGGTCAAGAGTTAGAGGCCGCTGTGCTCGGCATTGACGTTGAGCGCGAGCGTATTTCGCTCGGCATCAAGCAGCTTGACGGCGATCCATTTAACAACTACGTGGGCATCAACGACAAGGGCGCGATTGTTACCGGCACCGTAAAGTCGACCGAAGCCAAGGGAGCCGTCATTCAACTGGCCGACGACGTTGAAGGTTATTTGCGCGCGTCTGAGGTTTCACGTGATCGAGTGGAGGACATCCGCAGCCATGTAAAAGATGGCGAAACGGTTGAAGTCATGATCATCAACGTGGATCGCAAAACACGCAACATCAGCCTGTCGATCAAAGCGAAAG
>JAYSRA010000026.1:0-45930 GCA_043721275.1 Burkholderiales bacterium
AGGCGCTGATGCGACGCAACTAACCAGGCTGTCAGGTCGCGCACTCACGCTCGATTACGCCTCGCCCGAGCAAGTCAATAACGCAAGCCTCGGCACCGCATCCGACGTGTATTCGCTAGGCATCGTGCTCTATGAACTACTCACCGGCAGCCGACCGTATCGTCCAAAAGGCCCCACCCGGCGCGACCTGGAACAAGCCATCCTCGACCAAGACCCCGCAAAGCCGAGCGATCAACTGCTCACAGCAAACACGGGCGACAGCGAATCTGGGAAATCCGCACGAAGAATGCGTGGTGACTTGGACACCGTCGTGCTCAAAGCCCTGCGCAAAGATCCGAAGCAGCGATACGCAACGGCGCAAGCGTTTGCCGATGATTTGAAGCGGTATCTCGCGTATGAGCCGATTGCTGCCAAGCCAGATGCCGGGTGGTATCGCATGGGGCGGTTTGTGCGGCGGAATCGTTGGGCGCTCGCCGCGTCTGGTGTGATCGCGGCGACGGTTGCCTTGGGCGTGGTGTCTACGCTTTGGCAGGCGCAGCGGGCAGAGCGCGAGGCCGTGCGCGCAACCCAAGAAGCGGCGCGGGCGACCAACGAGGCCGCGCAAAAGGACGCACTGGCAACGGTCGCGCAGCTCGCGGCGGCGGACGCACGCCAGCAGGCAGCGACTGCATTGCGCGAAGCTCAACGCGCCGATCAGGAAGCGCTGCGCGCTGAATCGGAGCGCGATCTTGCCAAGGGCGCGGCAGTGAACGCCAATCAGGCTAACTCGCGGGCGCAGGTGTCGGCAGTAACGGCGGCGCGTGAGCGTGATCGTGCACTGGTCGAGCTGGAATTAGCTGACGCCATGAGCGGCCTGATCAACGTGGCGCTGGGGCCTGCATCGAACGATGCGTTCACTACGGCTGATGTGCTCAATCGCGGTGAGGCCATGGCAAACAAGCGGTACTCGACGAACCCGCGAACCCGCGCTTTTCTGTTGCTGCAATTAGCCTCACTTTGGGGTAACGCGGGTGGCTGGAACAAAGTTGAGCCATTGGTTCAAAGCGCACGCGCGGCAGCCGTGGAGGCGAATGCGCCGCTTCAGGTGGCTGACGCCGACTGCTATCAGGGTGCTGTGCATGTGATCCGCGGCGAATTCGTCAAGGCGCGCGTGATTCTTGATGTCGCGATTGAAACGATCAAAGGTCTTGCGCCCGAGGCGCCCTCTCGCGCAGTGCAATGCCTTTTGCTACGCGCGCGACTAAATCGGGAGGCGGGCAGGATCGAGGCGATGCTCGCTGATGTTGATGAAGGTTTGCGCTTAATGGGCAAACCGCGATCAGGGCAGCTACATAAGGTGTTGTCGCTACGGGAGCTTAAAGCCGACGGCGATGCCACGCTTGGCCGATTGGGTAATGCGGTCGCTGAGTACGAAGCGGTGTTGACGGAGCATAAGCTTCGCGGCGACCTTGAAACTAACACCGCGCAATCCACGATCAACAGTTTTGGCATCCTGCTGATGCGCAGCGGGCAAAGCAGGCGCGCTGAGGAAGTGCTGCGGCTCGGGGTCAAGCAGGCGTTGGGCGAAACCAATGGCAGCGTTTTCGACATGCCGCGCGTGTCTAACTACGCCCGAGCGTTGCTAGATGTCGGGCGACGCGCTGAGGCGCTTCCGTTAATTGATCGTGCTTTCGCTGAAGCAAAGAAAAGCGGCAGCGCTCGCGACATTGGCAACGTAGCGGTGAACGCCGCAGAGGCGTGGTGCGACGCCGGCGACACGGCTCGTTGTGAAGCGCTACTCGCGACAGCCAGCGAGACGCTGCGCGGCGTTGTGCCCGCCAAGCATCCGGTAATGGGACGAATCGAGTTGATTCGTGGTCAGCTTGAATTGAACAAAAATTCGCCTCAAGCGGCGCTAGAAAACCTAGAGCGCGCGCTGGCAATTTTGATGGCCACAGGACGACCCGAGCCGCGTCGCATGCAAACGCTGGTGCTGCTGGCGCAAGCCGAACTGCGATTGTCAAAAATGGACGCGGCACTGAACCGTGCGAATGAGGCGGTAACCGTCGCACGCGATCAGCACAAAGATTTTCCGTTCAGTGAGCGCGTCGGGTCGGCGCTGCTAATTCTTGGTAGGGTGCAGGCTGCGTTGGGTAACAAAATCGATGCGCGAGTTGCGCTGAACGAAGCGCTTCGCCAGTTGGAATCCGCCGCCGGAGCGGACACCCCGAAAGCGCTAGAAGCGCGTCGGCTGTTGACGGAAATTTGAAACGCAGTGGTGCCCAACCGAAGCACGCACTCCGTAGGGCGGAACGCTCGCGGTTCCGTCTTGTTGCACGCGCCGAAGGCCGTTTGATCGAACGCTTGGACACGCCGCCGCATTGGGCGGAACCGCAAGCGTTCCGCCCTACTTTCTACAGCCTGATCGCCCAAAAATAATTTCACCACCATGTCTCGTTTCGCGTAGCCTTCACGTTCTTTCGTACGTCCGTCACTTTCAGGAGCACGCGCGTGTCACGTCATCTTTCATTTCTCGCCGCAAGCTTTGCCAGCTTGGCATTGCTCGTCACCCCCGTCGCCCAAGGCGAAACCTACACGCAGGCGGCGAGTTCGTTCAATCACACCTGCGCGATTTATGGCAGTGGCGGGTTGCATTGTTGGGGGCAGAACTTCTCGGGGCAGTTGGGGGATGGCACGACCGCTAACTCGGAGATTCCGGTCGTTGTGCCGGGTTTGACCGGCGTGACGTCTGTGTCGGCGGGACGTGTTCACACGTGCGCCATTGCACGAGGCGTGGTGAAGTGCTGGGGCGACGGCAGCGATGGTCAGCTGGGCAATCGCACCACCAATTCAAGCCCGACGCCGGTGCCGGTGATCGGCTTGTCCGCGTTCAGCGATCAGCCTGTGGCCGTCGCCGTGGGCGCGGACTTTAGCTGCGCGCAAATACAAAACAATGTGACGGGGGCGAGCACCGTGCGCTGCTGGGGCGGCAATTCGGTGGGGCAGGTGGGCAACGGCACGACCACGCCGCAAGTATTCACGCCCGCGACGGTATCGGGTTTGACCGGCGTGACGCACCTTGCCGCCGGGTCGTACTTCGCCTGCGCGGTGACCGGCGGCACGGTGCGCTGCTGGGGCAGCAACATCAGTGGGCAGTTCGGCAATGGGACGCAGGGCTTGGGCGGCAATGTGCCCGCAGCGGCGGCCACCGGCATCACCAACGCCACCATGGTCACTGCCGGTGGCGCGCATGTGTGCGCGGCCAACGGCAGCACGGGGGACGCTTGGTGCTGGGGGGCTCGCGATTTCGGTGCGGTCGGTGACGGCGTCATCTTGCGCAGCAACTACATTGCGTCGCCGTATTACTTCGGTGCGTCGTTTCGGCCGACCAAGATTTATGCCGGTAATGCATCGACTTGCGCCATCGTGAGTGGGCAGGCGTTCTGCTGGGGACTCAACAATTCCGGACAGTTGGGTAACGTGGGCCAACCCATCGCCAACAGCGGCTCGCCGCTGCCGGTGACGGGCCAAAGTAGCGGCGTGGCGTCGATGGCGGCGGGTCTCAACCACAGCTGCGCGATCAGCACAGCGGGGGCGCTGAGCTGTTGGGGTGACAACACGCTTGGGCAGCGCGGTGCCGCGCCGTTCGGTGCGGGAACGCCGGTGTATAGCCCGATTGGCGTCGTGAAATGCAGCCTCGATCTCGACGGCGACGGACAAGTGCTGGCTACGACCGACGTAGTGCTAATGGCCCGCGCGGCGCTTGGCTACACCGGCGCGACGCTGACGACCAACGCGCTCGCCGCAGCCGCGCCGCGCCGGTCATCTACGGACTTGCTGAGTTACTTGTCGGCCAGTTGTGGGGTGGTGCCGTAGGCAGTTGATAGGCCGTTTAAGCCGTGCGGGCTCGCAACGCTAGCGCTCCCACACGCAAATTTTGCAGTAGCTTTTTGGCGAGACTGTTGTTTTACTTGGGCAGAGATATGTTTTGGGTAGATATTGAGTTATGCCTAAAAACTCATTGAGCCCAAGTAAAGCGGGCGTTCTAGCTAAAAGCTGTTGTTAGAGATCGCCGCCACGGTAGGCGCTAACTGGGTCGCTCACGGGACATTGAGTGAGCCTAAGTCGCAGCCTACGCTCGTATACGGTCGCCCGCGGTTGTCTTCGTTGTAGCCGACGACCCGGCGTCGCGCGGTGGCAAGCGCGCGTGGCTAAACTGCGCTGAAAAATAAATCCGTCGCAATGTCTGGATTTGACCCACCGGGCGCGTTCTACAGCGTGCCGATGCCGCAGCTCCGTGGTGTCCCTAATCGCAAGGCTCTTTGATGACCGCTGAAGCTGCATTCGCCACCCGCCGCCTGGCTCAGGTATTCCGTCGTGGGCTGCATGCGTTGTGCGTGATGGCCGGGCTCATCGCCACCGCAGCCCACGCAACCGTTGGCCAGCCGGGCACGCTCGATCCGTTCTGGGCGAACGGCAGTGCGCTGGGCTCGGGCAAACTTATCACCGTCATTGGCGCGCGCGCCGATACCGCTTCAGCCATTGCAGTGCAGCCCGACGGCCGGGTGCTGGTCGCGGGATACTGTGTAAACGTGGGGCTCTGCGCGGTGCGCTACACGAGTGGTGGCGCGTTGGACGCGAGCTTTGGCGTTGCGGGCGTATTGCCACCGGTGTTCGTGCCGAACGCAGGCAACGTTGCCCCGTCTCTCGCGCTGTTGCCCGACGGCAAATTTTTGCTCGCAGGCACCTGCTTTGATCTCGGCGACAACGATTTTTGCGTGTTCCGCTTCAATGCCGACGGCAACATTGACGGCACGTTTGCCAACGGTGGTTCAGTCATCACGCCCATCGGCATCGCAGATGATCGCGCGCGCACGATGCTCACGCAGCCCGACGGCAAGATCGTGGTGGCGGGCACGTGCAACAACGGTGTTGACAGCGATTTCTGCGCGGTGCGTTACCTGTCTAACGGCACGTTGGATGCCACTTTCGGCACTGCCGGCAAGGTCATCACCGCCTTCAGCAATCGTGACGATGTGGTGGGTGCCATCGCGCTGCAACCCGACGGCAAACTAGTGCTGGCGGGCAGTTGCAACAACGGCACGGTGGAGGACGTTTGCGCGCTTCGCTACGGGATCAACGGCGCGCTAGACGCGAGCTTTGGCAGCGGTGGAAAGCTCATTACGGTAGTCGGCACTGGCTATTCGGCGACCCGCGCGGTGGCGCTACAACCCGACGGCAACCTGCTGGTGGCTGCGGAGTGCGTAACCAGTGTGAGCGTCAGCAAAATTGATTTTTGTACCCTGCGAGTAAACGCCAACGGCACGCTCGACACCAGCTTCGGCGCGAGCGGCACGCTCGTGACCTCGATTAACACCGGCAACAATTACGTCTCCGCCATGACGCTGCAATCTGACGGCAAATTCATTCTCGGCGGCTTTTGCGCGGTGAGCGGGCAGGTTGACTTTTGCGCCGCTCGCCTCAACGCTGCGGGCGCGCTCGATGCCACGTTCGGCACAGGCGGCAAACTCACCACCGCCATCAGCAACGGGGCCACACCCGCCACGAGCAACGACTTCCTTACGGCCATCGCGTTGCAACCCGACGGCAAACTGCTGTTCGCGGGCTATTGCAGGAGCGGCACGTTCGACAAATTTTGCGTCGCGCGCTACGACGGCGGCCCGTTCCCAGCCCCTGCCTGCTCGCTGGACATCGACGGCGATACCCAAGTGCTCGCCACCACCGACTCGCTCATCCACACCCGCATCGCACTCGGCATTCGTGGCGACGCCGTGGTTGCGGGCATCAACTTTCCACTCAACGCGCAGCGCAAAACATGGGCGCAGATTCGTGGGCATTTGGTCTCGATGTGTGGGATGACGTTGCCGCCGTAAGCGGCGGCGCACTGCCCTATGCCCTATGCCCTATGCCCTGTGCCCGGCGAGCACGGGTCTGCCAACCTGCCGATGTAGGTGTCCCATTTGATGCGCCGCACGTGACTGCGCGCCATCATCACCTGCCTGCACGTGGCCAAGGATCGCGGGCGAGATCGTGAGTCAAATGCTCGCCAGTAAACCCAAACCTGTGGTGTTTCGACAGCCGGTGTTGAGTGCTTAAGTGCGTAAGTGCGTAAGTGCGGAATTTAGGATCACTGCAACGCTGCGAAATTGTCTGTTTTCGTGGAGAAAACTCGTTCTTTAGGTATCCGCGTCTATCTGATTAAAGAACACAAGGGCTTATCCATGAAAACGCATCGCTATTTTTTTCGCTCACCGCCGCAGCTGTGGCGCACTTTGACCCTGTGCGTCGGATTGCTTTTTGCCACGCTTGTGCCCACGGCGCACGCAGCGTGCAGCCCCATTAACCAGCCGTCGCTGTACGTGGGCCCGATGGGAGGCGGCAGCCTGTGCACCCACGCCACCATTCAGGCCGCCATTGATGCCTCGACCTGCAGTTATGGCACCAACATCTACATCTCGCGCGGTGTTGGTGGCACGCAAACGTACAGCAATCAACACCTGCAGATTGTCAACAAAAACGTGAGCCTTGTCGGCGATGGCCGCACTTCCGGCTGCGGCTCGCCACCGCTTATATGCGGTGAGGGGATCGTTCACGTGGACGGCTGCTTCGAGGTGACCGCTCCGGTCATCACGCTCGACGGCAACAACACCGGCGGTGGCGTGATCGATATTCGCGGCAGCAGCAACGTATCGATCAGATATCTCGAGATTCAGCGTGGCAACACGCTGGGCAGCGGTGGGGGCATCGCATTTAAGGGCACCGGCAGTTTGTCGCTTCTCAAATCAAGCGTGTTGTCGAGTAAGGCCTTTTACGGAGGTGGCATCAACGTCGAAACGTTGAACGGCGATGCGACATTGAACTTGTACGACAACGTCACCATTGGCGCCAACACCGCGAACGAGTCTGGCGGCGGCGTGCGGCTTGTGGCCATGAACTTCACCGCAACGCTCAACGCGGTATCGCCAAGATTGTTTATTGCCAACAATGAGGCGACCAACAAATACGGCGGCGGCGTGCAAATGGTTGGTCGTGTTACAGCGAATATCGGCTCACCCGGCGCGGGGGGGCTTGGCACGATCACTTTGAATCGCGCGGAATACGGCGGCGGGATTGCGGTGCTGGCAGGCCCAAACAATTCAAGCCAAAACCCGATCCTGAACATGTTTTCTACCGATGCCAACGCAGCGGTCGGCGTTATCAACAACAGCGCGGTCAGGACCGGCGGTGGCATTTTTTTGAAACCCAGCAGTCCATCAACAAGCGTGTTTACCAGTGCGACGGCCAATCTTTGGGATTTTCGGATTGATGGCAACATCGCGCAAAACGGCGCGGCGATTTACGGCGACGTGAACGACAATTTCTTTTCCACCGCCATCGGCGTCGAAGTGAATATCAATCGCGGGGCGCGTCCGGTCGGCGGTGTGGCATGCACTGAATCTGCCCGGTGCAACTCGATGAGTGGCAACGCCGCGCAAGACGTGAATGGGAATAGCACCGCAGGCTCGGTGATCTTGATGCAAGAAAATGCAGAGTTTGATGCGGCGCGCCTTCGTATGGAGAGCAACGTTGCCGACCACGCGGTTCATCACATTAAGCCGAGCAGACAGCAGTTGTACGATTGCTTGATTACCAATAACAATCTTGCCGGGCGCTCCGTCGTGCGCATCGAATCGGCGCGATCAGACGTTTTGAGCAGATTCAAAGTCAGGGGTTGCACGTTTGCCAACAATGTGATCGCGGGCAACCAACCCAATACCGTCGTCTTCGATGTCAGCGGCGATGGTTTGAGTGACGGGCGGAACATTGTCGAGCTGTTCGGAAACATCTTCGCGCAGCCATCAGCAAACACCAGCACAGCGCGAGTTTCGGGTGGATTGGTGGATGCCAACTACAACCTCGCCCGCGAAATCGGCACCCTGAGTGGTGCCGGCGTGGGCAATTTTCCCGGTAACGCCACGTTCGTCAATGCGGCGGCCAGAAACTACCGGCTGTTGCCGGGCTCGCTCGGGGTGGATTACGCCCCGGCCGTGGGCGGCGTTGATCTGGCCGGTAAACCGCGGGATGTGAACCTCACGGGGCTGTCAAACCTTTACGGGCCACGGGACTTGGGTGCATTTGAGATTGGCTGCCAATCGAACTACTTCGCCGGCGCGCTATGCAGCCTTGATGTCGACGGTGACAATAATCTCAACACCATTGATTCGCAGATGATGCTGCGGCGGCTGTTTGGCTTTAAAGCCGTCGCGTTGCGCAATGGATTGCCCACGGCCAACAGCTGCGCCCAACGAACCAGCGCAACCGATATAGAAGCCTTTGTGCAACGTCAGCTCGCCCCGCAATTAGCGTTGAGTAACCGTGCTGCGTGGGACATCGACGGCGACGGCATCGTCAACCCGCTCACCGACGGCCTGCTCGTGCTGCGCGCCGTGCTCGGCCTCACCGACACCGCCGTGACCAATGGCGCGATTGGCAGCAATAGTCCCGCACGCGCCAACTGGGCCAGCGTGAAAAACTATCTCAACACCACCTGCGGGATGGCGTTGCCGTAGTGTTGTCGTAGCGTGGCCGTAGCGATGCGATGCGACCTAGCGCGTACCGGATCGCGGCTTAGCTTCAGCCCGTGGCCCGTAGGCTGGGTTGAAAACCCAGCAAATCACGCCGCACGCATACGGTGCTGGGTCTCGTCCAGCCTGCGGCCCCGCGTGCGACCGCGCGTGACGCGGCTTCGGTCGGGCGAAACGTTTGCACCGCTGCGTCCTGAGTCCCTAGAACCAGTCGGGCCTGCAGCGAGTAGGCTGGGTCGAAAACCCAGCGAGGCACCCAACGAGCGCTCGGTGCTGGGTCTCGACCCAGCCTACGGCCATACGACCCTTTGCTGTTGAGCCCGCTCGTTTGCGCAACGTCAATCGCCGCCAAGCCCCTCCTACAAATTTCTTTTTTTCCATGTCTGGTTTCGTCGCGAGCGCGCGTTCTTCCGGGTGACGGCAACATGATGGCAGCGCTCGCTGACAGTTGATCGTTGTGGAGAACTCGCATGATGTCAACGGTCATAAATTTATTTTGCGCAACGCGCTGGCAGCGCTGCATCGCCCCATTGTTTATGTTCACAGCCTTGCTGTGTTCCACCGGTGCGGTTGCACTGGCCACGCCGACCGTCACGTTAACGAGCGCTGAAAATCCGGCAGCAGCGGGTAAAGGCGTGTTCCTCACGGCGTCTGTCAGAGGCGGAAATTTTTTGCGTGCGTTGCCTTCGGGAAACGTCACCTTTTGGGACACCAGTTTGGCCACGCCGCTGTGCACACTACCCTTCGCGCAAGCGATCAGTGCGGACACAGCGATCGTGTTGTGTAAGTTTCCGGCCACGCGTCCGGCGGGCCCGTACATCCTCTATGCGCAGTACAACGGCGACTCGGTTTACAGCAGCGCACGCAGCGCCAATTTCGCGCAGGGTGTGGTGCCGTCGTACACGGTCAACGCGGTGTCAAACGGCGGCGGCACAATTGACCCTGCACAGTACACGTTCGTGCCTCGCGGCGACACGGTGCAGTTTCAGGTGTCGCCAAGTGCCGGGTTTCACGTGGTCTCGGTGGTCGGCGACAATTGCGGCGGCGTGCTGGCACCGATCAATATCGGTGGCAACGTCTATCGCTTCAGCTCGGACGGGATTCAATTTAACTGCACGCTGCGGGCCAGTTTTTCTAATACCTATCAGGTCACGATGGTGGCCGACACCGGCGGCAGAATCAGCCCGACCGGTACGCAAAGCATCAATCCAGGCGCGGCCACCACGGTCATCGTCACACCTGATATCGGCTTCCGCTTGACCAACGTTAACGGCTGCGGCATCGCGTTTTTTGGTGGCCCGGCAATCACTGGCCCCACCAACTGGACGACCGCGCCGATCAATCGCGATTGCCGGGTTGAAGCGTTTTTCACCGCACTGCCGACGTTCACCGTGAACGCCATGGCAGGTGCTGGCGGCAATATCAATCCAGCAACCCGTGCTGTAGCTCAGGGCACGACGGGCGCGTTCACGGTGACGCCGAACACAGGCTTCGTGATTGATGCGGTGAGCGGCTGCAACGGCAGCGTGTCGGGCAGCACCTACACCACCGGCGCGATAAGCGCCCCTTGCAACATCTCGGCGACGTTCAGGGCCGCGCCGGTCACGCCGCCCGTGATCACCACCACACCGATGATCGAGTTTTTGCATCCAGCGCTGAACTATTACTTCCTCACCTCGCGCGCCAGCGAGATCGCGCTGCTCGACCGCACGCCACCATTCGTGCGCACCGGTCAGAGCTTTTTGGTGTACCCGAGTGCCGTGGCAGGCAGCCATCCGATCACGCGCTTTTACTTTGACAAAGTGGCCGTCGCTGGGTCACGCGGTAGCCATTTCTACACGCTGGTTGACGCCGAATTGATCACGCTGATCGGCCTGAATCCAAGCAACGTAGCCGCGCCGAAATTGCCCTTCAGCGAAGGCGCAGATTCGTTCGCGTTCTTGCCATTGGTTGAAGGCGTAGGGGGCAGTTGCGCACCCAGCCTCGTGCCCGTATTCCGCCTGTTCCGAGGCAATGCCCGATTCCCCGACGACCCAAACCACCGCTTCACCACCAGCACAGCTATTTACAACAGTTTTGTGGCGCTCGGCTGGGACGGTGAGGGCGTGAAGTTTTGTGTGCCGGGGTAGGGCGGGCGAACCCATCACAAAACTATCTTCATCAAGGAGCAACGACATGGCATTTCTACTTAACTACTACGGCCTCAAATTATCTGGCGTTGATTACCCTGTAGGGCGTGGCGCGCCCAATAAGCGCGACGATGTGATGCTGGTGCAGGCATTGCTGATGAATTGTTCCGTTAGCAGTTGCGCCGATGGAAGTCCGCTGCGCCCGTTCTACAAAAAGACGCGCAATGTGGATTTTTCGAAATTGACCAAATCCGACTGGAACGCGCCCGACGGTCTGTTTGGCCCTCAGACGGCAACTCTGTTGCAGGACTACGTGCAGTTTCGCGGTGGCGGCGTAGCCCAGACCCCGCGAGGCTGGGTGCTGCCGTGGCAGGTCAAGCGAGGGGCCGTTGGCCGGGACGCAGTCAAGCGAGATTCGCTGATGGAGCGGCTTTGCAAGGATGGAAACACGGTAGCACCGTACGACAAAAACTTTGACGTGTGGGACACCTTGCCGACCATCGACTGCTACATGTTCAAAGCGCCTGCATTGCTGCACATGGCGCTCGCCAATGTTCGTCAAGAGCCCGCCAAACGTTGGATGGAACATCACGTGCGCGCTCATCCGGCGGCTAAGAGCATGCTGATTGATCTGTGACACAACTTTTCGGTAACACTATCCAGTAGCGGAGTAACGCTTGAATCACTACAGTTTTTACCGCCCTCGCTTGTATCTGGCGTCCGATCATCCGCCCTATCGCAGGGAGGTTGAGTTGCAGCTCGCGCGAATTTGCTCCACGCAGACGGGAAAATTGCTGATCGCAGCGATTGGTCTGGGAACGAAAAATGTTCGCATTCGACCCAGCTTTTATGGCCCTTTTTTTCCCTCTCAGGACGTTGTGAAGCAGTCCGATTATCCCGACGCGCTGGAGGCCGCTGCGCACAGTTACAACTGGTACGAGATAGGCTATGGCCAGAGCGTGATGGTGCCCGACGCACTGCGCATTGGTACTGGGCGCGGCGCAGAGACGGTCGTTGAATTTCATCCCGCAGGTTTCCTCGAAGCCGCGCGTCGTCATAGCGCCAAATGGGCGGGTCAAACGCCGGACGTGGTTCTTTTGCATGAGTTGACCCATGCGATGCGCGGCGCGCGCGGCCTGCAGAACAATCGCTCGATGTACGGCGACTTGCGTATGAGCAACTACGAGGAGTTTTGCGCGCTATTGGTCGAGAATATTTACCGATCCGAGCGTAAACAGAAATTGCGACTGGGCCACGGAGCGAAGCCTGCCGCTGAAGTTGCTGCCGATAGCGACGTAGAGTTCTACAAACGTTACGCGCCGGACATTGACCATTGGCATGACGTGCAGAGTGATTTCTTCCGCGCAATGGCAGGCGTGCCGTGTACGTTTAATCCATTTCGGGCGGCTTTATTAGCCCGCCTCAAGCGGCGCGCGACAGAGATGTTTAGTCCGCTCGCCAAGGCGTTTGGTCGGCGCTAAATACAGGCTCCCGCAGTGCTAGTGTCACATCTACAGTGTCGGTAGCACCAGAACGTATGAAACCCCGTAGATCACAGCTGATTAGTTACCCGCGTCCTGGCAATTCGGTCATGCAAAAACTGCTTTGCCGGATCGGCGAATGCCCATAAAAAGTTGGCGAACACGCCGAAAATCCACCAGGCGCTGCCTCGCGTGCCGATCAGCATGAACATGGCGAGGCCGAGCGCGGGGCCGATCCAGGTCGCGAGATAGCGGATGACGGCTTGCTTGCGGTTGACCACGCTGCCGTCGGTAGACACGAGTTTCAACTGCCACGTCTTGAAGGCCAGTGTGCGGCGTCCGTTGATCCAGAAATAGATGAAGTAAGCGCCGATGCTCAGGAACAGGTAAGTCTGCTGGAAAATGGCGATGGGGCCGGTCATCACCTGCGGGCGGCCCGCGCTCATCGATTCGCCCGACAGCGAGGCGAAGAAGAGGCCGACGATGAACAAATACGCAACCAGAAACAGCAGCTCGTGGACGAACGCGCCGAAGCGTCGCCAGAGGCTGGCGTTCTGGGAGACGGGTAGGGCGACGGAAGCGGGCGTTTCTGACATGGTCAGAATGTTAGCGGGGCGCGTTGCCGAGACGGTGAACCGCTTTTGTAGGAGAGCCTTTCGCCGCTGCCACGTTCTCGGCCTCGACGCTACGGCTTTTTAGCCTCGGTTGATGGCGAGGCGGGCGCGGGCACGGGCGGTGCAGCCTTTCCGACCACGGGGGGCGGCACCGGCTTCGCTTCCGCCGCTTTCTTGCGCAATTCCTCGCGTTTCTCGGGCGGCAGGTTGCGATACTCGTCCCATTTTTGCGGGACGACCGCACGTTTTTCTGGCGGTAGTGTTTTTAGTTCGTTGTATTGCTCGCGCGCATTGCGGCGTTCATCGGGCGACAACTTGGCCCAGCCGGCCATACGATCTTGCAGGTTCTTCTGCTGCTCCGGCGTCATCGTCGGATATTTAGCTGCTATCTCGCGCCATTTACGCTTTCGCAAGTCGCTGAGCGTTTGCCAATCGGGCTGCAACGAGGCGAGCACTTTTTGCTCATCCGGTTTTAAATCCTGCCACTTCTGAGCAAACGCGGGAGCGGCGAATAAGGTGACCAAAAGGGAGAGCGAGAAAAACAAAACGGCCGCAAGTTTTGAAACTGTGGCGGCCGGTGTTTTCGCGGTGGAGGGGAGGATTCGGTGTGCCGTCACTTCGATCTCAAAAAAATTGCGTCACTGGTCGTCGCGCAAAAAGTGCGAAAAACCTTTGTCGAGCAGGGCGTCCACCGGGACGTCGTCGGCCAGCAGCATTACGTCCACATCAGCGGTGTCGCGCGCGGTGACCATTTCGTCCCATTGCTGATAGCTGTAGGTGGAAAGCAGCGCTGCTACGATAAGGCCAGTGCCCCAAAAGCGCCAGTCGCTCACTTGTCTAGTCAAGCGATTGCCCGTGCCGCCCGCCATCGTGAGCGTGGAACCGCTAGCCACCGTTGAACTCGCGGTCTCAGCGTTGATCGACGCAATGGCCGAGCGGCGAGCCTCCGCCAATCGATAGGCGATACCCGGTTTGATGTTTTGTGTTGCTGCGTCGAAGTAGGGGCGCAGGGTTTTTCCTACGCGATCAAGTTCATGATCGGAGAGGAGGAGTTGTTCTTTTTTCATAGTGTGATTCCTTTCTGGCGCAGTAGCCCTTGCAGGGCATGTACCGCGCGGGAGCAATGTGTTTTCACGCTTCCCTCTGAGCAGCCCATCGTCGTGGCCGTCTCTGCTGTATCCATGTCTTCCCAATAACGCAACAAGAAAGCTTCTCGTTGACGCGGTGGGAGCTTGGCAATCGCCTCTTCGATGGCCGACATCGCTTGGACTTGCTCAAGTGCTGCGAGCGGTTGATCCTTCCCGATGGCGCTGTCTTGTGACTCCAAAATTTCGAGCACGTCGAAATCGTCGTCGGCGTTTGCGCCACCGAGACTGGTGAAATTTGTGACGTACTGATTGCGCGTTTTGGTGCGCCGAAAATGGTCGAGGATGGTGTTCTGCAAGATGCGGGTGAACAGCATCGGCAGCTCGTTGGCGGGCTTGTCCGAGTAGCTCTCGGTCAGCTTCATCATCGAGTCCTGCACGATATCCATCGCGTTGTCGTCATCGCGCACGGCGTAGGCGGCATGCTTGAAAGCACGCCGCTCCACAGAGGCGAGAAACGCGTTGATTTCTTTGGCTTGAGCCAGGGTCGGGCCTTTCTTTGTCTTTTTCTGCTTGTCGGCAGCCGAAGAAAACGACGCTTTAAGTTGCGCGATTATAGGCACCGAAGCGGCAGTAATGTCCGCCATAGCACTAGACATTGCACCGGACGCGCCACCCAAGACAACTGCTGCAAACATCTTGACAATTTCTCCCCGAAAAACAGCCAAACCCGAAATTGGGGCTTGTAGCCATAACGTAGCGCGACCGGTTCGGATGACACGGAATTATTCTGGGCAATCGCTCAAAATGGGCTACGCATCATCCGCTGTAATTTTCGCCCGAGGCGCGAGCCCCGGACGGTTATCGGTTGGGCGTCTATTGATTGAACCGCGATCATGACGGTTCTGGATTCCCGCCTTCGGCGAGAATGACGCCAACAAAACTAAGTACAGAACTCCCGCTCATGAGTCCCCTCATCTCCACCCTGAAACGCGTGCTCAAAACACGCGGCGTGACCTACGCCGATCTCGCGGAAAAAATTGCTTTATCCGAGGCGAGTGTTAAGCGACTATTTTCGCAAGGTACGTTCACGCTGGAGCGACTGGAAGAGGTGTGCGCAGCGCTCGAAATTGACGTTTTTGAGCTGGCGAAACTGGCGCGCGGGGAGCGGGCCGTAGCCGAGCAGTTGACCGTGAAGCAGGAGCAGGCGCTGGCCAAAGATCGCGTGCTGCTCGGCGTGTTTTATTTGGCCTACAACGGCTGGCAAATTGACGACATGGTGGCGAAATATGACCTCACCAAACCGCAGATATTTTCGCTGTTGAGGAAGCTTGATGCGGTCGGTGTGCTCGACCTGTTGCCCGGAGAAAAAGTGCGCATGAAGATTACGCGCAACTTGCGATTACGGCGACGCGGGCCGATTGAGCTGGCGTATGGTCGTGCCGTGGTGGGCGATTTTTTGAGCCCCGAATTTGATCGTGTGGGCGGGATGTTTCGGTTTGAATTTCGTGAGTTGTCGAGCGCAAGTTTTGAGGTGCTTAAACGCAAACTCGAGCGCATCGCCGACGAGGTGCACGAGTTTGCTGAGCTCGACAGCATGCTCCCCTCCAGCGAACGGCAAACGGTGGGCGTGGCGGTTGGCGTGCGTCCGTGGACGGTGTCGATGGTGAGCGGTTTACCGGTACGAACGAGCTAACAGCTTTTGGCTGAACGCTCAGTTTGACTAGGGCAACGAGCGTTAAGCAACCATTATCGACTTCAATAAAAATGGGCCCGTAGGCCCATTAAGAATGCGGGTTGCAGCTAAAAGCTGCTTGCCGAATTTGTCTGGATTGCCTGATTACAGACCTGCCGCCAGCACTTGCTGGAAATAGCTGCGAATGGCTAGATTGCAATACGGAGGCACCAAGCCGCCGTGATAGGTGCTCAACACGCGCTCGGTTGGGTTTGCGCCAAGTGCCGGATCCGCCGCATTGGCCGCTTTATTGGCTGCGAATGCACCCGCGAGCTGCGGCCCAACGGTCGCTGCGTTTTCAAGATCAAACACTTTCACCAACGCGCTTGCGCCTTTGCCAGCGAAGTATGCTGCGGCGTCAGAGGTGTTGGTGCCAAACACCGTTGGATCTTGCGCGCCGAGGCACATAGCCACCGGACGGGTAGGCGTCCAGCTCAGCAAATCGTTTTTCGCGGCGGCGAGGGTTACCGGATGTGTGGCCGGGTTGGCGAGTAGGGCATTGCGATAGCTCGTTTTCAACAGATTCGGCGTGCCGATGCCAGTCGCGAACAGCGCGTCGAGCGATGCGTTGCCGGTGACCAATGGACGATCAGCCCATGTCTTCAACGGCAATTTGCCGGTGGTGATGAGCGTGGTGAAGTTGAGCGTTGAGGATGGCAGCAACGTTTCGATACCGGTGGCGTAAGCGGATTCGTACAGGTCAGACGGCGTGGTGTAGATGTTGCCGTAAGCCTTTTGCCAGCTGGTGTAAATCAGCGGCGCAAAGTACGTTGCGCCCAAACCCAAGCCGCCTGCAGCGCCTTGCGCAAACGTTTTGCTGAGCGAATACGGGCCCGACATGTTGCCTGATGCGGTCACCTTGAATTCACTCGCGAAACTATTTTGCATCGCGCGGTGCGTAGCCATGGAAACGAAGCCGCCTTGCGAATAGCCCGAGAGAAACAGCTTGCCCGAATCAGCTGCGCCCACTTTCGGGAACGCCGTGCGCGCGGCACGCAACGCGTCAATCATGTCGTTGGACTGCTGCTCAGCGTTCAAATACGGGTGATAGGGCAGACGTGACGCGTCGTAGCCTGCGTAGTTCGACGTGACCACGATAAAGCCTTGCGCGGCGTACATGGCGGCAACCAAGCCCGCCTCACCGTAAGCAGGGCTCGCCATGTTGATGTTCTTTTCAACAGCGGTGCCGTGGCTGTACAGCAGTACAGGGCGCGCGCCGGTACAGGCAGCGTCGGTGCCGGTGGGCACCATGATGCCGCCGGTGGCGTTGGTGGTCTCGTTAGCGCCGCCGACCGTGTTGTATTCCATGTAGTGAAATGTCACGCCGCACTTAGGCGTACCGGCCAACTGCAACAGGCCGCGGCCACCCGCAGTGCCCGAAAGCACAGCGTTGAAATCAGCCGCCGTCGGGAAGCTGGCGAGCACCACTGGCGGGTTGGCAACCAACGTGCCGCGCGCTGTGGTCAAGTCAATGGCGGGGCCGGTGGGCACATCACTGCTGCCGCCGCTACACGCGGTGAGCACGGCTGCGGCAAGAGACGCGAGTGATAGCGAATGAATAGATTTCATGGGTTTCCTCCTTATTAAAACAATTGTGGCCCCCGCGCCGCGTATTTCGTCGGGATCTGCTGGGAGCGATTCCAACAGCGATGTTAGGCGTTTGTAATGGCGCCTGCCAGCGGCAAATTCAACGCCATCGGGGCAGGCGGCTCGACTGTTGCGTTTCTGGCGGAGGATTTTTGGCTGGCGGCGTTTAGAACGATATGGGATTGGGGCAAACGTTGCCTAGGTCACCGCAGCACTGCGCAACGTCCCAAACGGACACACGTTTTGAGTTCATTCCGCCTGAACAAATAGCGAAATGACTGCATTGAAGTCAACGCAGTCAACGACTACAATTCAGTTTTTAGAGCAAGAGGAATACCCACATGGCCATTCTCACCGTCCGCAATCTCGACGAAAACGTCAAGTCAAAGCTCCGCGTAAACGCCGCGATCAAAGGCGTTTCGATGGAAGAAGAGGTACGTCAGGTGCTCACCCGCGCGGTGCTCGCGCCGGCGAATGACGCCGACGTACGCGGTCTCGCAACGCTCATCCGCGAACGCATCAATGCGTCCGGCGCGGCCCCCGGTTTTGATCTCGAAATCGCCCCACGCGAACCCATGCGTGAGCCTCCAACGTTCGCGGCACCTGCCCGACGCACTCGCACCCGATGAAAATTCTCGACACCAACGTGGTGTCAGAACTCATTCGCCCGAATCGCGATGAAAACGTCGTCGCGTGGGTTGATGCGCAACCCCTCGCTGAACTGTTCGTGACGGCGATCACCGAGGCCGAGCTTCGTTCTGGCGTCGCCACAATGCCCAGTGGCAAGCGAAAAAAAGCGCTCGAAGCCGACATACACGGCATATTGCAAACAGAATTTGCGGGGCGAATCCTGCCGTTCGACTCAAACGCCGCCATCGAATACGCAGCGATTGTTTCGAAGCGACGAGCGCTAGGCCAACCCATTTCGCAATTCGACACTCAAATCGCAGCGATTGCGCGGGCGAACGGGGCGGCAGCGATTGTTACGCGCAACGTCGATGATTTCGCTAATACCCGTGTCACGGTGATCAACCCGTGGAGCGCCCAGTAACTCATCCCACAGCGCAAGCATCTCCCGGCGCACGCTCGTCATACAAAATCGCTGCAACCCGTTCACGCAAAGCAATCGTTCCCCATGGCCCAACAAGACCTCGCTGATTTCATCTGGAATGTGGCCGACACGCTGCGTGGCGACTTCAAGCAGTCCGAATTCGGGCGCATCATCCTGCCGTTCACCGTGTTGCGCCGTCTTGAATGCGTGCTGGAGCCCACGCGAGACGCGGTGCGCAGCCAGTTTGCCGCGCTCAAAAGTAGCGATGTTGATCCTGATCTCGTACTGCCCAGCGTGGCTGGGGCCAGCTTCTACAACACATCAGAATTTGCGCTGACCACGCTCGGCGCCACCAGCACCCGCGCCAACCTTGAGGACTACATTGCCCGTTTTTCCGCCAACGCGCGGCAGGTGTTTGAGCAGTTCGCGTTTGACAACTGGCTCACCAAGCTCGAGACGGCCAATCTTCTCTACCAAGTCACACAAAAATTCGCCAATATCGACCTGCACCCGAACGTGCTCAGCAATCACGAGATGGGCCTCATCTTTGAGCATCTCATCCGCAAATTTGCTGAATCCGCCAACGACACCGCGGGCGAATTTTTCACCCCGCGTGACGTCGTTCGCCTGGTCACCACGCTCGTGTTCGCCACCGATCATGAAGCGCTCGCGGGCGACGGCGTGGTGCGCACCGTGTACGACTGCGCGGCAGGCACCGGCGGCTTTCTCTCCTCCGCGATTGAGCAGGTGGCCGAGTGGAACCCCAACGCGCGCCTCGTGCCCTACGCGCAGGAGCTGAACCCCGAAACCTACGCCATTTCGGTCGCGGACAAACTCATTCAGGGTTTTGAGACTAAAAACATCAAGCTCGGCAACACGCTGTCCAACGACCAGTTGCCGCATGAGCGCTTTGACTACTGCCTCGCCAATCCGCCGTTCGGCGTTAAGTGGGAAAAGGTGCAAAAGCAGGTGCAGGACGAGCACGCGAACCTCGGCCACGCCGGTCGCTTCGGCCCCGGCCTGCCGCGCGTCGGCGATGGTTCGCTGCTGTTTTTGATGCACTTGCTGTCCAAGCGCAAACCGGTTACGCCAGACGGCAAGGGCGGCACCCGCGTTGGCATCGTGCTCTCCGGCTCGCCGCTGTTCAACGGCGGTGCGGGCTCGGGCGAATCAGAAATCCGCCGCTGGATTGTGGAGAACGACTGGCTTGAGGCCATCATCGCGCTGCCGAACGATCTGTTCTACAACACCGGTATCGGCACCTATGTGTGGGTGCTGTCCAACCACAAAGCCGGGGACCGCGAAGGCAAGGTGCAACTGATTGATGCCACCGCCATGCATTCGCCGATGCGCAAATCGCTCGGCAGCAAGCGCAAGTTCCTGCACGAGAACGCCATCGCCGACATCGCCCGCCAGCATGATGCGTTTGCCGCTACCGTCACCAGCAAAATCTTCGACAGCACGGATTTCGGCTATCGCCGCATTACGGTCGAACGCCCGCTGCGCCTGAGCTTTGCAGTCAGCGCCGAATCGCTCGCCACGTACGCCGCCACCAAGGGCGCGGAGCATGCCGACGCGTTTGCGAAACTTATCGACAAACCCGCGCTCGACAACCTGCCCGCTTTCCTAGCTGCGGCCAAGGTCAAGCGCCTGACCAAAGCCGCGCTGAAGGCCGCGTTTGTCTGCTTCGGCACCAAGAACCCGGACGCACAACCGGTGAAAGACGCAGACGGCGCGCCGGTGGCCGACGCCGACCTGCGCGAGTTTGAAAACGTGCCGCTCGCGGACGACATTCGCGCCTACATGGCGCGCGAAGTGCTGCCGCATGTGCCCGACGCATGGATTGACGAGACCAAGCGCGACCCGAAGGATGGCCACATCGGCATCGTCGGCTACGAGATCAACTTCAACCGCTACTTCTATCAATACCAGCCACCCCGCCAGCTCGAAGAAATCGACGCGGAACTCAAAGCAGTGGAAGCCGAAATCGCCGCGCTGCTCGGCGAGGTCACCTCGTGAGCCACTACGCGCCGTATCCCGCCTACAAGGATTCGGGCGTGGAATGGTTGGGGCGAGTGCCGGAGGGGTGGGTTGTGAAGCGCCTGAAACGTAACCTCAAACTCTTGACCGAAAAAGCCGACCGGAAATTGCGACCGGTCGCCTTGGAAAATATCGAGAGCTGGACCGGTCGGTTCATCGAGACTGAATCAGACTTTGAGGGTGACGGAACCGAGTTCGAGCAATTCGATATCTTGTTTGGAAAGCTGCGACCTTATCTGGCAAAAGTTTATCTAGCAACCTCGCCGGGCGAGGCGGTCGGCGACTTTTTCGTTCTTCGACCCAACCCATCGATGCATGGCGCTTTTGTTACGTTTCAGTTGCTGAGCCGCGAATTTATCAATCACGTTGATGGCTCAACTTACGGTGCCAAGATGCCGCGCGTTAGTTGGGATTTTTTTGGTGAAGTCACTTTGCCGACACCGCCGTTGGCGGAGCAACGCGCCATAACCGCTCACCTCGACCGCGAGACGGTGCGTCTGGATGGGCTGGTGGCGAAGAAGACGCGGTTTATCGAACTGTTGCGTGAAAAGCGGCAAGCGCTCATCACCCATGCCGTCACCAAAGGCCTCGACCCCACCGTCAAAATGAAAGACTCCGGCGTCGAATGGCTCGGCCAAGTGCCGGGGCATTGGGACGTGACCGTTCTGAAATATGTCGTTGCAACCATTGAACAGGGTTGGAGCCCCGAGTGCGAGGCGCGGCCGGTCGAAGAAAACGAGTGGGGCGTCCTGAAAGTCGGATGTGTCAACAGCGGTGTTTTTAACGATCAACAGAACAAAGCGCTGCCGCCTGATCTGAAGCCCGAACCTTCGTTAGCGCTGCGTGCGGGTGATGTGTTGGTGTCACGCGCAAACACGCGCGATCTAGTTGGGAGTTGTGCGGTGTTGGAGCGTGACTTCCCGTTTCTGATGATTTGCGACAAGCTCTATCGGCTGCGCGTGAATGCGCGCGTGATCCCAAATTTTCTCGGACTGATGATTCGCGTTTATGGGCGTCGCGACATCGAAGTTGAGGCGAACGGGGCGAGTTCATCAATGGTCAACATTGCTCAATCTGTCATCATGAATTTGCGCGTGAACGTGCCGCCCGTTGCCGAGCAGACAGAAATCGTTGCGCAAGTTGGCCACGCCACCACCCGCCTCGACACCCTAATCGAAAAGACCGAACGCAGCATCGCGCTCATCAAGGAGCGTCGCGCGGCGCTGATCACGGCGGCAGTGACCGGGCAGATTGATTTGCGCGCAGCGGCGTAGCGGAACGCTTGCTCGCTCTGCATGCGTGAAACCGAACCGTTCGCCCTGAGCGTAGCGAAGGGTCTGACGCCAAGAAGCCATCGAGCGGCGTGTTCATCCCGCGCCTGACAAACGTGACGCCTCAGGTCGGGCGAAGACGCTGACCATCAAACCCTTCGCTACGCTCAGGGCGAACGGGGTGTTAACTGACTCACCGGCGTCATCCTCGCCAACGAGCGGGGATCCAGAAACGTGGCTTGCCTTGGATGATTGACTGAACTGCGACAGCAACCGTCCTGGATTCCCGCCCGTCCGCAGGTCGGTTTACCCTGAGCCTGACGAAGGGGCGAGAATGACGGCAGAATAGCTTTTGACCTGATTTGGTGTATCGGCTTTTTGCTGTAATCCTTATCTCATTGGGGCTAACGCGTCAAAACGTGTAAAGTCGATTACTGGCTTAAATCGACCCTGTGCCCATATAGAATGGACGTTTCAGCGAAAAGCTGTCTTTATTGCGTGAACGTCGCGCTCCGAAATCACTGATCGCAATCGCATCAAAAGTATGATATTTTCATACTATTGCAGCTAGTTTTAGGGAAACCGCTATGGCAACCGTTCGCAAAACCATTACGCTGACCGACCAGCAAGACGGCTGGATCAAGGCGCAGGTGGACGCTGGTCACTACACCAACGACAGCGAGTTCATCCGCGATCTGATCCGGCGCGAGCAGGAGCGCGGTGCGGCGGTGCAGGCCGTGCGCGCGGCGCTGATCGAGGGCGAGCAAAGCGGTGAGCCGCAACCGTTCAATGTGGCCGCGTTCACACGGCGGATGAACGCGCAGCATGGCTGAATACCGGTTAACACCGGTAGCGGAGCGTGACCTGGAGGCAATCTGGCTGCACACCCGGCAACAATGGGGCGCGGAGCAGGCTGATCGCTACGTGAACCGTCTCGCAAGCGAGTTCGCAGACCTTGTGTTGATGCCTCAGGCGGCTGTGGCGTGCGACCACATCCGGCGTGGCTATCGAAGACGAACGATTGAGCGGCACGTCATTTACTTCCGCATTACAGATTACGGCATCGCGGTGGTTCGCGTTCTGCATGAGCGCATGGACGCCGCGCGGCATTTGGTGAACTAGGGAAGCGTCTGTTTGAGTCCCGAACCGACTTGCCACTGGCAGTATAAAACTGTATAAATACACAGCATTATTTCCAGAAAATTAGTGTGCGAAAATTGGGCTCCATGGCAACGCTCTTCAACGAACGCAAAACAGCGCAAGCTGCGGCTTATCTGCTGCACAGAGCGGGCGGGCGTTTGCCGCTGATCAAGCTGGTGAAGCTTTTGTATCTGGCAGAGCGCGCGTCGTTGCAGCACTTCGGTGAGCCGCTCACGGGCGACAGTTTGGTGTCGATGCCGCACGGGCCGGTGCTGTCGCGCACCTACGACCAGATGAAAGGTTCGGTGGCCTCCACCGAGGGCGGCTGGGACACGTGGGTTGCCGACAAGTCGGACAATTTTCTGGCGCTCAAAGACCCGAGCATGATTCGCGACCCGTTGAGCGATCTGCTGGCATTGAGCGAAAGCGATGTTGAATCGCTGTCGACGGTGTGGGACGAATTCGGCCATTGGGACAAGTGGGATTTGGTCAAGCACACGCACGATCACTGCGCCGAATGGCAAGACCCGGACGGTTCAAGCCTGCCCATATCCTACGCTGCTGTGTTTAGCGCGCTCGGATATGCCGAGGCAGAGTCGCTCGCGCTGGCCAATCGGCTGAACGAGCAGAAACAGCTAGAAGCCGCTTTTTCTTAGGCTCGCGGATTTAGTCGCGATGAGCCCGGAATACTTGCCACGCGGCGGGGATACGCTGTTGATCCCGTCCGGTGTTGGCGTAAAACACCTCTTCTTCGTTTTATCGGGCTCGCTCATGCTGCCCGGTCGCGGCACGGTTGCGCAAGCGGTGTTGGTGAATGCCACGTCGATCCGCGCCGGGATACCGCACGACGCCGCGTGCGTGCTTGCAGCGGGGTGTTACCCCTTCGTGCAACACGAAAGCTTTGTGGCGTACCGTCACCTGCGCGTTGATCCGGTGACGCATGTCTGCGCGATGATGGCGTCCGGCGTGTGGTCTCCTCATGAACGTTGTGCAGACGCCTTGCTTCAAAAAATACTCAGGGGGCTGTGTGCATCAAAGCTTGCCGCTCGTGAAATGAAGATTGCGTTCGATTGCCCCGGCGTGATTCCGCGCGCCTGAGTTTCGACCGTGGTTGCTGTGGCAGGACGCTGCGCGCTGCGGTTGGGCGAAAAATTAGCGCTGATAAGGCGTGCCGATAGATACTCTAGGCTGTGTAAACAGTCGCGAGACCCCGATGTCAAAAATCCACCACGAATGCGAGCTTGAGCGCTACATCGTTGAGCAATTGCTTGCGGGCGGCTGGCTGGTGGGTGCATCGTCGGGCTTTGACCCGCTGCGGGCGCTGTTCACGGAGGATGTGACGGGCTGGTTGCGCGAGAGCCAGCCTGAGGCGTGGCAGCGGCTGGAGCGGGTGAATGGCGCGGCGACCGAGACAGCGGTGCTGGACCGGCTGGTGCGGGCGCTGTCGGCGAAGGACGGTGGCACGGTGATGGTGCTGCGTGATGGTTTTTCGATTGCGGGCGGTGGCACGTTGGCGATGAGCCAGGCGCGGCCTGAGGATTCGCGCAATGAAACGGTGGCCAAGCGTTACGCAGCGAACCGATTGCGCGTGGTACCGCAGTTGCGCTATTCGAGCGAGAAGGCAGACGAGATTGACCTGGCGCTGTTCGTCAATGGCGTTCCGGTGGCGACGGTGGAGTTGAAGACGGATTTCACGCAGTCGGTGGAAGCGGCGATGCAGCAGTATCGTGACGATCGTCCGCCAAAGAGCGCAACCGGGCGCGCCGAGCCGCTGCTGACGTTCAAGCGCGGCGCAGTGGTGCATTTTGCGATGAGCGACAGCGACATTCGCATGACGACGAATCTGCTCGGCAGCTCGACGCATTTTTTGCCGTTCAATCGCGGCGATCATGGCGCGGCGGGCAATTCGGCGATGGTGGATGGTAGTTACCCAGTGAGCTATTTTTGGCAGCAGGTGTTGCAGCGGGATAACTGGTTGCGCATTTTTCATCGCTTTGTGTTGTTGGAAAAAAAGGAAGTGCAGGATGCCGATGGGCGCATGCATTTCAAGGAGGCGCTGATCTTTCCGCGCTATCACCAGTTTGACGGTGTGAGCAAAATTATTGACGCAGTGCGCATTGAAGGCGCAGGGCAGCCGTACCTGATTCAACACAGTGCGGGCTCGGGCAAAACCAACACCATTGCGTGGACGGCGCACGAGCTGATTCGCGTGCGGCGACCGGATGGCGAGCCGTATTTTCATAGCGTGATTGTGGTGACGGATCGCACCGTGCTTGACCGGCAATTGCAGGAGGCGATTGCGCAGATTGAACATCAGACGGGTGTGGTGTGCAGCATTGACAGCCGCACGTCGCCTTTGCCAAAAAGCCAGCAACTAGCCGAGGCGATGCTGGCGAGAACACCGATCATCACCTGCACGTTGCAAACGTTTCCGTTCGCGCAGAAGCTGATTTTGAGCGAACGCAGCATGCGCGATTTGCGCTTTGCCGTGATCATCGACGAGGCGCACAGCAGCACCGGCGGCAGCAGCGCGGATGATCTGCGCTACCTGCTCACCGGCCAGAGCGAAGACGAATGGGACAAGCTGAGCAAAGACGAAAAGCTCTCGGTATGGCAATCGTCACGGCAACGACCGGGCAACGCGAGCTATTTTGCGTTCACCGCGACACCGAAGCATTCCACGTTGTCATTGTTTGGACGACCGCAGGATGCGACGCAACCCGTGAGCAAGGAGAACCCGCCTGCGCCGTTTCACACCTACACGATGCAGCAGGCGATTGAGGAAGGCTTCATCCTTGACGTGCTGCGCAATTACACGAGCTATGAAGTGGCGCTGCGCATTGGGTCTGCATTCACCGAGGGCGATGACCGCCGCGTGGATGAGAAGAGCGCACGGCGGGCGCTGGCGAAATGGTTGTCGCTGCATCCGACCAATATCGCGCAAAAAGTGGAGCTGATCGTGGAGCACTTTCGCGCCAATGTGGCGCATTTGCTCGGCGGGCAGGCGAAGGCGATGGTGGTTACGTCAAGCCGTGCGGCGGCGGTGAAATATCAACTGGCGCTGGAACGTTATTGCCAGTCGCACAACTACGGCAGCATTCGCACGATGGTGGCGTTTTCGGGTGAAGTGGCGAATCTTGAGGTGAATGATGTGGCCTTCAAAAAAGAGCACAAGTTCACCGAGACGAACATGAACCCGGAGCTCAACGGGCGCGACATGCGCAAAGCGTTCGACACCCGCGAATATCGCGTGATGATTGTGGCGAACAAGTTTCAGACCGGCTTTGATCAGCCGAAGCTGGTTGCGATGTATGTCGACAAAAAAGTGTCCGGCGTGGAGGCGGTGCAAACGCTGTCGCGCCTGAACCGCACCTATCACGGCAAGGACAAGACGTTTGTGATTGATTTCGCAAATGAGGCCGAGGAAATACTGGCGGCGTTCAGGACGTTCTATCGCGACGTGCAAGTGTCGGACGTGCAGGATCCGAACATTGTGTACGACATCAAGCAGCGGCTGGACGGCATGCTGATTTATGAATCCGGCGAGGTGAATGCGTTCGGCGTGGCCATCGTTGATCCGAACGTAACGCACCAGAAGCTCTACAGCCTGACGCAACCGGCCACGGATCGATTCAACGGCAAGTTGAAGCAGCTAACCGACGCGATTGACCTGTGGGAGCGCACCTGGCGCACCGCAGAAACAGCGGGCGACAAGCAGGGCATGACCAACGCCGACACGCAGCGTAGCGAGCTGACGAAAGAGCGCGATGCGCTGATGGTGTTCAGCGAAAGCCTGGCGAAGTTTGTGCGCAGCTATGAGTACGTGGCGCAACTGGTGGACTTTGCCGATCCTGGTCTTGAGGCGTTCTCCGCGTACGCGCGGCTGCTGCGCAAGCGGCTGAAAGGCGTGTCACCCGAGCAGGTGGATTTGGGCGATTTGACACTGACGCACTTCAAGGCAACGCGCGGCTTAACGCTTGAGGGCGTGGCGGCGAATGAGCCTGCGCCAGAGCTGTTTGGCATCACCGACAACGGCACTCGGGACGCGCGGGATCGCGAGAAGAAATATTTGTCCGAACTGATTGCACGGCTGAATGAAGCGCTCGGCAAAGCGATCAGCGACAAAGATAAAGTGGCCTTCGCGGTACATGTGTCCGAACGGTTGCGCGGCGATGCCGCAGTGATGGCGCAAGTGCAAAACAATTCGCGCGATCAGGCGATGCGTGCGGATTTACCGAAGGCCGCGATTCAGGCGATTAGCGCCGCGATGCTTTCGCACCGCGAGATTGCAACCAAGCTCTTGGGGCCAGATGAAGCTAGCCGGGAGCTGTTTTTGAGCGTGATTTACGAGATGCTGAAGAACGGAGTTCGGGGCGATTTTTTTGGTGCTGGAGACGCGTCTGCTTAGTGCAGGCAACTACGCCGCCGCCGCCGCGTAACTCGCCTGATTAATGGCGCGTTTGGCGTCCAGTTCTGAAGCTACGTCGGCACCGCCAAGCAACGTAACTTTTACGCCTGCTGCCTGCAAGGGGTCAACCAGTTCGCGCAGCGGCACTTGGCCGGCGCACATCACGATGTGGTCCACCTCTAGCCACGTGCCGTTCTCGCGTTTTTCGCCGTACGTGATGAATAGCCCTTGGTCGCCAATTTGCTCGTAGTTCACGCCGCCGAGCATTTCCACGCCGCGTGATTTGAGTTCAGCGCGATGAATCCAACCGGTGGTTTTGCCGAGGCCTGCGCCCGGTTTGCCTGCTTTGCGTTGCAGCAACGTGATCTGCCGCGCGGGCGTTATGGCCTGCGGTTTGGTCACGCCGCCAGGCACGATGGCCGGATCAACCACGCCCCATTCGGCGAGCCATTCGTCGAGATGCAATGTGGGCGAATGATCGCCCTTCGCCAAAAATTCTGCGACGTCAAAACCAATGCCACCGGCACCGATGATCGCGACCTTTTCGCCGACGTGCGCACGACGCGCGAGTACGTCCACGTATGAGAGCACTTTGGCATGATCTTGCCCCGGAATTTTCGGGTCGCGCGGGGTTACGCCGGACGCTAAAAATACCTCTTCAAAATTACCCGCAGCGAGTAGCGTTGCGTCAGCGCGCGTGTTGAGATGCACGTTCACGCCGGTCACTTCGAGTTTGCGCTTGAAGTATTTGAGCATCTCGTGAAACTCTTCTTTTCCGGGGATGCTGGCCGCCATATTGAGCTGCCCACCGACCTTATCGGCTGATTCAAACAGATGCACTTCGTGGCCGCGTTCACTGAGCACGGTGGCCGCTGCAATGCCCGCCGCGCCCGCGCCCACGACGGCGAATTTGCGACGTTTCGGCGTGGGTTTGTAGACAAGTTCAGTCTCGTGACACGCACGAGGATTCACCAAACAGCTCGACATTTTGCGCGCAAAAATATGATCGAGGCAGGCTTGATTGCAGCCGATGCACACGTTGATTTCGTCGCGTCTTCCTTGCGCCGCTTTGTTGACAAATTCGGGGTCGGCGAGGAAGGGCCGCGCCATCGACACCATGTCGGCGCAGCCGTCGGCGAGCACAAGCTCTGCCACCTCGGGCACGTTGATTCGGTTTGACGTGATCACCGGAATGGTGAGCTCGGGTTTAAGTTTTTTGGTCAGCCAAGTCCACGCCGCGCGCGGCACGCTGGTGGCAATGGTCGGCACCCGCGCCTCATGCCAGCCAATGCCAGTGTTGATGATCGTCGCGCCCGCTTTTTCAACGGCTTTCGCCAGTTGAACAACCTCGTCCCACGAGCTGCCACCGGGCACCAGATCGATCATTGACAGACGAAAAATAATGATGAAATCCTTGCCTACGGCCTCACGTACGCGCGACACAATTTCAACTGGCAAACGCATGCGGTTTTCATAGCTGCCGCCCCATTCGTCGGTGCGCCGGTTGGTGTAATTCACCAAAAATTCGTTGATGAAATAACCCTCGCTGCCCATGATCTCCACGCCGTCGTAACCGGCCTCACGCGCGAGCACAGCACAGCGCACAAAGCAGCGAATTTGCCGCTCGATACCGCGGGCAGAAAGTTCACGCGGCGTAAACGGCGTGATGGGCGATTTCAACCGCGAAGGCGCAACCGAAAACGGGCTGTAACCATAACGACCGGAATGCAAAATTTGCAACGCAATCTTGCCGCCTTCGGTGTGCACGGCGTTGGTCACTTGCACGTGTTTTTTCGCCGCCGCAGACGAGGCAAGGCGCGAGCCAAACGGCGACAACCAACCTTCAATATTGGGCGCGTAACCGCCGGTGACCATCAGCGCCACACCACCGCGCGCCCGCTCGGCAAAGTATTCAGCAAGGCGCGGAAAGTGCTCCGCCTTATCTTCAAGCCCCGTATGCATCGAGCCCATGAGCACGCGATTTTTAAGCGTGGTGAAACCGAGATCAAGCGGAGCGAGCAGGTGTGGATAGGGTGAGGTCATACGGGCTTTTGGCAAAAAAATGGCGCAGCATCAAGACAATGAGGCTACGCCATTTTGGTCAAGTTCAGCGGCGTTTGAAGCCGCTGCTCTATCCCGGATCGATCAAACTGGAGCCAAGGTTCGTGGTAGCGATTCCACCGCTATGCATAGCGGTTGCAACTCAAATCGCGGAGGAAGGGGCGACGATCAATGCGCGCCCACCGCAATGGCGAGGAGCAATCCACGCGCTTGCATCGCAGAGCTGTGCCACACAGCGCGCTCTGCGACCCATCGCTTACAACCGCATCGAGCTAATTCGAGCTCGGTGCAAAGTTGCCTAAATCCGCAGGTGTCTTAGCCTCAATGGGGCCTGCGCCACCGCGCGGCGCATCGGATGGCGTCATTAGCTTTGCGCTGTCGCCGGGACGGGCGAATTCGCGCACGCTTTGTCCGTCAGTTACGTCACGGGTAAGCGCGCGATTTTTAGCCACGTTGTCTGCCGTTGCAACCGGCGCGCAAACGCCGCTGGTGCGGTACGAAAGGGCTGCGGCCAATTGCTTTTCAACAGGGTCGCCGAGCTGTTTGCTTAAATCGTCACTTGCTGCGCAGGTGGGCGCGAATCCGTCGATATAGTCTCCCGCGCCTTTGTTGTTGACGCCGGTAAATTGGATTGAAAAGTTGGTGGTGCCGCAGTTACCGGTGGCGAAAAAACCGTACGGTTTGCCGCAGGTTTGGCCGCCGATCAGAATGGTTTCGACATCAATTCCGCGCAAGCCATTGATGAGTGCCTCAGATGCTGAACAACTTCCGCGTGAAGTGAGAATGAAGACGCGGCGAAGGTTTAATGTTGGCAGCGGCTGTCCATCAGCCACACCGCCCGTGAAGCCCGAGCCGACGTTGTAAAACGCCTCGCTATCATCGGGGCCAAACGGTTTTTTGTCGTTGCTTTTGCTGGTTTCATAAATTTTTCCCGCTGTGCGCGCGGCACCCGCGATCATGTAAGCAGTTTGCGAGGAGATGTACAAATAGCCGCCGCCGTTGTAGCGCAAGTCGAGCACCAAATCGGTGATCCCGCCTGCGGCAGCTAAGCCCGCAAACGCATCAGCGATAGCTTTTTCAGCGGTAAACGTGTTGAAGGTGGTGAACGCGATGTAGCCAACTTTACCGCTGGCTGTGTTGATGATGCCGCTGACCGGCACCGGTCGGATGGCGACCGCAGCGGACGTCAATTGCACCGTTTTTTGTGCGCTACCGTCAGCGGGCTTCAGCACAAACGTGTGCTGTTCGCCAATGGTGGCAGGAAACAAACCTCCATTTATCGCGTTGAGATTATTTGAGGTTTGAAAAAGCGCACCGTCAATACTGACAATGCTGTCGCCGCGCGTGACTCCAGCGAGCGCGGCAGGCGAATCGGGCGCTACAACCGCTGCGATCCATTGTCGCGGTGGAGCTGAGCGCACCGCCGACCAGTTGATGCCGTAGCCGTAGCTAACGCCCGCGTTGCCCGCTTCGTATTCCGCAGTGTCTTCGGTGAAATGAAACCGGTCTTTTGCAGCACCGGACAATGCCAGCGCCGGCGTTTTGAGGGCGCTGAACAGCGCGGCGGTGGTCGGGTAATTATTGATGTTCAGGTTAGGAATTTCGCGGTACCACAGATAGGTCTCGTCGCTCCACGAACGCAGCCAATTTTGCTCGTCGGCCAGTGTGCCCTGCGTGTCGGGAAACGCACGCTGCGTGAACTGACTCACGCCAACGCGCGGAATTGCGCATTTGTTGCGAACGCTGTCTGATGCGACAAAACTCGGGCGCAGCGTGGCGGGTGTTGCAGATTTCGCGCAAAAAACCGCGCCCTCGTTGTTCCAGCCGCGTGTGCTCATCTCTTGATACGCCGCCGCGTTGACGCTGTAGCGATGATTGGGTACGTCAACTGGCGTGAGGCTGCGCAGCGACCGATAAATCGCTACCGGCGAGCTGGCGGGGCAAACGCCACCGGCGGGTTTTTCCACGGCGAAGTCAAAACCTTCGTTGGCGAAATTCGGTAGATTGAGTGCGGCAATCGCAGCGCAGTCTGCGGTCAAGCCGTAAAAGTGCGACGAGAACGCCGAGCCCGTCACGTTGATCCGGTAGCGGCACACGCTGTCGAGCGGAGCCGCAGCGCCGGCGGCAGAGGTTGCAACAAAGGTCATCCCAGTGCGCTCAAAATCCGCAGCGCCGTCAAGCGTGGCCTGCTCCGCGGCGCGGCCGGTCAAAAAGTACGATGCAATGGCTTTGTTGTAATACTCAACAACAGTCACCGGCGTCTGCGCGAAGGCGGTGGTCGTGACCGCCGAGCACAGCACAAAAACGATTTGCCGGATTAGCGCGGCGGTAGCAGTAGATTTCATCAATAAACTCTTCACAAAAATTAATTTGACATTTGTATTATGACAACGGAATGAGCCGGTCGCGGCATAAGCCGCGCTGAAAATTTGTCTGAAGTGACGAGCAACGATCACGTGCGACGAACGACGAGTTTCGCAAACACGAGAAGGGAGCCAAAAAGCACACAGGCCGCAATGTGCGGCCTGTGTTCGGTGCGCGGCGCAATTACTTCACCGTGATCCAGTCATAGGTCAAAAAATTATCTGCGCGATGCACCACAGTCAAGTTGCTGCGGGTGGCCCACGGAATCACTTGTCGATGCAGTGGCAAGTGATTGATTTCATCGTTGTGCGCGAGCAGTGCTTGCTTGATGAACGCTTGCCGCTTGGCAACATCGGGCTCTTTGCTTGAGGCGGCTGCGGCCGCATCGAGTTTGGCATTGCTGTAGTTGCCGTAGTTGTAGTCGCCCACGCCACTGGCAGCGCGGTTTCTAAGTACGGGCGTTAACACCGTTTCTGCATCCGTAATTGAGCCGCCCCAACCGAGCATGTAGAGCGAGGTGTCGAGCTTGTCCAAGCGCGGAAAGTAGATTGCGCGCGGCTGTGCATCAAGCTTGATTTTGATGTTGATTTTCGCCCACATGGCGGCCAGCGCTTGGCAGATTTTTTCGTCATTGATGTAGCGATTGTTGGGGCAGTGCAACGTCACTTCAAAGCCTTGCGGATAGCCCGCTTCGGCCAAAAGTTTGCCTGCAGCAGCCACATCAAAAGGGCGGCGCTTTTCAATCACCGGATCGTTAAACGCGCCGAGCGGTGACGGCGTAATGCTGCCCGTTGGAAAGGCCTGATTGCGCATCAATTTTGATTTGATCGCTTCGATGTCAATGGCCTGATACATCGCTTGGCGCACCCGTTTATCTTTGAACGGATTTTTGCCTTTAACGCTTGAGTACAACAGCTCATCGCGCGCTTGATCCATGCCAATAAAAAGCACGCGGTTTTCTACACCGTTGACGACTTTTACGCCAGCGGTTTTTTCAAGCCGATCCAGATCCTGCGGTGGCGGATCGAGAATGAAATCAAGTTCACCCGAGATCAATGCTGACACGCGCGTTGCATCGTTTTTGATCGACGAATAGGTCACCGAGGTGATGTTGCCTTCATGCTTGCCCCACCACGTATCGTTTTTCTTCCAGATGGTTTTGATGTCGGGCTGCCGATTGACCAAGCGGAAAGGCCCGGTGCCATTGGCGTTGAGCGAAGTGAACTTTTCTTCTTTGTTTTTGTAATCAAGCGGCGTGACGCAATTGTTTTTTTCAGACCACGCTTTGTTCATGATGTTGAGCGTGGCGACATGATCGAGAAAAACCGGGTTCACTTGCGGCAGCTTGAACTCAACGGTGAAGTCGTCAATTTTCCGCGCAACGCCCACCTGATTGCCATATACGCGCAGTTGCGAGTTGGCGTGCTTTACCCGCTCCATCGAGAACACCACGTCGTCAGCGGTGAACGGCGCGCCGTCATGAAATTTCACGCCCTTGCGTAGTTTGAATTGCCACGTGAGGTCATCAATTTGCGTCCACTCGGTGGCCAAACCCGGCACGCGCTGAAGCTTTTTGTCGCGCGACACTAAAAATTCGTACACCTGCGAGTTCACCGAGTTGGTGAGACCTTCATTTTGCGAATGCGGATCCATTGTTTGCGGATCGCCCGCTGCCGCCCAGCGCAAAGGATTGGCCGTGACGCCCGCCGAGGCCAGTGCCAAGGTGAGCGTGGCGGAGGCAGCAAGAGCAAAAAAGTGATTGATGCGTTTCATCGATTTCTTCTAGCGGTGAAATTAAAGACGAGCGGAGTTTAGCGACTTTTATGACCGATTTGGGCGGGGTTACTACTGCCCGTCAAAGCTTTACAGCTTTTTGCTGAAACGGCTTTCGAAGTAGGGCTAAAGGGGCGAATCGGCGTAAATCGACTTCTTCCTAAATATGCCACTAACGCACGTGAAATTTGCGTTTCACAAGAAAGCTGTATCGCTATTTTTACCGCGACGAGCGTTTATTTCACCGTAATCCAGTCGTACGTCAGCACGTTGTCCGCCCGATGCACGACGCTGATATTGCTGCGTGTTGCCCACGGAATCACCTGCCGATGCAGCGGCAGCGTATTGATCTCGTCGTTGAGCGCGAGCAGTGCGGTTTTGATCAACGCTTCGCGCTTGACCGGATCGGCCTCTTTGCTCGATGCGGCCGCCGCTTCATCAAATTTCACGTTTTTGAAGTTGCCGTAGTTGTAGTCGCCAATGCCGTTGGCCGCACGGCTTCGCAGCAGTGGCGTCATGGTCGTTTCTGCATCAGTGATGGCACCGCCCCAACCGTACAAATACAGCGACGTATCAAGCTTTTCCAAACGCGGAAAATAAATCGCACGCGGCTGCGCATCGACCTTGATTTTGACGTTAATGCGCGCCCACATTGCGGCCAGTGCTTGGCAGATTTTTTCGTCGTTGATGTAGCGATTGTTCGGGCAATGCAGCGTGATTTCAAAGCCCTGCGGATAGCCCGCGTCGGTCATCAATTTGTTGGCGGCGGCCACGTCAAACGGACGGCGTTTTTCAATCGCCGGATCGTTGAACGCCCCGAGTGGTGACACCGTCGCGCCACCAGTGGGGTAGGCCTGCCCGCGCATCAATTTCGTTTTGATCGCCTCAATGTCAATGCTTTGATACAGCGCCTGCCGAACGCGCTTGTCTTTGAGCGGATTTTTGCCTTTTACGTTGGAGTACAAAAGCTCGTCCCTCGCTTGATCCATGCCGACAAAAATAATGCGATTTTCGACGCCGTTGATCACTTTCACGTTTGCGGTTTTCTCCAGCCGCTCAAGGTCTTGCGGCGGCGGATCGAGAATGAAATCCACTTCGCCCGAGATCAGCGCAGCCAAGCGCGTTGAATCGTTTTTTATCGAATTAAATGTCACTGAGGTTACGTTGCCTTCGTGCGCCTTCCACCATGCGTCGTTCTTTTTCCAGATGGTTTTGATGTCCGGTTGGCGATTGACCAATCGATACGGCCCCGTGCCGTTGGCGTTGAGAGACGTGAACTTTTCTTCCTTATTTTTATAGTCGAGCGGCGTGGCGCAATTGTTTTTCTCAGACCACGATTTGCTCATGATGTTGATGGTGTTGACGTGATCCATAAAGATCGGATTGACCTGCGTCAGCTTAAATTCCACCGTGAAATCATCTATTTTTCGCGCCGTGCCCGCCTGATTGGCATACAGACGAAGCTGTGAATTCGGATGCTTTGCACGCTCGGACGAGAACACCACGTCGTCGGCCGTGAATGGCGTGCCGTCATGAAATTTCACGCCCTTGCGCAGCACGAATTGCCACGTCAGCGGATCAAGCTGCTTGGCCTCCGTGGCAAGACCCGGCCCAAACTTAAGCTTTTTGTCGCGGATCATCAAAAACTCATACACCTGCGCATTGACCGAGTTGGTCAAGCCCTCATTCTGCGAATGCGGATCCATCGTCTGCGGATCGCCCGACGCCGCCCAACGCAGCGGGTTGGCGACCACACCCGATGCTGCCAGCGCTGCAGCACAGGCTGAAAGTAGAAAGAAATTACGAACGCGTTTCATTAGGTCGCCTTGCATTGAAATCTTGAACATTTAGTGTAGCTAGATTCGTGCCTGAATAGCGTGAAATCAAGGTTTGTAACTTCACGCAAAAGCCGCGTAGATAACAGCTTCACCATCTCAAAATGAGTGCTGCCACAACACCAGTAAGCGGTGATTTGAGCTTAATAACTTATAGCTGTAACAGCCTTTTATAGTGGCCGAAGCAGCAAAAATGCCGTTTATCGACTTACCGCCAAAACAATAGCCTAGCCCATGTTAAATAGGGGCTGAGGCCCAGAGCTGTATGTGCCTACCGTACAATCCGTTGCTCGCATGACCTTAGCAATTTCCACTCCTCCGCTCAACCGCCAATCCATGTTGCTCGCCGATTTTTGGCGAATTTCTCGGCGGATTAAATCACTCAAACCTGATCAACTCGCCGCTGAAATCGAGCGCGCTGAAGATCGTTTTCGTGACCGCCTGTCGCGTTCTCCATCGATTTTGTACGCCGAAGGCTTGCCGGTGTCGGAACGGGCCGATGAGATTGCGTCCCTCATCCGAAACAACCAAGTGCTCGTGCTCACTGGCGAAACGGGCTCGGGCAAAACCACGCAGTTGCCGAAGATTGCGCTGGCGGCTGGAAGAGGGCGCTTCGGTTTGATTGGTCACACCCAACCGCGCCGCATCGCGGCGAGCAGTGTGGCGACGCGAATCGCCAAAGAGCTCGGTGAGGAGGTCGGTCAGAGCGTCGGCTTCAAAGTGCGCTTCACCGAAAAAGGCGCGCAGGACGGCTTCATCAAGCTGATGACCGACGGCATTTTGCTCGCCGAAACGCAAGGCGACAAATTCCTCAATGCCTACGACACGATCATCATCGACGAAGCGCATGAGCGCTCATTGAACATCGATTTTTTGCTTGGCTATTTGCGGCAATTGCTGCCGAAACGGCCCGACCTAAAAGTCATCATTACGTCGGCAACGATTGACGCCGAGCGCTTTGCGCTGCATTTTCAGGATCGTAACGGCAAACCTGCGCCGTTGATCGCGGTGTCGGGTCGCACCTATCCGGTGGACGTTTTATATCGTGCTGCGCAGAGCGAAGACGACGACGAAGAAAAGCTGGAAGAGGCCATCGCCGACGCGGTCGACGAGCTTTGGTCACAGGGCCCGGGTGATGTGCTGGTGTTCCTTCCGGGTGAGCGCGAAATTCGCGAAACGCAAGATATTTTGCGTCGTCGCTTGAAGCCCGGCACCGAAATTCTGCCGCTGTTTTCGCGACTGTCAGTGCAAGATCAGCAGCGCATTTTTGCTGGATCGAACGGTCGTCGCGTGATCTTGGCGACCAACGTCGCTGAGACTTCGCTGACGGTGCCGGGGATTCGCTACGTGGTCGATACCGGCATCGCGCGGCTCAATCGCTACAGCGTTAAAAACAAAGTGCAGATGCTGCAAATCGAGAAGATTTCGCAGGCGAGCGCCAACCAGCGCGCGGGCCGCTGTGGGCGCGTCGGGCCGGGTATTTGCGTGCGGCTGTATACCGAAGACGACTTCAATGCGCGCTCTGCATTTACCGATCCGGAGATTTTGCGTTCGTCGTTGGCGGGCGTGATTTTGCGGCTCGCGTCGCTCGGGTTTGGTCGCGTGCAGGAGTTTCCGTTCATCGAGCCGCCGACCAACCGCGCGATTGCCGATGGCACCGCGTTGCTGCAAGAGCTGGGCGCGTTGAATGCGGAGGCGGAGCTAACGGCCATCGGTCGCGAGCTGTCGCGCATCCCGCTCGATCCGCGCATCGGGCGCATGCTGATTGAGGCGAAAACGCGCAACGTGTTGCCGGAAGTTTTGGTGATTGCAGCGGCGTTGTCGGTGCCCGATCCACGCGAGCGACCGTTCGAGGCGCGCGATGCGGCGGATCGTGCGCACACGTGGTTTAAAGATACGAAAAGTGATTTTTTATCGCTGCTCAACGTGTGGAAATTTTTCATCGAACTGCGCGAAGAGGGCGGCCACAAAAAGCAGGTGCAGGCGTGTCGCGAAAAGTTTTTGAACTGGTTGCGGTTGAGGGAGTGGCGGGATTTGCATGCACAGTTGAAAGATTCGTTACGCGACTTGGGCTGGACCACGGAAGGCGAGCTGTCACGAGAAGCGCCCTTCGAAAACCTGCACCGCGCATTGCTGCCAGGGCTTCTCGGCAACATCGGCATGAAAGCCGAAGACGGGGACTATTTTCTCGGCGCGCGTGGCATTAAGTTCTATCCGTTTCCCGGCAGCGGGGTCGATAAAAAAGGCTTGAAATGGTTGGTGGCTGCCGAGCTTGCCGAGACCACGCGTCTCTTCGCGCGGACGCTCGCGAGGATCGATCCGGAATGGATCGAAGCCGCAGCCGGTGATGTCGCTACGCGAAATTATTTTGAACCGAAGTGGGATCGCGCGAGCGGGCAGGTGATCGCGAGCGAGCGGGTGTCGTTGTATGGGCTGACCATCGTGCCGCGTCGTCGCATCAGTTACAGCCGCATCGCGCCCGTTGAGTCGCACGAAATTTTTACCAACGCGCTGGCGCTCGGTGAAGTGGAAACCAACGCTGCTTTTTTTGCGTTTAACTTGAAGCTGGTGAAGGACGTACAAACGCTTGAAGACATGGCGCGACGTAACGACGTGCTGGTGTCAGAAGAGACGATTGCGGCGTTCTATAAAGCACGCATACCCGCTGATATTTCAACGCGTGCCGACCTAGAAAAATGGCTGAAAGCGGAGGCCGAAACCACGCTCTCGCCACTTGACCGAGCCGAGCTGCGCGGCCACCGCGATCAGTCGCTGCGCCTCACGCGCGAAGAGCTGATGCGCCACGGCGCGGAGGCGATTACCGAGGAGCAATTTCCGAAAACGCTCAAGCTCGGTGACTTCGAGGTGCCCGTGAGCTATCGCTTTGAACCGGGTCACGTGATGGATGGCGTGACGGCAAAGCTGCCGCTCGCGCTCTTGAATGCGGTAGAAGATCGCTACGCGAGCTGGCTGATTCCCGGCTTGTTTCGCGAAAAAATTTCGGCGTATTTCAAGGCCTTGCCAAAAGCCGAACGCGGTCGTGTACAACCGGTGCCGGACAGTGTCACCCACTTCCTTGAGCTCGCCACGCCGCGTGACAAACCACTCCCCGACGCGATGCTCGATTTTTTGCGTGATTACTTGAACTTGCGACTTCCCGCCAGTGTGTGGGATCGCATCGATTTGCCGCTGCATTTGCGCCTGAATTTCCGGGTGATGGACGGCGACGGTAACGAGCTCTCGATGGGTCGCGACCTCACTAAATTGCAGGAAGAATTGGGCCAGATTGCGCGCATGGCGTTTCAAGACGGTGCAGCCGGAGGTAGGGAGGCGGGCGCGGCGGCGGACATCGAAAAAACGGGCGTTACAGCATGGTCGATTGGCACGCTGCCGGAAGGCATTCCGGTCAAACGTGCGGGTCGTGCAGTGACCGCGTATCCCGCTTGCGTGGACGAAGGCACGAGCGTCGCGGTGCGCTTGTTTGAAACTGCACGTCAGGCGGAACTTGCGCATCGTCATGGTGTGGTTCGACTGATCGCGCTGGAGCTCAAACAGCAATTGCGTAATTTCGAGAAGGGGCCGAGCGGCTTTAACCAGAGTGCGCTGCTGTTGAAGACCATGATCCCGACTGACAAATTGCTCGCTGATTTTTTGGCGACGCTCGCTGATCGTGCGTTTATCGGCGACGACGCGCTTCCGCGAGATGAGCGCGCATTTCGCGACCAAATTGCCCGCGCCAAGCAGCGCATACCGGTGGTGGCCGAGGCGTTGGGGCGCACCATCGCTCAGGTCGCCGAGGCGTACGCTGCGCTGCAAACCAATCTGTATGCCGCAGGGCCACGCGCCAAGGCGTTGGTGCCCCTGCTCGCGCAGTGGCGGGATCGGCTGGTGCATCCCGGATTTTTGGCTTTAAGCCCATGGGCGCAGTTGCCGCATCTGCCGCGGTATCTGCGTGCGCTCGGCAAGCGGCTGGAAAAATATTTGACGCAACCGGATCGCGAGCCGCGTCATGGGCCGGTGTTGGCGGCGCATTGGGCGCGCTGGTTGGCTGAAATGGAGCGGGTGGGCGCGGAGCCAAGCGAGGCGTTGCTGCAATTTCGATGGTTGATTGAAGAGCTGCATGTGTCGCTTTTCGCACAAGAATTGAAGACGCCGTTTCCGGTGTCCACCAAGCGTCTCGACAAAGCGTGGGGCGACCTGCACGTGCAAAGCGTCGCATCTACGCCACGTCGATAGGAAAGAACCGACTTGCGCGCTACGGCTTTGTATAGCGGTGTGCTAGATTGCGCGGTGGCACCATTTTTGGTCACCTGTTCCATGCACGCCCCCACTTTCTCTCAAATTTTCGCCCCTCATGTCGACTGAAGTAACTGGCGCGACGTTGCCGACGATTGCGATACTCAACGCATGTCGTGATCTCATGCTGCACCGCAGTAACCTGCAATTGGCAGCAGCGTTTGATCGCCTTGCGGACATCTTGCTCGACAATGCCGCTAAAGAATATGCGCCGCGAGTGGTCGGGTCATTGCTTGATGCGCGCTCTGGCTTGCTGCGCTTGCGTGCCTCGATTGCCGAGTCGTTCGCTGAAGAATTAACCCTGCGCCTGAATGGTCGCAAACCGTGCGGCGTGCCCACCGCGCCCGCGCAAGGCGACCAAGAGTTGTCGCTGCAATCCGCTGATGTGCTTGACGAATACATGTCGGCGCGCACGCTCGCTCGTTCGATCGAGAGCACGTCGCTTGGCGAGTTGCCGGTGTTTCATCAAAAAATTGCCTTCCTCAAACGCATGCCTGCGCTGCGCATGGAAGAGAACCCGTTTTCGCCGCAATCGGTGGTGAGCTCGCTGTTGGAGGCGATGCAATCGGTGGCAGAGACCACACCCGAGATGCGCCTGTTTTGGCTGCGCGCCTTGGCGGGCATGGGTGGCATGGGTTACGCGGACGTTTATTTCGACTTGAATCGCTACTTGACCGACGCGGGCGTTGCCCTGCAAAAGCCCAGAGCCCCAATGCGTCCGCCCGGTCCGCCCGGTTCGCTCGGTGGTGGGCAGGGTGCAGCACAGGGCGGCGGCAACCCCGGCGCGGGTGCCGGTTATGCGCAGCAAGGGCCGCCCGGCTACCCGCAAAGCGGCGGTTATCCGCCAGCGCAGGTCGGCTATCCGCAGCAATACCCGCAATATGCGCAATACCCGCAAGCCGCGGGCTATGCAGCACCCGGTGCAGGCGGCTACGATCAGGCGTGGGCGGCATCCGGTGGCGCCAGCGAACATTACCCAGGTGACCCGTATTCCGACGCCAACAACCAATACGCACAAACGTTAATGCAGCCGGACGCCCTGCCGCTGCAACAGTTGGCGGCGAATCTGGTGTCGCTGGTTGAGCGTTTGCAGCATGTGGTGCCGGGCATTTCCGGTGGACCGGCAGCGGCTGATCCGTCGTTGTGGGCGATGGTGCGCAACAAAGAAGCGATGCAGATTAGCGCCGCGCTCGGCTTTGCGGCCAACGGCGCATTCCGCGCACCGCTGGTGGCGGGCGTTGATCGTAAGTTGATGTCGTCATTGACGGACTTACAGCTGCGTGGCGAACAGCCCGATTTCTCGGGCGGTGGCCTTGCTAGCGCGCCGCGAACGGTGTTGCGCGACGTCGTTCCGGGTTATTCGACCGGTGACATCTCGGTGCTTGATGCAACCACCACTGAGCTGGTGGCGATGTTGTTTGACTTCGTCCTGGCGCGTCGTGAACTGCGCAGCGAAATCAAGGTGTTGCTCGGTCGCTTGCAAATTCCGATGCTTAAAGCGGCGATGGTGGATCGCGGTTTTTTCTCGCGAAAAAATCATCCCGGTCGGCAATTGCTCAACAGGCTTGCTGATGCGGGTTTGGGCTGGTCGCCTGATGAGGGCGTGGACGACCCCTTATTCCGAAAAATTCACGATGTGATCGAACACATCAGTCGCGATTTTGTGGACGACTTAGGCATCTTCACCGTTGCGCTGGTGGACTTAGAGCAATTCGTTGCCGAGCAAGAGCTTGACGTGCGGCCAACCGTTGAGGCCGAGACCGCCGATGCGGTTGCGGCCGACCGTCACATTGCTGCGGTGATTGAGGCCAAACAAGCGGTTGACTCGCGCACCAGTCAGCACGCCCTGCCGGAGCAGGTCAAAGAATTTATTGAGGTCGCCTGGCAGCCGCATTTGCAGGACGCATTGCTTGAGCAAGGCAAAGACAGCGGCGAATACGCAAAAGCGGTCGAGGCGCTCGACGAGTTGATTTGGAGCGTCACGCCGAAAGAGCAGCCGGCTGAGCGCGCGCAATTGAGTCAGCGTGTGCCGTCGCTGGTGAAGCGTTTGCGCGAGGGGCTTAAGTCCTTATCTAACGAGACGGTTGCGCCGTTTTTCGACAAACTGTTTGAGGTGCATTCTGGGCTGCTGCGTGGATCAAAGCCTGATTACGTTGAGCCCGAGGCGCTGCCCGAGCCAAGTAACGAGGCGTCCTTTGATCCGTTCCGCGAGCTGGTGAAACAAATGGAGCGCAATCAATGGATCGAGATGAGCGACGAGAAGGGCGCGCTCACCTACGCCAAGCTTGCCTGGATGAGCCCGCAGGGCACCACCTATTTGTTCACGACGCGCCACGGTCGCAAAGCGGCTTCACTCGCGCCGGATGAGCTCGCTGAATGGTTTCGCACTGACAAAGCGCGCATGATCGAGTCGGAGCCGATTGTGGATCGCGCGCTGGCCGGCATGTTCCCTGCGAACGCTCCTTTAGCGGCAGCGGCTGCGACTTGACGCAAGCGTTGGGGTTAGGGCTGATCGTGGTGGGCGATTTTGCGCTGGCCACGGGTGCAGATCGTCACGTTGCGTTTGCTGCAACACTGCTTGGACGTACTGCACGCTCGCTTGAGTGGGTGTGGTTGATTCCAGCGGATCGCGTGCAACTCGCAGCCGCTCTGCATGAAGCGTGGCAGCGCCCGCACGCGGTGGCTTGTTTTGGCGGGCTGGGCGCGGGTGTTGATGACCACACGCGCGCGACCGTTGAGGCGTTGCAGCGCGGGCGCGATGAAGTGGGATTGCCGCATCGTTTGGTTGATTCAGACGCTGCCGTGATGCAAGTTGGCAATGTTGCTTTCTTTCCCGGTGATCCTGCGCGTGCACATGAATTGTTTGCACCGTGGTGGCACGCGTTGCTTGCTACGGCCGCGGCTGATGAGGGCGCATTGGCGAGTGAGCAAATGCCCTGGGCAATGCCAGAATCTGCGGCTTCAGCACTTGCGCGTCGGCACGTTAAGGCCAAGCATCCATCGGTCGCGCAGCGCTTGATCGCGTCGTCCGACGGTGAGATTGCCCTGCGATTAACCGGCGGCAGCAAGGGCAAAGTGCAAGCGGCGCGCAAGGCGTTGCAGGCGGCGCTTAAGGCTTTGTAGGAGCGTCGCGAGCCGCGATCACTTTTTGCTGGGGACGTGGCCTTTCGCGGTTCGCGCCGCTCCTACAAGCCGTGCGCTTCACTTCACCTGCGCGAGCCCACGCACCAGCTCCCCGACAAAGCCTGGTCCGCGATACAACATGCCGGTGTAGATCTGAATCAGGTTCGCGCCGATCTCGATTTTTCGCTGCGCATCGGCCACCGACATGATGCCGCCGACACCGATGATCGGCACGCGGAAGCTCGCTGCTTTCACCACTTTTTTCAGCATCGCGTCGGCGCGCTGGGTGAGCGGAGCGCCGCTCAGGCCGCCCGTCTCCGCTGCATAGGCGTGGCCCGCCACGCCGTCTCGGCTGATCGTGGTGTTGCTCGAAATAATTGCGTCGGCACCCGCGTCAATGATCGCGGACACCACATTGCCGACCATTGAATCATCCAAATCCGGCGCGATTTTCACCGCGATGGGTTTGCGCTTACCGCTTGATTTAGTCAGCACTTCGCCTTCGCGAACGATGCGCTTGACCAGCGCTGCAACCGAATCCGGCGCTTGCAAATCACGGAGATTTTTGGTGTTGGGCGAGGAAATATTGATGGTGATGTAGTCCGCCGTTGCGTACATCGAGCGCATCGCAATCAGGTAATCATCGACCGCGTTTTCAATCGGTGTCGCCGCGTTTTTGCCGATGTTCACGCCGACCGGGATGATTAAGTCGCGTGCGGTGAGTCGCTTCACGGCATCCTCAACGCCACCGTTGTTAAACCCCAAGCGATTGATCAGCCCTTCATGTTCCGGCAAGCGAAACATGCGTGGCGTTGCGTTGCCCGGTTGCGCCTTAGGAGTCAATGTGCCGACCTCAATAAATCCAAATCCTAGTTGCGTAAGTCCGCGCAAATGTTTGGCGTCTTTATCGAGTCCAGCGGCAAGCCCAACGCGATTGGGGAAGCTGATTCCCATGACATTGATCGGCTTGGGCGTTGGAAGCTGCCCTGCCCACACGCGCGCCAGTCCCAGCGCGGCTTGCGCGTCGAGCGCAGCAAACGCCGCGTGATGCGCGCGCTCAGGATCGAGCGCGAAGAGGATGGGTCTGAAAATTGAATAAGCCATGCCGCTATTATCTCCGTCATGAAACGACTAATCTTTAGCTTTTTCTTCGCGCTCGGCGCAGCCTACTTTGCGACCTGCTTTGCGACCGATGCAGCAGCGCAAGATTACAAAGATCGGCCCGAATGGATGGCGCTAAAAGCCGAGCTGGTGCGCGACCACGCGTACGACGAGGCCGCGCTTGACGCCATCATGGCGCGCGTGAAACGTCAGGATCGCGTGATCACCTACATGGACGCGCCGATCCGCGCGCCGACGCCGTGGCACGTGTACTGGCCGCGGCACATTGGCGGTGATCGGTTGCAGCGCGGTATCGAATTCATGAAAGCGAACAAGGCAAACTTTGACCAGGCCGAACAGGCGTACGGCGTGCCCGCGTCGGTCATTGCGGCCATCGTCGGCGTCGAGACCATTTACGGTCGCATGACCGGAAATTTTCGCGTGATTGACGCGTTGGCAACGCTCGCGTTTGACTATCCGCGACGCGCCGAATTCTTTCGCGGTGAGTTGAAAGAATTGTTGCTACTCAGTCGCGAGCAAAAAAAATCCCCGCTCGAATTTGTGGGCTCGTTCGCTGGTGCGATGGGCTGGCCACAGTTCATGCCGGGCAGCTACCGCAAATGGGCAGTCGATTTTGATAACGATCAACGCATCGATTTGTGGGGCTCGTCGGCCGATATCGTGGGCTCGGTCGCATCGTTTTTGTCGGGCCACGGCTGGCAACGCGGCGAACCCGTCATGTTGCCTATTGCCAAACCCAGCGCAGAGATCATCGCGAGCATTGACGGTGGTCTGTCGCCCAAAAAAACGCTTAAAGAATTTCTTGATGCGGGTGTCACGATCACCGCCCGCGACGCCGATGTGACGCTCCCCGCTGACGACGCGATGGTCGGCATCATCTCGCTCGACCGCGCCGACGGCAGCGACGAATATTGGCTGACGTTCGAGAATTTTTACGTCATCACGCGCTACAACCGATCACGGATGTATGCGTCAAGCGTGTGGTCGCTGGCGTATGCGTTGAAGAAAAATCGGTAACAGCTTAATGCGGAAAGCCATGTTTTACTTGGGCTAAACGCTGTTTTAGGCGATAATCGATATCGTACTAAATTCGACGATACCCCAATCAAATACGTCGACTCAGCGAAAAGCTGTTGTCGAAGCTCGCGCGCTAAACCGCTGATTTTCCCGTTAAACCGCCGCCGGATTGGCCAACCCAAAGCGCGCCAAATCCACCGCTGGCTTGGGCGTCCAGCCGTCCGCCTGATGTTCGGCCACCACGTTGGTGTAAATCCCGCCACGCACGTTCCACCGTGCCGTTACGCGGGCGAAGCGGGGCGAAATGGTGGCCACGATTTTGTCGAGCACGTCGTTGGTGACTTTTTCGTGGAAGGCGCCGATGTCGCGAAAGCTCCACATGAACATCTTGAGCGCTTTGAGTTCGATGCAGGCCAAGTCTGCGATGTATTCAATCGTGAAGTGCGCAAAATCGGGCTGGCCGGTGAGCGGGCAGTGGCAGGTGAATTCAGGAATTTGAATGTGAATCAGATAGTCGCGGCCCGAATGCGGGTTCGGGAAGCTGTCGAGCGTGGTTTGCGGTTGGGATTGGGTGCTGGGTTGACGTTCGGACATGGTGCTTGTTCTATGAAATGCGGAGTTAACGAAGGGCAGGATTTGCCTGAAATGGCGGCTTTTTCCTCCGAAATCGACGCGAATCCGCCGTGAATTCAAGGGTTTAGCGCCGCCTATAATGAAAGTCATTTTACGCGTTGGCAGTACATCGCTAAAACGCCCCTCTTGACTACGGATTGCTGACACGGATGCGCTTAACTTCGATCAAACTCGCGGGCTTCAAGTCATTCGTTGACCCCACCACCATCGCACTGCCCGGCCAACTGGTCGGCATTGTCGGCCCCAATGGGTGCGGCAAATCTAACGTGATTGACGCGGTGCGCTGGGTGCTCGGCGAAAGCAAAGCCTCGGCGCTGCGCGGCGAATCGATGGACGACGTTATTTTTAACGGTGGCGGCGACCGCAAACCGGTGTCGCGTGCAAGCGTAGAGCTGGTGTTTGATAACAGCAGCGGTCGCGCGGCCGGGCAGTGGAGCCAATATGCGGAGCTCTCCGTCAAGCGCATTGTGCAGCGCGATGTGGGCTCAAGCTATTACCTGAACAATCAGGCGGTGCGGCGTCGCGACATTTTGGACGTGTTCCTCGGCACTGGCCTCGGGCCGCGCGCGTATGCGGTGATCGAGCAAGGGATGATTTCGCG
>JAYSRA010000027.1:0-5222 GCA_043721275.1 Burkholderiales bacterium
ATGGGCATGACGGTGCTCCAATCGTTCAAATGCGTAACTGTACGCAAATACAGCATTACCGTCAATACTTCATGAGCCAGCTTGCTAATCAGGAGTCGACTTTAGCTTAAATGTGCTATGAGCCCTTGTATAGCGGTCGTTTTGGCTTAGCGCTGTATGCCTCCATAACGCAAAATTCGCAACTTACATCGCCTCACCACCGAATCAGCGCAACCGTTGGCGACAAGGTCATTGACGCGTTGACGCTATGACTCTGTCATGGTTTTTGTTGTGAATACGTCTCTCTGTTGCGAGCCATCAAAGCATGGTTTTGTCAGTTATCCCGTTCATCAAACGTAGGGAGTTTGCATCATGGCAGGTCACGGCAGCAAGCCGCTTCGGGGGCTTGAAAGTACACAACAATCGAGTATTCAAACCGGTAAATTTGGCCGCTTGTTCCGATGGCTAGAACCGGCGCTGGCGGCGCGAACGCCGTCCGAGGAAAAGCACATTAAAGAGATGCTGGAACTGCTGGCGAGCCTCATGGTGTCCAGCGAATTTAGCGAGAACGTTGACGGCCCAAAACACCAGCTTACGCCCGACGCTGACCTACTCACGCCGGAGCCTGTTGACGAGAACATCAGCATCGCCGCGGGCTACACCTATTTCGGCCAATTCATCGATCACGACACCACGTTTGATCCGGCCTCGTCGTTGCAACAACAGAACGATCCGGACGCGTTGGTGGACTTTCGCACACCGCGATTAGACCTCGACTGCATCTACGGTCGCGGCCCTGCCGATCAGCCGTATCTGTACGCACGACCGGGTCGTCATAAATTTATTTTGGGCGAAGATCGCGGCGTGGCGGGCATGCATCGCCCCGACCTGCACCGCACCCTTGACGGCACCGCAATTCTTGGCGACAAGCGAAATGACGAGAACAAAATCGTTGCGCAAATTCAAGCGCTTTTTCTCAAATTTCACAACAAAGTGTTCGATCAATTAGCGCCTGATTTTGGCGTGGGCGAGAACGATTTGCGTTTTGCTGAGGCGCAGCGCATCGTGCGCTGGACGTATCAATGGTTGGTATTGACCGACTTTTTGCCGAAGATTTGCGATGCCTCGATCATCAGCAAAATCATGCCGAGCCCCGGTAAGCGAGCGCCGAATCTTGACTACTATCATCCGCACGATGGCGACGCGTTTATCCCGGTTGAATTTTCGGTCGCAGCGTATCGCTTTGGCCACTCGATGGTGCGCCCGAGCTATTCGCTAAACGACAGCGCAAAGTCATTTGCCAAATTTACGTCGGCGGCCGGCAAGGTCACAGGCTTTGCACGCATACCGATCTTTGTTGCGCACGCCACCGCATCGACCGATGCGATGAACGGGTTTGGCGAGCTCGCGCCCGCGCTCCCCGATGCGTGGGGCATTGATTGGACTTTCTTTTTTGGCAGCCCGGTCAGCGCGCCCAAAGGCACCAAACAGATTCCACAGCCCAGCTATCGCATTGACGCCACACTCGTCGATCCGCTCGGAAAATTGCCTGAATTCACCGCGGCGCACGTCAAGTCGCCGTTCGAATCACTCGCATTCAGAAACCTGATGCGTGGCGCGAGTATGGGCCTGCCGTCGGGGCAACGGGTCGCCGACATGATGAACGTGGCGGCCCTCACTGACAAGCAGCTGTGGCATCTCAAAGGCGAAGGTGATGTGAACAAGCCATGGCCCGAGGGCAAGATTTTTTTGACCGAACACAAGCGATGGTTGGAAGGCGCGGCACCGTTGTGGTTCTACATTTTGAAAGAAGCCGAGATTTTGCATAAGGGCCATCATCTGGGGCCGGTTGGCAGTCGCATCGTTGGCGAAACGTTGATCGGCTTGGTGTGGTTTGACCACTTCTCGTATCTATTTCAAAAGCCGCAATGGACACCGGCCACCGAAGGCCTGCTGGGGCTCGGTAACGTGGTCGATATGCTCACGCTCACGGCATACGTCGATTGACGAGCGGCGCGCCGCCGCGTGGCTGGCAGGGACACGCAGTGCCGCGAGATTGATGTGCGAGGGGTTGGGGCTCGACCAGTGACACAATCACGTTATGCAATTTCCGCCCTCCGCGCCGTCACAGCGCGCCAACCCGCTACATGGCCTAACGCTTGAGACCATCGTTACCGCACTGGCGTCACATTACGGCTGGCCGGAGCTTGCGCAGCGCATTCCGCTGCGCTGCTTCACCCATGATCCGAGCGTAGCGTCGAGCCTCAAACTGTTGCGCAAAACGCCTTGGGCACGCGAGAAGGTTGAGGGGCTCTACCTGTTTATGCTGCGCGATATTCGGCGAGCGAAGGACGACGAAAACATCGCTTAGTGACTAGCGCTGCTGCGGGAGCGGTGCCACCGCGAAAGGCGCATCGCGGCCGAACCCTCGCCGTCAAACCCTCCCACAAAACCGGCTTCATCAGCAGGGCACTAAGCCACCCGCGCATGCAGCTTGTCGTAGGCGACCAAAAGTTTTCGGTGCATCACGCAGCCCTCCATCTGCAATCCCGGCGCGGAGAGGCCCATGAAGCGATTTTTTTTGTTGATGAGGGCTTGGGCCTGCTTGACCGTATCCGCGCCATACAACAGCCGCAAATTGGCCACGTAGGCAGCTGTTTTGCCAAGGTCGGTGAGATTGAGTACGTCTTCAACGCAGGCGTAGACGAGGCGGCGTTTCGGATCGAGCTGATCGAAATGCTTGATCCAGTCGCAGCCTTCGAGCGTGGCTTCACGGTCGCCGATGGCGAGCGCGAGCAGCGTTTTTAGCTCGCCTATGCGCAGGTCTGCCCAGAACGAATCGGCGTCTGCCGCCATGCCAATCAACAACGGCAACGGACGCTGATCGGCGAGACCCGATTCATTCAATGTGTCGAGCAAGTCCGAGCATTCGTCATCGTCTAAGTCGGTGAGGTTAAGCACCGCTTCGCGGAAGTCGTTGGCCACACTATTGTTCTCAAAATCCAGGTCTTCAATCGGATAAATTTCCGACATGCCGGGCACCAGCATGCGGCAACCGTACACGCCCAAGTGCGCGAAATCGGCGACGTAAATGTCAAAACCATCTTTGTGAATGCGATCCACGGCCCACGCGTAATCCTCCGCCGTGGTGTTGCCGAAATTCCAGTCGCAAAATTCGTAGTCCGGTGTGTCGCCCAAAAAATTCCAATGAATGACGCCGCTTGAGTCTACGAAATGGATCTCGATGTTGGGCGAGCTGGCCGCTTCTTCCAGATCAAACACCGGTGGCGGAAATCCTTCCAACGAGTCGAGCGCGCGGCCTTGCAAGAGCTCCGTCAACGCACGCTCCAGCGCGATTTCAAAACGCGGGTGGCCACCGAAGCTCGCGAAGCATCCTTGATCTTTCGGGTTCAGTAACGTCACATTCATCACCGGATAGAGCCCCCCGAGCGATGCGTCTTTCACCAATATTCCAAAGCCCGCTTCGCGTAACGCGGCCACGCCCGCAGCGATGCGTGGATAGCGCGCGATCACAGTCTCGGGCACATCGGGCAAACAGATGCCTTCAGCAATGATCCGCGCTTTGATGTTGCGTTCGAAAATTTCTGACAGCGCCTGAGTGCGCGCTTCGGCCTGAGTGTTGCCCGCCGACATGCCGTTGCTTACATACAAATTGCCGATGATGTTCACCGGGATGTAGGTGACCGCACCGTCGCGCTCACGCACATACGGAATCGCGCAAATACCGCGCTCAACGTTGCCGGAATTGAACTCGACCAACGTGGTCGCGTCGATGTTGTTTTCCGGGTTGTAGAACTTGTGTAGCTCGGGATTCAGTAGCGCCTTCGGCCACGAGCCATCTTTGTTCGGTGCAAACCATTTCTCTTGCGGATAATGCACGTAGGCACGCGCCGCAATCACCGGGCCCAGGTAGTAATGAGTCCAAAAATAGTTGGTCGATAGCCGCTCAAAATATTCCCCGAGCGCGCTGGCCATGCAGGCCAATTTGGTCGCGCCTTTGCCGTTGGTGAACAACAGCGGGCAATCGCGGTCTCGTATGTGCACCGACCAAATGCCGTCCACCGGGTTGAGCCAACTGCGCTCTTCGATGTGGAATCCGAGCGCAAGCAACTTCGCCGTCAGCGTCTCAATCGTGGACTCAAGCGACGCGTCTTTGCCGGGAATAAATGTGGATGTATTCATGGCAGGAAGCATAGCGCAGGGATACGACGCAAAGCCTTGCCTGATGTGGGTATGAACAGAGCCAGTTGAACTCGCAGCCGATGCGTGCTACTGTTCGGTTGTCGCCGATGAATCCATAGGAGGCCGCTATTACGAACCAAAACTCAACACAACTCTGCTAATTGTTTGATCTGCGCGAAAGCGCATACAGGCACCGTCAGTGCCAGAGAAAAAAGCGCCCTCCGGGGCGCTTTTTGTTGGCCACGCTGCGAGCGGGCTGCTGGACGAATCAACCAATAGGCGTCATCATTCGCGGTGAACATTTCTCATCGTCTGCCGCGTCGAACTGCCGACTCAAGAGCCTCATCATGCAATCAAAATTCCGCACCGCATCGTTGTTAGTTTTCACGCTGTTAGCCGCGAGCTGCGCCAACCTGCGCCCGGTGGAAATGGGCGCAACGCAAGAGGCTGTGCGTGCCGCGCTCGGCGCACCGTCGTTGCAATTAAAAACCAGCAGCGGCGAGCGTTGGGCGTACAGCAGCGCGCCGGAGGGCAAGCTCACGTGGCTGTACGATTTTGATGCGTCGGGCCGCGTGGTTGCGCGAACCCAAGGCTTAACCATGGCGAGCATTGCGCAAGTGAGAAACGGGCAAACCCAAGCAGCGGTTGAGGCGATGATCGGCCCGTCGTATTGGTCGCTGCGCTACCCGTTCAAGCAGGACGAGTTGGTGCATGTTTACCGCTTTGACGATGTGGTGCTTCCGATGTGTTTCTACGTCGGCTACGACGCAAGCAACACAGTGGTGAGCACCGGAATGCAAGAGGAAATTCGTAGTTCGATGCGCTTGTCGCGACCGTGCTAACTGCATTGTTTTCAGCAGGAACAAGTCTAATAGCTCTAGCCTTAAAGCCATGTTATACGTGGGCTACAAGCACATTTAGCTAATATGTCGGTTATGATCTAAAGCTGCGTTTAAGTACGAACTGTCGGCGAGCGCGGTGGAGCGAAGTGTATTTCGTACGGAGTCAAGCCATTGAAGATTCTGCGAGGTCTGCGGTTG
>JAYSRA010000028.1:0-14784 GCA_043721275.1 Burkholderiales bacterium
CTCATTTCAGTGTCCTTCGCTGTTTGCGTCGGTACACTCTACTTATGAGTCAACGAGCCTCCTAAAGTACGGTTTACTTATGAGTCACCGCGTTTCAGCAAAAAGTTGTTTGCCACATTCGAGCGCAGCATTGCCTATTCCGGCAATTCCACCTGCGGCGTGCGGGCGAGGATGATGCTGGTTTTTTTGCGCAAACCAGGCGCGTTCAGGTTGCGCTCATAGAAGCGCGGATTCGGTGCCATGGCCGCGAGTTTTGCGGCTTGCTCGGCGGACAAATTCGCGGCAGAAATTCCGTAATAGCGTCGCGCCGCGGCCTCGGCACCGAAGATGCCGTTGCCCCATTCAATGACGTTCAAGTACAGCTCAAGAATGCGCTCTTTATCGAGCATGCGCTCCAGCATCAGGGTGATGATCGCCTCTTGGCCTTTGCGCAAATAACTCTTTTCGGGCGACAAAAAAAGATTCTTCGCGAGCTGCTGCGTGATGGTTGACCCGCCCGCCACCGTCTTGCCTTTGGCGCGATTTTTTTCGATGGCGAGCTGAATGCCGTCCCAATCAAAACCTTCGTGATCAACGAACGTGGAATCCTCGGACGCGATCAATGCGCGCTTCAAGTTGCGCGAAATTTTGTCGTACGGCACCCACGTGTAGCGTATGGCTGCATCAGGTTTTTTGTCATGCAATTCGCCCATGCGATACGACATAAACGCCGTGCTGCCGGGCGCATGCGAGGCGTACCAGCCAATCAGTCCCGCGAACACGATTTGCGCCGCAACAAACATCAAAACAGCGGAGAGCAACACGGCCGTGACCATGCGCCCCATAAGCCTAAACATCGGTGTGACCATCAGCTAGCCGGCAGCCATTTCAGCGCGCAACAACGCGATGATCGGCGCGGCAGCTGGCAGCGATCCGCGCCACTGCACGTAGCTCTCGGCTGCTTGCTCCACCAACATGCCGAGTCCGTCTGAGACGCGCGCTGCGCCATGCCGACGCGCCCAGGTCATGAACGCAGTGGGCTGCTTGCCGTACATCATGTCGTAGGCAAGGCTATCGCCGGAAAATATGTCTGCATGGTCGGGCAACGGTAGCGTGTCGCTAAGGCTTGACGACGTGGCGTTAATCACGATGTCAAAACGCGTTGAACTCGCCGTCAACGCTTCAATCGTTTGCGCTTCAACGGGATAGTTTTGCAGATACGGTGCCACCAACGCAACGGCGCGCGCAGTGGTGCGATTGACCAACACCACACGCGAAGGCTCACGCAAAAGCAACGGCCCAAGCACGCCGCGCGCAGCACCGCCCGCGCCGATCAACAACACTGATTTTTGCGCGATGGAGCGCTGCAAATTCACCTCGATATCGCGCACCAAACCCGCACCATCGGTGTTGTCGCAAAACCAGTGATCGTCGCGCCACATTAAAAAATTTGCCGCGCCCGCCTGCTGCGCGCGCAGGCTCGCCTCGCGCGAGAGCGCAAACGCCTGTTGCTTGAACGGCACGGTCACGTTCGCGCCCACACCACCCTCATCACGAAAACGCGTCAACTCGCCAGCGAAATCATCAAGCGGCGACAGGCGTTTTTCATAGTCAATGGTTTGCCCCAAGCTCTTGGCAAATAGTGCGTGAATGCGCGGGCTGACGCTGTGCGCAATCGGGTTGCCGATCACCGCAAATCGCGGCGCTTTGTCGCTTTGGCTCATGGCGCTTTGGCGCTGGCAGCGGCTGAGCTTTCAAGCTCGCCTGCGCGCGTAAAGCTCCATGTTCGGGTGATGTAGAGAATGTCGGTGTCGCTACGAATATCTGGCGGAAACGGCGCATACGGCCCCGCCATTTCGACGATTTTTAGCGCCGCCGCGTCAAGTATTTTTTTGCCGGAGCCGCGATCCACTTCAATGGTTTCAATACGGCCATCGGCTTTGATCGCAACGGTCAACACGAGCGAGCCGTAGAGTTTTTGCGCGCGCGCAATGTCTGGGTAATTGGCGTTACCGACGCGCTCAACCTTTTGCCGCCAGTCTTCAACATAGCGCGCGAAGCGATATTCCATGGCGCGGGCACCAATGTGCTTTTTCTTCGGGCGTTGTTGATACGAATCGAACTCGCGGGCGATTTGCGCTTCAAGGCGCTGCAGCTCCAACGCCTTGGCAGACATTTCACGAAATGCGTTGGCCGAATCAGCGCGCGTTGATTCTTTCGCGTCGCGATCAGTTGCCGTTTTATTGCGGGCATTGAGCTGCTGCAACAGTTCGCGGGTTTGCCGCTCAAGATTTTCAACCTGCTCGCGCGCGGCCGAGAGCTGCGTGTTTTGCGAGTCAACGGCGGCACGCGGCAATGGTGAACTCAAGCGGCGCTTAGCGTCGGTATTGCCGCCGCCATCGAGATTGGCCTGCGCTAAAAAATCAGCTTGCGACGGCTTAGTTGCGGTTTTGGCGTTGACCAGTGACACCTCCAACGGTGGCGACGCGGTCGCCTTTTTGAACAATTTCGGCAATTCAAAATGCAGCGACAGCACGATCACATGTGCCCCGAGCGACGCCGCCAGCGTCCACTTGAGGAGCACACTCATGCCCACCGCTGCGGGCGGTAGAACGGGCGCGATGACTGCTTTGGTAGGACGCTTCACGCGTTGATTTTAGGCGGCGGTCGTCGCGGTTGCGCCAGGCGCAGCGTTCGCCGTGCCCGGCACCGCTTCAATAAAACGTAAATGCAACGCGGGCTCGAACAAATCGATCTCGGAGACGGCCAAAATCACCTGCGTGCCCGGTGCCTGGCTTGCCATGTCGTTTACGCGTTGCACAATCGGCAGTCGGTCAAAACGCACCAAGTTTTCGCGAATCACGCGGGCCGTCAATTTCTCGATACCTTCTTGCTGAATGAAGCGCAGGCACCAATAAAACTCCATTTGCTGCTGAAAGTCGGCATAGGCGGCGTAGGTCGCATCAAAATCAGACACCGCCGCGAGCAGCTCGGCGCTACCGCGTGGATAGGCCGCAGGCGAGTCCGCCACAGCCGCCAGCAATTGACGTTGATTCACGAGATCGGAATAACGGCGCAGCGGGGAGGTTGCCCACAAATAGTGCGGCACGTTCAAGCCCTCATGCGGCCCCGGCAGCGAACTCATTTTCGTTTTGCCGCCGGCCTGCACGCGGAACATGCCGGTCCAGCCTTTGTCGGCCAGCAATTTCGCCCACGACACGTTGGCGAAAATCATCAGCTCGGATACCAGCGTATCTACCGGTGAGCCGCGTTGACGCGTGGTGATATCGATGCGACTGTCTTTGGTATCGGCGTCGCCGGTAATGCTGAAGTTGTAGTCAACGCGATTGTTGATTTGCGGCGTTGCACCCACGCGAACCTGTTCGAGTTTTTGTGCAAATTGGTGCAGCATGCGCAGCTCGGGTGCGTGCCCCCCGGCGGCCGTCGCATCATTGGCGGCCTCTAGCCATGTAAGCGCGTCGAGATCGTTGATACGCAGGTTTGCGCTCATCGGTACCCGCTCAACACGCGTCTCGGTCGACAGCACGTTCAGGTCGCCATCAAGCGTTGCATAAAGCGACAAAGTCGGCGGCGTTTTGCCCTCGTCCAGCGAGAATTCAGTAATGAGCGTCTCCGGCAACATGGTGATTTTGTGACCGGGCATGTACACCGTCGACAGCCGATCACGCGCTACACGATCCGCGTCACTGTCAGGCGCAAATGCGAGCGCTGGGGCGGCGATATGCACGCCAAGCATGTAGCCGCCAGCGGCGAGCGTTTGCCAAGAAAATGCGTCATCAATCTCGGTGGTGGCCGCATCATCAATGCTGAACGCACGCACGTCAGCGATCGGCAAATCGGCGGGCGTCTGTACCGACAGGTTTGCTGGAAAAGCGATGCCTTTGGGAAATGTCGCGCGCAAAAACTTCTGAAAATGCAGCGCATGCGTTGACGGAATGGCACCGGATTTTGCGAGCAAGTGCACCGGCGACATGCGAGCACGATCTGCTGCGGCGGCGAGCGCTTTGTAGATCAGACTTTGCTTGTCGGGCGCATGCAACAACTGCGCCCACTGACTGGCGATCTCAAGTGGCGCGCGTCCGGCGGTAAGCTCGGTCACCCAAGACTCCATCTGCTCGGCCTCACGCGCTTTGCGCTCGATGCTGATCAACGCGGCTTTCAGTGCATCCTCTGGAGCCCGCTTGTAGCGGCCCTTTCCGCGTTTGTAGAAATACATCGGTGCTTGCTGCAAGGCAAGCACCGTGGCGGCCATTTGCTCAGGCGTTGCGCCCGCCCCGAAGTATTCCTGCGACAACTCGGCGAACGTCAATTCATCGCGACCTTCGGCGCTTTGCCACAACAGCGACATGTCAATATCGGCCAATTGCTTTTGCGCGCTTGCCATCAAGGTGGCCGCATCAGGCTGCGCGAAATTCATCAACACGCTTGACGATTTCACTTTAATCCGGCGGCCTCCGGGTAACTCTACTTGCGCAGAGGCGTCGGATTCCGACATGATCAATGCGGCCTTGATGTGGCCGTCGTCTTCAAAAAGTAAATTCATTAGATTTATGTATTAGTAATGCCGTGAGGAACATGCCCTGACGGCACCACACGGCTGGCCGACTCTATGTGTCGACGTTGATCGTCAAAAAATATGTCGGCACCAAACGCGCGCAAAAATTCCGCTTTATCTAAGCCGCCGAGAAAAAGTGCCTCGTCAATGCGCACGCCCCATGCGCGCAGCGTGCGGATCACGCGCTCGTGTGCGGGTGCCGAGCGCGCGGTGACCAGCGCGGTGCGAATCGGTTGCTGATTGCGCGGAAAGTCCGTCTGAATTCGATGCAGCGCAGCGAGGAAATTTTTGAACGGCCCGCCGCCCAGTGGCGTGCCCGCAGCGCTCGCCTCCGACGCGCTAAATGCATCGAGACCTTCTGCTTGATACACCCGCTCCGCTTCGTCGGAAAAAAGCACCGCGTCACCATCAAAAGCGATACGTAGTTCCTCGTCTGCTGGTGCAGACGTGCTGCTCGAATGATCATAGCCGAGCCGCGGCACAATGGTGGCCGCAGCATGCCCGGATTCAAGCGCATGGCGCACATCTTCCGGGTCGGCCGATAGAAAAAGATGGGTGCCCAATGCGGGCACATAACGCGATGTGTCGCGCCCGCTAGTGAACACGGCGCGCGTGATGCCGAGCTTGTAGTGACTGATCGCATTGAACACGCGCAGACCGGTATCAGCGCTATTGCGCGATAGCAAAACGACCTCGACGTGTTGACGACCCGCATCATTCAGACGTAACAATTTGCGCGTCAATTCAAAGGCAACGCCCGGTTGCAGCATGTCGTCTTCATGCAACACCTGATGCTGCTGATACGCCTCAACGCCGTCGGCCTCAAACACGGCGTGACTCTCCGACAAGTCGAACAGCGCTCGCGACGAGATCGCAACGATCAATCGGTCATCAATGTGGGTGGGCATCGACGCGCCTAACCGGGTTTCTGCGCGGCCACCAAGAACCCCTCGATTGCACCGTCAGCCTCTTGTCGCAACGCTACCGTGTCAAGCACTGGCGTGGCGAATCCGGAAGCGCTAAGCAATCGCTCAACGTAGGCTGGCGACTGCGCGTAGCGCATCGACTTACGCAACACGAAGTCAGGTCCTGCTACCGGGGCCGTCTCACAGGAGAAGAACAGCCAGCCGCCCGGTTTCAGCACTTTAAAGCTGTCGCGAATGGCGATATCGAGCGCACCTAAGTAAACAAACACGTCAGCCGCCACGATCACCTCGTATTCGTTCGCGTCCGTCGCGTCAAGCGCATCCAGCAAGTTAACGTGATGCAGTCGCGAATATACGTTGCGCTTTTTCGCCTCCTCAAGCATCGGAAACGAAAGATCAACGCCCACGAAATAACCATTGATTGCCCCAAGCGCTGCGCCGAACAGCCCAGTGCCACAGCCTAGGTCAAGCAGGTTGATGTCGCGTGTGGGGAAACGCTCCAAGACTTTCTGCGCGATGAGTTGCGGCGTTTGATATTTGAGTGTGTTGAGCAGATGCGCATCAAAATTCTTTGCATACGCATCAAACAACTCCCGCGTCATTGTGTCGGGCTGGGCGGGCGGGGTCGCGCCTGAAAAAACCGCCTCGAAGTACGCGAAATCCGGCTCGTTAGGCCGCACACGCAAAGCTTGCTGAATGTGGGCTAACGCGGCGACCATGTCATCGCGCTGATACGCGAGCATTGCCAAGCCGTGATGCGCTGCGTCATCGTCCACATTGAGCGAAGCAGCCTCGCTGAGCCACCGGTCGCTCTCGTCATGCTTGCCCTGATGGCGCAGGCAATTGCCGATCAGTGTTTTAATGCTGGGCAACACATTGTTTTGCGCGTACGCGGCTCTCAGATGTTTTTCTGCCGCAACGTAATCCGACTGCGCGTTGGCCAAATTCACAGCATGTTGCAGGTAGTGCAAATTATTCGGCATGTAGCGCAACGCCGCTTCGACGTTTTTTCGCGCAGCGTCAATGTCGCCCAGCTTGTGCTGCGCATCACTCAAACAGAACAGCGCCGTGCCGGAGTTGGGCGCGAGGGCCACTGCGCGCTCAGCGGACAGAAGCGCAGCGTCAACGTTACCCGCTTTGTTCGCCAACAACCAGCCGGCCACATACAACCGGCCATCGTTGGGATTCGCCGCCACCAGTTGATTGAGGCTCGCGGCGGCCTCGGACAAGTGCCCTGCCTGAATGTCGGCCTCAACCGCGAGCAGCTGGCGGTTCAACGCCTCGGCTTCGGCTGCGCCGCGTTTCGCGGCTTGGGGGAGTGCGTATCGTGAATCCGCCATGGATTACCTTTTGTGCTGTGAATGGGTGTGTAACTTGTCGAGTATGCGTTGGTGGACCCCACCAAACCCGCCGTTGCTCATAATCAGAATATGGTCGCCTGCTTTGGCCGCATTGACCACTGCGTTGGTGAGCGCGTCGATGTCGGCGAAGTCCTCAGCGCGCGTGCCGAGCGCCTGCAACGAATCAGCCACACTCCAGCCGAGTCCGCCGGAATACGAATACACATGATCGGCTTCGAACAGGCTCTCAGCGAGCCGCGCGCGCATCGCACCGAGCTTCATCGTGTTGGACCTAGGCTCGAACACGGCGATCACGCGCTCGCCCTTCGGAACGCGTTTTTTCAACGCGCTGACGGTCGCTGCAATCGCTGTCGGATGATGCGCGAAATCGTCGTACACCCTGATGCCGTTGACGTCGCCGCGCAGCTCAAGACGGCGCTTTACGCCTTGAAACACCGCGAGCGCTTCAATCGCTTTTTCCGGCGCAACACCCACGTGTCGAGCTGCGGCAATAGCGGCCAACGCGTTCAAGCGATTGTGCAGCCCCGGCATGTCGAGCTTCAATTCGCCGAAGCGCTGCCCGCCGAAATCAACCTGCGTTTCGCCGACAAAATGCCAGCCCTGATCGGACGCAAACGCCTCGCGCTCGCTCCAGCACCCCATGGCGAGCGTTTGCGTCAGCTCAGCGTCCAGAGCGTTACTGATGATGCGGCCGGTCGACGGAACGGTGCGCACTAAATGGTGAAATTGTTTGCGGATCGAGGCCACATCCGGGAAGATGTCGGCGTGATCATATTCCAGATTATTGAGCACCACGGTGCGTGGTCGGTAGTGCACGAACTTGCTGCGTTTATCGAAAAACGCGGTGTCGTATTCGTCCGCTTCAATCACGAAGTATGAGCGCCCATTGTGCGATTGGCCGAGTCGTGCTGAAACACCGAAATCGGTCGCCACGCCGCCAATCAAAAAACCTGGTGTGTAGCCCGCGTGCTCCAAAATCCAGGCGAGCATCGACGTGGTCGTGGTCTTGCCGTGCGTGCCCGCCACCGCCAGCACCCAGCGATCGCGCAGCACATGGTCGGCAAGCCATTGCGGGCCCGACGTGTAGGCCACACCCGCGTCGAGAATCGCCTCGGCCATCGGATTGCCGCGCGTGACCACGTTGCCGATCACAAAGCAATCGGGTTTAAGCGCCAGTTGATCGGCCGAATAGCCCTCGATCAGCTCGATGCCGAGCGCGCGCAGCTGGTCGGACATCGGTGGGTACACGTTGGCGTCGGTGCCGGTGACGCGAAACCCGGCCTCGCGAGCGAGAGCTGCAACACCACCCATAAAGGTGCCGCAAATACCAAGAATGTGAATGTGCATACGGGAGCAGTCGCGTCAATGGGCTGCGGAAAAATTTCCACCCACAATTATCGGCGAGTAGCGGTTTTGCACGTCGGTGTTGCGAAGGCGCTTTGCCATATTCCGACGAGTGAAAAGGTCAATAGCTTTACGCTAAAGTCCATATTTTGCTTGGGCTGAAACGCGATTTGCGCATAAGTCGACTTAAGGCATAAATCAAGCTTAGCCCCATTATAATGGCGGTTTCAGCAAAAAGATGTACATCATGGAACTGCGCCAGCTTGCGCTTAACGCGCTTGCAACCGCCGACATCAACGAGAAGCTAGCCGCAGTCGCGGTCATCGTGGCCGACACGGCGCTTGATGCTGGCGCTCAGATCGACACGCCAAGCGGCCTGCCGGGCCGTCCAGCGCAGCCTGAGCTCATCGCTGCCACCGATGTACCCCGGCGCGGCATTGGCAGCCGAGAGGGCCGCGCAGCGCTCATTCATGCGCTGGCGCACATCGAATTCAACGCGATCAATTTGGCGCTCGATGTGGTGTGGCGGTTTGCCGGCATGCCGCCGAATTTTTATCGCGAATGGATGCAAGTGGCGCGCGAGGAAGCTTTGCATTTTTCGATGCTGCGAGCGCATTTGCAAACGCTCGGATTTGATTACGGAGATTTTCCGGCGCACAATGGGTTGTGGGAAATGGCGGAGAAAACCAGCGCCGATGTGCTGGCGCGTTTGGCGCTGGTGCCGAGGACGCTTGAGGCGCGCGGGCTCGACGCCTCACCGCCAATGCGCGACAAATTGCTCGCGGTCGGCGACACGAAAGCCGCAGCAATTATCGACATCATTTTGCGCGACGAAATTCGCCACGTCGCGGTCGGCAATTTTTGGTATCGGCAGGTGTGCAGCGAGCGTGGGCTTGATCCGATTGCAACCTACGCCACACTCGCCGAGCGTTATGACGCGCCGCGATTGCGCGGTCCGTTCAATCGCGAAGCAAGGCTCGCGGCTGGGTTTGAGCAGGCGGAGATTGACGCGTTGTAGGAGCGGCTCTGCCGCGACGACGGCCTCGTGCGCGCATGGGTCGCGGTAGAGCCGCTCCTACAAAATCAGCCGGAAAACTTGATCTTGCCGGTGAGTAGCTGAAACCACATCACCCAGTCGCCCATTGCTGAGTAAAGCGGCTGCTTGAAGCTCGCGGGCTTGTTCTTTTCGAAGCCGAAATGCCCAATCCAAGCCCAAACGTAGACCTGAACGATGGCGACCGGAATGAGCCAATAATTGGCGCTAACGACGGCGGTGACCAGCACCGCGAGAGTGATGGACGTGCCGATGAAATGCAGTTTGCGGCAGGTCGGGTTGCGGTGCTCCCCCAGATAAAACGGGAAGAATTCGGCGAATGTTGCAAACCGTTGCACTGGCTGCGCGGGCTTTGTTTGAAGCGATGATGCATCTGGCATGGTGGCCTCCCCGTTACAAGTTCGCGAAGCTTAAACCAGTCAGTCAACAGTAGCGCGATTTGCGCTGCTATTTTCGGTCGCGGCGGAACCTACTGCGCAGTTATGCAGCTATTCCAACGGCCGAAATTTAAGCGACAGTTGACGCTGAAAAATGTCCGCCTGATCAGGCTTTGGCAACGGGGATGATTTGTTGATCGCGCGCTCAACCGCCTCATCGTACGCGCGATTGCCGCTTGATTTTTTGAGCGTTACGCTAAGCACTTCACCGGTCGGTAGTTGCACCACTTCAAACACCGCCTCCGGGTTGCCCGCAACATCGCTCGCCAAGATAATGTTGCCCTTCACCTTCGCGCGAATCTTGCCCACGTAATCGCCCTCAGCTTTGGCGCGGGCACGCGCGGTCGCTGCGTCCGTCGCAGCCTTTGCCGCGCGATCTGCCGCTTGCCGCTCCGCCAATTCGCGCGCCTGCTTTTCTGCGGCAACGGCTGCGGCATTTGCCGTTGCGGCGGCTGCGGCAACCGTAGCCCTCGCTGTCTGCTGCTCTTTGTTCGCCTTCTCTTGCGACTGCTTTACGTCTTTCGCACGCGCCTCATCAAGCTTTTTCGCGGCCTCTTTTTTCGCCGCGTCATCAACGGCTTTGCGCTTTGCTTTTTCCTTCGCATCTTCTGCAACGAGTTTCGCAATTTGCGCTTTTTTCTCGACCTCTTTCTGCGCTTTTTCTCGCGCGATGTCAGCTGGTGAAGGCGCGGGCGGCGGTGCCGGTGACTTCACCGCAGGCGGCGGCGGGGGTTTTGGCGCCGGTGGCGGCGGTGGTTCTGGCGCAGGCGCGGGCGACGGCGACGGGGCGGCCTCCGCAGCCACCGGCGGCGCAACGCGGGTCACTAGTTCCACCGCAAGCGACTCCTCGGCTGCGGGCGCGACTTGCTTCCAACGCACGCTAAAAAAAAGCACAGCGACGAGCGCGATGTGAACCAGAATCGCGCCGATCCACGCCTTGGTTTTTGAGCCGTTCATTGCGTTATCGCGTCAGTCACGACGCGCTAGCCGCCTTCTTTAGCCACAAGCCCCACGCGCTTCACGCCCTGCGCATGCAACGCCGACAACAGGCTCACCACTTCGTCGTACTTCACGCTCTTGTCCGCCGCAATCACCACCGGACGCTCTTTCGCTTTCTGCATATCGACAACACGCGAAACGAGGCTCGCGCGCGTGAACTTGTCGCGGCTGGTGGTGGCACCGTCGCGCAGCGCCAGCGTGCCATCGGCCTTGATGGTTACTTCAATCGGGTCACCCTGAGTGGTCGACAACGGCTGGCCCACACTCGGCAAATCAATCTCGCCCGTACGCAGCGCGGGCGTGGCGATCATGAACACAATCAGCAACACCAATATCACGTCGATGAACGGCACCACGTTGATCTGGGCCATAAGTTTGCGGCGGCGCATGAGGCTCTTCTATGCCTGCCGTTGCAGAATATTCAAGAACTCTTCCGCGAACGTTTCCAGTGCCGTATTGATGCGATCCAGCTGCGCCTGAAAACGGTTGTACGCGACCACCGCCGGAATCGCAGCGAACAGGCCAATGGCTGTGGCAATCAGCGCCTCAGCAATGCCCGGCGCGACTTGTGCAAGGGTTGCTTGCCCGACGCTCGCGAGGCCGCGAAACGAATTCATGATGCCCCAGACGGTGCCCAGCAAGCCGATGTAGGGGCTTACGCTCGCCACCGTGGCGAGCCCCGGCAGCTGATGTTCAAGCGAATCCATTTCGCGCTGCGTCGCGGCCTTTAACGCACGCCGTGTGCCGTCAACCACCGCCTCGCGCGAGGTCGCCGCTTGGCGTTTTTGCTTGATGAATTCACGAAAGCCTGCGGCGAACACATCGGCTTGCGGGCCTTGTTTATCGCGACCTTCAGAAATGCGTTGATACAACTGATTTAAGTCCGAGCCTTGCCAGAACGCATCATCAAACGTGGCGTTTTTTTTGCCCGCGCGCTTGAGCGTTGCACCTTTGTAAAAGATCAACCACCACGACCACAGCGAGAGCATCACCAGCAGCAGCATCACCAGTTGTACCGGCACGCTGGCGTTGGTCACCAGATGAATAAGGGATAAATCAGCAGTGGGTTTCATGCAGGTGCCTAAGACAAAGTATGTGTGGATTTCATCGCCGCGCGCAGCGCAGCAGGCATACGGATCGGCCGGGATAAATCGCTGGCAATGAATGCCAGTGTGACCGTCGCTGCGAACAACAGTTCATCGCTGTTGTCGCGACTACGGGTGACGCGTTGCCGGATGATCAGGCGACTCGCGCCGACATCGAGGGGCTCGGCAGTCACCGTAATCAAATTGCCGAGCAACGCAGGCGCGTGGTAGTCGGCCTCAACACGACGCACCACGAACACGGCTTTCATCTCGCTCTGAATCACGTCCAATTCAAAGCCCGCCGCACGCAGCCACTCGGTGCGAGCGCGCTCGATATAGCGCAAGTAATTAGCGTAATAAACAACGCCACCGACGTCAGTGTCTTCGTAGTAGATGCGGACAGGAATGGAGAACGGTTTGACCCCCTCTCCCCTCGCGGGAGAGGGTTGGGGTGAGGGGCGGGTGGCGGGGACTGCAATCTTGGTTTGTTCAGCCACCATACCCCTCACCCTAGCCCTCTCCCGCAAGGGGCGAGGGGACAGAACGAGGCCGTTGCGATCAGATTCGCTCATCCTAACCCTGATCCCCAAACAACTCCGCACTCCCCATCGCCGCGGGCGGAACCAACCCAAAATGCCGGTACGCTCGCGCGGTGGCGATACGTCCGCGACTCGTCCGCTGGATATACCCCTGCTGGATCAAAAACGGCTCAATCACGTCTTCAATCGTCTCGCGTTCTTCGCTGATGGCGGCGGCCAAGTTGTCCACGCCGACCGGCCCGCCCGCGAATTTTTCAACGATGGTTTGCAGCAGTTTGCGATCCATCACATCGAGCCCGCTCGCGTCGACATCCAGCATCGCCAGCGCCTTGTCGGCCACCTCGTGCGACACGCGCCCGTTCGCGCGCACCTCCGCGTAATCACGCACACGACGCAACAGGCGATTGGCGATACGCGGCGTGCCACGCGAACGCTTGGCGATTTCAGTGGCGCCGCCCGGCTCCATGTTCACGTTCAGCAAATTCGATGATCGCGTCACGATGCGCGACAGCTCTTCGTCAGAATAAAACTCCAGCCGCGCCACGATGCCAAAACGATCACGCAGCGGATTGGTCAACATGCCGGCTCTCGTGGTCGCGCCGATCAGCGTGAACGGCGGCAAATCCAACTTCACCGAGCGCGCGCCCGGCCCTTCGCCGATCATGATGTCGATGGCGTAGTCTTCCATCGCGCTGTACAGCGTCTCTTCCAGCACCGCGCTGATGCGATGAATTTCGTCGATGAACAGCACATCGTTCGGCTCAAGATTGGTCAACAGCGCCGCCAGATCGCCCTTCTTCTCCAGCACCGGGCCAGAGGTTTGATGCATGTTGACGTGCATCTCGCGCGAAATGATGTGCGACAGCGTCGTCTTGCCCAACCCCGGTGGGCCAAACAAAAGCACGTGATCAAGCGGCTCCTTCCTCGTCCGCGCCGCCTCGATAAAAATCGACAACTGCCCGCGAATTTTTTCTTGCCCGATGTATTCGTCAAGCTGCTTCGGACGCAACGCGCGCTCAAGCGCCTCCTCCTGCACGCCTTCGCTTTTGGGCGCGATGATGCGGTCAACCGCATGCGCAAGGGAATCATCGTGAATGGCCATGGGGCTATTCTATGGGGCATCCCGGCGTCCCCTCTCCCCTCGCGGGAGAGGGTTAGGGTGAGGGGGCGCGTGGAACGAAGTCCACACCTCCGTTCGCCCTGAGTTCGTCGAAGGGTTGGTGGAATGAACACCGATGGTCGTCGTGACACCGGTTTCGCCTGAGGGCGAGTTACTTTCTTAAGCTTGGCCAAAAGCAAGTAACCAAAGAAAAGGCGACCCCGACGATTGGCCTGATCCTGCGATGCTCAGAAAAAAGCGGAACGAAAAAAACTCGCTTCGCTCAGACAGTTTTTCGTTCTGATGGCTTTTTTCTTCCGCTGCTCGGGGCCAATCAACGGGGACCCGTCGAACCGATATTTGATCGCTTCGCGACGAGGATTACAAGCACCCGGATGCGAGCATTCGGGAGGCATCGCGCACCTTGTTATATCGTCGCGATCACGTTATAACCAAAATATCTTTGGAAAATCAGCCGATTACAACGCAAACCAGCAAATCATCATTTGCACTATTAAAAAGTTATACGCGCGAAGCGCGTATAAAACACCTTAGGCCGCGCACAAACAATCGTCCTCAACTATCTCGGAGATCCGAATGAACCAGGAACTTGAGCAACTTGCGACCGAAGTAGGTCTGATGAGTCCTGGAAACGAAGGCATGCGCCTGTCCTTCGGCTACGCCTGTGTCGCTCGTATCAGCCACCTGCTCGAAGAAGCTGAAGTTATCGAGTGCCTGCGCGTTCTTGGCGCATACATCAGTGGTAGCGCGGATGATGACGTTCTGCGCGATTCACAGCGAGAAGCAGACCGGCTGGCCAATCACCATCGAGGGTCGAAGTCAATTGACGGATGCGGCCACGCAGCCGTGTCCGCAAGCTATGCCGTCGCGAACGCAATCAACGGCCGAGCGCTGCAGGCAGCGAGCTACTCGGCCTACGCAACCGTCTACGCCGATGGCGGATATGGAGCCGTCGCTCAACGCGAGGCATTTGAGCCAGAATTTTCGTGGCAGCTCGGCGAGTTGCGGCGCATCTCCACACGAAGCGAAACTCACGCATGAGCCAAGACCTACCAGTTAGAGCGCCGGCGCGTCTTAACCCTTCCTTCAAGCGGATCCGCCTAAGGCGGTCCGCTTAAGTCAAACGTTAGATAGCATTACAGCTGCTCGCGGCGGCTCTCGTAATCCGAATCGCGTAGCGATCAAATATCGGCTCGACGGGTCCCCGTTGATTGGCCCCGAGAAGCGGAAGAAAAAAGCGATTAGAACGGCCCGCTGTTTGAGCGTAGCGAGTTTCGGGCCGTTCCGCTTTTTTCTGAGCATCGCAGGATCAGGCCAATCGTCGGGGTCGCCTTTTTTGGGTTACCTTTTTTGGCGAAGCAAAA
>JAYSRA010000029.1:0-14750 GCA_043721275.1 Burkholderiales bacterium
GTTCGGCAATAAAAAAGCCGATATGCCGATCACCGGCTTTGAGTACCTTGAAAAAATTGTGCATTTGCCGTTTCGTTTGCCTGCGCTGACGCGGGACGACGCACTACTTTTCGTCAAACAGAAAGAGCTGAAACTCCGCGACAGCATGACACCGGAGCAGCGCGTGGCGTATGGAAACGCCCTGTGGTTCTCGGGGTACCAAGTTCGGCAGCTATCTTCAAGCGACGAGGAGGCTGCGCAACTGCTCAACTTGTCGCATATGCTGGTCAATTCGTTTGATGCGTACGTGCCGCGCAAACTCGACCGAGCCGTGGAGCTGTTTCATCATGTCGCCCACGTCGCAACGGAACGCGGGCGTCCGATTGGTGTGTCAAAAGGGTCCGGTGACATTCGTATCGTGCTCGCACTGGTGTTGATTCAACTTTTTCAACCGGAGTTGTTCCGCTGCTTACGCCGAACAGGCACCGGTTTCGACCAACTGCGTGACGCATTCAAAAACGGTCGCCTGTCGTCTCTCGCGTCCGACTACGAATTGCTGGACTGGGCGTGTTACGGACCTGAACGCCGCGCGAATGCAGCGGCTGTTGAAAAACTAAAAGACAAAGTTACGGAATCGATAACCGGAGTTCCCACGGAGCAGACTGAACGCGGCGCGCTGAATCATTCAGCGATACAAAACAGAGCGGCATTACTTCCCACGAGTCTCGGCGCGACAACGAAAATCATCGCCAATCTGGAAGCGTCCCTGCGCCACAGCTCGCAGCGCGTCCGCCTACCTATTGTCGAGCGAATGCTTGAGCACCGCGCTGCGCAGCGGCACGTGTTCGACGTACTGAAGCTTTTCGCGGCGCTGCAGGCGAGTAGTGCCGTGCTTCCGCTTTCCGATGAATCTGTCAAGCCCTACTTTAGTTGGCTGGCGCTTAACTTGTCCACCAATACGAGCGCCACATTGCCCATCGTCGAAACTAAGGTGGCAACTGAGCAGGTTTCTGCGCGCGACACCCTCCCGAAAGAGAAGCCGCCGACGCAATCGGCCCGCCCTGAAAGTATCGCCAGCGCAATCTTCGGACAACGAACGAGTGTTGCCACCGACGCTAGCCGCGTTCGATTGGCAGAAGTTGCGAATGTATTCAGTGCGCTCACGTCACTTGAACCGCGTGAGCAAGCTGAGGTGGTCAATCGTGCGGGATTGCTATCGGGCCAAATCATGGACAGCGCGTCCGCCGCTGATTTGCTCGAAAAGAGCAAACGCTGGCTCACCGAGCGCGAGTCAAGCGCCTCCGAAGGCGGGTCTGATCGCAAGCCCGTGTTGCTGCGTGGCTTGCAATACCTCGCGCCGCATCTAGCACCAGAGGATGCGGCATCGTTCTGGGCGCTGGTGCGGGATTCGGTGAAATTGCCCGAACTGCCTAACGAACTGGTAGCTGATCCGCCAACCGCCGCGATCTACGCCGACGTTCGCGCGGCCCTAGGCCAAGACAATCGCTTCGATCCAGAGCGGCCCTACTCAATGAAAGAGCGTTTCACGGGACACAGCGAGGAGGACGAACCCATCCCCGGTTTCGTGCGTATCCCCAAAGGCATGTTTACGATGGGTCATCACCTGCAGCCCAATAATTTGCCGCGAGACGTGTTTATAGACAAACCCTTTTACATCTCACGCACCCTCACGACGGTGGCCCAGTATGCGCGGTTTATCAACGAAAAGGGCTACGAGAAAGAAGGCGAAAAGTTCTGGGACAAGCAAGGTCTTGAGTGGCTCATCGGGAATTACGCGTCTGAGATAAATGAGCTGTGGCTGCCAGAACGTCTTGCTTCTCGACCGCCAGAGTTACGCCGCGTTCCATCGAATTGGTTGGCGCAGCTTGCACACCCCAGCCGTCCGGTCACAGATGTCACTTGGTTCGAAGCGCGTGCCTATGCTCGTTGGCTAAATCACCAGATGTCTGTCGGCTTGAAATTGACGTTCGGGTCGGAGAATTACGAAGTGATGCTTCCCACCGAGGCCCAGTGGGAGCGGGCGGCACGGGCTGAAAGTCTGACGCGCTCGCACGCACATCGCTGGCCTTGGGGCGATGACGAGAAGGTTGCCGCACAGCATGCCAACACCAAAAGCGCCGGAATAGGCCATCTATCCACGGTGGGCGTATTTGCGCCCAATGCGATTGGCCTGTACGACATGGCCGGGAACGCGTGGCAGTGGATGGATAGCCTCTATGCGAATCCGTCGGGCAGCGACTTTCCGCATGTGGCACCAAACCGTGATTTAGCGATGCATACGGACGACGACAAATGTGAGCGTCCTGTAAACCGAGGTGGTGGCTCGGGAAATCCTCCCGCAAGCGCGGGCTGTTCCGTCCGTGGAGGCATGCTCGCTGGCAATTGGTACAACAACGTGGGAGTTCGAGTTGTGTTGTCCCTGGCTTGATAAGCGAAGTGTGAAACCTGAGTCCTGATGGTGGGCAATGTTGAGGCTTCGACGAGCTCAGCCCGAGCGAAGAAAATCTAAACTAACAGCCCCGCCTCATTCCGCTGTAAACGGATTCAACAGCGCAATCCCGCAGCCCTCAAAATCTGTGACGTTGCGGGTGGCGAGCGGTATGCGGTGGGTGAGGGCGGTGGCGGCGATCAGCATGTCGGCGGCGGTTCGGGTGTGGCCGCGTTGCTGCATTTGTCCGCGCAGCAAACCGGCGCGAGCTGCGATCTCTGGCGTGATCGGCAGGATGTGCGGCCAGGTGTTCACGATACGGTCGAACGCACTTTGCAGCTTGGTGCTGGGTCGCCACGCCACGCCGTAGGCCATCTCTTCGATGGTGACGACCGAGAGTGCGGGCATGTCCTCCAGCTCAAAGAATCTCACCACGCCTGCGTTGGGCTCGCGCTTGAGCATTTCGCTGATGACGTTGGTGTCGACCAGCGTCATCGCAGCTCCGCATCGGTGACGTCGATAAATGCGTTGCGGCGGTCAGCGCGTACGCCGAAAGGGGCGTCCGCGTCGCCGTGCTGCTCAAGCGCGGCGTCACGCAGCGGGGCGAGCAAATCAGTGAGCCGCAGCGGGGTGGGAGCGCGAGCGCGCTCAACGTCAGCCAGCGACTCAATGGCGATCACCGCCGCGACGGGGCGGCCGCGATTACTGATGATTTGCGGCGCGGTTTGCGCATCGCGTATCACCTGAGTGAACGATTGTTTGGCAGCAGCAATATTCCACATGGTCATAATGGTCAAGTTAGATAATTATATTTTAGCGTTACCCACGTTCGTTTGGGTTTAAAAGCATTCAACTTTTCGCTAAAACCATTTGCCCTCTTGGGCTCAGTGCGATTTATGGCTGAAGCCGGTTATTACATAAAACGCCGTTTAGCCCCAATGAAATAAGGGCTTCCAACGAAAAGCTGTTGATTTTGAAGTCGAGCTGATTTGTCTGTAAACTTGTGTTCATGAACACCATGCCACATAGTTTCACTACCGTGCGCCACGCGCCGATGGGGTTGGCTTTGCGCGTTCATCAGGGCGCTTTCAGCCGCTCCTCCTGCTCCCGCTAGGCGGGACTACTCTTTCCTCCCGTCTTTGTTAACGCTGCTTTTTGGCCGCGTTGCTTCCGTTTTTGTATTTAACTTTTACGAGTGATTCATCATGTTTGACATCAATTTATTACGCAACGATTTGGCTGCGACGGCCGAGCGCATGAAGGCGCGCAACACGGTGATCGACACCGCTGCGTTCGAGGCGCTGGAGGCCGAGCGCAAAGCGTTGCAAATCCAAACGCAGGATTTGCAGCAGCAGCGCAACACGCTTTCAAAGTCCGTTGGGCAGGCCAAGGCAGCCAAGGACGAAGCCGCAGCTCAAGCACTGCTCGCCGAGGTCGCCTTGGTGCCTGAAAAGGTCAAGGCGAACGAGGCGGCGCTGGCTTTGATTCAGGATAAAGTGAACGCGCTGTTGATGACGTTGCCGAATTTGCCGCAGGCATCGGTTCCTGTGGGCAACGACGAGCAGAGCAACGTTGAGGAGCGTCGTTCGGGGACGCCGTGGCGGTTCAACTTTGCGGCGAAAGATCACGTGGCGTTGGGCGAGGCCATGACCACCAGCGCGGGCGCGCAACTCGATTTTGAGGCCGGCGTGAAACTTTCGGGCACCCGCTTCACCGTAATGAAAGGCTCGCTTGCACGCATGCACCGCGCACTCGCGCAATTTATGCTCGACACGCATGTGAGCGAGCACGGATTTACCGAGTGCTACGTGCCGTACATCGTGAACGCGGAGAGCATGACCGGCACCGGGCAGTTGCCGAAATTTGAGGCCGATTTATTCAAAGTGCCGATGCCATCGGAGGAAGGTGGAGAACTCAAAAATCGCTACTTAATTCCGACGTCAGAGGTGTCGCTCACCAATCTTGTGCGCGACACGATGATCGACGCTAACGCCCTGCCGATGCGCCTTACCGCACACACGCCGTGCTTCCGTTCGGAGGCGGGCAGCTACGGTCGCGACACGCGCGGCATGATTCGCCAGCATCAGTTTGACAAGGTGGAGATGGTCTACGTCTGCAAACCCGAAGAGTCGAACGCGATGCTCGAAGAGATGACCGGCTTTGCTGAAAAAATTCTGCAAAAACTCGATCTGCCGTATCGCGTGATGTTGCTGTGCACCGGTGACATGGGTTTCGGTGCCGCACGCACGTACGACCTTGAAGTGTGGTTACCCTCGCAGGCCACATATCGCGAAATTTCCAGCTGCTCCAACTGCGAAGCATTTCAGGCGCGACGCATGGGCGCGCGCTACAAAAATGCCGCCGGAAAAAACGAACCGGTACACACGCTCAACGGCTCAGGCCTCGCGGTTGGTCGCACCTTGGTCGCGGTGATGGAGAACTATCAAAACGCCGATGGCTCAATCACCGTGCCGGAAGTGCTGCGGCCGTACATGGGCGGGCTTGAGGTGATTCGTTAGCGTTGTTTGTAGGAGCGGTGCAAGCCGCGAACAGTCGCACCACATGCGGATCGCGCCTTCCGCCGCTCCTACGCGCAAAGCAGCGCCGGCCTATTTGGCCGCGCGCCGCCGCATCGCGTCGAGCGTCTTTGCCAGCCACTTAAGCATTACCGGGTTGTGGCTGGTGGTCAGGTTGATGCGCATCCAGGGGCTTGGCTGTTGCGAGGGTGAAAACAGCGCGCCGGGCGCAAACAAGTAGCCCGCTTCAAGCCCTGCTGCGGCGAGCACATTAGTGTCAACGCCCGCGTCAAACCAGCCCACAAATCCGGCTTGCGGGCGGATGAACGGCGTGAGCCCGACGCGCTCTAACCGAGCGATCGACGCCTCCCTCGCGACGTCCAATTTGCCGTGCAACCGCAGGCAATGTTTGCGATAGCCGCCTTCGCTCAGCGCTTGAAAAATAATGCGCTCGTTGATCTCCGGCGTTGACAATGCACAGAGCAATTTGAAGTTGGCGATTTTGTGCGCGATCTCCGGTGCGGCGGCGAGAAAGCCAACGCGAATGTTGGGCGCGAGCGTTTTTGAAAAACTGCCGAGATAGATTACGCGCTTCAATTGGTCAAGGCTCGCGAGCCGGGTGGCCGCCACATTGGCAGGCAAAAAGTCCGCATAAATATCGTCCTCAACAATTAAAAAATCGTACTCTTCCGCAAGCTTCAAAATGCGAAACGCGGCGGCGGCAGAAAGCACCGTTGCCGTTGGATTGTGCAGCACGGTGTTGAGCAACAACAGACGCGGACGATGCTGCTGCACGGCGAGCGTTAACGCATCAAGATCGGGGCCGTCGGCGCGATACGGCACGCTGACCAAGTTTGCGCCGTGCATCGCCAATGCACCCAATTGCGCCGACCACGCCGGGTCGCCAACGATGACGGTGTCGCCCGGTTTCACCAGCAAGCGAACCACCAAATCCAAGCCCTGCGTCGCCCCTGAGGTGAGCACAATGGCCTCCGGCGTTGCGGCAATTTCCATCGCGGCGAGGGCGCGTTGCAGCTGTTGACGCAACGGCAAATAGCCTTGCGACAGGCCCACATGCATAAGCTGCTTTGATGTGCTTTGTGCAACGCTGCGCAGCCCTTGTCGCACTAAGTCAGTTCCGTAAAGCTCGCTTGAAAGATAGCCGTAACCGGGTGAATTCTCTGGCGCAATGCCGCTTTGCATGTTGCGCACCAGCCACGCGGTGTCGATCTGCTGCGTGCGTGGTGCGACACGGGTTTGCGGCGGCGTCATGTGCGGCTCGCACACATAAAAGCCCGATCCGCGCTGCGCCCGCAACTGCCCGCGCGCCACCAACCGCTCGTAGGCGGCAACGACGGTGGATTGCGACACGCCGCGCCCAACCGCGCACTGCCGCACCGAGGGCATGCGCATGCCGGGACGCAACACATGCTCGCGTATGCGCAGCTCAGCCCATTGCACCAATTGATCGACCAAGCTCAGGTCGCCTGCGACTGTGGCTGCCGCTGTTGCTGTTGCTGTTGCCGCTGCTGCGGTTGTGCGCGTGGATTTCAGAATCGTGATTCCCAAAAAATGATCACACTGTGTTGCCAAATTTGCCAGTACAGTCAAACGAATTAATTGTGAAAGTGTATTGGTATTGTATTGAAGGTTGAGATAAATTCAATACACCTGAATCTCTGCGTAATCGCGTTGCAGCAGCCATGAAATCAATTCAACACTTTGAGCTAGACCCGAACCGCGCCGCGCGTTATGACGCCGACGTCGACTGCTGTGTGCGCGTCAGCTCGGGGCGCGTGTGGCTGACCACCGCGGGCCTGTCGATTGACGTTTGGCTAGACGCGGGTGCCGAGCATGCGATTGCGAAAGGTGGCGTGGTGTGGATGAGCGCGGAGCCGAAGGCGCGCATAGCGATCGTGCGCCATACAACGTCGAATGCTGCGCGACGGGCTAATCCGGCAACGCTATGGAAAAGGCTCGCGCGCGCAGGCGGGTTGCTGCCAGCGAGATGCAACGCGAGCATCAGTCGGGACGCCGCGTTTTGATGCTGCTCAACTTGGCGGCAAACGATCAGGTCACACAGCGCCGGTCAACCGGCGACCGCTATCAAAGCGGCAAATTCATGCCGCAGCGCGTGTTGAGATAGCTTCTGAGATCGGGCCATGTTTTGCGATTGGCAAAGGTTGCGATGCTGATGCCGCTGTTGATGGACGCATTTTTGAAACCGAGCATGGCACGCAGAAAAATGAGGCCGTCGCGTGACGCATCAATCACGCCATCACCGTCAACATCAAAGCCCAATCCGCGGGGGGCGGGCAGCGTTCCCGCAAGCCCGAGCATGGAGCGAATGATCGCTACGCCATCGGTGGTGGCTCGTATCGCGGGGTCTGCGTCAACGTTGGCAGCACACGCACTTGAGTTAAGTGCGCCGATCGCGTCGAAGCCGAGCACACACATTTTGCCGCCACAATCGCCCACCGCGTAGACGTTGCCGCCACCGTCCACGTTGACGGCGTAACCTAGGTCAAGCCCCAGGCCGACGTCATACGCAAAACCACCGGTGGCGTTGCCCGATGGCCCGGTGAACGCGGTGTCCAGCGCGCCCGCGTTGCTGATGCGTGCAACGCAAATTTTGTCGCTTGCCATGCTGGTGGTGTCGGCGCAGCGTCCGACGATGGCGATGCGCCCTGCCGACGACGGATCGACAGCAAGCGCAGCGGGCTCATAGCTTCCGATGTTTGGATGTTGAAAAATGAGCTTTCCGGGCAACGCTTGGGTGGCCGCAAACGAGCCGTCAAGGCTTCCGTTGCTGGCGTTAAATCGATAGATGCACGCGTCGGCGCCGTTGAATTGATGCTTGCACAGCAACAGTAGTTTGTTGCCGTCGATGGCGAGCGCCACCGAGTCTTCGTTGATAAGCGATGCGAACGTTCCCGAGGTAAACGTTTGGATGCGAAATGCGCCACTGCCGCTTGAGCCAAAAGTGGTGTCGAACGTTCCGTCGGCATTAAATTTTGCGAGGCACACTGATTTTGCGAGATCAAGCGGGTCGGCCGCGCAGCTGCCGGCCACGGTGATTTTTCCGCTGCTATCAACCACCACCGCGTTGGCGCGCTCGGGCGAGCTGGCGGTGACTTTAAAGGTGAAGCGACCGGTGCCTTCGACCGCGCTGGCAGGCGCAAATGTGCTGTCAAAATCGCCGTTGACGTTGAGCCGTGCAATGCACTGTTTGCTGCCGCAGCGGCCCACGAACACAATTTTGTTGTCGCTAGGCTGAATGGCCATGCCGCCGAACGCTTGAATCGGCGAGCTGGTGAAGCCGAAAGCTACGCGGCCAGCCGCTGCACCGTTGCTGCCACCGGCGTTAAATGTGCTGTCAACACTGCCGTCGGTATTGAAGCGAACCGCGCAAAAACGCACTGTGCTGACGGCCCCGGTTTGACAGGTGCCTGCGAGCACAATTTTGCCGTTGCCGTCGATTGCAACGCTGTGGTTTTGTTCAAGCAGTTCGCCGGTGAGTGAGAGCGCAACTTTGCCCGGAATGGCGGGGCTTGCAAGGCCACCGTTGAAGGTGCTGTCAAGACTGCCATCAGCATTAAGTCGCGCTGCGCAAAAACCGAGTCCGGACGCGGTGCCGCAGCGACCGGCAATCACCAGTTTGCCATCGGTTTGGCGCGCCACCGCCTGACCTGATTCGCCGGTAAACGAGCCCACTTCACCGGGCAGCAGCACTTTGCCGGTGCCAGCGCCGTAACCTGCAAACGCGGGGCCATTCGCTAACGAAACTGCTGCAAACAACGCGACGATGCGCGCAATTTTTTGCAGGCGACGGCGCATCGGGGTGGACGCAATGGCGGTGTTGTTGGTGAGTGACATGGTGGAGGCGGCGTTTAAGAAAGTGAGCGCATTCTAAGTGCCTGAAACTGCGCGCGGTTATCGCGCGGTAACGTCTCAGGTCGCGCTGTGATCGTTCGCATTTGTGTGAGCCGGTGGTGCGAGCGATTTTGTTGGTCGGTACGAAATCACCGTTGAGCTGCGCGGCAATTGGCGGTAACTTATCGGTCGTTTTGCGGTGGCAGCTTTTTGGTGAAAGCGCCATTCAAATTGGGCTAGATACAATAAAGTGCATAAGTCGACTTAAGACGTAATATGCGCTTAGCCTACGTTAAACGGTCAATGCGCGACAAAGCTGTTACGTTGAAACGCTTGATCCGCAAGGCCACTGAGCCATCGGGCGACGCCCCGCTAACATCGCGACTCATGCGGAATAAATCTCCGCCAAGGGTGTCAACATGTTGCGAATTACCGAGCTCAAGCTTCCCCTCAATCACGCGGAAGGCGATCTGCTTTCGGCGCTGCTGGCGCGGCTTGAAATCAAGCCAGAAGCGTTGCTGCGATTCATCGTTTTTCGCCGCGGGTATGACTCGCGAAAGAAGGCGGACGTGCAGCTCGTCTACACGCTCGACGTTGAGGTAGCGCCAGCTCATGAAGCGTATTTGCTGAAAAAATTCCGCAAAAATGTGCACATTGGCGTGACGCCGGACACGTCATACAAATTTGTTGCTGCACCTGAAACTTTTTCTGAAAAAACGTTGCGCCCTGTAGTCATTGGATTGGGTCCGTGCGGCATGCTGGCCGCGTTGGTCCTCGCGCAAATGGGGTTGAAACCAATTATTCTGGAACGCGGCAAAATCGTGCGCGAGCGCACCAAAGACACGTGGGCGTTTTGGCGCAAAGGCGAGCTTGATGCCGAGTCCAACGTGCAGTTTGGCGAAGGCGGTGCGGGCACCTTTTCGGACGGCAAATTATGGTCGCAAGTGAAAGACCCCAAGCACTACGGGCGGAAAGTGTTGGAGGAGTTTGTCAAGGCGGGCGCGCCGGAGGAAATCATGTACGCCAGCAAGCCGCATGTGGGCACTTTTCGCTTGGTGAAAATGGTGGAACACATTCGTGGCACCATCGAATCACTGGGCGGTGAATTTCGTTTTCAACACAAGGTGGTTGACCTTGAATTCGATGCGAGTGCTGCATCCGACGGCCGAAAAAAGATTCGCGCAATCGTGCTCGAAAACGGCGAAACGCTGCGCGCTGATAACGTCATTCTCGCCATTGGCCACAGTGCGCGCGACACCTTCAAAATGTTGTTTGATTGTGGTGTCTACATCGAGGCAAAACCGTTCTCCATCGGCTTTCGCATTGAGCATCCGCAAGGCCTGATTGATCGCGCGCGCTTTGGGCCGAGCGCCGGTCATCCTATGCTCGGCGCGGCCGATTACAAGCTCGTGCATCACGCCGCGAACGGTCGCGCGGTTTATAGTTTTTGCATGTGCCCCGGCGGCACCGTGGTGGCGGCAAGTTCGGAGCCAGGGCGTGTGGTTACCAACGGCATGAGCCAATATTCGCGTAACGAAATGAACGCCAACGCGGGCATTGTGGTGGGCATCACGCCAGCGGATTATCCTGGCGGCGCGCTAGCGGGCATCGACTTTCAGCGGCACTGGGAAAGCCGCGCCTATGAGCTTGGCGGCAGCACCTACAGCGCGCCAGGGCAATTGGTGGGCGACTTTGTGGCGGGCACCGCGTCGACTGCGTTTGGCAGCGTGCTGCCCAGCTACAAACCGGGCGTGCATCTGACTGATTTGGCGCAAGCGTTGCCCGATTACGCGATCACCGCGATTCGCGAAGCGCTGCCCGCCTTCGATAAGCAAATCCCCGGTTTTTTCATGCACGACGCCGTGTTGACGGCGGTGGAGACGCGCACCAGTTCACCGATCCGAATCAAGCGCAACGATGACGATTTGCAAAGCGTGAATGTGCGCGGCCTGTTCCCCGCAGGCGAGGGCGCGGGCTATGCCGGTGGCATCATGTCGGCAGGGATCGACGGCATTCGCGTGGCGGAGGCGGTGGCCCTGAACATGGCGGTCTGCGGGTAGTTTTCCTACGGCAAGCGCGTCGTTTTCTGGCGACAAAACAACGCGCGCGTCGGCCGCTGATCGCCCACCGTACTGGGTTGGCTCGGAAAATGCTGATGTCATCATGGCAAACCCATTTGCTGCGACAATAGCGGTGAAGCGGTCAGATTTTGTGACCGCGCTTTTTGTTTAATCGCGCCCAATGCCTGAACTCGTGTTTGACGTTGCTGCTCTGGACTATGTGTTTCCCGCGTTGCCGCGCACCTGCGCTATCGGCGCGGCGGGCGGCACGCTCGGTCGTGACGAGCGCAACACGCTGGTGCTGCCCGATCGCTATCAGCGCGTGTCGCGGCTGCATGCCGAAATCACCTTCGTGCGCGGCGTACCGATTCTTAGCAACAAAAGCCGCACCTTGGTGGTCAACGTCGGCGACCAAGAAGTGCGTCCCGGCGAGAGCGCCATCGTGCAGGATGAGGACGTTATTGAGATCGGACCGTATCTGCTCAACGCACGCGTGCGTGATGCACAGCGCGTCGCACCGATGCAGCCGACCGCGTCAACGGCCGTCGCAGCGCGCGAGGTGAATGCCGACACGTTGATGCACGCATTTGCCCACGGCGCGGGCATGGCCGACGACGCATTCAAGTCCGGGCTCACCATAGCCAACGCCGAGCTGATCGGTGGCATGGTGCGCCACGCCGTTCAAGGCGCAATGGACTTGCTCGCCGCGGGTGCCATCACGCAGCGCGAAATTCGAGTGCACACCGCACTGGTGGCTGAGCAGTCCAACAATCCGCTGCGTTTTTTACCCACCGCAGAGGCCGCTCTGGTGCAACTGCTCACGGGGCAATTACCCGGCTTTATGCACGGCACCCGCGCCATGCCGCACGCCTTTGCAGACCTGCTCGCACACGATGCGGGTGTGATGGCGGGCATGCACGCCGCACTCGCCGACATGCTAATTCGGCTCGACCCGCGCGCCTCGGACGCCTCACTCAGCAGCGCACCAGATGTTGCCGTGATCATCGCCCCGAGTGCCGACAAAGCCCGCTGGTGGGACACACAAAACGACCGCTACGCGAAGGTCGCAGCGCTGGCCGAAGACAACTTCGAGGACGCTTGGGGGCGCGCGTTTGTGGATGCGTATTCGACTGCGGCCGAGATGACCCGCAGCAGAGCCATGCCTAGCTCTGCTGCCCCATTTAACTCTACGTTAGAAGCCCCATGCCCCGCGTCCTAGAAGCCATCACCCCACTGGGTCCTAAAGCGCTGATTTTTCATGAGATGGAGGGCCAAGAATCGCTCTCCACCCTATTTGACTTCACCGTCACACTGGTGTCTGAACAGCTCGGTATCGCCCCCAAAGCGCTTTTAGGCAAGCCGATCAGCGTCTCGGTGGAGACCGAGCACAGCGGGCCCAAGCGCTACTTAAACGGCATCTGCACCCGCTTTGCCTTGACCGGACGGCACAAGCTTTTTCACATCTACACCGCGCAACTCAAGCCCTGGCTGTGGCTGGCCACGCGTCGCTCGGACAGCAAAATCTTTCAACAAAAGAAAGTCCCCGACATCATCGAGTCGGTGCTCGGCAAGTACAACTTCCCGATCAAGTTGAAGCTTTCCGGCAGCTACCGGGTGTGGGACTACTGCGTGCAGTACCACGAGACCGACTACCAATTTGTCAGTCGGCTCATGGAGCACGAAGGCATCTACTACTACTTCGAGCACAGTGCGGGCACGCACACGCTCGTGCTCTGCGACGGCATCAGCTCCCACCAAGCGCTCGCGCCCCGCTCCGCCGTGAACTACTTCGGCATTGATGCCACCACCGACGCCCGCGAAGAGCACTTTCACACCTGGCGCCCGAGAGAGGAGATCGACCCGGGCGAATACCTATCCGACGACTACGACTTCAGCAAACCCAAGGCCGAGCTCACCACCAAAAACAAAGCCCCCAAAGGCCACGCCAACGACGCCTGGGAGCGCTACAGCTGGCCCGGCGGCTACACCGAGGTGAGCGACGGGGAGTTCTACGCCAGGACGCGTCGCGAAGCCCTGCAATCGGAGCAAACCCGCGCCACGGGTGAAGGCAACTTGCGCTCCCTCGCCCCGGGCTACCTGATGAGCCTTGCGCGCTGCCCCAGAGCCGAGCAAAACACCGAACACTTAATTGTCGGCATCACCTACGCCTTAAAGAGCAACACCCACGGCATGGGGGCGGTGGCCACCGACGGGGTTGAATGTATCTTCAACACCCTGACCCAACCCTCAAGCGTGCCGTACCGCCCGCAGCTCCTCACCCCGAAACCCAAAAGCCAAGGCCCGCAGGTAGCCATAGTGGTCGGCCCCCCGGGCGAGGAGATCTACACCGACAAATACGGGCGCGTCAAAGTGCAGTTTCCGTGGGATCGCTACGGACAGAACAACGAGAACTCCAGTTGCTGGATGCGTGTGTCACACCCGTGGGCGGGCAGCAACTACGGCGCCATCCACATCCCACGAATCGGCCAAGAAGTGATCGTGGATCACGTCGACGGCGACCCGGACTACCCGATCATCACCGGGCGTGTCTACAACGCCGACCAGATGCCCCCGTGGAGCCTCCCGGATAACAAAACCCAATCCGGCTTTCTCACAAGAAGCAGCAAAGGCGGCGCCCCGGGCGCAGGCATGAAGGCCACCCCGGGCGACACCAACGCCATTCGCTTCGAAGACAAAAAGAACGAAGAACAGCTCTGGCTACACGCCCAAAAGGATCAGCTCACCGAGGTCGAAAACGACGAAGACAAATGGGTCGGCCGAGACCGCAGAAAGACCATTGATCGCGATGAGCTAAACCACATCCAGCGAGACCGCACCGAAACGGTTGATCGGAACGAAACGATCACGATTCATGGCTGGCGCGACGAAGAGGTCGACGGCAATGAGACCATCACCATTCACTCCAACCGCAAAGAGCGCGTTGATCACAACGAAACGATCAGCATTGGCGACAACCGCGACGAAACGGTGGGCAAGTCCGAGACCACCAAAATTGGCATCAACAAAAGCGACAAGATCGGCAAGAACTGGTCACTCAAAACCGCGAAGATGAAAACCGAGACCATCGGCATCGCCAATATCGAGACCGTCGGCATGGCCCGCATGACCAACATTGGTATGGGCCTCTCCGTGAACGTCGGGCTGATGATGAACACGCTGGTGGGCATTCAGCAGTCAAGCCAAATCGGTAAGAAGAAAACGCTCACCGTGGGCGACACCTACTCAACTACCGTGGGTAAAACACGCACCACCGAGGTGGGTAAATCAGATGCGCTCAAGGTCGGTAAAACTCAACGCATCAGCGTGGGCGAGCGACAACAAACGAGCGTGGGTAAAGTGCAAATCACGAGCGTCGGTGACCATCTTGAATTGGCGTGCGGCGCGGCAAAGATTGTGTTGACGGCGGACGGCGGAATTTACTTGCAGGGCACCCACGTTGAAATCATTGGCAGCAGCGCGGTGCATGCCGACGGCGGCATGGTTCGGATCAATACGGGTGCTGCAAAAAGCGCGCCATCGGCCCCTGCCGCGAGCGCCGACAACGAGGGCGGCGACGAAGATGACAGTTCGGACGGCGAAGATGGAGGCGACGCGCCGGCCGACCCTGCGATGGGCCGCACCCCCGACTTCAACCCCAACGCTCGCCGTGGTCCTTAGGCGGCCGCAGTGAACCACCCAACGAACAACGCAGTAACGCACGCCATGCAACGAATTAACGCACCCCGCAACGTGCCTCAAACCGTTGGAGCCTCCCCATGAGCGGCAAACCCGCCGCCCGGATGGGCGACGCCACGTTAAAGGGTGGCCCGATCATCAAGGGCTCGATGACGGTGTTGATTGGCAGCTCGGGAG
>JAYSRA010000030.1:0-45706 GCA_043721275.1 Burkholderiales bacterium
CATGACGGTGCTCCAATCGTTCAAATGCGTAACTGTACGCAAATACAGCATTACCGTCAATACTTCCTGAGCCAGCTTGCTAATCAGGAGTCGACTTTATAATAAATACGCGCTCAGCCCAAGCAAAATAGGCGTTTCAGCGAAAAGTTGTTAAGACAACATCGCCCGCTAAAGCACCTTTGCGTTGAAATCCGGCAAGCCCGCGAGTTGGCCCGGCATCATGTCGCCGCACACTACTGGCCCGACGTTTTGTGGCGCGCCGCAGCAAAAAATGTCCCCGGCCTTGAACTCGAACGCGTCAGACCATTTGCTGATTCGCTTAGCCACGCTCCAGATGCTGTGCGCTGCTTATTTTCAGTGCCGTGAAGAATGCGCCGCGCCAAAAAAAACGGACACCTAGGTGCCCGTTTTTGATCTCGAATCGATTTAGAAAATCAATCTTCCACAAACGTCTCGTCGCGCTTTTTGCGGATCGCAGGCAGGGCCAGAATTACGAGCAAGATGATTGATAGCGCCAGCATCACCGCGCTGATCGGACGCTCCCAGAACACGCTCGGGCTGCCTCGTGACAGCAGCAGCGCGCGACGCAAGTTCTCCTCCATCATCGGCCCAAGAATCAAACCTAGCAGCAGCGGCGCGGCTTCACACTCAAGCTTGGCGAAGATGTAGCCGATCACGCCGAATACTGCGATGACCCACACGTCAAAGGTCGTGTTGTTCACGGTGTACACGCCGATACAGCAGAACACCAGAATCATTGGATAGAGCAGGCGATACGGAATCTTTAGCAACTGCACCCACATACCGATCAACGGCAGATTGAGGATGACCAGCATTGCATTGCCGACCCACATCGAAGCAATCAAGCCCCAGAACAGTTGCGGATTTGCGGTGATGACCTGCGGGCCGGGCTGAATGTTGTGAATGGTCATTGCGCCAACCATCAACGCCATCACAGCGTTGGGTGGAATGCCCAGCGTGAGCAACGGAATGAACGAAGTTTGCGCGCCCGCATTATTGGCGGACTCAGGCGCTGCGACGCCACGGATGTTGCCTTTGCCGAACGGTGGATTGGCTCTAGGGCCGGCCAGTTTTTTCTCAAGCGAGTATGAGGAGAATGAAGCTAACAATGCGCCGCCGCCGGGCAAAATTCCGAGCAGTGAGCCTAGCAACGTGCCGCGTGTGATCGCGCCCCAAGAGTCCTTGAAATCCTGCTTGGTTGGCAACAGTTTGCCCACTTTTGCCGTGAACACTTCGCGTGCTTCGCCCTTTTCAAGATTGATGAGGATCTCGCCGATGCCAAAGATGCCCATGGCGATGCCTACAAAGCCAATGCCATCGGTCAACTCAGGGATGTCGAAGCTGTAACGCGCAACCCCCGAATTCACGTCGGTGCCGATCAGTCCAATGGCAATGCCGAGGATGATCATGGCAATGGCTTTAAGCACCGAGCCGTGTGCGAGCACAACCGCCGCAATCAAACCCAGCACCATCAGCGAAAAGTAGTCAGCTGGGCCGAATTTCAATGCCGCTTCGGACAGTGGCGGCGCGAAGGCGGCAACTAATAGCGTCGAGAACGAACCGGCGATGAACGAGCCGATCGCGGCCATGCCCAGAGCCGCGCCCGCTCGGCCTTGTCGAGCCATTTGATAACCGTCGAGCGCGGTCACCACGGAGGAGGATTCACCCGGCAGGTTCACCAGAATGGCGGTGGTTGAGCCGCCGTATTGCGCGCCGTAATAAATACCGGCCAGCATGATGAGCGCTGACACCGGTGGCAGCGCATAGGTCGTTGGCAGCAGCATCGCGATGGTCGCCACTGGACCGATGCCGGGCAACACGCCGATCAACGTGCCGAGCAGGCACCCGATGAGCGCGTACATGATGTTGGTGAAGGTGAGCGCTACACCAAAGCCCAGCGAAAGATTGCTAAGAAGATCCATGATGTTCTCTTAGCTCCACGGGAAGAGTTTCATCTGAAGCTTCAAGCCCCAGACGAACACAGCGGCACAGAAGATGCACATGATGACGGTAATCATGGCCAACGATTTGTACTCTTTGTCATGGGCGGCAATGCCGGAAATAACGGTGAGCAGAATGATTGCCGCGATCATGCCCAGTGTGGGCAGCGCAAAGCCAAACAACACGACCGCAGCAGTTAAGATGATCACTGGTTTCCAGGTCCAGCCGATGCCGACGGTCTCGGCCCACTTGGCCTGATTTTTAACGCCCACCGCTGCGATCAACACGCCCAGAAGGGTCAGGATTGCCCCGAGCGCCTTCGGGAACCAGCCTGGGCCCATGCGGGCGGCCGAGCCTAATTGGTAGTCACCGGCTCCGTACCAAAACGCTGCGCCAATGGCGAAAAACATCAGCCCCGCCAGCAAATCTTTGTTCTTTAAGAACCCGTTCAAGTGATATCTCCCCTTAAAAATTACCTGATGATTATGGTTCATTGTTCTGTCGCTTGTCTGTCCTGTTTGCCATAAAAAAACAAAGCCACCCGAGGGTGGCTTTGTTGCGGCGCAGCGAAAACTGCGAATAGCAAGACGTTACTTGATGCCCGCTTTTACGCGAAGCTCAGCCAAATGTTTCTCCACCACTTGTCCTTGCAGGCGCTGCGTGAGCTGGGCTTTAACTTCATCGAATGATGGTGCCTTTGCCTCACGCGTGTCGTCCAACTGGATCACGTGGAAGCCGAACGGGCTTTGCACCGGAGTCGCCGTGTATTTGCCTTTTTGCAGCGCAACCAAAGCGTCCGCAAACGGCTTGACGTAGTTCGATGGCACCGCCCAATCAAGATCGCCGCCGTTGTCTTTTGAGCCTGGGTCCTTCGAGTTGGCTTTGGCCAACTCTTCAAACTTGCCACCCGCCTGCAACTGCTTGATCAACGCCTCAGCATCTTCTTTTTTCTCGACCAAGATGTGGCGCGCGCGATATTCTTTATCGCCCAAACCGGCTTTGATGGTCTCGTATTCTTTCTTGAGCGTGTCGTCGCTGACGCCGTTCACGCCCATGTAATCGTTGATGTATTGACGAATCAAGATTGAGTCGGCAGCCACCTGCATCTGCGTTTTCATGGCCGGATCGCGATCAATGCCCTTGGCTTTGGCGGCGCGCAGGAACAGCTCGCGGTTGACCAACTCATCGCGCAAGAATGCACGCAGTTCAGGCGTGTCGGGCTGGCCTTGGGCAACGCGCTCTTTCACGATCAGGTCAAGCTGGGGTTGTGACACTGCGATATCGCCTGATTTGCTTGGGGCCATTGCGGCTGGAGCAGCGGCCGGTGCAGCAGGTGCAGCGGATTTTTTGGTTGGCGTTTGCGCAAAAGCGGCGGTGCCAGCAAGTGCGAGCAGCAGAGCCGCCGCGAATGATTTACGTAATTGCATCTTCATTTCCTGTTTTATTAGTCGATAGCAGTGAGCTACAAGTCTCGGTCAGTTAAGGCTGGAGTTTTAGAGTTCTTCAGGCGTCTTGACGGTCAGCGACAGCGCGTGAATGGTGTGTGGCATAAGGTCTGCAACCAGCACATACACCGCGCGATGTCGGGCAACCGTATTGAGCCCGGAAAAAGATTTGGACACGATTTTCGCCGATAAGTGCCCACCACCGGTGTTTCCGGCATGCCCGGCATGTTTTGCCGAGTCGTCGGAGATTTCCAGCAGCGTGGCTGCCAACGGGGCGAGGCGGGATTCAAGCAGTTCAACCAGTGCGTTCATTTGGCGTCCGGCTCGCTTTCTTTCATGTATTTAGCAAGCAGCGCAACGTTGCCGATGGTGAAGCTGAGAAATAAGCCCATCGCCCACCACACCTTGAAATTGACCCACGTGTCGAGCGAATAATTGCTGGCAACGTAGCCGTTGAGCGCCGCCATAAAGGCAAAAAATGCGATCCACGCCCACGTGAGCTTGTTCCACACGTTGTTGGGTGCCTCAATCTGGGCCTGCTTAAAGACGGCCTGAATCCAGTCGCGTCTCAGCACCACTTTGCCAAACAGCAGCGTGAGGCCAAACGCACCGTACAGCGCTGACGGTTTCCACTTGATGAACATTTCGTCATGCAACAGCAAGGTGGCACCGCCAAAAACGACAATGATGGCGAGCGACAACCACTGCATGGTGGTTACTTTTTTGCTCACAAACCACGCGTAAGCAATCGCCAGCACCGAAGCGGCGATGGCGACGCCGGTGGCGAAATAAATGTCTTTGAGTTTGTAGGCGACGAAAAACAGAATGATCGGCGCGTATTCAAGTAGAAATTGCATGGGGCTAGATTGTATTCAGGCGGACGTTCACCGCTTGAAGAACCGGCTTTGAATAAACTTGTTGACAATTAAATTGTGTGCAATACAATTAGCTCAACACAGCAACCAGGCGTCGAAATTCAAGCGCGCGCTGCGGCTTAAAGACTATGAATACATCCACCTCGTTGCTCAATCTAGACCAGCAGCTCTGCTTCGCGCTGTACTCGTCTTCGCTGGCAATGACCAAAGCGTACAAGCCGTTGCTGGCTGCGCTCGGCGTCACCTATCCGCAATATTTGGTGATGCTCGCGCTGTGGCAGCACAGCCCACAAGGCGTGGGCGAACTCGGTGAACGACTGAGTCTTGACTCCGGCACTTTGACGCCGCTGGCCAAGCGCTTGGAAACTATCGGCTTGATCGCTCGTAACCGCAGCACGCAAGACGAGCGCAACGTGGAAATTTCGTTGACCGCTGCGGGCAAACGGCTCCGTACTCGCGCCGAGCCAGTGCCGTTGTGCATCATGCAGCTCAGCGGCTGCCATTTGCCGCAAATCGAATCTCTCAAGCGCGAACTGAAAGTGTTGCGCGATCAACTGGTCGCCAACGCTCAAGCCAACGCTAAAGCCAACGCTAAGCCCACAACGGCGACCGCTTCAACCATTTCAACCCCCACTGCCCACCACACACCGGGCAATTAACCAAGGAAATCAACATGTCCATCGAAAAAGTTCTCTACCGCGCCGAAGCAACAGCTACAGGCGGCCGTGAAGGCACCGCGCGCTCATCCGACGGCGTCCTCGACGTCAAACTCACTACGCCAAAAGAACTCGGCGGCAACGGCCTGCCAGGCACCAACCCCGAGCAACTATTTGCTGCGGGCTACAGCGCCTGCTTCCTCGGCGCGCTGAAGTTTGTTGCCGGTGCCGCCAAAGTCGCACTACCTGCCACCACCAACATCACAGGCAACGTCGGTATCGGCAAAATTCCGACCGGATTCGGAATCGAAGTCACGCTCACCGTTGACATTCCGGGTGTAGACCGCACCGTCGCGCAGGACCTCGTCGATAAGGCACACATCGTATGCCCGTATTCGAACGCGACGCGTGGCAACATCGATGTGACGTTGAAGCTGGCGTAATTCGCCACCGATAGCGATAAGCGGCGTGATCGGCCTCCTGCGTGCGGGACTGCTGTTCACGCCGTTGTTGTGTCTGTTTCGGCGACTCGCGCTGCATTGCTAGCTTGCTAGGTCGTCCGCTCGGCTACTACCTCACCAGCGCGGGCACCGGAATGACCAGCTTGCCTTCAAACTCGGCGACGTACCACTGACTGCTGCCGCTGGCCGTTAAGTCGGCAGTTTTGGTTGAAGTCGCAATCACCAAACTTCTCATTGGTTTCAACGGCATTTTCATCGGCTTGCCGTGAATATTTTTGCCACCGGTTTCCATCTGCGCGTTCTCTTCAGCGGTGAGCGCTATCAACGCAATTGATTTGATCGTGGATCCAAAGTCGGCAACGATCATCATGTTGTAGAACTCGAGCGCCGTCGGGTCGGCGTCTTGTACGTAGAGCAACGCCTTGAGCGCTTTGGCGTCTTTGCGTTCAACTGCTTTTTTGAAAGCATCGACAAACGCTTTTTCTTGCGCGGGCGTTGCGGCGAGAGCGAGCGCAGATGTGGTGGCGAGCACGACCGCCAACAAGGCGGTCGCGATGAGCGAGGCGGGCATCATTTTCATGCCGTTCTTTCTTAAGTATTGTTGAACTACGAAATAGCAATTGCATCAACCCGATCCATGCGGATGATGATGCGACCGTGCGTTTGGTTTTTGACTTCGATGCTGTTGGCATCAATGCGTTTGACAAAAATTGCATTGATGAGCTGACCTCCGATATAGATCGCCATGCCCTTTTTTTGCGTCAGACTTTGGTTCAAAACTTCTTCTACTGCGGTGGAGGAAAGTGCGCCACTGGCAGATTGCGCGAGCGTGGTTTCAGTCATGGCAAAGAGTCCGAGTGAGAGTGCGAGCAGTTGGGCTGCGAGGCGGTGTTTCATGATGTCCATATAAGGTTTGAGTGTTGATCGACGGTGCGGGTGCGAGCCGATTCTTGGTTGTAGATCAGGCTTCGCATTGGGTTGGTTGGCTGGTTGGTTGACAACCATTGGTGCGGCGCGCTATGCGGAGCGACGCCGAGCGCCAAACGCTAACAAGCCGGCAAGCGCCAACAGCAGAAGCGGATTAAGCGTTGGCACGGTCACTGCCGCAATGGGCGGCGGCGCGGCTGCAAACTGTGCGTTCACCGTGGGCGGCGCGGCCGCTGCAGCGATGGTGATTACGCAAGTGCCGTTGCCGGTGCATCCGCCGCCGCTCCAGCCGATAAAGACGTTGCCTGCGTTCGCCGTTGCCGTTAACGTGACCACGGTGCCCGGTGCAAACGGCTCGCTGCAATCTGCGCCGCAGTTGATGCCGGGGCCAGTGATGGTGCCCAGGCCCGTGCCTGATTGGGTCACGCTTAAGGTGACGTTAGCCACCGGGGTGATGTTGAATTGCGCATTCACCGTTTGTGCGGCAGTCATGGTCACGCTGCAAGTGCTGGTGCCGCTGCATCCGCCGCCGCTCCAGCCGATAAAGCTTGAGCCGACGGTTGCCGCTGCGGTCAATACGACCACAGAATTTTGTGCCAAGGATTCACTGCAATCCGCGCCGCAAGTGATGCCGATGCCGGTCACCGTGCCGCTGCCGGTGCCTGATTTGGTGACAGTGAGCAGCACGTTCACAACAGGCACATTAAGCGTCACACAGGTCGAAAATTCTGACGTGCCGTTGACCGCATGGGTGGCCGTGGCATTGACGAATCCGGTGACCAACGCTGAGGCGAAACTCGCGGTGCCGCTGGCGTTGCCGGACGCATCGGTGACCACGTTGACGGTGCCGAGATACACGTCGGCGCCACCGTGGCCGGAGCCGTTGCAGGCGGCCGCTTGAAAAAATTCCAGTGCGAAATTTTTATTCGGTTCGCTATTGAAGGTGTACGGCGTGGCCACTGTCGTGCCGTTGCCAGTGGCCGTGGTGAGAACCGGGAAGTTTTGTAAATTGTTGGCGCCGGTGTCGGCGTCCAGCGCATCGTTGGCGGTCACGCCGTCTGCTGAAAACGTCTTGCTGAGATCAATGCCTAAGCCCGTGTTGTTGCGGATCACGTTTTGCGAGATGACTACACCCAGCACCACGTTAGCGGAGTTGCCGCGGGTCACGCTCATGCCCACACCGGTGCCATTGGCGATGGTGTTGTTGCGGATGGTGAGATTGGTCAGCGGTGCGCCGTTGGTCTCAAACACGGCGATTCCGCCGCTGCCGTTTCCGCCGAGCGGCGTGTTGCCATTGGCCGCAACGCCCACCAGATTGCGCTCGATCACTGCGCCATTTGAGAAACGAGTCTGGATGCCTCTTGAACCGGTGCCTGCAATCACATTGTCCGAGACGAAGGACGCGCCCGATGCGTTGTCCAGCCAAATACCGATGCCGACCGCACCTGCCGAAATCGCAGTCAAACCGGAAGGCCGGGTGCCGACAAAATTGCCGCGCACGGTGATGTTGTTGGCGGTGCCGCTTGAGGTGATTCCGGTGCCCGCAGCAACGACCACGTTGCGGTAGGCCGGTGCGAGAGCTGCCGCGCTGGATCCGACGATCACGCCGTCGGTGTTGTTGTCCACGTAGATCGCGCGATCTTGAAAGCTTTTGGCGACGGTGCCCGAGGCGTCGCTGCCGAACAGGTTGCCGCGAATCCACGCCAATGAGGTGTTAGTCACGTAAATGCCTGTGTTGGCACAGCAGGCTGAATTGGCGCTGCGGCTCAAAGCCAAGCCTTCAATAATCGAGCCCGACGCGCCAGCGCCGGTGATGCGAAGCGTGTTGTCATTGGGCACCGCACCGTTATCGATTTCAATCAAGAGAACAGCGTTGCTTCCGGCAGTGGCAACAAGGCTGTTCGCGCTGGCACCGGGCTGCGTATATCCATCGATGTGAAGGGGTGTTGTGATTGGCGGCAGCGCCGTGGCTGGCGCGATGAGCTTCACCCCCGCGCCCGGAATGTTGAACACAATGTCGTCGCTGCCCGCCAGCGCGCCCGCTGCGCACTCGCCCGCCGCCGCGCCCGACGCGGTGTTGGTATTGGCAGCGATGATCGCTTCGCGCAGGGTGCACACGCCGTCGTTGGCCGCTACATCTGCCACCGAGTTCACGGTGATGGTGGCGGCCCACAGCGCGGGTGCAGCCACCGCAAAGGCCAAGGCGAAAAAGTTGAACCATGTCCGCTGAGAAAAACACGGGCACAGAAACCGAAAAATCGCAGCGTTCATGTTTTTCCTATCGCCACCGTTGGGCGCAATGTTTGAATGAACGACAGGTTAGGGGCGAGCGACTTACAACTGGATTACAAGTTGCGAAAACGTTGCAAAACTTGACGTCAATTTTTTGCGTGCAAGGCCAACAGCTTTTCGCTGAAACTGTTGTTTTGTTTGGGCTAATCGCCGTAAACGTAACTTATCGACTTAAGGCGATAAAGCGTCGTAGCCCTTGTAAAACATAGGTTTAGTGGAAAAGCTATAACTCACCGCCGATCACGGATCAGTCGGCAACGCCGCTCCTACGAATCAAGCGTCGTGCGGCACAGGCCGTCCACACACTCACCGCCCAAAAAATCGCGGATCCATCCAATACCAATTGAGCAAACCCGCGAGCAGTCCGATGACCAAAACGAGTGCGCCGACGAGCTTTTCTTGGGTGGTGTTGGGCTTGCCTGAGAACCCTGGAAAGGCGATCAAAAACAACCCCGCCACCACGCACAGCGGCGCAAAGGCTGCGATCTTGGTCGAGTATTTGTGGGCATGCAGCAACTCTCGCCAGTTGACATAAACCAGCCCCGCGCCGATGACGACCAGCGCCACTGCAAACAGGCGAATTTTTAGATGATTCATGCGGCTAACCTGTGTGTGAATGATGCGTGAAATTGCGGCGCTAATCGTGCGCTGTGCAGCGTAGCAAGCGTGCGCGTTGTCACGCGCGTAATGCCCATCAAGTGCGATACAGTTTGCGCCGTCGCTGGCCGCGATGTCGGTGCGATCAAGGTAGCCGCACGTGCGATGTCGAGTTAAACCCGCGTCACGCACGTCGACGCTCGCTGCGTCGGCTTAGCTCTGGTTGCATCACGGCAGAAAAAATTTGTCATACGCACCTGTGGCCAGCACTGCGTCAAAACGGTCACCAATTTCATAAACGAGGCTGGTTGCGCGACCGCCGTCCATCCAAAGGCTCAGATCGTCTTTTTGTTGCGTGAGGTTCACCGTCGCGCTGCCGATGGTGACGGAGGCGTGCCCGCCGGGTGAGTCGGGCAGTCGGGTGCCGCGTTCGACCTTCACCAGATAGTCCAAAAATGCGTCGCGCAATTGCACTGAGGCGTTGTTGAGTCGATACGTCGGATAGCTGATATCGCCCGGTTTGTACGGGCGGCGACCCACGTAGGGGCGCGGTTTTACGTTGCCGCGCGCGACCATGCGCGCGGGCTTCCCCGGCTCGGTCTGCCAGGTGAAATAGTGGTTGAGCCATGCCGTATTTACGTCATCAATGTAGTAGTTAAAGCGCTCGATACTGCGCCGAATCGGCAGGATGTACCAGCGCTCGGTGGTCAGTTCGGTGACGATCATCACCTCCTCATTTTTGATGCGGTTATCCACAATGCGCTGCAAATTGCCGTAGCGCACAAAGCTCAGTTGATCGGGTGACATGGCAATCACGGGCATCCATTCGCTCGGGTACGGATCGTCTTGGGTGCGGGCTTGGGCGAGCGGATAGACCTTGAAATTTTGCACGTCGATGGCGGTGTATTTGCCGACCAGTAACCAGCGTCCGCCGTTGAGTCGAGCGCGATGTTGCTTGGCGTCCCACAGGTTGGTAATGTGCGCAGCGGGCGGGTCAATCCATTTCGCCGTGACGTCACCATTCGCTTCACCCACGTACTGCGCCTCTGCCCTGCCGTTGATGTCGCGCAACAGATAGAAGAAACTGGCGTTGTTTGGGTCTCCCACGTTGACGAGAATTGCCGGCGTTCCAGGGGCAAAGGTGAACATCGCGTTGACGGTTTTGTAGCGCGCGGTTTTGTCGCCGAACATGCCCGATTTGCCGTCAAACGCATAGGGCTTGCTGCGATAGTTGAGCACGTAATCGGTGCCCGCGAGTTTGCTGGCGCGCGTGACGATTTCGAAAGCACCGAACGCCTCGACGCTGTCCGGCGTAAACAAGCTGCGTGCCTCTGCGTTGCGAGAAAAGTGAAGGGCGAGGAGGGCGACAAGAATCAGGGCAGCGAGCGCAACGAGACGGGATGAGGTGTGCATATCGAAGGGCAATTCGTTGGGATAACGAGACGATAGCGGCCTCGTGCGTACATCTGCATTACAAGTGCCGCACATCCGCATTAGTTCGCGCGGCCAGCGCGTTTTCTGGGAACCACGGTGTTTGATCGGTGGCTGCATCGGCGTGCACTACCCACAATCTTGAATTGCAGGCGGCACACCAGAAGAGGGCGGTTTTGGGGTCAAGGTACGAGCGGTCGATATCGTGGCGTTCGCGGTACAGCTCGGCAATTCCGGTGCCGAAAACTAATGCAAGTTCTGCGCGATCTACCTGGCAGTAAGCCTGCGCGTCGCGGCCCGATGGTTGCGTGATGCGGATGCCGACGCCCCGCATCAGGCGCTCGATGGGTTGCACGTGGATGCAGATGGCGTCCGAACCCAGTGGCAGCTCAGGCGCGACTGCTGCTTCGTGCTGGAGCCGTTCATTCAACGGCACATGCCTCGAGCGTGTGAGCCCGCGCCCTACCGCCACCGCGATCAGCGCCCCCACAATGGCAAATAACAACACAGCCGCGATCTGAACCGGTTCGACGATCACCGAGGGCGGTTGCTGCCCGGCAATCCAGAACCCCGCGCGCAGCAAAACTATCATGCTCGCGCCGACGATGAGCATGACCAACAAGAGTCGTGCGCGTCCTTGCGGTGGTGGGTGCGGAGCCGTCAGTGCCGATGTTGGTTGTGGCTCAAAGTCGTGCGGATGATATGGACGAGATGCGGCCTCAGAGCCCGCCGAGTGAACCGACTCGGGCGTTCGCTTGAGCAGCACCCAAAGCCCATAGCCGCCTAGTAGCGTGCCAACGGGAATACCCAACAGTAGCAACACCGACCAACACATCGTGAGCACGCGGGCCCATGACGTTTTGAGGAGCAAACCAATGCCACACACGAGACTGGGCAGCAAAATAAACACTGACAGCATGAACATCATTTGCCCCAGGGTGTGCGCCGTTTTAAGGCTGTGCGCATCGCTCGCAAGCTTGATCCAAGTGAGGTAGGCCGCCATGCACGCGGCCATGCCGCCACCGCCGAGGATCAGGTGCAGCGCGCCAAGAATTTTTATTTTGCGGTTCATGATGTATTTCTCGGAATGCTGGTGCGGATTGATGGCTAGACGATAGCGGCGCGGCGCATACAGCTGGATTACATATTGCGCGCGAATGGCCGCGTTGTGGGAGCGGTTCCATCGCGAAAGGCACCACGGGTTCCCCGCAATCGCGTTGAAACCGCTCTCACAAAGGCAGTTTCGTCGGGAAGGCAACTCGTTGCCCACGCGTCGCTTTGCGTGCATCTGGCGTTGGCCATCGAAACGAGATATTCGTTTCTACGGTTTCAGCTGGAAAGCACAGTTGAAAACATCCACTACCGCGCTGCGCGGTGCTGCGCGGCAATCCACTGGTCAATGGTTGCGCGACATCGCGGCGCAAAACCGAAGCGATTCGGTTCGTCCATTGCGACGCGAAATTCACGCATCGCCGGCACATAGTCCACACCCAACGGCTTGAATCGATCCGCGACCGCGAGCACGCGGCGCGTGTCCGCGTCAAAATTCACGTCGTAATGCGCTCCGTCTTCGCGCAGCGTTTTCCGCGCGCGTGCCGCCATGCAAATGATGCCATCGCGCACCGGTTCAGCGAGCTCCTGTGAGATCGGTACATCGGAGCCTTCCAAATATCGAAACGGCTCATCGCACGCACCCTCGCGAATGCGCTGGGCAATCGCTGCATTCAAGTTCGGATGCGACCGCAGCTTGTGTAATGCAGCCGCGCGAATCGCTGGCGCGTGGAAAATGTTGGTGTACTGCATCAAAGCATCAATGTTCGCGACAGGATTGAGCGTCTGTGCCTCGGCAAGATAGGTGGCTTCGCGTGCTTCGTTTGAGGAAATCTCCGCTTGAACGGCCGCATTGGTGTTTTTGATGTTGTCAACGACCGCGGCCGTAAGCACTGCACTGCTCACCAGCAATGACAGCCCGCCGATCAGCATCAGCGGCGCGCGCCAAATCATCGGCGGCAACCCCGCGCCCCACGTTGGGTTAAGCGTCAAGACGCCAACCAGTGTCGTGATGAACGGCAGCGTCAAAGCGATGAGGCGCAATACGCGCATCCACTCCGGCGACGGCGATTGGACGTTGCCGCCCGCGCCATAAATCGCCATCATCGCAACGGCCAGTCCGACGCATGCGGACAATACCAACACGTATTGCAGGCCCCGTGAGCGACACACCCAATCGAACAGATCACGCTTCGCAGCAATGCCGAACCCGAACCCCAGTGTCAACAATAGCCAATACGGGGTGAGCACTAAAACGAACGCCCAATCCGCACCGTGCGGATTGCCCGAACCACGAAGTCCGATAAGGAAAACCGGAATAGCTATGAACAAAGCCAGGCCAAGACACAGGTTCGCGATGGCGTGCATTGCGTGATCCTCAGGAGGTAAATATTGAACGGAGGACTGGGTATCGTCCGGCGGTAGATTTTTAATACAGCTCTATCGTGAAAGCGTTACTCAATATAGGCTTCGAGCCAATTTACGCTAATAGCCGACTTTTTATAAAATTGGGAACTATGCCCTTATGAAATGGTCATTACAGGCTGGAGTTGTTCAAGAAATCAGCGTCTATTTGGCAATCTTGAAGGAGTAGAAATAAACCAGCAATCGATCAGGCGGTACAAAGTTTTTGTGCTGGAAGCGAAGCGTCAAATCATCCACGCGCGTTGCCTTTCCGGGGAAGCACAGCGACACGATTTGATCGGGCGTGGCTTTGACGATGTCGAGTGTGAAGTCGGATATGGAGCCCTTCCAGTTGCGGCCCGTGCCGAGAATGTATTCAACTTCGTCAAGCATCACCATGACTCTTTTATCACTCGGTGTGGACAACGCCGCAATGCGTTTGATGACCGCGCTGCGACTGCCTTCGTCGAGGCAGACAGGTTCATTGCGACCTAATGGGATTAGGGGTCTAGCAACAGCGTAATCGTTGTTATATGAGTAATAGTCATACGACATGCCCCTCAGCGGCTTGTAGCTGTGTTCAACCGCAAGGTCACTGTTGCCGGGGAAGTTCTGCTGCCAATACGCGGTTTCCGCGACCTCCCACTGCGGCCCACTATGAAACGCGCCAATCTGGCGGAGCTTTGTTGCTTGCGCCGTTGGCAGCGGAAGGCCGTTCATTGTCATGTCGCCGAAGCTACGAAAAATCTGCGTGTCGGTGAGCCCGGCGTGGCGTAGATTTACCGTGATGTCGCGCTTGCCAAGCAGCGCCTTTTGTTCCACTTGCGTCACCACTGGGCGACCGTCAACCGTCACCGTAAAAGACTCGATGGGGCCGACGTTGGCCTCCTCTGCGCTAACGTGTGGATTCCAGTGAAACGCGGGCATCGGAAAAGCGACGACAGCGTCGATAGCCGTCGCCGTTTCATTGCGAAATCGATAACGCACGTTGATGCGGTTCGGGGACACGGAAAGCACTTCGCTCACCATACGAATGTCGTCGTTTTTCAAAAAAACAAGACCGCCAACACCGATGCGCGCGGTTGAATCGTTGGCAATGGCGGGCGAAGTTATACCGGTCAGCAGTGCACCCAACACGAGCTGTTTCAAGCATTTGAAGTGGCGTACGGTTTCGTTCATGGTCAGCGGTACTTATTCAAAATGAGCCGTGAATGCCAGCGCAGAAGCGGGCCAAAGTCGCGCCGGTTTTATCGCTGATGAATCAACTTGGCATTGCGGCTTCAGTGGCTGAAATCATGGTGCTGGACATGATTGCGTAGACTTCCGACCACGCCGTTTGAACCTCAGGCGTGAAGCTATCGCCGAGGCCTTGCGCGAGCGTCTGCAGAAGCGCGCCACCCACCGTTTCATAGTGTGAGTTTTGTACTCCGTAACTGACATGGCGGACGGCTAAATTTTCAAGAATGGGCACCAGTATTTCCAGTTTGTCGAGTTTGTTTACGGCTGCGCCGATCATTTGCGTCAGTCGCCTGCCTTGCTCTGTGATGTCGCCTTTAAATAGTTTTTTTAACGCTGGATCGGCTGCAAACAAGTTCGCGTGAAAGAGCTGGGCAACCACGGGTGCGTTGGCAGCCGCTTTTTGCCACGAGTGTTGGACGAGTGTGACGGTATGGGTATTCATGGACGTTGGATCGTTTCGATTGAGGTGAATTGGAGGTAGACATGCACACGTTAGCGGGCCGCTACTTACATTTGGATTACACAATCCGTCGCCGTTTCATTGCGAAATCGGTAGCGAGCGTTGATGCGTTTCGGAGAAATGGATAGCGCCTCGCTCGCCATACGACTATCGTCTTTTTTCAAAATTGCAATACCGCCAACGCCGACGCGCGCGACTGAATCGTTGGCGATGGCAGGGGCGGTTAAAACGAGGAGCAGCGTGTTAATCGTGAGCGTTTTTCATGCGGTTGTGTTGCTCATAAATTGCTTCATAGTTAGCTCTTCTCGCTCAGCGTAAATAATTCAACCGAGGCGAGCGCACCGCGCGTGCCCACACCACCCGCAATCAGCACACGACCATCGAGCAGGCGTGTCGCGGTATGCAGATAGCGCGCCTCAGCCAGACGACCTGCGGTTCGCCACACGTTAGTTGCTGCTTCATACATTTCAGCGCTCGCTAATCGGCCCGCTGATCCATCGCCACCGACGATCAACACGCGATCTTTTGGGAGCAACGTAGCGGTGCAATATTCGCGTCCGGACAACAAGCTGCCCGCGCTACTCCACTGGTGGCTGACCGGGTCATACAGCTCCGCGCTTGACAAGTAATTGCTGGCACCGTCGTCGCCCGCTGCGACCAACAAGCGACCGTCGCTGAGCAATGTTGCGGTGTGGCGCAAACGTTGGGTTAGCAGCGATGGCCCTTTGCGCCACGCGTTCCACACCGGGTCGAACAACTCGACTGCGTTGACGGCTCCACGCGGCCCTGTGCCGCCTGCCAGCAACACGCCCTGATCTTTGAGCCGGGATGCCGTGTGGTAGTCGCCGCCAGCGGTGTGCGCGCGCGCGCGTCGCCATGCGTTGCACGCAGGATCGTACATCTGCGCGCAGCTGAGTCCACCGTCGGCTGCGTTGCCGCCCGTCACCAACACGTGACCATCGGCCAACAACGTGGCGCTGTGCAAACCGCACATGCTCGACATTGAGCCCGCCGTCCGCCATCGATTCGCATCGGGGTCATAGAGTTCCGCATCGCGCAACGGGTTGCCGCCGAAGCCCCCGACTACCAGCACGCAGCCGTTGTTCAGGCGCGTCGCGCTGTGGTAGTAGCGCGCGGTGGTCAATGGGCTTGCCGCGCGCCACAGATCGCTCGCTGGATCGTACAGCTCGACGCTTGCCAAATTGCCTATGTTGGAGGTGCCACCCACCACCAACACGGTTCCGTTTTCGAGCAGTGTGTTGGTGTGAAACTGGCGCGCAGTGCTCATCGGTGCGCCCGCCTTCCAGCAGCTTTGCGAGACCACCACGGGAGTGCCTCTTTCGACCGACGGCACGTTGGCAATCGCTTGCGAAATCACGGTCTTTTTGTCGTGGATTGCTTAGCGCCAGCGCCTAGCCGTAGTCAACAGCATCGCCCCTGCCATCAACAATGTCAGCAGCGCGAGCAGCGCTGGATGCAACGTTGGCACGGCAACCGTGGCCACTGGAGGTGGAGGCGGTGGTGGAATGACCACATCAAACTGCGCGTTCACGGTTTGCGCTGCGCTCATGGTGACGATGCAGCTGCCGGTGCCGCTGCATCCTGCGCCCGACCAGCCTGCAAAGGTCGAGCCCGCGGCCGGGCTAGCGGTCAATGTCACCAACGTGTTCTGCGCGTAAATTTCGTTGCAATCGGCACCGCAAGCGATGCCCGTTGCCGTGACCGTGCCGCTGCCCGTGCCCGATTTTGTAGCGGTTAGCAAGAAGGTTGCGGCGGGTATCACATCAAATTGCGCGTTCACCGTTTGTGCTGCACTCATCGTCACGCTGCAAGTGCCGGTGCCGCTGCATCCTGCGCCTGTCCAGCCGACAAAGGTTGAGCCGGCGGTGGGTGCTGCGGTTAACAGAACCACAGCGTTTTGCGCAAGTGTTTCAGTGCAATCGGCACCGCAGGCGATGCCGGTGCCGGTCACCATTCCAGTGCCCGCGCCGGACTTGGTCACAGTCAACACGAAGGTCGGAATAACGCCCACATCAAACTGCGCGTTTACTGTTTTCGCCGCGTCCATCGTCACGCTGCAGGTGCCCGTGCCACTGCATCCAGCGCCTGTCCATCCAACAAAGGTTGAGCCCGCGGTGGGTGCTGCGGTTAACACCAGCACTGTGTTCTGTGCAAGTGTTTCAGTGCAATCGGCACCGCAGGTAATGCCTGTGCCGGTGACATTTCCGGTGCCTGCACCGGACTTGGTGACGGTCAACACAAAGTCGGGAATCACAGCGGCCACGTTGGTCAGATTAAAGATCTGCGTGATCGGCGATTCGGTTGAGGTGTCAAACACGATCGCGCCAATTTGATACGAACCCACTACGCCGTTGGCGGTGGCTGTTACCTCTGCAAAACCGGTCGCGTCAGCTAGTGCGCTGGACGGCGACAGCGTGGCGTTCGCTCCCGCGTTGTTACTCGCGCTGAAGTACACGCGCACTTGCGGTGTGACTGCGTTGAGCGAGTCGGTCACCTTCACGCGCAGCTTTTGTGCGAAGGCAATGTTTACGGGTGTGGACTGCGGCGTGCCGCTGGTCAGTGCCATGAATTTTGGCAGGCTGGCAATGTTTTTCAGCGCGAACGATTTGGGCGCAGCGAACGGGTTATTCGGCAGCGTAACCTTCATCGAATATTGGCCGACAAAGCCGTTAGCGATGGCTGTGACCTGTGCGTTGCCCTGGGCGTTGGTCACCGCAGTGAGTGCTGAAAACGTGGCGGTTGCGCCAGTCGCGGGATCAGGCGTCAGCGCGAAATTGACCGTAACGCCAGTCACCGGATTATTGAAAAAATCGGTCACGTGAATGATGATCGGGCCTGTAAATGGCTTGGTCACATAGCCGTATTGCGGCGTGTTCACATCCACTGCAAGCGCGGCAGCGGCATTGGCGGGGGCTGAGTTGTTGAGCTTGATGATCGTTGGCGTGGTGCCGGGCGCGCTCACTAACAATTGATACGCGCCAGCAATGCCGTTGGCGGTAGCGTTAACGAAGATCACGCCGCTGCCGTCAGTCGTGCCCGACGTGGGTGAAAGCGTCGCGCTGGCTCCATTGGCTGGTTTGCTGAAACTCACCGTCACACCAGACACAGCCACGTTGCTGCTGTTTTTCAGTTGCACTTGCAACACGTTGCCGAACGCGGTGTTGACCAACGTGGTTTGGTTGTTGCTCGCGGGTAATACGGTGAACGTGTTGGCTCCCGTGTTGCACAGATCAAACGTTGGCGTCACCACTACCGTTGCAATGGTCGCGGTGAGCTGATAGCAGCCCAACCCGCCGTTGGCTGTGGGCGTGTAGCTCACTTTGCCTTGAGCGTCTGTGGTTCCAGCAAACAGGGTGGCGGTAGCAACACCGGGGGAGGTTGAGAACAGCACTTGCAATCCGGACACGCCAAAGTTGTTGTTGTCTTTGACGGTGATGGTCAGCGGATTAGCGAATGCGGTGTTAAACGGCGTGCTTTGCGGCGTGCCGGTGGCGGTAATCACCGAGGCTGCGCCCGCTACCGACATGAACACCGCGATTCGGGTGTCCCACGTATTGGGGCCGGCAGTGATGATGTCGGCTCGGCCATCACCGTTGAGATCCAGCGCCGCCAGCATGTAAGTTTCTGGGTATCCGATGTGTTCGTTGATGACAAAACTGTGATTGGCCTGCTGCAACGCCACGTAGCCGTCTGAGACGATGTCGAGTCGCCCGTCGCCGTTCACGTCTGCGATTTGAAACACACCCATGCCTCGGTTGCAGCACGGGTTAATGCCGGTGGCAAAGAGCTGCGCAGGTGTCTGGAACGTTCCGTCGCCATTGCCCTTGGCCATCCACACGCCTTTGCCGACTAAGTTCTGCATGAGCACATCAACCTTGCCATCCCCGTCGAGATCGGCAACGCGAACGACATCGACGAGCTTAATCGTGCTCAGGTAGTTAAACGCAACCGAGGTGGGTAGAAACAAGCCATTGCCCAGCCCTTTCATGAAATAGATGTTGTCGTCGCCAAGTATTCCGCCCTTGAGAATAAGGTCTAGAAACTGATCACCGTCAACTTTAGCCAGACCGACGATATTTCCGTAACCCACGTCATACTGAATCGCAAACTCAAACTTACCTCCACCAATGCCAAAAAGTACTTCAACGTAGCTACCCGAGCCGTACGAGGACTGGGTGATGAGATCGGGCTTGCCATCATTGTTGAGATCGGCAACAAACGCGCGAAACGTGGTGCCCACGGCATCGGGCTGGTACGGGCGCTGAGGGCTTGCAGCCGTGAAACTTGCGGTGGGGTCTCCTGCCCCGAGCAAAATCGATACGCCCGAATCGTCAGACACGACGAGATCGATTTTGCCGTCACCATTTACATCCGCCGCGACGATATCGCGTGCATTGACGAAATTGAAAATGCTGTAGTCGTGAGTGAGTGTGAGCGTACCAATGGCGTTGCTGGTGAAGATGGCCAAATTGGTGTTGCCGTTTGCGCTGTTGTAGTTGAGAATGGCCAAGTCGGGATAACCGTCGTTGTTGAAGTCGGCCGTAACGGCCCGCCCTGGTGAACCCACGCCGCCACCTATGTTTGCAGTTTGCAAGCTCGGTGGCGCGAAGATATTGGCCGCGTAAGCGCTCATCGCCAGCGAGAAAGTGAGTAGCGTGACCACAGTCACCGTCGCAACAAAGGCAGCAAAAGTGGCAAGCGCGTGGCAGTAGCGTTGTGTGACCCGAAGCATGGTGGCGTCCTTGGTGAGTGTTTAGTTTTTGAAACTAGGCACAGGTTAGGTTCCGCGAACGTACAACTGGATTACAACTCGCGATAATGCGGTCAACTGACACTTTGCTGTGTTTGAAATCGTCTGACTCACAGACGCACGCTATTGCAGTAGTTGCGGTTTAACGTATTTCCCATTTACGTGCCCCTGTAGGAGCGGCGCTGCCGCGACCGGCGTTGCGTTCGCAGCGGTGGGCCGTGGCGCAGCCACTCTCACGGGCGCGACCATGTTTGCTCTTGTTGTTTTCCACACATCTAAAACGACGTACCCCTCGCGATGCCAAATTTTCCAAGTACTGATAACCGCTGCTCCCGTGCCAACCACTGAACCCGCACCTTGGCAGCGCACTGCTCACGAAATCATTGGCGGCGACCCATTGGCGGTGCTGGGTCGATTGGACGCGGCGACCCGTTCGGCGATTGACACAGGCGACAACGTTGCGCAAGCCGCGCTGTCGGCCAACGCGCTGTCCTTCATGGCGACCGATTGGAGCGTGTTCACCGGTTGGCGCGAATGGGTGGCGCGTTTGAGCGCGGCTGAGGCGCTGCTGCGGCCCACCGATCGCGCTGATGCTGCACTGACGCTGGCGTTAGCGTCGGGAGCGGTGGCGTGCGGATTGTTGCGGGGGGACGCGCTTGCCGTGTTGACACCGCTGGCCCAGCGCTTGGAACCGCTAGCGCACGACGGCACCGACGTGATTCAAATCGCCTTGGCGGCAGGCGCACTGCTGCCGTTTCTGCAAATGTCAAAAAACCCAGCGGCTGCGCAAGCCCTGCAAGCGCGCATGCAAGCGCTTGGTACGCCGTGGCCTGATGAAACCAGCGGCGTGGCCTATCTGCGCGGTGCGTGGCTTGCCAAGTGGGCGCAACATGTGCATTTTCATGAGCCTGCCAAGCTTGCCGACGCGCTGCAAGCGTTTGATGTTTTTTTGCAAAGTGCGCGGGACGCAACCGGGGATGTGAAAGCCAATTTGCTATTCCGCCGCAAGCGATTAGATGCAGAAAAAGTGCTGCTCGAGAAAGACAAAGACGCCACCGAACTCGCGCTGCGTGAAATGCTCGGCACGCTGCACGCCAAGCGCCCGATGGAGCGGGTGATTTACAACCAATTGGTCACAGTCATTGCCTGCGGTCAGGGCGACACTGATCGCGCCTCGTTGCACGTGGCGCACATGATGCGCGACTTGGTCGCCGCTGAATGTCCACCTAGCGTGGCGCTGATGTATCAAATGGTTGAGTCGCGGGTGTGGCTCGCCAAGCGCGACTACGCGCAAGCGGCCGCCGTGCTCGAACAGCACAAGCTTCAGGCCCACACCACGCACGTGGCGCTCATTCAGGGCTACGCTGATCTGGCGCTCGCGCTGCAGGCGCATCACAGCGGCGATGCCCATCTCACGGTGTTACGGGATCGTTTGCAGCGTGGCTTGGCTGCCATGCGCGGTAACAGCAGCAAGTTGTTTTTTGTGGCCGTGCCCGAGGCGCGCGGTGCCGTGTGTGCGCTGGCCTTGCGTGAGGCCATCGAGACGCCGTTTGTGCTTGATGCGTTGAAAGCCGCGCCAGTGGCGCCGCCTGTTTGGGCTGATGAGAACTGGCCGTGGGCACTAAGCCTGCGCTCATTCGGTGGTTTTCGCGCGCTGGGTTTGATTGCGCAGGGGAGCGCGTCAAGCAAGGCATCGAACCGTCCGTTAAGCCTGCTTAAACTCATCGCTGCGTACGGTAAGCAAGGCGTGACGGTAGCGCATGCGGCCGATGCGCTGTGGCCCGCACAAGACGGCGATCAGGCAGAAAATTCACTAAGCGTGAACCTGTTGCGGTTGCGAAAAATGCATGCCTCGGCAGACTTGATTGTGCGCAGCGATAGCTGGTTGCATTTGGATGCAACACAGGTGTGGACAGATGTTGTTGCACTTGAAACGCATCTTGAAATTAATGTAGCGCTGCACGACGAAGCAGGCCGCTCGGAGTACATCAAACGGCTGTTCGATCTGTATCGCGGCGACTGCCTGTTTGGCGTTGACGACGATTGGGCGCTCGCTCGCGCCGCTCACTATCGCGGTCGAGTCACGCTTGCCGCGCAGCAAGCATTGCAACACGCACTTAACGACCACCAACTAGACGCCGAGTTCCTGATGGCTAGCGCGCAGCGCGCTGGTTTGGACGCGGATCGGTTGCTCAACGCCGTTCATCCAACCCAGCGCGCAACGGCGGCGTGGCGGCAGCTACATTCGCAGTTGGCTGGGTGAGCGAGCGGCAACGTCTCCATACGTGACGACTTGGCGTCGCACGAGTGGGCGCCGACTTGGCGTCGCTAGAGTCCCCAAGCGCGGCCAAGTTCGCGCCTACGGTGTTGTCGAAGTGCCGAAGCGTCTCAATAATCGGGGAACTGACGTGGCAGGAGGTCGGTTAGACAAATGTTGGACAATGCGGCAAATCGTCCTATGAGAACTGCGCCCCTAATGTCGACTGCCTCTGCGCCGCGAACACACAATTCGCCATGGCTCGCCATTACGCGCGAAATCGTGTACGTCTCGCCGGTTGATGCATTGCTGCGGTTTGATGCGGCCATCGATGACGCAGCTCGCGCTAGTGACGTGGCGGGCGAGGCGGCGCTTTCGGCCAACGCGCTCGGCTTCATGCTGTTTCACTGGACGCGATTTGACCGGTGGCGGCAGGACATTGAGCGGTTCGAAACCGCCCTAGCGCATTTGCCGCAGAGCAATCAGAGCATGGACAGCCTGCCCGAATTAACGCGGCTCACCGGCGTGCTCGCCGCAGCGTTGTTGCGCGGTGTCGCGCTTGAAGCACTGGCCCCCACCGGGCATCGCATGGAATTGCTGATGCAGGGCGAGGCCGATCCGACCCAACTTTATTTGGCTGCTGCCTGCGTCTTGCCGTGGTTTCAAATGTCTCGAAACGCGGCAGCGGCACAAGCGTTGCACGCTCGAATGATCGCCGTCGATATTGACGGCGCGCACTACTTTCGCGGCGCGTGGTTGTGTATGTGGGCGCAGCATCTCCTAACCACCGATCACGCGCGCTTTGCCGAAGCCCTGCAGGCGCTTGATGAATTCATGCGTGCGTGCCCTACGCTGTTGCTGCAATTTCGCCATGCGCGGTTGACAACCGAGAAATGTATTTTGTTGCAGGACATGGCGTCGGCAGAGATCGCGCTCGCTGCCATGCTGGCTGCCTTACATCCCAACCGGCCTATGGAGCGGGTGATCTACAACAGCGTGGCCACACTGGTGGTGGGTCGTGGTGGTGACAGCGAGCGCGTGCAATTACACGGCAGCCACATTGCGCGCGATCTGGTGGCCGCCGATTGCCCGCCTGCGTTAGCCTCGGTGTATCAAATGGCCGAGGCGCGCGCCCATTTGGTCACGCGCCGCTATGCGTTAGCCGCAGCGGGCTATGCAGCCTGCATTCCAAATACACACAGTACGCACGCTGAGACCTACGTTGGACTGGCCGCGCTTGCGCAGGCGCTGGTGCTGGATCGCGATGAGCTTGCAGTTCGCGACGCGCTTCGAGCGCACCTGAGCACTGGGCTCAGCGCGATGCGAAGACACGCGCGAGGCAACTTTTTCGCGGTCGCGGACGATGCACGGGGCAGCATCTGCGCGCTGGCGCTGCGAGAAAACATCGAGACAGAGTATGTGCGCGCAGCCCTCGCTCGGTTCCCAACACCACCGCCACAATGGGCTGATGAGCATTGGCCGTGGGCACTCAGCGTGCGCACGTTCGGTGGCTTTCGCGCACAGGGTTTGATTGATGAGGGTCGCAGCGCAAGCAAGGCCTCAAACCGTCCGTTGAGCCTGCTGAAACTCATCGTCGCGCACGGCAAACAGGGCGTGACTGTGGCCCATGCGGCCGACGCACTGTGGCCCGCACAGGACGGCGATCAAGCAGAAAACGCGTTGAGCGTGACGCTGCTGCGGCTGCGCAAAATGCACGCGACCGCCGATTTGATCGAGCGGCGCGATGGCTGGTTGCATGTGGATACGGCGAAAGTGTGGACCGATGTGGCGGCCCTTGAGGCGCACCTTGAAGTTGATGTGAAAGCACTGCTTGATAAAGATCGTGTTCAACACATCACGCGCCTTTTTGATCTCTATCGCGGCGATTGTTTAGTTGGCATTGAGGACGACTGGGCGCATGCTCGCGCGGCTCACTTTCGGGGGCGGGTAACGCTTGCCACACAATACCTGCTGCAGAGCGCGCTCGAAGCGAACCATGCGGACGAAGCAGAGCTTGTGATGACTAACGCCCATGCGCGTGGGCTCGATACAGCACGGCTTCTCAATACCGTGCATCCCAACCTGCGCGCCAGCGCTGCGTGGACCCAGTTGCAGCAGCATTTGGGGTTGCTGGGGTTGGGGTAACACGCAAGTCGTGTGCTGCGTCAGCCACCTCGTTTGTTCCCGTCTCGCTTGGGGAGCGCGGCTAAACCCAATGCTGTTCACTTAACGTGTGGCGATTTATTTTTGCCACAGATAAACATAGATTTTTATTGGAAACATAGATTTTCATCTGTGTCATCTGTGGCAAAAAATTCTTAAGTGAACGGTATTGGGGCTAAACCCGAGCGGCGCGGAGAGAGGAGCAGCTCGCCCTTAAACCCCCGCCTTCTCCAGCACCCGTCCACCCGCCGCCTGCACTCGCACGCGCATAAACGCCTGCATTTCTGGCGACACGGAGGCCAGCGGAATGATGAAAAAGTGTGCTTTGGAAAAGAAGCACATCCAGAACCCCGGCAAGCACCACACAGCAGTGATCGACGCCCAGCGTAGCGTGTTGCGGCCGATGCCAGTGGTGATCGAAAACGTTGCGTCTTCGACGACCAGCCCTGCCAGTGGCGTGCCCATATTGGCAAGCTTAACCATCGCGCTTCGGTAGTGGGTGACGTAGAGCGCTGCTGCCGTGGCAATAGCAAATAGCAGGCAGGTCGCAAGCGAACCGGTGTGCCACGAATAGTCACCCATCGCCAGCAACCACGCAAGCCCGCTTGCAACCAGAGCAATGGCGACTACAAAGCCTAGCCCACAGGTGTGCCACACAAAGGCTAGAGCTGCGCGCCGGATTAAACCTCTGTCGTAAGCGAGGGTGGCTTGATGCATCATGGTGCTACCGTCATGCCGCACTGATTGACCAAGTAGTCACGCACCTTCACCCACGTGTTGCGGGTGGCCGTGGGTGAAATCGCACCGGTAAGCACCGCGCTGCCAGTCATGCCGAGCGCGATTCGGGTGAGCAGCAGGCCGTCGGTGGTGGGCAGCACGCTGCCGTCGCCATCAATATCCATGGCGCAATTTTTGTAGCCAAACGGGCCACCGTAGAGCCGCGCAATGCAAAAGTGGTTGGTCGATCCGCTGTAGCAGTCGCCGCCCACAACGATCTTGCCGTCGGGTTGCAGCAGCATGGCGGTGGCGACATCATCACTGCTACCAATCGGCAGCAGAAACTTGCCGTTGCTCGCGCCACCGGGGCCGTCGAAGCTCGCGTCCAGCGTGCCGTCGATATGCAAACGCGTCACGCAAAAATCTTCGTTGCCACCGTTGTCACAATGACCGGCGATCAGAATTTTTCCATCCGGCTGCAAGGCAAGCGCTGCGACGCTGTCGGATTTGGCGGTGGTGATAGGCAGCAAAATTTTTCCGTTTCCGATGCCACTCGGCCCATCAAAACTTGGGTCAAACGAGCCGTCAGCGAAAAGGCGGGCCAAGCAAAAGTCGTTGTTGGCAGCGCTCACTAAGCAGCTGCCCGCGAGTACGATTTTCCCGTCGGGTTGAATGAGCAGTGCGCTGAGCAGGTCGTTTGAGCTACCTATCGGCAACAAAAACTTGCCGTTACCGCTGCCCCCGGGTCCGTCAAACGTAGTGTCGAATGCGCCGACGCTCGTCAGGCGTGTGATGCAAAAGTCAAAGTCCACCATGGCGCCCACACAGTATCCGGCAATCACCAGCATGCCGTCGGCTTGCAGCGCAATGGCGGTGGCGTAGTCGTTTGAAATCCCGATCGCAAACAAAAATTTTCCGGCACCCGTGTTGTTGGGGCCTACAAAGCTCGTGTCAAAGCTTCCATCAACGTTAAGCCGCGCGGCGCAAAAGTCGCTTTGGCTATTGCCGACGCAATGGCCGACCAACACAATCTTGCCATTGGGTTGTAGCGCCATCGCGGTGGCAAAGTCGTCCGACGCACCGATGGGCAGCATCACTTGACCATTGCCTGCACCGCCGGGCCCGTTAAACGTTGAATCGCGGCTGCCGTTGGAGCTGAGCCGCGCGATGCAAAAGTCGCTGTTCACGCCGTTGTAGCAACTGCCCGCGATGACAATTTTGCCGTCGGGTTGAATAAGTACGGCGCTCGCCGCGTCATTCGCCGCGCTGATATCGAGCAAAAATTTGCCACCGCTATTGCCGAGCGGCCCCACAAAACTGGTGTCGAACGTACCATCTGCGTTGAGCCGCGCCACGCAGAAGTCCTGACTGGTCGGGCCGTCGCAATAGCCAGCTAGCACCAGCTTGCCATCGGGCTGCAACGCCATCGCCGTGAGATGGTCGTGAGCGCCTGCGCCAATCACAAGGCTCGCAATCGCGCCCGCCCCACCTGCAAAACTTTGGTCAAGATCGCCGGGAATTTGCGCCGGTATCGCAGTGACCTGGCTCGCGTGAGTTGCGAGCAACACGCAGGCTGTGATGAGCCACAATGCCCGGCCTATCGCACGGTTGATGTGATGAACGATTGAATGCATAAGTGCTTCCTTCGATTGCAGCGCGGTGTCGTTGCTGGTGTGAAAAAGAGGAGGATGTGTTCGACCTGCAAGTTAGCGGTACAGATCAAACACAAGCACACGTTAGCGGCGCGCGACTTACAACTGGATTACACGCAGAACTTATTTCGCTTTCAATTGAAGTGTGGTTAAGGAAACGATGTAGCCAAGACGATTCACGACGTTTTTTTGGCGCAGATTTGCGCAGATTTCACTCGGATTTCCGCAGATTTTTGTGTCTCCGGATGCCGCGAATTGAACCAAAAAAAATCCCGCGTGTATCGGCGTTAAATCTGCGCAAATCTGCGCAAATCTGCGTCAATCTGCGTTAAGGGCGCGGATCATATGCTCACCGCGCGAAATTTTTTTCGCGGGTCAACCGGATTTTTTTATTTGTCGCTCCTGCGAAGGCAGAAGCCCAGCGGCCTTCGAGTACTTTCAGACAAAGGAGACGCGCGCAACGTCGCTGAGTTGCTGCCTGCGCAGGAACGACGGGGAGGGAGTTTTAGCAAACAAATAATCGTGGATCATCGGCGCGCAATTGGCGCGCCGCGAATCACCCAAGTGGCAAAGCCTGTGAGCAGGCTCAGCAACACCAGCAGCGCGGGCGCTAGCGTGGGCACGGTCACGTTGGTTGCGGGCGACGGTGGAACGGTGGCGACCAAATTGAACGTTGCCGTCACCGTGCTCGCCGCGATGACGGTGACCGTGCAGATGCCGGTGCCACTGCAACCGGTGCCACTCCAGCCCGCAAATACGGAGCCCGCCGTGGGTGTAGCGGTCAGCGTTGCGGTTTTGTTTTCGGGAATGAACACGTTGCATGAGCTGCTGCACGACGCGTCCTCGGTGCTGAGCGCCACGCTGCCCGCGCCGCTGCCCGCCACCACGAGCGCGAATGGGAAGGTGGGCGCAACATCAAACTTCGCGTCCACGGTTTTCGCTACATTTAGGGTGACGGTGCAGGTGGGTGCCGTGCCACTGCATCCGCCACCGCTCCAGCTCGTAAATTTGGCGTAGTAGTCAGGGCTTGCGCTGAGCGTGATGGTGGCGTTCGGCGCGAGCGATTCGGTGCAATCTTTGCCGAAGCCACCGCAATTGATGCCCGCGCCGGTGACCACGCCGCTAGACGCACCACTTCGGGTGACGCTTAGCACGACGTTCCCGACCGGCGCGAGTTGGAACGACAGTTCGTCAAACTTCACCTGTAACGGCGCGGTGGTGCTCTTAAAAATGGCACCGGCCAGCCACACGCTTTGCGCACCCGCTGGGGCGGCACCGTCGCCTTGTATTGCGATCCAGGTGCCGTTGGCCGACGCGGGGCTCAACACGTCGGTCGACACATTCTCCTGCGTCAACAGCGTGCCGCCACAGGTGGTCGACGTGTACCACCGGGTGTACAGATTAATCGAACCGGGTGTTGTTTGCCCAGTTGGGATCAACACTTTGCCCGCGAACTGGTAGTAGCTGCCTGCCGTGACGGGCACACATTGATGCATCGCCAGCGCAACGCCGCTAGCCGCAACGTTGAATGTGCCGGACGCTGAGCCGCTGCCGTCAGCGCTTGCCGACTGCGCGTCAAATGCCGTGATGCCCGCACCCCACGGCGCGATGCTGCCGCCCGAAAATTTTGGGTTAAGCAGCAGATTTTGTGCGCTGGCCCAAGAGGCCGCGCATGCCAGCGCGACGCAAAACAGGTGGCAGGCAACGTTGCGTGTGTAGCGTGCTGAACGAGTGAGCATGAGGGAATCCTTGTGAAGTCGAGACACGGCGTGGTTCAACCCGCGCTCGCTGCGATGATCTCGCGGCATTGGGGGTGAACACGAACATCCAAAGGCTAGGTGCGAGCGACTTACAACTGGATTACAACTTCGCGATGGGTTGGTGCGATTAGCTCGCGCGGCGTTGCCCTCGCATCGCGCTGATTTCGCTGCAAATTGCCGAGCGTTGAATAGATCGAAGCGATACAGCTTTGCGCTGAGATCTTTTATTTTATTGGGCTGAAGCGCGTTTTATTCGACTACTCGGTTTTATTAAAAAACGATCTATAGCCCAAGTGCAGCGGGCGTTACAGCGAAAAGCCGTTGGCGTTCTAGACAACGTTCCGCATGAGAGGCGCCGCCGCCGCGCTAAGCAGCAATCGCGAGTAGCGCTTGTGAAAACCGAGCAGCACCTTGAACATAAAACCCATGCCCCGCTCGCCTGTTGACCGGTTCACCACGGGCAGCACGGCAGACCCAAAGTAAAGCCGAGTCCGCCCCGGCACCGCCGCCGCCGACACCATCAACCACGACCGCGTGCGACCCTCAATGGCGCACATCAGCAACTGATCCACAGCCCGCGCCTCCGCCCGCCACGCAGCAAGAAACGCTCAACCTTGAACAACCCACCCTTGTAGAACGCGTCAACGACCTACGCATGCGACACGGCTCGCGCGACCGCTGTCACGAAGCAGTCCGTGTGTGCGCCGGCGTTGGTGTACTTGGTTAGGAGCGCAGGACGGGGCGTGGCCACCAGCACCGACGGTTATTCAAAAAAAACTTAGATAACCACATAACGCTGATTCTTCAGAATTAGAAGTGCCGGGAATTCAAAGTGATCAACTTAACGAGGCTAGTTTCTTTAAGTCAGATGACGACTTTGGCGCGATACCGCACTCCCGGCACATGCACAAAATCCGCGTCCTGCGTAAAAAGTTGTGCGTGATGTAGTTGGGCGGTTTGCCGGATGATGGCATCGGCCAAGGTAAGTTGGTAGCGCATCGCGAAATTGGTAAAAATCACCCGACCCGCGCTGTCGACAAATGGGTAGAAAGCACCACTCGGCGCATGATGCAAGAGCTTTAGTGTTGACGCGTCCGCCGGATCAAGCACCCACAATCCGCTCACCGTTGGCAAGCTCAAATACTCCTCGCGTTGTGTGAGATGCGGTTGCCCGTTGTAAGGCCGATCACTGGCGAACACGATTTTTCCGCCTTGCGCATAGGTCGGGAAAACGTGGTTGTACGCGGGCTGATTGGCCACTTTGGTCAACACCGGTTTTACGTTGGCGGTGAGCTGCGCCTGTGTCGGCAGCGTGATCTCATAGAGTTGAAACAAATACTGCGTCGCATCCGCTGGCCCGCTCGGCTTGCCGCTGGTCATGCTGAAAATCGCTTTGGTCGCCGTCCAATTCACCGCTGGGTTTCGCACCGCCATTGCGTCGGCCGCAGCCTTGCCACCGGGGATTGCGCTCCAGTCGGCCACGGCCAAAAAATCCACCACCTGTGTGTCGGCAAAGCGCACAAACAACGATCCGCCGCGCCCCGCGTGCAGCGTGTCGGCCAAGTGGTTGCTGAAGGGCGAGGTGATCGACATCAAGCTCTGCGTCACGTCGCGCGTGTTCTCTTCTTCAGGGATCGGCACCTGCGTGACGAACAGAATCGGGCTAGCGGGATTGCCGGCATGCAACGCAGCCGAGACGGCCAGCGTGCAAGTTGAGAAAAAGAGACGCAACAATTTCGCATCACTCACGATGTCGCTTGCAGCCACACGGCGCACACATCAACGTTAAGCGTCGCGTGCTTACAACTCAATTACATGATGATCAGTCGTTTTCCGAGGCGACCGGTGGTCAATTAAGGGCGATCACAGGTCGTCGGTGGAACGTGAGTTGCGCGGTACGCCATAAGCGCGCAGCGAAGAAGGCTGCGCAAGCCATGCGAAGATCGCGCCCAGGGGCGCTGCTACAACGGCGGCTGGGCATCTTGCGATATTGCCACGCTATCGTCTTCGTCGCCAAACTCGGTGGCCAGTCCGTCGGCACTCAATCCGATGTCACGCAAGTGGTGAACCAGCTCTTCAACATAGCCGTGTGTGACCAGCACGCGGGGTGCGCCGCTGGCTTTTATTGCGGTCAATAGCTCCTGCCAATCGGCATGATCCGACAGCACAAAACCGGTGTCGCAACCGCGCCTGCGACGCATGCCGCGCACCGCCATCCAGCCTGATGCGAAGGCGTCGGTGTACGGCTCGAATCGCTTCAACCACGTGCTGCCCGCCGCGCCCGGTGGGGCCAGCACCAGCGCGCGGCGAAGGCTCGCCTTATTCGGCGTGTCGGACACCATCTGCGTTGCTGGAAGCGTGATGCCCGCTTCGGCATAGGCCACGTTTAACTTCGCCACCGCGCCGTGGGTGATGATGGGGCCTAAGTCAGCGGGCATGCCGGCGAGCACGCGCTGCGCCTTGCCGAGTGAGTAGCAGTACAGCACGCTGGCGCGTCCGGCGTTCGCGTTGGCTTGCCACCAACTGATAATTTCCGCCCAAATTTCGGTCGTGTTTTGCCAGCGAAAAATGGGTAAGCCGAACGTAGATTCGGTGATGAAAGTGTCGCACTTGACCGGCTCAAACGGCACGCAGGTTGGGTCGAAGCCAAGCTTGTAATCACCACTGGCCACCCACACGCCATCGCTGGTTTCTACACGCACTTGCGCTGAGCCAAGCACGTGGCCCGCCGGATGCAGCGACACTTTTGCGTGGCCGAGCGTGGTGGTTTCACCGTAGTCAACGCCCTGCAGCGACGCGTCCGTGCCGAGCCGTGCGCGGTACAGCGGCATGCCTGCGTTGCTGACCAGATAGTGCTGCATGCCGGGCCGTCCGTGGTCGGCGTGTGCGTGCGTGATGACCGCACGGTCAACCGGTCGCCACGGATCAATAAAAAAGTCACCGGCGGCGCAGTACAGGCCCTCGGGTTTAAGTTCGAGCACCGCGCGCTCAGACATGCCAACGCCTATTTAGCCGCGACCAGTCGAACATTGGGCCGGGATCGATTTTTCGGCCCGGCGCGATCTCGCTGTGACTGGTCACGGCTTTGATCGGGTAGTTCAATTTCAACGCGTCGAGCAGGGCATTGAGCGACACATATTGCGCTTCGGTGAACGGTGCAATTTGGTCACCTTCGATCTCAATTCCAATCGAAAAGTCGTTGCACGCGTCGCGTCCGCGCCACCGTGAAATACCGGCGTGCCACGCTCGGTCGTCGCAGCTCACAAATTGCAAAACCGCGCCGCTGCGTCGCACAAAAAAATGCGCTGATACTTTAACCTCGACAAGCTCGGCGAGCTGCGGATATTTTCCAATGTCTAGCCGATTCTCAAAAAAATCAACCACTGCGTCACCGTCAAATTGGCCCGCAGGCAAACTGATGTGATGCAGCACCACTAACTCGGTGGCCGTGCCGTCCGGACGCGCATCAAAGTTCGGGCTCGCGCGTCGCTCAGCGTCTGGCCACCAGCCAGCACGCCGTGGCTTAAACGTCATCTGGTTCCATGCCCAAGCGCTCTAACCGATAGCGCATTGAGCGGAAGGTGATGCCGAGGAGTTTGGCCGCCTGCGTGCGGTTGCCGCGCGTTTGCGCGAGCGCGAGCTCTAACGTTTCGCGTTCACTGCGATCTAAAAAATCTTGCAACGGCGTGCGCCCTGCGAGCGTGCCGGCAGCGATCGGTGCGCCGGTGGCGGCGGCTTGCGTGACCGGGTTATCGTCCACCGTCAAGCGTAAATCAGCGGCCTCAATTTTCGCAGGATTGTCGGCTAGCGCAACCGCGCGTTCGAGCACGTTTTCAAGCTCGCGCACGTTGCCGGGGAACGGGTAGCGCGCCAGCGCGATCAGCGCGCCTGAGCCTAACGTGGTGGGCGCGCCGCTGGTGATGCGGGCGAGTGAGCGCGCCGCGATGACCGGGATGTCGGTCGGAATTTCACGCAGCGCAGGCATGGCGACCTGCAACACGTTCAGGCGATAAAAAAGGTCTTGCCGAAAGTGGCCGGATTGCACCAGCGCGCCCAGGTTTTTATGCGTGGCGCTGACGATCCGCACGTCGATGGCGTCCTCGACGGTGTGGCCCACTTTGCGCACTTTTTTCTCTTGAATGGCGCGCAGTAGTTTCACCTGCAATGCGAGCGGAAGATCAGCGACTTCATCAAGAAATAAGGTGCCGCCCGAGGCTGCCTGAAAAAATCCGTCGCGATCATTTTCAGCACCCGTGAATGCACCTTTGCGGTAACCAAAAAATTCGCTTTCCATCAAATTTTCAGGAATCGCGCCGCAGTTCACCGCGACAAACGGGCCCGCAGCGCGCGGCCCGGACGCATGCAAAATGCGCGCGGCCAGCTCCTTGCCGGTGCCTGATTCGCCGCACACATGAACGGCCGTGATGGTATTGGCGAGCTTGTTAAGCAACACGCGCAGCGCCTCAATGGTTGCCGATTCGCCGACCAATACCGGCGCGGCCGTCGCTGCTGCGGCACCGGCGCTGGCGGCTGCCGCCGCTGACGCAAGGCGCTTTTCAGGCAGCTTGATGGCCGATTTGACGAGTGTGCGTAGTTGGTCGAGCGACACCGGTTTGGCAAGGTAATCAAACGCGCCAGCTTTGAGCGCGGCCACGGCGTTGTCGGCATTGCCGAACGCAGTGATTACGGCGCACGGCAAATCGAGCCCGCGCTCGGCAATAGCGGCGAGCACGTCAAGCCCGGTGCCGTCGCCGAGCTGCATGTCGGTGAGGCAGAGCGCGTACGACTGCCGGTCGAGCGCTTCAATAGCACTTTGCCGCGAATCGGCGGTGACCACTTCAAGCCCAAGCTTGGTCAGCGTCAATTGCATCAGCGTGAGCAGATCCGGCTCGTCGTCAACGACTAAAACACGGGAGGTTGCTTCGAGTTTTTTTGCCATGATGATGCTTAGTTGTTTAGCTTTACGGCGAGGTTACGCTTTTTTGCTGCTTGGGCAGCAGCGGCAATTCGAGCACAAAACGTGCGCCGTGTTGTGATGCGCCCAGGCGCACGCTGCCACCGTTAGCGAGCGCCAGTTCGCGCACCAGATAAAGGCCCAAACCAGTGCTGCCGCTGCCGCTGAAAAACGGCTCGAAAATGCGATCCGCGATCTCGTCATTTACGCCCGCGCCGTCGTCAATCACGCTGACGATCGCGCGCTGCATTTCGTCGTTAATGCTGACAGTCACGCTCACGCTGTCATTGCCTTTTGACGAATGTCGCCATGCGTTGGCCATGAGATTGACCATCATTTCGTCGAAGTGACTGCGGTCAACGTAGATCATTTGTGCGCCCGAAAGCGCCAAACGAAACGCGCTCCGCGGCGCGTTAAGCGTGGTGCACAATTCGTCGGTTAATTCGGTCACGGCCTGTTCAACTTCAAGCGGCGCGGGGTGGCCGCGGTCCCGCCTGCCTAGCAACGACACGTCACGCACGATGCGATCAATGCGATCCACGTTTTTGTCAATCATCAGGGTGAGGGCGCGTGCCTCGGTGCTGTGATTGACTTCTTCGCCAATCAGCTGCGCGGCCTGCTTGATGGCCGACAGTGGGTTTCTGATTTCGTGCGCGATGCTCGCTGACAATCGCCCCAATGCAGCTAGCTTAATCTGCTGCGCCTGCGCTTCGGCTTGTTCAATATCCTCCAGAAAAATCAGCGTGCCCGCGCGCTGCTCCAGGTCAACCGGCATCATGCGCGGCGACAACAATCGTGAACCGTCGCGGGTGCGAATCGGCGAATTGTCGAGCGTGATGTTGCTCATGAAAAACGCTTGCCAGCGCATATGCAAATCAGCCGACAGATCGGCGAGCATCGTGTCCGCGCGCATCAGCGCTTCGTCGCCGCCAAGCCAGCGCGTGGCTTGTGGATTGGCCATCACAATCTGGCCCATCGCGCCGACCACGAGCACGCCGTCATCAAGCTCGCTGATCACCACTTGATTGATGTGCGCAAGCCGGCGCACGTCGGCGGTGCGCGACACCACTTTAAGCTCCGATTCTTCAGCGCTGCGACCGAGCACGATGCCAATCGCGGTGAGCAAAAAATAGCCGGTGCCGACCAACGCTGATTGCGTGATGGCCTGCACGCTGCCCGAGCGCATCAAGAGCTCAGCGAGCAGCAACACGATGGTTGCCAGCGCCGCATGCGCGAAGGCCATGCGGTCGCGCATGAACCAGCCGTGCGCGGCGAGAATCGGGTACAGATAAGTTGCGTAATTGGTGGCCGCGCTTTGCGAATCAACAAAGATTACAACGATGAATAACAGGTCAGTGGCGAGCTGCGCCAACAACAAGCCGGACATGCCGCCTTTGAATCGGCCAAGCGTAAAAACGCTGACCAACGCCCACGCCGAGTAGGCAAACGCGGCGGCATAAGTGACTGAGCTTAGCTGCACGCTACCGCTGGCTAGCGCCAGCGCCACGGCGGCCACGCAGCGATAAAACGCCAGCAATCGCAGCAGGCGCAGCGCGGTGCCCGAGATGCCGGCCGCGCCGCCGGACGTGCCACCCGAGGCACCCACGGCGCGCATCGAAGGTCGGGTGCGCCTTGCGGCTCTCACGGCTTTCGCGTCGTTAGCGTCGATGGCCACACGCCTCGTCGTTGCAGGCGAGGCCGGTGCGGGTCATGACGGTCGTTGCCTTGGGCACAAACACGCCGCAGCGCGTGCATTTGATCATCGAGTCCTGGGCGGGCGTGTTGTCGCGTTTGGCGGTGGCGCCATGCTGTTTCGCGTCCTCTTCATCGCGGCGCTCTTTGGCGTCAGCGCGGGTTTTGTGAACCGACACCAAGCGCAGCGCGAGCAGCACCAGAAAGAAAACAACGATCCAAAAAATGATCTTTCCCACGGTTGGGCGCGCTTCACGAGTAGACTTGACTTGATGCTAGCAGTTGTGCCGATTTACCAATCCCCGAGGAGAAGCGCATGAGCAATACCCCCAACGAGCCGTGGGCCGCATGGGCCGAATCGATGCAGAAAATGTTGAGTAGTCCGGCGGCGATGAACCCGTTTGCGGGCATGATGGGCGCTGTTCCGGGCATGCCTGGCATGGCGGGCGTGGCAGGCATGGGCTCGGGCGGCGCAGGCGCGTTTGATCCAAAGCAGTTTATGAAGGCGCTTGATCCGGTAGAAATTGATCGCCGCATTCAAGACCTGCGCGCCGTGGAGGCGTGGATGAAACTGTCACTGTCCGGCCTTGAAATGTCGATCAAAACCATGGAAATGCAACGCGATGCTTACGCGTCTTTCAACAAGATGAGCGAGTCGGCCAGCAAGACGGTGACCGAGGGCGCGCAGGCCGCAGCGGCATCAGTTAAACGCGCTGCACGGAGCAGCGCGCGCCGCCGCTGAGAGCTAGCAGCTTTGGCTTAGAACGGCGTCTTAACCAAGGCTAGCGCCGTAAATCGGCGTATATCGACTTACGACTAAATAGACTAATAACCGATGCCAGCCCAATTGAAATAAGGCGTTCAGCCGAGCAATGGCAAAAGCTGTTGGTCGCGGAGCACGCTATTTTGCGATGCCAATGGCCTTCATCACCGCGCCCAATTCGGTGTTTGATTTCGCTGCAAATGCGCCTAATTCAGCGGCACTCATTTGATTGATGCCAAAGCCGCGTGCATCGAGTGCGGTTTTCCATTCGGGGCTGGCAATCACTTTTTTCATCGCGGCTTCGAGCGTGGCGACCGCTTCTTTTGGCATGCCCTTCGGCCCCATCAGCGAAATGAATGATTGCAGTTCCCAATCAAGCCCTTGCTCCTTGAGCGTCGGTGTATCGGGAAATGCCGGAATGCGCTGCGGCGTCATCGACGCCAACAGCCGAACCTTGCCGCTTTTGATGAGCGTGGAGGCCTCCGCCGGCGCCACGGTAGATACCTGAATCGAACCCGCCACCAGCTCCTTCAAACCGGAGGCGGCACCGTCCGATGGAATCCATCCGATCTGATCCGCCTTTAATCCCGCTTTGAGCAACATGCCCGCCAGCGCCAAGTGCCAAATGCCGCCCTGACCGGTGCCCGATGCCTTTAATTTACCGGGGTTGGCCTTGGCGTCATCGAGCACGTCTTTAAGCGTTTTATATTTGCTGTCGCCCGCCACTTCAACGCCCGCCGGGACGAAATTCAGGAGTCCAATCGGCGTGTAATCGACGTGCGTTAATTTGGTTAAACCCATCCAATGCATCATGTTGATCTCAACCGTCACGGTGCCAATGGTGTAGCCGTCCGCCGCGGCCTCGGCAATCGCGCTGTGCCCGACGACACCCGATCCGCCGGTGCGGTTGACCACGGTGAACGGCTGCTTCAATTCCTTCTCAAGCAAGGCCGCCATGGTTCGCGCGTGGTAGTCGGTGCCACCGCCTGCGCCCCACGGCACCAGCACTGTCACGGGGCGATTGGGATATTGCGCCAAGGCGCTCGCGGCAACCAGCGCGGTGATTGCAACGGTTAATCCTTTGCGAAAGCGGTGCGTCATCAGGGGCTCCTTATTGATTTTGCGCAGCTTGAGTCGTGACGGCGTCACGGTCGCGCGCTTTATCCGTAAAAGTCTAACAGCGCATCGCGACCGGTCGCACCGGGATAAACGATAAGCGACGTGGATTACGCAACCACTGCATCCGCATCACGCTCTGATTCGATCATTTGCACGTACGCCTTGATCTCTGAAAAGTGCGAAAGTGCAATGACGCCGCGTGTAGCGCTCTGGTCTGAAACCAGCGGCTCCAGCGCAAACGCGTAATCGGCATCTTGCAACAACGCACCGTCGGCGCTGCCGCCCACCACGATAATGTGTTGTAGCGGTGCGTCGTGCTTGTGGTCGCGGATGTAGCGCAGTGCATGACTCAAACGGTGCCCCGATTGCGCGTCCGATGCAGTCGACGCGCTAGGCGCAAACGCCCGGTTAATGCGCATCTCGCCCTGACACACGTCACCTTCAAACTGCATGGTGTTGGCCAGCGCGACATCGGCAAACACGCGCCGCCGAATAATTTCTGCGGCCACAAAATAGCCGTCACCAATCACGCCCACCGCATAGCCGAAGCGGCGCAACCAGTTCACCGTTTCGATGATCTCTGGGCGAAGCGGCACCGCATTCGCAGCCGCCTCAAACTCGCGTTTGTGAACGAAGCGAAACAGTTGCGCAATCGCTTGCGCGCGCGCGGCCATATCGGTGGGTGCGCTCGCCAACAGCGCGGCCAATTTGTCACCACGGCCGGTGGCCTGCGCCATCTCACGCAGGTAGCTGCCGCCCTCGGTCAGCGCGCCGTCGATGCTGAGCAGCACCAGCTTGTCGTGGCCTTTAAGTTTGTCGAGCACGCAATCAATATCGGCTTGATTCTGCCGCTCAATTTCGTAGACCGACAGAATCTGTTCAACCGATAAACGCCCCGCTTGTTTAGCGCGATCAAAAATAACGCGGCCTACTTCTTGCGCCATCAAGCTCAAGTTTCCAAGCGATTGGCTCTCATGTTCGAGCGCGCCAATTTCAACTTGCAGCAGACGCGCGCCGGCGCGATGCGTATCGATCAGCAGCCCCACGTCCACGCCGTAACCGTCCTCAAACGTGAGCGTCTGCAACAGCGATTTACGCGCCGCGATGATGCCACCTAGCGGCTGAGTGAATTCACTCAGTTCTGGAAAAAAAAGCTTCAGCATCGGTTTAGCCGTGAGTTCGGTCACGCGCCCGCCGCCGCGGCCGAAACTCGCCTTCACAAAATCGGCGCGATCCTGCGCGAGCGGTGTCGTCAAATCGCTGATGATGTTGGGTCGCAGTCCCGATAAGTCGCCGTCGAGATACGCAATCAAATCGTGCGCGGCGACCTGCAATCCATCAAGCATCGAGCGGCCTTTGCCAAGCATGGTGCTGGTAATCACGCGAGCACCGGCAGCGGCAGCGAGCCGGGCGGTGTCGTCAAGGGAGCTGTCGTCCACCACAATCACCTCAGCCGTGGCCGGGTCGGCGAGCGCATAGGCCACCACCTCAGCGATTCTCGCGGCCTCGTTGAGCGCCGGTATCACCACCGTCACCTGTCGCGTTGGCAGCACGCCAAGCTTTCCTAAATCGCTTGCTTGATCGCCACGCGTTCGCGCGGTCGCGCGCGCCATGCGCCATAGCGCAATCGCACGCGCGGTAATCGCTCGCCAAGTGGTCTGAATTGCGCCCATGGCTGTCCTTTGTTGCGCGGTCAGTCAAGGTGATTCGCTTATTGCGCCGTCCGAGCCTTGTAGCTAGATAAGCGCGACGTGGATCACAACCGACTCACGGTGCGTATCGCGTAGTGCGACGCGCGTGAGGCCCCCGGTATGCTGATGGCATTATTGCAGATGTTGTGCGCTTCTACGAACTGCATGCGAGCACGTGACGTTGCGAGGACTTTGCGGCCAGCGATGCAACTAGAAAAGCGCCGTGAATTTCGGGTCGCGACACAGCCGCCCAGCAATGATTTCGCCCAAGTGACGGTAGCTTTCAAACTGCGCCTCCGAAAACCACTGGTCGCCGGTGGTTTCCTGCGGAAATCCACTGCCGCGTTGCGCATATTCAAACACGTCGGCCGGCAAATCAGCGAGCAACACCGGCTTGACAAACAGCAACGTGCCGGTGAACGCGGCCTCATCATTGTGTACCGGATAGTTGACGCTGCCGAACAGGTAGTCGCGTTCGCTGATGCGTGTGTCCGCTGACGGGCGAAGCGCCTGCAACGGGTCGGTGATCGTGATGGTCACACCAAAATCAGTGCTGCACAAACGAATCGCATTGGCCAGATCGGTGAAGGTGTACTGCTCGTCTTGCGCCGCATCAATCGCGACGATCAGCGGCACGCGTCGGCGCACTAATTCGTAAATGCCCAAGTTTTCAAAGTGACCGCCATCACTTAAATACAGCCACGGTTTGCGAAAATCGGCACTGCCTAAAAGCTCGCTCAGCAGCGGTTGCAGCGACAAGTTCGGCGTGCGTTTACGCCATGCGCCTGCGCTGTCACGCGGATTGCCGAACCAGCGGCCCAAGCGAACGTTAAACAGCGTGAGCAGCATGGCGAGCGCCGGGCTCGAATGCGACCCCATATTCGGACTGGCCGCCGCGCCCGAGGTTGGAAACGCCATGCTTAAGGTAACGCCATCGTTGATTTCGCCGCTCGCGGTGGCCGCGTCTCGGGTCGGCGTCACTGAGCCGTATTCAAAGCTGCGGCGGTAGCCCTCGATGGCCTCGAGCGGCGTCACACCGGCCAAAGTCGCAGAGCGCGGTAGAGCAAATCCGCAGTGCAGCGGCGTGAACGTGAACGACGCGGATTTGCGTGACTGCCACGCCAGTTCGGGTGAGCCGGTGAGATTGAGTGCAGTGTTGATAATGTGCAAAGGGCGCTGCACCGCAATCGGTTTGCCATCCTGGTGATTTGCCATGCTCGCCATCGTTACGTCGTCATCAGGATCAAAATTGGTAAACGGATGCGCTTGCCGGGTGTCGGCAAGATTTCGTTCGCGCGCCGCGCCAAGGTACGCACGCGCCAGCCGATTGCCGTAAAAACGGTTGTAAGAAAACAGATTAACGTCGACGCGCCACGACATGAAAAGCGCAACCGCCAGCATCGCCGACGCGTACGCAGCGAGCCAAAAACTGCCCACAGCGTTGAGTAGCGCGAGCGTGGCCCCGGTGGCGTCATTGATGGCAGCCTTGACTGATAACTCGCCGCTATCGGTGTAGGGCAAAAAACCGTGACCCCACGCCAAAACGTTGAGGCTTGCCCAGCCAATGAGCGCCACCAAACCAGCGAAAAAAAAGTACGGCGTGAGCGCAATCAACGCCTCAATTTTCGGTTTGCTTTTGCCGTTGCTTGCGCCAGTCAAAGCGCCCTTTCCGAGCACCACCGCGACCACCGTTTGCAGCAACCACGCGCCCGCGCCCACACCCACCCACCAGTGCGAGCCCGCCTTGAATAGCGGCACCATCACCGCACCTAGCCACAGCATGGCGAACGCGAGTAACCATGCAATACCCAGCAAAAAAAGTATCGCGCCTAAGCGGCCCAGCCATTCGCGATCAGTCTCCGACATGCGCCGCTTGGCCATGCCGATAAACAGTAGCACCGCGTTGGCAATCAGCAGCATCATCACCGGCATGCCAATCACCACATCAAACGCGGTTGGTGCAAGCCCAAGCCATTCGAATGTGTCGACCCAACGTGTTCTAGCGTCGGCCCAAAGTTTGCTCATCACACCGACCATCACGCCCGGCAATACGCTGATGACGATCCACTGCAACGGCTGATGCTCAAGGCTGGCACCCGATTCAAAATCCGGCGTTTTGAGCGCTGGTGGTTTGCCGTCAATGCGACCAGCACGGCGCACGCTGCCTGCGATGCTCCACGCGGCGATGTTGGCGGCCATCGCCGCGGCCACCCACAACAGCCACGTGAGCGCGTCGCGCTGGTGCCAGCGCGCCTCGATTGCGCCCAAACCCAACGCCGCCAGCCACGCCGCGAGCAGAGTGCCCGCGCCACACCACAGCACGATGCTCGACGGCTCACGAAACGTGGAAGGTTTGACGTTTGCCCGAGGCAAGTCAATGCCGCGGCCAATCGCAAACGCGACGCCACTGATTGCGCCAAACGCGGCCACCAGCAGCCACCCGCCCGCGCGTTGCAGCACTTGGCTCAAGGGCAGCACCAATGCGAGCGCGAGAATGGCGCTCACTGCCAGCGGCAACAGCACCAGCCAATTTAGGGTGAGATTTCGAAGATATGTTGAAATCGCCGTCCACGTGTCAACACCTGCAAATCCAACGCGCGGCGTTAGGTAATTGCTGTAGCTGCGCAGCCACTGAATGGCGGGGTCTTCAGACGAAATATCCACGCGAGTGGCCGCGCGTTTGCTGTCGCCCGTGGTTGCCGGATGCGCAAGCAGTCGCTCGGCCTCATCAATGCTTTGATTGGCGCGACGCTTGATGAAAGCTGACAGCCAACTGCCGATGTAGCCGCCACCCGACACCGTGGATAAATAATCAAATCGGGACAGCTTGCGCGACGCGGCCAACGCTTGAATGACACCCAAGCAGAAAGTGGCGCTGCGAATGCCACCGCCAGACAGCGCGAGCCCAGCGATGACGCGCTGCGGGCCAACGCTGCCGCCCACCGCCGCTAGCCCAAGCGCGACGCGCTCCTCGCTTTGCACTTGCTGCCAGCGCAGCGAATCGTCATGTTTAAGCTCGCGGTTATCGGTGTCCATCGCGTTGACTCCATTTGTCACCCATGGGCGTGTAGCGCGACGATTGTGCGCTTCGGTGGAGGGTTCGGCAAGCTGGAGAGCCTCGGGTGCCACGCGGTGTGTCCGGCCTACGCGTCGCCTGTGCGGCAGATTTACGAGGTCGATATGCAATTTTGTTGCAAAATACCAGCAGCCAATCTTGAGACGTGAACTGCCTTGACCTTACTTGCCATCATTACTGCCGCCTTTTTGGGCGGCGTTGCCTCGTGCGGCGTCGCTGCGTTTGCGCTTTACGCCAAATTGTCGTCGGTTGAGCGTTGGGTTGCTTTTGCTGTCGGCGCGATGTTGGCCGTGGTGTTTCTGGACATCTTGCCACACGCGTTGTCGGAGGGCGTTGATCCGGGCTCGTTGATGAAGTGGGTGCTGGCGGGCATGCTGTTCTTCTTCTTTCTGGAAAAGCTCGTGATCTGGCGCCATTCGCACGGTGATTTACAACCAGGAGGCAATGCTGGGCATCATCATGGTCACCATCACGGCAATGATGGCGGGAGATCGGGTCTGATGGTGTTGGTGGGGGATTCATTACACAACGCGACCGATGGCGTGGTGATCGCTGCGGCGTTTATGGCGGATTTCAACCTTGGCGTGGTCACCTCGCTTGCCATCATTGCGCACGAGGTGCCGCAGGAAGTGAGCGACTTTTTTGTGTTGCTGCATTCAGGTTACACGCGCAAAAAGGCTTTCATTTACAACATGATTTCAAGCCTTGCGATGGTGGTGGGCGGCGTGATCGCGTACTTTGCGCTGGCGAGTGCGCAGGCCTACGTGACGCCGGTGCTGGCGTTTGCGGCGGCGTCAATGCTTTATGTGGCCGTGGCTGACCTGATCCCGACGCTGCATCGCAAATTCTCGATCAAGGACACGCTTCAGCAAATGCTGATGATTGGTTTGGGCGTAGGCACGGTGCTGCTCACGCACACGTTGCTTGATGCGGGGCATGCGCACTAAATCAATTTTCCCGTAGGAGCGGCGGAGTCGCTACGACTCCGAATTTTCCTCTGCAGCCGCCTCCGCTCGCGCGCGAAAGCTTTTCAGCTTGATCCAAAGCAACAACCCGACCGGTAAAACGCCTAAAAATAGCAGACGAAGCACGCCGGTCAGCAGGGTGTCTGACACCGCTGCAATCATCATCACCACGTACAGCCAGCCAATTGCCACAATGATCATCACCGGTTCGCTTTCATACAACTTGCGCAGCATGGATGATACTTTGCACCAATCTGCAGACACTAAGCGCTAGCCCCGTTGCCAACCCATCGCGCGATGGGCTACATTGGTTGAAGAAAACGAGAGTGAATCTAGGAGGAGCATGGCAATGAGTAACGGGACGCATATTCCGCCCAGCCTGCAGTCGCTTTTCAGCGGCGCATGGGCGCAAGCTTTGGGCGCTAGCAACGCGGCGAACACCACGTCGGGCGCTGCGGGCTTTGCTATGCCACACATGCCACAGATGCCAGCAATGCCCGGCATGCCAAGTTTTGAAGGGTTGGCAACCATGCCTGCCATGCCGATGTCAGCAATAGCCGCTCCTGAGGCCGGCTGGTGGTGGCTGCCCGCTGTTAAGCCGGAGATGATGCAGGCGGCGGTCAGCAAATGGTTTTCGCCCGAAGTGGACATGAAAGCGCTGGCCGCATTAGATCGTCGTTTTCGTTCTTCGGCGTGGGAGTCACAGGCTTTTTTTCTAGAAACGCGCAATCAGTATTTGCGCACCGCCGCGTTCTGGCGCGATCTCGTAACCCATGCCGAGCTTGATGATCGTGAACGGCATCGCGCCAAGTTTTTTCTCGAACAATTGCTGGATGCAACCGCGCCGAGCAATTTCTTTTTGACCAACCCGGACGCTATCGCCAAGGCCGTTGAAACGCACGGCGAAAGCCTCAAGCACGGCATGGAGAACCTGCAACACGACATCGAGCAAGGCCACATTGCGATGACCGATGAGACAGTGTTTAAGGTCGGTGAGAACCTTGCCACCACGCCGGGACAGGTAGTGTTTCGCAATGATTTGATTGAGTTGCTGCACTACACGCCCACGCAAAAAACGGTGCATCAGCGACCGCTGTTGATCGTGCCACCGTGCATCAACAAGTTCTACATTCTGGATCTCAAACCGGAGAACTCATTTGTCGCGCATGCGGTGGCTGAAGGCTTTGATGTGTACCTCGTGTCGTGGCGAAATGTGCCCGAGGAATTGAAGACGCTGACCTGGGAAGACTACCTCGAACAAGGCGTGCTCACAGCGATTGACGAAGTGCGCGATCACGCTAATGTTGAGACGATCAACGCGCTCGGTTTTTGTGTCGGCGGCACCATACTTTCTTGTGCGCTAGCGGTGCTTGCAGCGCGTGGCGAGCTTGATGATTTTGTTGAGAGCGCGACGTATTTGACGACGCTACTTGACTTCGATGAGCCCGGTGACATTAAGGCGTATTTGGGCGAGAGCACGTATCAATTGCGCGTGCAAACGTTGGGCGAAGACGGCACCAAAGGCTTGATGAAAGGCTCGGAGTTGGCGCAGTCGTTTGCCTCATTGCGGGCGAACGATTTGATCTGGAACTACGTGGTCAATAACTACCTCAAAGGGCAAGATCCTCCGGCGTTTGATCTGCTGTATTGGAACGGTGATTCAACTAATCTGCCCGGCCCGATGTACTTGTATTACCTGCGCAATTTTTATCTCGACAACAAGTTGATTGAGCCTGATGCGTTGGAGATGATGGGCGAGCCGATTGATGTGTCGGCGGTGGATATTGCAACCTACGTTTACTGCTCGCGCGAGGATCACATCGTGCCTTGGAAGAGTGCATTTGCTTCGGCTGAATTGTGGGGCGGCGAGGTGGAATTCGTGCTCGGCGCATCGGGGCATATCGCGGGTGTCGTCAATCCGCCGGGGCCGAAAAAACGCAGCTATTGGAGCGGTAACTGGCCCGCCGCGTCGCCCGAAGCATGGGACGCCAAATCGAAAGAAACACCGGGTAGCTGGTGGCCGCATTGGTACGCGTGGCTCGCTGCGCGTTCCGGCAAAAAAGTGGCGGCGAAGAAGCAAACAAAATCGAAGCTGGGTGCAGCACCCGGCACGTATGTTTTAGAAAAAATGTAGTTTTTTGAGTTAATAAAAAGGAGAAACAATCATGGCACGCGTAGCACTCATCACAGGTGGAATGGGCGGTTTGGGCGAAGCAATTTGCATCAAGATGGCAGCCCTCGGTTATCAAGTCGTCACGACATACTCACCCGGCAACAAAACGTGGAAAGAGTGGCTCGATTCGATGAACAAAATGGGCTATGCGTTTCGCGCTTACGCCTGCGACGTTGCAGATTACGACTCGGCAACGGCCTGTGTTGCGCTGGTGGTTAAAGAGGTCGGTCCGGTTGATGTGTTGGTGAATAACGCGGGCATTACGCGCGACATGACGTTTAAAAAAATGGACAAAATCAACTGGGATGCGGTGGTTGCGACCAACCTCGATTCCACCTTCAACATGACCAAGCAAGTGTGCGACGGCATGCTGGAGCGTGGCTGGGGTCGCATCGTGAATATCTCCTCAGTCAACGGCCAAAAAGGCGCGTTCGGTCAGACCAACTATTCAGCCGCGAAGGCCGGTATGCACGGCTTCACCAAGGCCTTAGCACTGGAAGTTGCGCGCAAAGGTGTGACGGTCAACACCATCTCGCCGGGCTACATCGGCACCAAGATGGTCATGGCCATCCCCACCGACGTGCTGGAAAGCAAAATCATCCCGCAAATCCCGATGGGCCGTCTGGGCAAGCCGGAAGAGGTGGCCGGTCTGGTGGCTTACCTGTCAAGTGACGAAGCGGCGTTTTTGACCGGTGCCAATATCGCCATTAACGGCGGTCAGCATATGAGCTAGGGCGTTCTGTTGTACGCGCCACATAAGTGGCACGTCCCCCGTAGGCGACGGCGGCCCTTCCTCCTCCATAGGCGACGACTTGGCGTCGCCCCATACCTGCGCCTTGTCCGCACGCCAAAAGCCCGCTATCCTTGTCTGGCCAATTTAATTCAATCGAGGGTTCAGACATGCCTCCACGGTTCCAGCAAACCGCAGCCGCGTTCGCGCTGCTTGCTGCGCTTTTCACGGCACCGATACATGCCCAAGTCTGCCCGTTTGACGATGGCGGCTCCACCCTCCAAAACGACGGACTTGTGCTCACCCGGTACGCCCTTGGGCTGCGCGGTGCGCCTATGTTGGCGAACACGTCCTTTGCCGCGACCGATATGGCCACCATCGAATCAAACATTGCCTGCCCCGCCTGCGGCCTGCGGGTGACTGA